>JBEKTQ010000003.1:0-162593 GCA_049515895.1 Bathyarchaeia archaeon | reverse complement strand
ACAGGTTCATGATAATTGCAAGAAGAGAGATTCCAGCAAGGGACATTTTTTGGGAAGTGAGAACCTCAAGTGGAATTACAACTGCGAGTAGGATAACCCAAGCTGGAAGCCACTGCCGAATGTTAATCTTGCTTAACTTGCCAATGGGGAATCGTTTCCTGAATGCAAAGTACCAAATAAGCGGTATTGCAAGAAACCAGAGATGCTCTGTCCAGTCGAATACCCAAGAGGAACTTGCATTCAGCGTTAAAACGTGAAAAAATAAAGCGCTGTTAAGAACAAGTATTCCAAGAATGATTAACACAAGTGCAATAACCGAGTCACGCCAATTGAGCGTCTTCGAGATACTTGAGTTGTTCAAGCTCGGCATAGTGCTCGTTCGGGCGTAATGCGCGGCGCGCTCGTTTTGCATCAAAACCACAATGTTATTTCTATGCTGTGCAGATTTAAGACTCTTTACCATCGAAAAACTTGCTTAAAAAGAAAATGGAATTGTCTTCTATTTGATTGGAGTCATTTGCTCCTTAGCGCAATCCATTTAGTATATTCTATTTTTTCTTTTCTTGCTCCTCTTGAAACTTTGTTTCCATTTCCTTTAGAAAATTCCAAAAGCCTTTCTTGTAGATTTGTGCCAACGTCTTTTTTACGTTGGTTTCATAATCATTCTCCTGAAACTGTAGACTTGGGAATTTACTGGAATAATCATATAATGTGAAATGTTTGGCTGGTGACAACGGATAAGAAAAAAACTCTATGTAATTTCGTAGATTTTTCACAAAAAACTCCATTTGAGCCTTCATTAGTTCAGGGTCTTCTTTACATTTTGACCTAAAAACTTGCAAGAATTGAATTACATGACTTTTCCAAGAATTAAGATATAATGTTTTCAAAAGAACGTTGGTTTCAAAACCGACTACCCAACCGATTATTGAGGGACTAACGCTTTTCACAGATTTTAAGTTTTCAATAGCTTTCTTGAGCGTAGTCGAAGTTAGTTGGCTTTTCACTTGCATTACGGCTATCACATACTTAGCGCGCGCGAGAGAGAAAGCGTTATTAGCGCGCGCAGAAGCAAGCGACCGCTTTTAACCATCTGTTATTTGTGGTATTGTTAAGAAGCGATTTGATAGAAGGCTCTGCAGTCCCACATAGCTCACGGAAAATTTTATGTTAGTCGAAAAATCAATGGCTAATTCGAAAGAAAATTCAAGAAGCCGAGCAATCGATCAACTCTAGCGAGATTATCGCCAGACACGCCGAGTAAGAATTAAGATAGCAAGCACAATTAGGATAATACCAAACCCACCAGGTAAAAAAACAATCAGCGACTCGAAAGATGATGAGCCACTATTGGGCTGCAGTTGTCGCTGTGTCAACATAAAAGTATCCAAAATAGTGTCATTGCTGGACCACGCGAAAAAGTAATACTGACTTTGAGGAAGCGAAAGCGAAATGGTTCCAGTACTTGAATCATATCGGTTCAAGTATTCTGTAGGCATTCCCGTGAAATTCTCAATGTTTGTTGGAATCTGGCCAGCTGCACCATGTTGTATCAGCAAAGAATCATATTGAGTTGAATTCATAACGTAAATGTACAGCGGGTCCGAAGCGATCCAATCAATGTTTAAATCTGAACCATTCTGAACAGGTAACGATGTTAGAAAGATCGTGGTATTTTGAGGAACTGCCCTATTAGGGATTTCCGTGTGCACTGTGCCAATGGCTGAGGCGGGAGCGGTTACGAAGAAAAGGGCAAGAGCGATTGTGGAGAAGATTAATCCAATTCCAATAAGTATCAATAAAACTGCAGCTACTATCTTTGCCGTTGACAGTTTTTTCCTTTCAATGGGTACTCTTTCAGGGAAAGTCTTAAGCATGTTGGCGGCAAGCTTGCCTTTTTCCGTGAGATGATACTTTCCTTCCTCATCTTTTGATACTAAAACGCTTACAGCCTTCAGATGATAGTTAAGCCTGCCAGTGTTCGTTATCCGAAGAAGAGCCATTATTTCCGTGTAACTTAGCTCTTCCTTCTCAGCTAGCAATTCAAGGATGCTTCTTCTTGTCGTATCACTGAGAATTTTGTGCAGAGATAACCAATCAACTTCTTCCATGATTCTTCTTTGTTCCTTAAGTATCACTTTAAGGTTTTTGATAAGGGTCGTTATCTACCGCTTATCAATAGCAGCGCTTCACAATTTTTGATCAAAATCTTTGATTAGTCCAGGTATTTCAGGAAATTCCTAATTTGCTGGGAAACTCAATGTTTACGAAAAGTTTATCCCTCAACCTAAGCAAAATAGCATCTGAGGAATCAGTATGTCGCTTGAGTCAGGCAGAAAATTAGGTCTGACAGCAAGCTTGATAGAAGTCATCATGCCAGTCATAACTGCAATAGCCTTAATACTTTTCCTCTTCTCCATTTTCGCGGCCATCCCTACCACGTCAACTGGATCAAATCCGACGATTCCCAGCTTGGGGAGTGCCGCCACAAATAAAAAGACCGAAGTTTGAGCAAATGGAAGCCGTTTTGCAACCGATTTTTTTGGACAAATTGGTTATTAAGAAACCAAAGCCCATGAGATAGCTAAGCAACAAAATAACATTGGTATTGTGTGTATTAAATTTTAATCCCCAAACCCAAACCTCTTACGTTAACACTCTTATACTCTCTCTCTTCTTTCCCACACCCCCCGCCTCCCCGACAGACAGACAAACAAACAGACCCAGACAGACGGAGACAGACAAACAGACAAAGACAATAAAAGCAGTATTAGCATCCCTAAAAGTAACATAGTGATACCTAAAGCTAATTTGAGAAAACCTTCCTGTCTAACCTAATATGAGGCTGTCACTCATGTTCTGCCTAGTTTTGCTATCAACTTAATATTTTTCGGGAAGCATATCTAAACGAGTATAAAAAGGAAAAAGGTGTGAAGGACATGTATCCAAAGGTTTACATCGATTTATTTAGACCAGCTGATAAGACAAATGAAGTTTTTGTCGCCATGCCTTTCTCTTCCGAGTTCGAAAAGAGACTGAAAACCAAAAGGAAAAATCTGCCTACAAGCTCTACTTAAGCTTCCATAGTTCAAATATCCCAAAGATAGCTTCGCAATTAGCAATCAGCACGTGCTATAAACATTTAGGGACAAAGCAGTGAACTTTCTTTTGTTCAGTAATGCGCGCGCTTTACGTACGACGTTTTCGTCGCCGAATTAAAATCATCACTCCGTACAGCACTCCTCCAGTGAATAGCGACATAAAGACCCCTTGAAATAGATTATATGCCAGACCGTAACCATCATAAAAATTAGAGATTAAACCAAACGATAAGAAGATACTTACCATAATTATAATAATTGCCGCGTTTGGAATCTCTTGAATCTTGAAAAGCCGCTTAAACCTGTTTACAAATGAGAACACAGCGGTTTTCTGGGGACTTGGCAAAGAAGACTCCTTTGGAAGCCAGCCGCGAATACGATTCTCTAAATATCTTATTGGGTTCGTGATTCCACCTGAGTGTTATCCGTTTTTAAGACAACGTAGAGTCCTCCCCACCAATCTGACAGAATTGTTCTCTTGGATTTTCTCTCCCAGCTTGAAAAGAATGCAAATATCGTGAACCAACTGGCAGGAAGCATCGATTCCACGGAATCAATGAATAGCATTGGTGGATTTTGCAGCGACATTTCTGGCAAAAAATATAACAAAACCCCGCTCAATGTCAAAATAGACCCGGTAAAAATCAGTAAAACTGAGATTTTTGGCATAGGCTTGATTTCGCCTTTCTTGGTGAGAGTCCCGAGTTGCCATCTTGCTACTGCTCCGCCAAAAACCACGCCAAGAATGCAGCCCACCCCCACGACTGAAAGAGTTAACTGCCACGGAGAAAAAAAGGGGTACGCCAAGCTTCTTAAAATTTGTAGAAAGGCCAAAAAGCTCCAGATAAAACCGCAGAGTGCATAGAGAAGGCTTACTCGCGATCCTGTCTTAGTTGGAAGGTTTCCAGTCTGAGGTGGGATTAAGGTTTGATTATTTACAGTTTTTTGAGAACTTGGCGTGGGCTGCCTGGGCAGGTTTGTTTCTTTTGGTAGCCAGCCTCGAATGCGATTCTCTAAACTTTTCTTGACGTTCATGTTCTCAACTCTGGGATGAGTTTAGAGAAGATTATGTGTGCCAGTTTGGCTGGGTGAAGCTTATCGATGCCTTCGACCTCTATGCCTCTTTCTTTAGCAATGTCCATCAGGTATTGTCTTGTCTGGTTGAGGAAGGCTTGGTCAGTGACTTCTTCTGGATTATCGTGCCAGTACCAGACTTTTATTCCGAAATTTGTGCTGTAGGTGAGTATGGCTTTGCGTTTTAGAGCTGGATGAAAAGCTAGAAGTATGCCTGCTTTCGGGTAAAGTTTCGTAACTTGAAGATCGTTAGCTTGAGCGACGTCCAAAAGAGTGGCGGATAGTTTTGCTTCTGCCGCCAGTTTAGTTTGGTTTACGAACTGTCGAGTAGTTTGGAGCTTTTCGGCGATCGTGGCTGCCGATAAGCCCATGGTTAATAGTGACCAAACTGTCTTTTGCTTTTGGCTAAGTGGGGTTGCTAAGGTGCAAGTTGGCCTCAACACCAAGACCTCTGTAAATATATAATTATTTACATTTATTTAAGATTTGCTAATCTGCCTCGATCGCTACCCTAGCGCGCTACCTTGTCCCGATATTGTATGGAGGAGAAGCTTTTTATCCTAAATAGGGTCTGTCGCATGTTTTATATCGAGAACCCATCAAAAGCGTTGAGATTTGGTGATATATTACAAGGGTATTGCTATACAACTCCAATCATAGAAGAACCTGTTCTCAACGGAAGTTTTAGCAAGTACGAGATTAGCGTTGATTTTCCTTTGTTTTCAGCACTCATGTCCCCTTGTTGCCAAATCGAGAGAGGTACGATTGCTCTATCTCCATTAATCCCCATTAGAAGTTCAATATTTGCCAATCCTTATCTTGCTGATGATTTGACCAGAATCAATAAAAAAGTAACACCTCAACAAGCCATACCACCAAGAGCATGGGAAGCCATGGACGAGCAGGAGAGACAAAAACGTGAAGCTAAAGGCTTAGCTTACGCTTTTCCATATTTATTCGTTTTTGAGAAACACATTAAGCTTCCAGAATACAATATTGATAGGCAAGAGGGAAATATTACAACAGGGTGCTACATGGTTGATTTTAAAAACATAACCAAAATAGCTTGTGAACAAATAAAGTCTCAAGAAGAGGCGCCCTTAGAATCAAAGATACTAGAGTTATCGGTAGAAACAAGAAAAGTATTAGGTGATAAGTTGGCATCTTACTTTGGCACTCTTGCACCTGAAGACATGGCGCTCCTAGAAACAACTTAATAATTGACTAAGTTGAGCTTCTATCGAAAGTTTGAGCGCGTGCTTAGGTTATGTTAGATAAGTCTTAAATCTGCATAGCGTAGAAATAGCGTAAGTGTGAATAAGAGCGAAAACAAAAATGCTGAGATTTGAAAACTGATTTTAGCGGAACTAGAAAAAATTAATGTTAGGAATTCAAAAATGGAAAATAATGAGATTGAATACGATAACCAGAAAGCATTAGAATCTGGATACTACAGGTCAGAACACGACAGGTTTCCAGAACTTTGTTATGCGGTGGATTGGCGTGAAGCACATGAGTTGGTGAAATTGATTGCATTACAATTTGGAATCAATTTTACTGTTGGCTATGGTCGTGGATCAATAGAGCAACCTCTGGAATATGCCGAAAACGTTGGAGGTTTTGACTGGAAAAAGAGAAAGATATACCTTCTTGAATTTCCCTTAATTATTGAAATTATTCACGAACTTGCTCATTGCTATACTTATCTTAAATTTGGAACTTCCAAACATGACGAAACACTTGTAAAAGCGGTGGAAGAAATTGTAGCTTTCATAAGACCTCAGTTAAAACCTGCTAATGCTGAAATTCAGGAAAGAAGGCAGAAAGCGGTAGAAGAATCAGCACATCGACTTGGACTAGTTCCCGTAAAGAAAACGGAAAAGAGTAAACCGAAATGAAAACATTACTTGTTGGCATCGGAATAGTGTTAATTGCTGTTGGGTTAGTTTTTGGTTACTTCTCAGGCGCGCACATGGTACACACGGTAACCACAGTTAACATTCTTTCAGCTATAGGCTCGTATTTTTGGGATATTATAATTGCCGCTGTCATAGTTGCAATTGGCGGTCTCATGGTTATTTTTGGTTTAAAAAAAGCTTAAATCTGCATAGCATAGAAATAGCGTAAATATGCAAAAAATTAAAAAAATTGACGTTTTTAGCTTAATATTAGGAATATTCATTTCCTTAGCAGCCCAAGGAATTTGGAATGTCACAGTTGATTATGTAACAGGAAAGGTTCTGGACTTTTATGTTGAACTGATTTTAGTTTTGATTGTTATCGGTTTAATATTAAATCTTATAATGTATTATATTTTGTTTATTCACGTTCTTCCAATTAAAAAGGAAAAGGGCAAAGGTGATTCTACGCTATCTCATGATCAAATTAGAAACTCGATATTATCGGTTCTTTATAAAAAGGCAGAAACAAACCCTAAAGACGCAAGTGTCGGTGTAAAAGAGATTAATGAAGTCGTTAATGTTGACAGAAATGTTCTTGATTTTAATTTGATATACCTTGAACAGGAAAAACTGATTGAAAGTGTCGCTATTTTTGATAATAAGCGTATTGAGCCGAGAAGAATTACCTCTTCTGGAATTAATGTCATTGAGCATAAAGAAGAAAATAAGAATCGCTTTCCATTCCTCAACGCAACAATCCCAATACAAATTCAAAATAAAATCGGTCTCGTTAACATTGGTTAATCCTAAAGACACGTTTATTTTTTTACCCCAAAAATTTTTTGGCCGCACGAGCCCAAAAAAGTTGAAACCGTTTTACTTGTAAAACAGTGAGCACGCACGTCGGAGGATTTTTCTTGTATACACTAAGGGCAAAAGCTTATATTTAGAACGTCACAAAATGTGACACGGTTTAGAAACGGTAAACTTTAGTTTGCTGTTCTTTGAAGAACCAAGAAGTAACGAGCAACAAGGGCAACGGATCTCAGTTAATCCTGCTGGAATGCAGGCAACTTCGATTCGGTGCGCTTGCCCTTGTTGCCAACTTCCTTGGTTGGAGCTATCAGTATTTAACTTTTTTCAACAAAATTGGCACAAAAGAAGTGTTGGGTTTTCATCCAAAAACGCAACACTTAGCAGATAAAAAAGTCTTAAATTTAATTAGCATGGATAACCTTTCGCTTACCGCTAAAAGTGCCAAATAATTTTTTGTATACACTACAATGCAAACACAGGGAGGAGGTGTTTAGACCTAACCCCTCGCGAATCTACATGAGAGGCATAACTCAAAGTTTGTTGCTTGGTCTATGAAGCCATATAATGAGAAAATAACCCAAATCAGGTAACTTAACAGTGTCAAGCATGGAAAGTGTTAAATTTGTCGGATAGATTAGACTTGAATCAAAAATGGAGTAAACATAGAAATGGAGGCTGCTCAATTTAAATAATATTACCCAGGTATTACTTTGGTAATATGTTTTTAAAAGAGCAGAGTTCATTTCTAAATGCTAAGGGTAAACTGAGAACATAACGACAAAGGATTGGTTCTGTTGCAAGTTGGATTTTTAGGCGGCGCGAGAGAAGTCGGCAGAATAGGCATAACCGTCAAATCAGAGAAGACACAGATCGTGTTAGACTATGGTGTCATGCTTGCCAATGAGCCTGGTTTTCCGATGCATGTCCCGCCTAAAGATGTTGACGGGTTAATTCTAACTCATAGTCACTTGGATCATTCAGGCGCGCTGCCAATCTTCTACATTAACGACCAGAAGCCCCTGTACACGAACAAGCTTAACCTTGAGTTAACGCAAATTCTAATTCAGGATTTTATTCATTTGTCAAGTTACTATTTGCCGTTTGAGTATCTTGAGCTTAAAACTTTGATGCGAAACAACAAGCATTTGGATTTTGGCGTGGAGGAAACCATCGGGGACATGAAGATCAAACTGCTTGATGCAGGCCACACGCCTGGGAGCGCCCAGGTGCAGGTTGAAGCAGACGGCAAAAAAATTCTTTTCACCGGCGACTACAACATGGAAAACACAATGCTGCTAAAGGGCGCATCAATGGATTACGGCGATTTCGACGCAGTTATAACAGAGAGCACCTACGCGAATGAAGATCACACATCGCGGCCTGAGCTTGAGAAAAGTTTCGCTGAGGCAGCGACTGACATAGTTGAGCGGGGCGGAACTGTTCTGGTGCCAGCGTTCGGCGTAGGACGCGCCCAGGAGATTGCCTGCGTGTTGGCAGCGAATCATTTCGAGTTCCCCGTCGTTCTAGACGGAATGGCTCGAGAAGCAAGCAGAATAATAATGGATCACAAAGAGTTTCTTAGAGACCCCCGACTTTTCACCAACGCCATGCATTCGCTTGACTGGGTTGACGGGTGGCGTGACCGCCGCAGGGCATCGAAGGATCCATGCGTAATCATTTCGCCTGCAGGCATGTTAAAGGGTGGTCCATCCCAGTTTTACATTTCCAAGATAGGTAAGAAGGCGGGTAACGCCATTTTCCTGGTTAGCTATCAGATTCCTGGTACGCCTGGCAAACAGCTGCTGGATAAAGGGGTCACCACGATTGACGGCAAAGTGCGTAAGGTTAAGGCTCAGTACAGACATTTTGACTTCTCATCTCACTGCGGAGCGAGCCAGCTTAAAGAGGGACTAAGACGCCTCGGAGGCAAACCCAAGGTTTTCGCTGTGCACGGTGCCGAGGGCAACTGTGAATTGCTTGCGAACTGGGCGAAAACTGAGTTGGGGTTGGAGGCTGAAGCGCCGAGGACAGGAGAAACATATCAGATTTAGGCGTTCCTTTGAAGATTGGCCAAAGGCTCGTGCGTCGTTCATTTTTCAAACGCGATTTTTTTCATGGATAAAAAGGGAAACATTATTCTGTGGGCAAGACTATTTTTGGGCATTATCGTCGATTAAAAGTATTAGGGAAAAAGTATGAGTGAGCAGCAGACTGAGGGTCAGGCTAAGGAGCTGGATCGTTTCAGGTTTGAAGGGGTTTATTTGATTCCGATACTGGCAAGCATCGTTTTCGGTTTAGGCTGCGCGTATCTTCTTAAGCCTCAGCAGCCGGCAACCATTCCCGTCACACCTCTTCCCCAGAACACAGCTTCGGGGTCCTTCGGCAACGCCTTGTACTTCGTTATATTGGTGGCTGTGGCAGCAACAGTTTTCTATCTTCTGCTCAAGCGTAAAAGCCGAAGAATCATCAAAGGATTAATCGTTGTGGCCATGACAACGGCTTCCCTGCTATTGTCGCTTGTCTATTTAGCCGCGATCCTGTCTTATTTTCCAAGCGTTGGGTTTCTGTGGATCCCCTTATCCATAGTTATCACGGTGTTGGTTGATTTTGCGATTTTCCGTTTAGGCAGCATCGCTCGGAACGTGGCGGTTATTGGAATAGGCGGCGCGCTTGGTATCTTCTTCGGGTTTGAAATCCAGCTTTGGACTGCTGTGCTGATTCTGGCTTTTCTGGCGGTCTACGATGTGTTCGCGGTTTATCGGGGGCCAGTCGGCAAGATCGCTCAGTCAGCGGGGGGGCTTGAGGACCTGCAGGGTTTAAGCTACGACTTTCGGGACATCCAGATGGGCCTAGGCGATTTAGTGTTCTACTCGATGCTCACAGGCGCCATGTTCTTCAGCTTCCCATCAAGCGTGTTGCCCTGCCTGGTCTCGGTGATCGGCATCTTGGCGGGCTCAATCATCACGTTCTTCATGCTTGAACGAAAAGGCATCTTCCCAGGCTTACCCTTCCCAATCCTGCTCGGCCTAGCAAGCGGCTTAATTACTGGGCTCGTGATTCTCCCACTTCTCTAGCGCTTTTCAGCTTGAATTATTTTTTTGCGGTTGTTTCGTCACAAATGGCGACGTACAACTCGGAAAACTTCCGCAGTTTTGTTGTTTGTGTTTTGGGTTGCTTTTTTGTGGAAAAGCTTAAATCATCTGCAGGTTGCGTCAACTAACGTCAACTAAAGTCAGTACGCGGCCACTACCGTCAAAACAGGATGGTTCAAAAAAAATCCGGAAAGAGCGCAAACGCAAGAAGCCTCCAGAAGCGTTAGCTGATGTTTTTTGACCCAGAAACTCTGCTCTTTCAGTTGCTTTTTGTGTTTGCAGCTTGGATCGCATGCAGGTTGCATCTAAAAATCTCTAGAAATCTCTTAAAATCTCCATTTTTCTCCCGAATTCTCTGAAAAAAATCAACAAGGATAAGAATTTTTATTTTCCCGAATTTTTCTAATGACGTCCACTTTCTATTTCTGTCGTTGAAAAGTCAAGGTTTTATCTTTGATGAATCTGAAAAAGAAGTCTGGTGCGGTCGCCGATACGCAGGCCTGAACAGGTTCAAGCACACTATTTCTTGGATTTTTGAACCGAGATTCTATGCGAATTATGTTTGATTTTCTAGTTCCTTTACCCGTGTGTTTATGACTTCGATAAGTCTTCTTCTCAATGGTTCGTCAGCAAGTTCCTTCTCGATGTTTTCGATTGATGTTGCCAATACAGCATCTCCAACAGTATCTGATATCCACTTTTGGAAGTCAGCTCTTTTGAAATGAAAATCAATTGACTCTATTGGTGCGACTTCAACTTCTTTGGCAAAGGTTGCCAAACTCACAGCTGTTTCTCCCGTGTATCGGCCTATAGATGTAAAAAAATGAAAACCATGATCGTAGGAAACTGGGGCTAAAAGTTTTCGAGCAAGGTCTGGTTCGCTGGTTTGGTGCTTCGATAAGGCGTGGCTGATGTAGTCTTCTCTTGAATTGAAAACTCTTTCGCATAGGGGGCAATGCAGTTTGCCCTTGTCGTCCATGTTGGGTTCAATAATGTCAGTCTCTTGTAGACCGCCTGGACGCGCGGTTCGTGTGTCATTATCTTCATAGACATTTGAGCCTGGATTAATTTTCGGCAAGAACTCACCTCCCCTCGGAAAATCGACGGCTACAGTATGTGTTCAATGGTGAATTGATTCTTAAACATTTGTGATTGTCATAGCATACACAACTCAACGGATATCAGGCCCTTTTGTCGACATTGATGAATTTATGAAATGTTAGTTAAGATGGGCGTTATACATTACGAGCAATTATGCCACAGGTGTCACAAGAGCTGGTTAAATCCATCCTGGTTTTTGTTAGAGCATAGATTGCATAAATGAAATTGCGGAAAAGGATTCTTTAGATTCAAATCCTTTGAATTCAGGTTTTCACGATGGTTTGGTTTTCTTTTCTTGTATGTTGCAGTTTTGCTTTTGGAACGCCATTGTATCGCCAGGCAGGTCTCGTTCCACCATGAAGTTTGGTCCTACCCAGCTGTTCGCACCGACCTTTACGCCGGGCATAAAAAGCGATTTAATCCCTGTTTTCACGTTGTCGCCGAAAACCGCTCCGAGTTTTCTTCTGCCCGAGTTGACCAGCTGGTCTTTCACCATCATTTTTATTGAGCCTGCGTCAAGGCGGTAATTTGCGGTTATTGTGCCTGCGCCAAGGTTGCAGTTTTCTCCGAGGATGCTGTCTCCGATGTATGAGAGGTGACCGATGTGTGTGTTGGCCATAATGATACTGTTTTTGATTTCGCAGGCGTTTCCAACTCGGACTTTTTTGCCGAGGCTTGTGCCTGGGCGTATGTAGCAGTTTGGTCCGACGTCGCATTCTTCATCGATGAAGCATGGTCCTTCAATGTAGGCGCCTGAGCGTATGCGGGCTGACTTTGCCACTGTCACTTGTCCGATGAGTTGGGCTCCCTGTTCGATTGTGCCTAACACTTTGTGGTCCATGCGTTTGAGCGCCCAGTTGTTAGCGTCAAGCAAGTCCCACGGTCTGCCCACATCAACCCAGTCATCTTTGGAAAGCTCTGCGGCCAGAACGGTTTTGCCCTCGCTTGCAAGAAGCGTCACGGCGTCAGTTAGTTCCCATTCGCCCCGAGAGGAAGCCTTGGTTTGGCGTATCTTATCAAAAACCTCGTGAGAAAACACGTAAACTCCTGCGTTTGCAAGATTCGACGGTGCTTTTCCAGCAGCAGGCTTCTCAACTATTCGCTCAATCCTTTTTTTCTGGTCAAATTCAATTATCCCGTAGTTTTCCGGGTTATCAACCGGGACCACCCCGACGACAGCTGCCGTCTTGCCATGCTGAAACAGTTTCAATGTAGTCTTAACGGCGTCTAATCCGAATAGCAAGTCGCCGTAAACAAGAACAAAATCTTCGTTCACGTAGGGTTCAACTACGGCGGCCGCGTTTCCCGTGCCGAGAACTTCTTTTTGCTCAAAATAGCCGATTTCTAAGCCGAGTTTTTCACCGTTCCCGAAGTATTGGCGGATTGCTTCTCCCATGTAATGAGTAACTATGATTGCCTCGTCTATTCCAGCGCTTTTTACCGCCTCTAGGCAGAACTGCAGAATTGGTTTGCCGCCTACCTTAATGAGATGCTTGGGGCGCGTCTCGGTTATGGGTTGGAGTCTTACGCCTTCGCCAGCCGCTAGCAATACAGCTTTCATGTCTTTTCAGCCTCAACTTGCTTGTGTATTAATGCAGTAGCCTTTTGGGTTATATCGTTTGCCACGGCTAAGGATTCTCCTTCAACTGTTAAGCGGACTAACGGCTCCGTTCCAGACGCCCGAACCAGTAGCCAGCCATGTTTAAGCGCCAACCTGACGCCGTCAATGGTCGAGAAATCTGTGTAGTCTGGAAATGCTTCTTTCAGGGGCGATTCCAGTTTTGTTATCACCTTGTACTTCTGCGCGTTCTTGCATGCAAAGTTCTCCCGCCGCGTAATGTACTCGGGCACGGAGCTTACCAGTTGGCTCAGGGATTCCTTTGAATCTTCCAAGGCCTTAAGCATAAGTGCTGCCGAAAGAGGTCCATCAGGGCAAAAGTGAAATTTGGGATGAATCCATGCGCCACAAGGTTCGCCACCGAAAACAGCGCCTGTCTGCTTGATGGCTTCGGAAAGGTATATGTCTCCAACTCTGGTGCGGATGACCTTGCCGCCTTGAGCCTGCACCATCGTTTCAACACACATCGACGCTTCAACATTAGTCACCACTGTACCACCGCCCACTTGGTTGAGTGCATAAGCGGCGTACGCAGCCAAAGAACGGTCAAAATTCACGAAAGCACCCTTCTCATCGACGAAGGCCACTCTATCGCCGTCACCGTCAAAAGCCACTCCGATGTCAGCACCAAGCGCTTTGACGATGTCTGCCAAGTCCTTGAGCGATTCAGCGGTCGGCTCGGATTTTCTGGCTGGGAAATGCCCGTCTGGTTGAGCGTTTAGGGCAGTGACTTTGCATCCAATACGTTTGAGCAACGAGGGGGCAACATTGAAGGTTGCGCCGCATCCCGGATCGACTATGACTCGCCATTGCCGTTTGAGCGTGACGGCTTTCAACGCCATTTCAGTGTAGATTTGTTCTGCGTCAAACGGGAAGGTTTTGCCGAGGCTGCGCCAATCTGCCAACGCGTAGGTGTCGTCAGCTATCTTTTTTTCGACGGCGTCTTGGTCATCGTCTGTGTACGATAAGCTGTCTGGTTTGAACACTTTTATCCCATTGTATTCTGGAGGGTTATGTGAGGCTGTAAGCATGAATCCCGCGTCTGCTGCCAGCATTAGAGTGACGTAGGCTAATGCGGGTGTAGGAATGATGCCGGCTAAATAGACGTCTGTGCCGGTTGACAGTAAACCTGAAACAAGCGCGTCCTGAAGCATGCCGCCGGAAACCCGTGTATCGCGGGCTACGACGGCTTTTTTAGCTTTTGAGTATTCGGCTACTGCCAAGCCGATTTTGCATGCTAACTGGGGCGTTAAATCAACGTTCGCCAGCCCCCTTACACCTGAACTTCCAAATAATTTGGCCAACTAGCTTCATCCTCAAACGTAATGCTAACTGAACTGCTAGAGGCATGTTGCTTAAAATTATTGCGTGTTTTTGTCGATCCTTGGGGCAGACGGGTTAGTAAAGGCTAAATAATTTCGTGTGGAAACAGCAAGTGCGAAGACACATGAAACTGTTGCTGGATGAGATGTACGCTGGCTTCAAGGAGTATTTTGAAACATTAGGCTATGAAGTGCTGACTGCCCAAGAGGCAGGGCTGAAAAGCGCCAAAGACAGAGAAATCGTGGAGTACGCGGGCAAATACAAATTGGTTTTAGTAACTCAGGACCAGAAACCCGCTGAACTGGCCCAGTTGCTCGGTGTCAAATGCGTGTTTGTTTCCAATTTGATGATTGCCAAGCTGATTGACGAAAAAATAAAGCAACTGTGCGTTTAGACGCGGATGTGGCGCAGGTATTTGTTCCATAGGTAAGCGGCGGCGTAGCCTGCAACTATCCCTGTGGCTGGACCCATGAACAGGACAAGCATGTCTAGCATTGTGCTCCTCTGGATGAATAAACCGACGCTTGAAAACTCCCTTGCCAAAGGAACAAACTGCGGGAAAAGAGCGAATGCCGAATAACTGATCAACCCAATCAGCATGGTTGCAACCGCCATCGCAATTACGAGCCTGTTGCGGTTTACGCCTTCAGACGTTGCGTTGATTCTGAAGAGGCGGAGGGAGCCGTCAGTTAAGGCTCCGAAAAGGAACGAGAACAGAAAAGTGAAAGGACCCAGGGCGGGGCTTCCCAGCGCCGTTAAGAGTCCACCGACCGCGCCAACGTAGGTTGCTCCCAGTTTTTTGACGAATAAGCCGCTAAGGGCGAGGACGACCGCTTGAACGACGATTAGCACGTAGTTTATTGGAGGCGGCAGGAAAGCGTTCACGATGAAGATTACTGACCCGAAAAGAGCGGTTATGAATAGTCGGTTAAGTCTCTGCGTGAATCTTCCCCTTTGGTATAGCACTTGTAGCGCTGTCTAAAAAGTTTAATGTAAACGACGCTAAATATGCAGTCTGAAGTCTTTCTGCACTTTTTTGGCATGTGGATTCAAGTGATACCTCTTTTAGACAGAAAGCCATAAATTGAATAGCTGCGATAATACCTAAACGTCGTTTAATTAACTTCTATATGTACAAAAAGGGGATGAGGTATAGTTGAGTACTCACGCAGAAGATTTGAAACTACGGTTAATGACTATTGAACTGCTTCGAACAGCAAAATATAAGCGAAACATCACCTACCGCGAATTAGCCTCAAAAACAGATTTACCCGTCACCGTTTTGAGTCGCTACGCAAAAGGACATGTTCTGCCTAACACCGCAAGAGCCAAACAGCTTTGGCGTGTCCTCAATAAGATGGTTGGACTTGAGGCTGAGTTACGCAGCAGGATAAAATTCGACGATGCAGGCTACTTTGATAACACAGAAATCGTCGGTGACTATAACATATTGCAGCAAGCTGCAAACCACGCTCTTGCAAATTTCGCGGGAAAACGTGTGACCAAAGTTTTAACCGCCGCCGTGGACGGCATCCCGCTAGCCACCATGGTTGCCAACGCGCTTGGCGTAAACCTTATCGTTGCAAAGCGGAACAAGGAAGTCGGCGTTAAAGCCTTCATTGACGAAACCTACATCCTTGGCAAAGACTCAGGCGTAACCGTAACCCTGTATATTCCCAAAGAAGCGATAAAGAAGCGGGACAGCGTGCTGATCGTTGACGACATGATTAAAAGCGGCGAAACCCAAGAGGCGCTCATGACCCTTGTGAAGAAATCGAAGGCTGAAGTTTCAGGCATATTCTCGCTTATAGCAGTCGGGGAAGAATGGAAGAAACGTCTAAAGTCTGGCGAGGAATCACCTGTCGAAGTCGTTACCCACCTAAAATCTCCACTTGACAGTTCAGCATAAACTTTAAGCTTAAGCTTTTTAGCTTGGGCACCCCATTCTTTTTACCTTGAAGATTTCAGGAGGGATATGGATCAAGATAGGTCACGTTACTTTGTTAGTCAAGGATTTTGATGAAGCCGCCAAATTTTACGTGGAAAAGCTGGGTTTTTCAAAGCGGCAAGACACCAAGTTCTGGGGTGACATGCGCTGGGTTACTGTTTCGCCCAGAGACCAACCTGACCTTGAGTTAACGTTCGTGTTAGCGGACACTGAGGAGAAGCAGAAGGCATTGGGCAAGCAGGCGGGAGACCATGTGTTTATGACTTTGGAAACTAACGATTGCGTTGGAGATTACGAAGTCATGAAATCGAAAGGCATAAAATTCTATGGCGAACCTACCGAGCAGGCTTGGGGCGTCGAAGTCGTTTTCGAGGATCTCTACGGCAACCTCTACGATTTAGTTCAACGGTTCACTCAATAAACATCGAAAATCTTTAACAGAGCCGATCCTAACTTAGCAGTGACACATTCATTTCGAGGCACCGAAAAAATGAGGATGATAAAGTGGCAAAACGGGGTTGTAATCACTCCCGATCAAACAAAGCTGCCCCTTCAAGAAGTAACGCTAAAAATCAAAACTGTTGAGCAAATGGCTGAAGCGATAAAAAGCCTCCGGGTCAGAGGCGCCCCATTGCTTGGTGCGGCGGCAGGCTTCGGCGTCGCATTGGCAGCTTACCACTCAAGAACGCAAAACAAGGAACAACTCCTGTCAGAGCTTGAGGATGCGGGCGCAATCATTAAGCGGCAACGGCCCACTGCTGTGAACCTTTTTTGGGGCGTAGATCGCGTGTTAGGCAAAGCTCGCAGCGTTCAAGGTAACGCGGAGGCAATCAGGGAGGCTGTTATTCTTGAGGCAGAGAAAATCGCTGATGAAGACGCGGCGCAGAACCGCGCAATAGGCAAAAATGGCTCCGTGCTCATCGAAGACGGGGATACCATTTTGACTCATTGCAACGCCGGAGAGTTGGCGACCGTTGAGTATGGCACCGCGCTTGGCGTGATCCGTGCAGCTTGGGAAGAAGGCAAAAAAATCCAAGTAATCGCCGACGAAACCCGACCGCTGCTTCAGGGTGCACGGCTAACGGCGTACGAGCTTATGCGAGATGGGATACCTGTGACTTTGATAACGGATAACATGGCTGGCTACGTTATGAGCAAAGGCCTCGTAGACAAGGTTATCGTGGGTTCTGACCGCATCGTGCAAGACGCCGTTGTCAACAAAATCGGAACCTACTCAGTCGCGGTGCTGGCGCATGAACATGGCATACCATTTTACGTGGCAGCGCCAAAATCCACTTTCGACCTCGCTCATAAAGCTTCAGATGTGGTTATTGAGGAGCGCAAACCAGAAGAGGTTACCCACATTGGATCCGTGCAAATTGCACCAGACGCCGTCAAGGTGATGAACCCAGCCTTTGATATTACACCATTGAAATATGTTTCAGCGATAATATGCGAGACCCAAGTGTACTATAGCAAAGACTTCAGTTCATTCAGAAAAATGGCATCAATTAAATAAGTGACCCGTTCAGAGCTAAATTGCCCCCCGAATAAAATACTGGAAAAGTTTCTCTGCTTTTACTCCATTTCATCTCGATCGGTATCTCAGGAGAGCGGCAAAGCCTCCCAAAGCTGTCAGCTTTGATTTTTCTTCCGACTCTGTAGATATCACTTCAACCCTTGCGTTTGTCTGTGACGCCAAATCCTCTAATACATCTACTATGTCTTTCTCCTCCACCTCGTATTCAACCGCGCTGCATTTTTCACATGGGCTCGATGTGATTTCCATTACAGTTTGCGCTTTCTCCGATTTGTGTATGATCTTTACCTTAGAATGTTCGCATTTTTTGCATGTTGCGACAATTTCAGTCACATCCGTGCAATCTGTTACCAATGCAACTTCCGCCTTACCACTATTAAGCGCATTTAAAACTGAATCTAATCCATAAGTAGCCAAACCGCTTTGCTTGCCCAACTCAGCCAGAACGCTATGCACAGCCATCTTCTCTTCTGGCGTACACATATTCTTGAGTGTCTCAGATGACTTGTCAAGCACCTCTCTCACACCATCTTTGTCGGCTGATTGGATATCAACTACATCGAGAAGCGCATTCTTTAGCTCGTAATGAAGGTAATCCCCCTTTAAGAAATCCTCTTTTGTTGGACCAGGCCCTCCAACTATCAACACCGTAACCTTATGGTTCTCAAGAAAATCTTTTGCTGCATGCTCCGCAACCCGATGGAAAAAGTTTGTGACTTCCATGTCACGTTCTCGCTCGTAGCGTCTTTGGCTTGACCCGCCTTTTCCTGACTTTCCTGGGATTCCTGACGTGATATTTTCGATTAATTCGAATCGTTCACCGTTAAGTATCCCGAAGCTGGCCTCCTTGGAATCCATGGCGACAAGTCCTACAACTCTTTGGTTTCTCAACATTTCTCTAAGGGGCTCCAACCGAAAATGATTGTCAACCTCGTAAAGAAAGGTGCCAATTGACTCTGGCGGGATGAGCTCTTCAACGTTCAAAACTTCGCCCTCCTTATTATCGGCGATGAATGTTCCTGCAAATAGTGCGAGACCGTTCTCTGGGATTTCTTTCTGCAGCCTTACCCGTTGGATTACATTTTTGAGGGTGTCTTGAAGACGATCCCTGGTGTCCCTAACGCTTTCAGATTTTGTGGCGGAATCGAACTCTGCTTTGAGGGTTGCAACTATCTGATCAATGGGTGTCTCTGGGGGGATGTAAAGAGAGATGAATTCCCTTCCCCGCCCTTCTTTCTCTGAGAGGCGCGCAATGAGTTTCTTTAGTTTGTGCTGCTTCACGGAATTAGAGGTCGTCATCCGGCAGGCGTGAAAATGCATTGATTTTTCAGATACCAACTTAACACCTTTACATTCATTTACAGCGCAAACTCATTTATCATTATCTTAGAATAGCCGCAAAAATCGATTTTGGTAAAGCATAATGTTAAAGAGTTAACAAACCCAAAAGAAGCCTATTACGGTTGATTTGACTCATGACTGAGCACAAAAAGACTCCGCCTCCCGAATTCCGAACCAATGGCTCCCTGGCAAAAAAAGGCGTTGTGGTGGCTGAACAGAGCAGTATCGACGCGCTTGCTTCGCGGGGTTACGGTACTTTGGAAGACAAGGTTTTCACGCTTACTTTCTTTGAGGCATTGTACCTCGAGGATAAGGGCATGCTAGAAGTCAAGGACGAAAAAGGCCAAAAAGTGGATTTTCAAAGCCTCCTTCATTGCTACGAAGCCGTTAATGAGAACGCCTGGGTCAGTTACATAATTTACCGTGACCTAAGGAGCCGAGGCTACGTGGCGCGAGAAGGTTTCGGAGGCGGGATTGACTTTCGAGTTTACGAGCGGGGCGGATACGGTAAAGATACGGCGCCTTATTTGGTGTTGAGCATTCAAGAAGGGAAACCTTTAGGCATCGATCAGATGTCGGATGCGTTGCGGCAGTGTCAAAGCCAAAAGAAAGAGATGGTCCTGGCAGTTATGAATCGCCGAGGCGAAATCGTCTACTACTCCGTCTCGCAAATGGCCTTCAAATAAGCTGGCGCGAAACATGGCAAATCAAGGTTACAACTGGAACGCTCAAGACTACGCTAAAAACAGCCAAAACCAGTTCCAATGGGCAAAAGAACTCATTCCCAAACTGAGACTACAGGGAAACGAATCGCTACTGGACATTGGCTGCGGCGACGGAAAAATCACGGCAGAACTCGCACGATGCCTACCAGACGGCAAGGCAGTAGGCGTTGACAGCTCAGAAAAAATGATAAACCTGGCGCAAAGCTCTTTCTCGCAGAAGGATCACCCGAACCTGACTTTTCAAGTGATGGATGCGAAGAAACTGACCTTCAAGTTGGAATTTGACGTGGTTTTCTCCAATGCCGCGCTGCACTGGATCGTTGACCAAGAAGCCGTTCTCCGTGGTGTTGAAAGAAGCCTTAAGCCTGGCGGCAGGCTGCTGTTTCAGATGGCTGGCAAAGGCAACGCCAAAGACGTATTAATTATCGTAAACGAGCTGGCAGATGTGGAGCCGTGGAAGGGCTTCTTCAGTAAAATGGCGTTTCCCTACGGTTTCTACGACGTAGACGAGTACAAAGATTTTCTGCAAGAAGCTGGTTTAGTAGCTGAACGAGTTGAACTCTTTCCTAAAGACATGAAACACAACGACGCAGAAGGGTTAGCGGGGTGGGTACGCACAACATGGTTGCCCTTCACAGACAAACTTCCAGTTGAACTGAGAACAAAATTCGTGGAACTGGTCGTAAATTGCTACCTAACGGGGCACCCTGCCGATGCAGACGGGACGGTTCACGTTGGAATGATGCGCATAGAAGTAGAGGCACACAAACCTTTGGGATTGAAATAATCAGAAGGCAATTTTTGAGTTTCATAGACACAGAACATTACTCGCTTTGTTTCTTTTGGTTGAACTGTAAGCATTCAAGCCTTAAGCTAGAGTTTAAAAGAACAATTGCATCCTTTTAAGCAGCAGGGAAAATAATATGCCGTCCTTTCAGACTGTTCGCGGAATGCGCGATTTGCTCGGTGAAGAAGCCCAAGCACTCACAGGCATCATTAGCAAAGCCAGGAAGACAGCCCTACTTTACGGTTACAGAGAGGTCATCACCCCCGTTGTTGAATCCTTTGAGCTTTTGAGCGCCAAGTCAGGGGAGGAAATTCGGCAACGCATGTTCATCTTCAAGGATCTTGGTGAGCGCCAAGTGGCGCTACGCCCAGAATTTACTGCTTCAATCGCACGGTTAGCCACGACAGCCCTCAAGAACGAGCCCAAGCCTCTTCGGCTTTTTTCCACAGGCAGCGTCTACCGCTACGACGAACCTCAGCGAGGACGGTACAGGGAATTTTGGCAGTCAAACTTCGAGCTAATGGGTTCCAGCCGACCCGAAGCCGACGCCGAAATCGTCCTGCTAACGGACTGTTTCCTGAAGTCTTTGGGTTTGCGCGGTTACGCATTCAAGATTGGGCATATAGGTGTTGTGCGTGGAATTCTCAGTCAAGAAGGTGTTGATGAAAAAACCCAGAATGCTATTCTGCAGCGGATGGACAAAAAAGAGTATGAGGAAGCTTTCAACCTGGCACCTACTGAAAAATGCCGCAACATGCTTGAGGGACTACTGCAGCTGAAAAAGGACGACTGCTATGAAACAGTTCAGAAAATCAAGACTTACGTTGCCAATTACGAGAAGGCGAAGTCTGCCGCGGAAAATCTCGGCGACATCCTCAAACTGGTAGTTGAAGGCGGTTGCCCAATCCAGGTTGTTGATCCCGCTTTCGCACGGGGCTTGGAATATTACACGGGGATGATTTTCGAAATTTATATTCCCGAGTTGGATATTGCGTTGGGCGGCGGCGGCAGATACGACAGGCTTATTGAAATATTCGGCGGCGAACCAACACCGGCAGTCGGTTGCGCACACGGAATTGACCGCATCGCGCTTGCTCTTCAATCACAAAATCTTGCGGCGGCAGCGGAACGTGAAAAACGGATTCTTGTGCTCGCCGTCAACGACTCGATTAAGGTTGAAGCTCTGAAAATTGCCCAGTTGCTTAGACAGTCAGGGATTGCGGCGGAGTTCGAGGTTATGGGTCGCAAGATGGCGAAGGCGCTGGAGGACGCTGACAGACGCAAAGTGGACTACGCCGTCATTGTCGGCGAAAGGGAACTGAAAGAAGGCGCCGTGATGCTTAGGAATTTAGCGAAAAGAGAACAAAGCATCGTTCCCATCAAGGAACTAGCTGAAAAAATCAAGGCAGCCTCTTTATGATCTGCAACTTAACTTGCAAGAGTAGCGCGCAAATGCCAAAGAACGCAATCCATTTTACTTCGCGCGCATAGCCAACTAGCAAGATTTCTCGGCGTGACATTGTATGACGCAACTGAAAGTGAGCAGCCCGTTGAGCAGCATCAGGGTTACTCCGTTGGCGGCAGAAAGCTTTGGGGTTCGGTCAATGTGTACGCTTGTGGAGACGCCTGACGTCTCGGTGCTTTTTGACGCTGGGGTATCGCTTTGTCCTTGGCGTTTTGGTTTGCCGCCGCACCCATCTGAGTTTCGAAAAATCGGCAAAATGCGCGCAAAAATTGCTGAGGCAGCTGGCAGGACTGAGATAGTGACTATTAGCCACTACCACTTCGACCATCACACGCCATCTTTCGAGGACTGGGTGGTTAATTGGACAGAAGCAAACGAGACAGCCCAGCAAATCTACCAAGGCAAAACCGTGCTTGCCAAGAACCCGAGGGATCAAATTAACCCCAGCCAGAGGCATCGGGCTTGGATGTTCCAGCTCACAGGCGGTAGACACGCCAAGGCATTGGTGGCCGTTGACGGTAAAGTTTTCAGTTATGGGAAAACGCTGCTGCGTTTTTCTGAACCTGTTGCCCATGGCTCACAAAATTCGGGGCTGGGCTGGGTTGTCATGGCGGTTGTCGAGTTTGCGGATGAACGGTTCATGTTTGCGCCTGATGTGCAGGGACCAATGACTCGGATCACACTTGATGCGATTTTGAATGCTGAGCCAACGGTGATAATGCTTGGTGGACCGCCGCTTTACTTAGAAGGCTCCAAAGTTGAGACGTCGCAGTTGGAGATGGCTCTTAGGAATCTCGGTAGCATAGTCGCCACGGTGCCTGTGACGATTGTTGAGCATCACGCTTTGAGGGATGAGGCATGGATGAGCAGGTTAAAGGGGGTTTTCGAGCAGGCTTCGGCGGCGGGGCACAGCGTTATGACGGCGGCAGAGTACGCGGGGGAAGAAAACGTGTTCTTAGAGTCCAAGCGCAAGCAGCTTTACCAAGATTTTCCGCCGTCGGACGAGTTTAAAAAGTGGATGAAGACACTCAACAGCCAAAACATCGCTAAACCTCCATTGTAGTCTGCTCTTGGGGTGGAAAGCAAATAAATAGGCGAAGAAAAATAAACCCATCAAAACATGGTAAATGATGAAACACGTTGTTGGCGTTTAGCGTTGCAGCCTTTACCGCTTCCTTCGCACTCATCGTTGTAGCTGAAATGGGCGACAAAACCCAGTTCATAGCCATGTCCTTCGCCGCTAAATATAACCCTTACAAGGTTCTCTTCGCAATCTTTTTGGCGACAATGGCGAATTTTGCAATCATGGTGGCCGTCGGACAACTCATCACCACAGTCTTGCCAATGGAAGTGATTTCGTTAGCGGCATCGCTGTCCTTCATCGGCTTCGGGCTTTGGACTCTGAAACCTGAAAAGGCCAAAGAGGAAAACCCCAAGCCGTCCCGCTTCGGAGTCGTCGGAACGGTCGCAGCAGCCTTCTTCATCGCGGAATTCGGAGACAAAACCCAGCTTACCACAATCAGTTTAGCCGCTGAATACCAAAGCGCCCTTGCCGTCCTGATTGGAGCAGTGCTGGGCATGCTGGTCGCAGACGGAGCTGGAATAGTCGTCGGCGTCGTCTTAGGCAAACATATTCCAGAAAAAACCATCAAGTGGATATCAGCAACAATATTTATCGTATTCGGGTTAGTCGGCATCTACGAGGTTCTTCCCAGCAAAATCGGATTAACGTACACGGCGCTTGCGTTGGCGTTCTTGCTTATTTTCTGTATTTTGGTGACTGCGCTTCTGACTTTGAAACGCAAACCAAAAACAAAAAGGAGTCAAGACCTAAAACCCAAAAATATGCAAGGCCCAGCTTCAACTCAGGGTCTCGGTTAAGAAACTTAATATGGCAAGCTAAAAATAGTTGAAGCTTGAGCGTGCCCAGTTTGGTCAAGAACTACCTTGTCATGGCTGAATTCAGTATCGTGCCCGTAGGCTCGGGTGAAACAAGTGTTGGCCGTTATGTGGCAGCGGCTATTTTGGCGTTCCGTAATGTAGAAGGACTGGATT
The DNA here is from genome assembly GCA_049515895.1 of Bathyarchaeia archaeon. Classification (GTDB taxonomy): domain Archaea; phylum Thermoproteota; class Bathyarchaeia; order Bathyarchaeales; family Bathycorpusculaceae; genus Bathycorpusculum. The sequence continues at coordinate 138,706 of JBEKTQ010000003.1, read as the reverse complement.
TTGAAGTGACATCTATGGGCACAATTCTCGCTGCAAACGACCTAGACACAATATTTGAAGCAGTCCGCAAAGCTCACGAAGCTGTCGCCGGCATGGGCGCAAAAAGAGTTTCATCAATCCTCAAGATTGATGACCGAAGAGACAAACCGAGAAGCATGAATGACAAAATAGACGCTGTCAAACGGTACATGAAAGAATCCGAGGCAAACCGGACAGAACGCCTCTGAAAAAGTGTAGGCACCCTCATGCCAAACAGCTTCAAGGTGTATTCTCACCATGGGTCCACAACAATCTAGGCGTGTTTTTTGGGCTTTTTCATTAGGGCTGCTTTCTTCAAATCGAGCGGCGTGTTCACCCTGAAGAAACTTCGGAAATCAGGGTCCAGCTGCTCGATGACCAGCGTTGAAACGTAACGTACCCCACGCAAGCAAGCTATTATTGCTTCAACGTCAACTTCGCCAGCCGCCAACGCCTTCCTTGCAGCTTCCGATGCTTGCCCAGTATGATAAACCGCTTGCAACGGCTCACAATCATTGCTTGGCCACCTTGGAATAACCGCTGATTTACCTGCAGACAAGTCAAAAAGCAAGGACACAACTTCTTTGGAAACAAAAGGCGCGTCAAAAGGCAACAGCAACGAATAATTACTTTTCGCAGCCTCAAAGCCCGTTAAGGCGGCAGCTAAAGACCCTTGCGTCTCAAAGGCGCTGATGGCAAATTGAACGTTAGTCGACGAAACAATCTTAGCGTAAGAGTCTGCTTGCTCCTTTGAACCAGTAACCACTAACACTTCACCGACAAGGCCCTTAACAGCATCAACTACATGATTTAGCAGGGGCTTATTGTCAAGTTTCAAAAGCGCCTTGTCTTCGCTGAACATCCCCTGAGAATCAATGGCTAAAATAACTGCAGATCTATCCAACAAATGATTTCTCCATCCCTAAATTACTAAGCAAGTTAAAAAACATACGGACTCAATGGGCAGGAAACCAATCTTGGCGCTTAAAAAGTCAAGTCTCCGTTTCCTACGCCTATTGAAAATGCCTGCGTGTTCAGACGTTTTTTTGTAGAATAGGACCCACGAAATCTGCCTAATTTTAATTTTTCAATTAACTTTGCCCCGAAAACATGTTGACTCTTTTTCAAACCGAGCTTGCCATGCTGTTTTGTCTAAGAATATGTTGGTTCAGAGGCTTCTGCATGCGGCTTTTTACTTGTGCTTGACAGTAATTGTCTTAAGCTGAAGCAGCTATACAACGTGATTTGCGTGGTAGCGTCATGCAGAGGCGCGAGGCAATCGAACTTTTGAGAGAGATTTGTGAGTGTATACCCGATGCTTTCGTGAGCGGTGTTTCGTTGTCGCCGAATACGTTTTCCGGAAAAAATTTCGAGCTTAGAATAAATGTGGCTCTTGATGGAAGAAACCTAGTAGATGTAGAGACCCTCGTAAGGAAATATGGGTTAAAGTTGAATCAAAACAAAGGGTCCCTTTTGATCTATGGATCTAGAGCAAAACCTGGTGAATTGAAAGTCTATGCATAGGCGTGTTTAAAAAGTGCCGATTCCAAGATGTCGGGATGTACACAAAAGAGCAGTGAAATTGCCGGATGAGTAGCATTCTGAGCGGTTAAGCACTTGCAAAACGTCCGTTGTATGTTCAAAAAGATACTTTTATTAAATTTCTGGGGTTAGAAAAGGGACAAGGCGACTGAAGGTTGAAATCATTCAATCTGGTCGTTTTCGATCTTCCTCGCCATCTCCGCAAGTATCTTGGTGAAAGGATGGTCGGGTTTGTCCTCGGCGAAGATGAAGTTGCCTTCCGCTCTGAGTACCTCGCAGAAACAAGGCACTAGTCCCAGCAGAGGCACCTGATAGGCATCTTTCACTTTGGCGCTCATTTCAGCTTTCTTCGCTGTGGCAGATGCGTCAAGCACTTTGTTGAGTACCAAACCTGTCTTCTTTTCAAAGAGGTTGTACAGCTCGATAAGCATGCGTTTGGTTCCGTCTACGTCTGAGCGGTCACCTGTGGTTGCTACAATCACGTAGTCGGCGGCGACGATAGCGTTTATTGACGAGTACTGCAGTCCTGGGCTTGTGTCAAAGATTAAGTAATCAAACTTTTGACTGGCGAGCAATGTTTCTTTAAGTGCAAGCAATCTTCCTAATGCACGCATTTCCCATTTTCTATCCTTGGACGACATGTCTCTGATCGCTTCGGTCGCAGGGTTAGCAAGGGAAGCGTAGAACTTGCCCTTCCCAGAAAGCCTGCCGCTTAAATCCAAAAGCACATTGCCTATGTCAGCAGTGTTGTTTAGGTAATCATTAAACCAGTGCTCCACCCCTTGAGCTTTCAAAATCGCAAAAAGGCTCGGTGCACGGAAGTCCAGGTCAAAAACGCAAACTTTCTTGCCGGCCTTGGCAAGCGTTGCTGCTAGATTCACTGACAAAAGTGTTTTTCCAGTTCCGCCTTTATAGGAATGAATCGCAATAATTTTGCTCATTTTACTCAAGTCCTTGTTTCAGAATCAACGAAAAAGTATGCTTTCCTGCCTTTCCGCTCTTTCTTAAGATAACCCATTATGACAAGCTGATTAAGATATGCACTCTCAACCGCCCTCGCACGTCTCGTCGACCCAGCAATCTCCTCTGCAGTGGCTTTTCCGCACCTGCAAATCGACATGGCTGTCTTGCGAAGATGATCTGGCATCGAAAGAAGAGTCATAACGTCTAAAGATGCATCAGGCAACATAGCGGATGTCTTCTGAATGTCGCCACTATTTTTCTGAATCTCAATGATTACTTCCATTTTCTCATTTAGCCTTTCGAGGCTTTCCTCGATTTTCTCAAGAATCGCTATCGGCCCTTTGGTTGTTATTTGATCCTTAATACCAAGACCCTCCCTCTTGTTTTGCACATCTACAGTTCCCTTAACTGTTTATTAAGTATTACGAAATAGCAGTACATATTTGAAACAAATAAAATCACTACCATAAAACGGCGAATCTAAACAAGCCATCAATTAAAAACAATAAAACAATCGAATGCGAATTAAAGGTTTAACAAAAATTACTTTAAATTAATAATTGGGGGTTTAGTAGGGAATTGGCGCCTGGTTTCTGGCTTCCTCTACTATAGGCAGAACTTGCTTGAGTTCCTTGAAGTATTTCAAAACTGTTATGCCCCGTTGCGTAACCGCGTAAACAAGCCGACGTTTACCCACGGTGCGTTCTTCAACAAGGCCTTGCTTTAAGAGAAAATCAAGGTATTCTTTGAGGACGCTGCAGTTGACATTTGCCTTATACATTACATGAGTCAGTTTCAGCGGTCCCCTGTGAGCCAGAACCGAAAGGATGTCCACATACATTTCCAGTTTAGATCGACGCACTTTAAACTCCTCTTTTTTTAGTTAGTCAGCGCTTTGTATATAAATCATTTATGTATTAATAATCAGTATTAGAGTCCATTGTTGGGTGTTAATTCTGGGCTTTTATGTTCGCACTGTTTAACACATTTAATCTATTTTCGAATGCTGTGACCATGTCGTCTAGCAATATTTCACGCAATTCTGTCGACAATTGTTCGATATTTTCTTGAAACGCACTTGCCAGTTTGGCTTCTAGTTCCTTTCTGTCTTTTTCCCCAATAGATTTCATACATTTTCCTCCAAGATTATACAGCACAGATTAGTGAACAGCATTTAACTATCTTATGAAAGGGTCGTATGTATCCAAAATAAAGACGTTGAAATAGAACCAATACATTCTTTGCGGGAAAGTTCATCTTCAGGGATAATTGATTACAAGGAAACAAATAGGTCAAAAGAAATTGGAATTATTAGGAAGCCAAGTTATTTGTTCGCCAGTGCCAGAATGCTGCCGATTATTCCGATAATAAATCCTAATGCGCCTAGTCCTCCCGCTACGATACTAAGTATTGAGAATAGCAGTACGACTAACGCTGCTGGCAGTGTCATTGATGTTTTGTACATAAGGATAGCGCCCACCAAAATTAGGGCACCAAACAATAATGCAATTGCGCCGAGATTGTAGAGACCTGCACCTGCAAGGATTTTGCCGGTAATGTTATCGGTTACTCCTGTGCGCGCTAAGGTTCTGCCTTGACCAAGTCTAGCTAAACCTTGGATTAGCACTAGTATAGCTGCGACCAGAGATAACGCAAATGCAGCGGTGGTTAAGTTGCTTCTCTTTGTAGGAGTCGCCATCATCTTTTCGCCTCTTTGCCTTCTTCTTTGATAATCGACCTGTGTCAGAAGTTAAAAAGGAATATGCACCAAAGATGAATAGCATTTTGAATTATTTTTACTTCGTACTCCATGTGCAGCTAATAGCTTTGTTTTCGCATGCCAGCTTGCAAGGGGCGTTGTTGATTTCGGGTTTGCATGGGGCGCAAGTGTACTTTATTTTCTTGCGGTGTTCCTCCGTCACTGATGCCACGGTCTTGTCTTCAAGGTCTATGAAAATTGTTTCCAGTTGAAGCGCTGATTGAGGACACGTTTTGACGCATTTACCACAGCCTGTGCATTTGTCAGTGTCGATGGTTATGTAGTATTCGCCTGACCCATCACTGTAGCCATAATGCGTGATAACAGCTGTTCGCCTCCTTCTAAGTTTTCTGTGCCTTCTCGTAAAGCGCTTTTCCAAAGAGTGCCGCGCCGAAGGCTCCTGCGACCATTGGGTCTAAGCCTTTTTCTCGCCAGTTAGGCATAGGCAAACACTTTACGCCAAGGACAACTTCTATTCGGCTGACGATTCCGATGTTTTTGGATTGCCCCCCCGTGATGACGAGTTCTTTTTCCAAGCCTACTCTGGTTATCAGATTAGCCATCCGTACCGCCATAGCCCGCGTGTAGGCAGCTAACACCTTTTCTTTCGACCAGCCTTTGCGTAGCAGTCCGATTGCTTCGGTTTTTGCGAAGGCCACGCAAGTGCAGCTTACCGGCGGCGGTTCCTCGTCCACTTTAAGCGATATGGCTCCGATTTCTTCAATGGGAATCTTCATTAAATCTGCGAAGACTTCCATGCCTCGGCCTGTCCCAGCGGCGCATTTGTCATTCATTAGGAAGGAGACCACTCGGCCTGTTTCGTCGCTGCGGATGGCTTTGATGTCTTGTCCGCCTACGTCAAGCACGGTTCGTACAATAGGTCCCCAGATGTAGTTTGCTCCTTTCGCGTGGCAAGCAATTTCTGTTATTGCTTTGTTCGCCATGGGAACGTTAACTCGTCCGTACCCCGTTCCAACGATGTATTTGAGGTCGCTGGTTTTCAAGCCAGTTCCCAGAAGCGCTAAGCCTAAGACTTTGGTTGCGCTCTCGGGGCTGTTGGCGCCCGTTCGCGTTATCCCCCAAGAGTAAGCTTCACCATTAACCATTATGGCCGCTTTGGACCCGACGGAGCCGACGTCGACGCCAGCCGTAATGATGTCTTTGCTTGTCCACTTCTTGCCTTCAACAACGCGGTTGTATTCTCGCCAACGCCAAAACTCAAGTTCATCTTTGACGTTGCTTGGTTCCTTCATTTGTGTGCCTCCTGAGCTCGATTTGCCGCGGTTAGAGCAGCGCCTAAAGCGCCTGCATAATCTGGAAAATCGGGGATGAGAACATCAACTCCAAGTTTTCTTTTTAGTGATGCAATAAAACCGACATCTTTGGCTACGCCGCCGATTAGAACTACGTCGGGGTTTACGCCTATTCTGTGAACCATAGATGAGATTCGGTCAGCCATTGCGTCGAAAACTGCACGGGCGATTTCAGGTTTGGATTCTTGGCGGTGGATTAGTGAGACGACGTCTGATTCGCCGAATATGACGCAGGAGGCGTTTATGGGGCTTGCACGTTCGGCCTTAAGGGCAAGGGGACCCATGTCCTCTAGTTTGACTTCTAAGGCTCTTGCCATAGCCTCAATGAATGTTCCTGCACCAGCAGCGCAGCGTTCGTTAATCACAAAATCAATCATCACAGCTTTCTCGTCGCACTTGATTGCTCTTGCTTCCTCAGCGCCAACATCAATTATCGTCCGGGCTTTAGGGAAAAGGTGGACTCCTGCTTTGGCATCAGCGCCCATCATGCTTATGGTGCTGTCTGCATGAGGAGCATTTTCCATAGATGAACCCGTGACTACTGAATAAACAATGTCAGTTTGTTTGAGGTTCGCGTTTTTTAATGCTTCGGCAACCGCTTCTTCCGCTGCTTTTGTAGCGTCGAAGCCTGAGAAAGCTTGTCCCCTTGAAACGACGTTGTTGTCTTTGAGGATTACTGCTTTCACTCTTTGAGTGCCAAGGTCCATTCCAAGGGTTATCATCAGGTTGCCCCTACATTTCTACTCGTGCGGCTAACATTTCGAGGAATGCTTCAACACGCGTTTTCATTTGACCCACATCTTCCCTTGTGTATTCGGTGTCAAGGTAGTACATGGGGACGTTTATTTTGTCAAGAGCCTTCTTGATTCGGGTGTACTCCATCGCGTAGAGCATGCAGCCGCGGGTCACATAGTAAATGACGCCCTGAACGTTGGATTCCTTGACCTTGTTCAAAAGCCAGTTGATCCTGTCTTCGTTTCCGTCGCTGGAAGTAAAGCAAGGACAAGTGGACGCCATGAGGTAACGTTCTCCAATGGCATTAAGCATGTCATCCATGGTCCATTCATCTACGCCGACGGGGTCGTTGAGGATTCTTTCGCCTGAGCAAAGCTCGTCGGCGACGATGATTCCCCTCGGGTTTGCTTCCTCAACCAGGTTTGGAACCTTCCAGCTGTCAGGCCAAAACATCGGCGTGCCCGTTACCAGAACCCGTGGTGTGTCAGGCGGGCAAACCCAGTCTTTCCTCTGGGCGCGCTTCTCAAGCTCATCACACAGTGCAGTGGCTTTCTGGGTCCATCGCTCTTTGTCATCCCACAGGTAAGCTTGGTTTACAAGCATGGCGTCTCTGCCCATAATGACGGGGTTGCCTTTTCGCAGGTCCTGCAAGCGGCGGAAAACCCGGGTAGCTTTCTGCGATTGTTCGATAGCTTCTTTTAGTTTTTTTCGGGTGATTTTGTTGCCTGTGAATTTTTCAAGCTGTTTTTTCATGTTGATTATTTCGTCATCCCAGAATCTAAGGGAATGCGCGGCATCTTTGACTCTGGGGATGTTCATTTCCCAGATGGGTTTGTAGTCGCTTAATATTTCGCCGAGTTTTGTCATGGCGTCGCAGGTTAAGACACTGATTAAGGCGTCGCTTAGCTCGAGAAAGGGTGAGAGTCCAATCATTTTTGCACCTATGGTTGAACGGATAACTGGGCAAACCTCCACTGGTACTACTCTGTCGCCGATTTTGGAGGTGTCGTACCAGCCTGAGTTGACTCGTACGGGAATGGCGTCTGCTGCCAAAATTAGTTCGGTTGGTGCAAAGAGGCACATGTAACCAATGATTTTCTTGCCTTTTCCCTTTTCAGCTGAAAGCTCCTGTTGTCGTTTGCCGAACAGGTTTGAGATTTCATCAAAGTAATTCATGGCTTGGGGTCTGTTAGGATCAGCTTTTTTCATCCTCTCAATGTTTTCAGAAATTATTTTTTCAGAAGAAGTTTTGATGGTGTTCCTAAGTTCCTCGATTTCTTTCGCTGGAATTTCAGGCGTGTATTTCTTTTCTACCTTATCGTTTTTCATTGATTCTCACTCAACCGTGGGTGGTTCAAGCCAGTTTCTTGATTTGAATAGTGTTTTGTTTCCGAACTTTACCTTCAAGGTTTCTGCATAAGGACACATTTCGGCGCATCGCAAGCAAAGCATGCACATTGAAGTGTCGATTTTGCCGCCCTTCTGCTCGTACACTTCGGTCACTTGAACTTGACAAACCCTTTTGCAGACGCCGCATTTTGTGCATTTTTCCTCGTCTTTTTCAATATGCAGTAAAGGTGCCCATTTGAAACCCTTAAACCTATTGACTACTGCCAAGGAGGCGCCTGTAGGGCAGAAACGGCACCAGAAACGCCTAAAAATAAAAGAGCTTGCCAAAGTCAAACCGATGAAAGCAAGGGCGATTGCTTGACCTATGTTTTGGCCTGCCCAAAATATGATGTCTTGAACGTAGGGGTAGGTGAAGTTGATGTGGGCAAGGTTTACTGCGCTTGCCGTCCATGGAACAATGACGGGAATCATTGGGTCTATCAGAACAGTGTATGGTCGGAAGGGTCCAGCTAGAATTCGCGCCATCGCGTCGGCGAAGGCGAAGTTTTGAGGCGGATTCAAAATCCACAGGACAATTGGCAATGCAAGGAAAATGACGATTATGACATATCTTGATTCATGCAGGATCCTGTTGAGCTTTTCAGGGATGATTCGGTAACGTATGCCCAACGCTTTTCTAAGCATGACTTCTAGGTCCATGATGAAACCGAAGGGGCAAAGCCATCCGCAGTACAGGCGCCCCAAAAAAAGTGTTATGCCAAAAATGAATATGAAGAAGTAGAGAAGAGGAAGTTTGAGTGAGAAGACATAAAATAGGGCTGCAAACGCCACCGCTTGGGCCACCAGTCTGAGAAACGTTACTTTTGTTGCCAGATTCTTTTTCCAAATCAAAACTGCGAGTATCCCTGCTGCCCCGAGGCCGCCAAGCACAATTAACCTTAATGTGTCCCCTATGTACTCCCAAGCCATTGTTTTCTCGCCATTTTAGTTACTATGATGAGACGTTTGTTATTTCTCAATTCCTGAAAAAAAGACATGCACAACGAGCCATATCAAAAACGCGCCAACTTTCCAAGGTGCAGATAAGGTTTCAGGTTTACATGACATGTGGGGTGTCTCGATGAAATTTTAAATAATGAAAATACGGGGTGAGCCATTTAAATCTTGCATTCTTTCGCTGCATAGGTTTCCTGATTTCGCCATGAGCAGTAATGCGGGGCTACTACGGCGGAGGGATCGTCCGCGTGTTGTACTCTTTGATGTATGCAAGATGCGCTGAGTCGTATGGGTAGCTTGCCGTCGCCGTGTACGGGTATCCGCTCATGCCGATGTATGGGAGGGGGTCTACCGTGAAGTTGAATCCGTAACCCCATTGTCCAGGCGGGTCTTTGAACCAGCATGCTACGAAGAGGAAGAAGTCTCTTTCCATGCCGGTGGCGAGTTTCGTTAGGCCGCTTACTGGAAATTGTAGGGAAACCTCGTCGCCTTGTCTTCCTATCACGTACATGTTGTCGGCGGCTTGAAGCAGCGCTGTTACGTCGCCGTATCTGGTGAAGTTTCCAGAGGATGTTGACTGCGTGGGTCCCCATGCGCTGAGGGAGGCGGTCGGCATGATCTTTTGAACTGTTATGTTCTGCTGAGTCGACGTGTCTATTCCGATGTAGTCGTAGGTTACGTTGAAGAAGTTACAGATTTTAACTTGGTAGTCAGTTATTCCCTTGGGGAAGTCGCCTGTTAAGTCTACCACAAATGTTCTTGCGTTGGAATCGGAAGGCATTGGAATCTGCTTGTCCTGCGGCACGGTTACCCAGTTGCCGTTTGCATCTTTAACTTGCATATACGGACCTGGATAAATCTGTGTCCCGTTGGTAAGCAGCCCTGCTGATGCGGCGCCCGTGAATTTGTTTATCCAACTGTAGTAGTTTTGGTAGCTGCCCCAGTCTACTATGCCATTTATTAGGAGTTTGATGTTTTTTGTGTTGGATAAGTTGCCTAAGTCCAAGGTTAGCTGGTTGAGGTAGATGTTGTTGTATGATGGGCTGGTGTCTCCGTTGTTGCCAGGAGTGAAGACTCCGTCAAGCTTTGAAATTTGGGTCAGAACATTTTGGCCCTTCGTGGTGGTTCCTGCTGGTCCCCAAACGTAAGATGCGCTAAGCGGCGTCTGGGCATCGTTCTGGTTAACTGTGTAAATTTGTCCGTTGAAACCTTGGTTAACGTAATTGCTCATAGTTGTGTAAACATCCGTTCCAATCGGGTGGTCAACTACCAACATGTATGCTGTATCCAAGTAGAATAGCTCATCCCACTGTTGGGCAAGAGTCATGTCGTAATACCCGTTATTGACGGCTACCAGATTCGGGTTTAGCTTCACGTAATCCCAAGGGGTTCCGCCGCTGTAAGTAATGGTGCCGCTGCTTGAGATGGTAGCCATGTAGCCAAGCCACCCTGAGTTCGAGACGTCAGTGACGTAGGAGTAGCCTGTGCCGTTCCACATGAAAAGGGAAGGGCAGGATGCGTAGCCACTGATGATGGTGTAGGTTGCTATCATGAAGGTCTGTTGATTTAAGTCGAAGGTTCTGGTAGGGTTAGGGTTACCGTCTTGCCAACTTTGGAAGCCCACTACGCCCGTTGCGAGGACCACCGGATTCGTTGCCTGCACGGTGTATTCTCCGTCGGGCAGAAGTGCAATGTAGGGTGTATTATGACTGACTCCATTTAAAGTAAAGACTAAGGGTATAGAGCCGCCGCCGCTTCTGCTGACTTCAAGCGTGTGGTAACCTGCTTGTACAACTGTGAATTGTCCGCTTAAAGTGTTCAGTTTAACTGTGTGGTCTCCCAAAACAGAAGTAGCGTTAACCGTGAAAACTACCGTCTTGCTTGAACTTGCATTCAGCTCAACAACTTGGGTTTTTACCCAGGCATTGTCAACGGTTACTCTTACTGTAAGCTTGTCAGCTTGGTTAGTTGGGTTTTGGGCCGTGGCCGTTATGTTAACCGACTGGTTGGGCCAAGCCTCGTATGGAAAACAATTCAGGGTAGACAAGATTATTTTGCTTGACCCCGGAGGCGCAGGGCTGATTACAAACATTCCAGTTAAGTCGCCAACCTGAACGGTGTAGTTCCCGAAGGTAGTTTCAATGTCCGTGTAAGTGACGACTTGAGTAGCTGCTCCTGAAAGAGTTATGTTCTGTGTATCTTTCAATGCGTTGTTTATTCCAAAATTTATGGTATCGTTGCCTTCCAAATCACCGATGTTTGTTACGTTAACCGCAATTTGTACCGCGTCACCCTCTGTTGCGTTAGGCGGGTCAATAGTTAGGTTTGTAAGGACAAATTTTGCAGGTTTAGTAACGACTCCAATTACGCCTCGATTTTGAAGATAAAAATAGGCTCCCGCAGCCCCGCTGATAATAATTAAATCAATTATAAGGATCGCCTTTAGTTTAGCCGATGCGGAACGGGAAAACATCAAAGCACACTCACATTTACAGCCCTTACTATGCCACAAGCACCATTAAAGCCTTTTTGGCTTTTAGAAAAAACCAGCTAGAACTTTCGCTGTTGCTGTAACGCGTTCTTTTATTTCGATTGGTACTTCCCGGGTTCTTCGTTTACGCATTCTGGCTCCATATGAACTGTTACAACTGCACCGGCGAAGCGCTCTTTGGTTTCTTTTTCGACCTCTGACGCGATCCTGTGGGCTTCTTTTATCTGAATTTGCTTAGTGAAGCAGCAGTCAATGTTAATATAGCGTTTACCGTCGGCGTTATAAGTTACTATGCGTTTTATTTGCAGGTTCTCCGCGATACCTTTAGCCATTTCGTAAATCACGTTTTGAAGTTTGGATTCTTCAACTTGGGTAGCTGGAACAGCTATGCCCGAAGGCTCTACATGAACAGTCACGTTTTCAAGCGGCCTTATTTCGCCCTTTAACCTCCTCTCTATGACTTCAGCTATTTTATGGGCTTCTTCGACAGAGAGTTCAGGATCAACGTAAGCGTGCAAGGTAATGTAGAATTTGCCTCCAGTGTAAACTGTTGAGATTTCATGCACCTGTTTAACACCATCCACCGTTGCTAGTTTTTCAACCAGCTGATCGAGTTTGCTTTCTTTTTCGGCAGGTTCCACATGAATTGTAGCGTCAACATCGCCCAGAGCCTGCTTCAAGTCAGCCTCAATCTTGGATGCCAGAGTATGGGCTTCTTCCAAGGGCATGTGGCTTGGAACCTGAATGGATGCGTCAATGAAAATCTTAGAACTAACTTTGCGAACTTTCAGGTTTAAGGCTTTTACGACACCGTCATGCTGTACAATGATTTTTCGTGTTTTTTGGACGAGGTCTTTTGATGCGGTGTCGCTGAGTTCCATCACACTAGTTCTTACAAGTTTAACGCTCAAGTAACTAAGCATTGCCCCCAGAAAGATTGATGCAATTGCATCGCCGTAAAAGAAACCCAATGCAGCTAAGCTAAAACCCACCAAAGCCAGCAAAGTTGAGCCTAAATCTGAAATTGCATCATAAAAACCAACACGCATGGACGGACTCTCGATATGTTGGCTTTTCCTGAACACAGTAACTCTTAGTGAAGCAATGAAAATAGCATAGCCTACTGCTATGAAACCAGCAAACTCGACTCCCCGATAGATCTGAGTTCCCATCATGAGCCGGATCGCCGCTTCATAGAATATGAGAAGCGCGACAGCGACTAAGGTGACTCCACCGATAAGTCCTCCTATAGTTTCGAACTTTTCATGTCCATAAGTGTGTTCTTCGTCGGGAGGCTTAATCGAAGCGCGAACTGCAACAAACAGCATTATGGTTGAAACAGCATCGAGCAATGCATGTAAACCGTCGCTTAGTATGGCCAAACTGTTTACAAAAAAGCCTATAGAAACTTCAACTACAACGACGCTGAAAATCGCGGCAGCTGCAATTCTAAGCGCTCTAAGTTTGTACTTGCCATCCACAGATTCTTGCATTTACCCAATCTAAAGTAAGGTCTCTGCGAGGGCGATTTAAGATTTGCGGGGCGCAAATCAACGAAACCATTTTGAAAAAGCAAATAGGATAAGTCTCAAATTGAGATTGATCTAGGGCAAACACGGAAGACTTGCATCGATAGGCATTTAGGTTTGAAATAAAGTATTAAAGGAAACGGTTGATGCTGATGGCTTACGCAAAAATCGGCGACATACTAGATGGTTCATTTAAGGATCAGAAGGTTGCTGTGCGAGGATGGGTTTACCGTAAAAGGGAAGGCAAAGAACTCATTTTCCTGCTTATCCGCGACTCAACAGGCTTTATCCAGTGCACCGTAAAAAAAGCCAGCTCTGCGTGGCCCGAGGCGCAGCGGCTAACGATCGAATCCAGCTTAACACTTGAAGGCACTGCAAAGGAAGACAAACGTGCCCCTGGCGGCTACGAAATCGGTGCAGAAGATATAGGTGTTATCGGCTTAGCCGAAACTTTCCCAATTGCAAAAGATAAAAGTGAAGAATTCATACGTGACATGCGCCACCTTTGGCTTCGTAGCCGAAAAATGAATTTAATGTTGAAGGTTCGAGCTGAAACGTTGGAGTCAACGAGAGAATACTTCAAAAACCAAGGTTACACGGAGGTTTCTCCGCCTATGTTTATTTCAGCTGCGGTTGAAGGAGGCTCTACTCTTTTCGGCTTAAAATATTTCGATCAAGACCTTTACTTGACCCAGAGCAGCCAGCTTTACCTTGAAATCCTCATCTACTCGCTGGAAAATGTTTACTGCATAGCGCCATCATTTCGCGCGGAAAAAAGCCGGACGATCAGGCATTTAACAGAGTATTGGCACATGGAGGCAGAATGGCCTTTCGCCGACATGAATGACTTGATGAAATTTGAAGAAGGCTTAATGACTCATGTTTGCCGAACAATCGGCGACAATTGCCAAAAGCAATTCAAGGAAATCGGCGCCGACATCGAAAAGCTCAAAGCGGTGAAAACGCCGTTCCCACGGATAACATACGCCGAAGCGATCGACAGGCTAAAAGTCAAGAATCCCGCATTGCGTTGGGGAACTGATTTGGGCTATGAGGATGAAAAGGTTTTAGCTGAAGACTTTGGCAAACCCTTCTTCGTTTACGACTACCCGACGGCTATTAAGGCGTTTTACTGCAAAACGTACCGTGAACACCCAGACGTAGCAATGTCAGTCGACATGATGGTGCCGCGGATAGGGGAAATCAGCACTGGTGGCGCAAGGGAAGAAGATAAAGATGTTCTTATTCAACGTATGAAAGAGCAGGGGTTAAAGCCTGAGGATTACGAATGGTACCTTGACTTACGGCGCTACGGCACTGTGCCGCATGTGGGCTTCGGAATGGGGCTGGAACGCCTCTTAACATGGATGCTCGACCTAGATAACATCATCGACGCCATCCCGTTCCCGAGAACAACGCGCAGGTTCTACCCATAAACTCCAATTTGCTAACCCACCCTTTGTTATCAATCCAATTTGCTAACCCACCCTTTGTTATCAAGAAAAATGGGTCTAAAGATGACCTAAAGAAAAACTCGAACGGGGTTAGTGCTCCACGAAATAAAGCGAAATGCGGTTTTATGTGTAGCCAGTGAAGAATTCCAGTTTAAGCTGTGTCTTTAGTAGTCCTATGCTGTCGATTAGTTTTCCCATTGCTGTCACCATTCCTGGCGGTCCGCAGCAGTAGAAGATGTTGTCTTTGTAGTCAGGCAGCTCTTTCTGAATCATATCCGCCGTTATGATGCCTGTTGCACCTTTCCAATCGGGGCCAGGCTGGTTAACGACAAAATGCAACTTCAAGTTCCTGTTAGATTGCTGCATTCCCTCCAGCTCGTGCAGGAAAGAGATATCGTTTTCAGTGCGGCAACCGAGGAAAAGAGTGATTTGGGAGGGCAAATGTTTGTCTGTGGCATTTTTGCATATGCTTATAAACGGGGTTACGCCTATGCCGCCTGCAAGCAAAGCAATTTTGGGGTATTCACCGTCAAAGGTGAATTCTCCGTAAGGTCCGTCGATTCTTGCCCAATCACCGACTTTCGCAGCTTTAAGAGCCATCGAATATTCGTGGTCAGTGAGCCTCTTAGTGAATTCAATGAAACCTGCCTCGGTTGGGCTGCTGCTGAAACTGAAATGTTTGTTCAGTTCTTTGCCCTCTTGTTTCAGGGCTACAAAAAAGAATTGGCCCGGCTTATAGCTTAAGTCGACTGGTCGGGGAAATCTGAAGCTGGTTATGTCCGTGGTCCGAGGGATAATGTCTTGTATTTTAGTTTCAAACTTCATTTCATATAGCTCCGCAAAAATTATGTAATAATGATTTTCGTAACATAAACTTTGCGGCGACACGATTTTCGGCGACGAGTGGAAGTTTAAGAAAGCCGTCTAATTCGATTCAGCTCAAGCTAAAACGGAAATCTATGGCTTTTTTGAACGTCAGCACCAAATTCTTTGGCTAACTGCTCGATAAGCGCTCGCTGCTGGCTTGTCAATTTCTCTGGCACAGAAATCCCGATACGCACAAGCAGGTCCCCTTTGCCGTAGGCTCTGAACCGCGGCATTCCCCTTCCCTTCAACGTCAACACCTCGCCTGGCTGCGTTCCCGGATGAATCCTGATGGTTGTTGGTCCATCAAGGGTTGGAATGGTTATTTCGGCTCCTAAGGTGGCTTGGGGAAAGTTGACCATAGCGACGTACCACAAGTCGTCTCCTTCCCGTAGGAACTGTTGATTGGGCTTAATGTGGACTACAACGTAAAGATCGCCTGCTTCGCCGCCGTTAGCTACCATATCTCCTTCGCCTCTTAGCCTAAGCTGGTAGCCTTCGTCTATGCCTGCTGGGATGCGAACGCTGATTTTTCTTCGTTTCCTCACAAGGCCTGAGCCGTGGCAGTTGCTGCATGGTGTTTCGATGATCCTGCCTTTTCCCTTGCACTGGGGGCAAGTTACAACCTGTACGAACGTGCCGAAGGGGCTTCTCTGCATGTTTTGAACTTGACCAGAGCCGCCGCATCTTGGGCAAATCTTCGCTTGAGTGCCAGGTTTTGCGCCTGAGCCGCCACAGACGTCGCATTTTTCTGTTCTAGGTATCTCCACTTCCTTTTCTGTTCCATGGGCAGCTTCCTCCAGGGTTATTTCAATGTCAAAAGCCAAGTCTCTGCCTCTGTTGGTTTGCTCGCTGAATCCTCCGCCGAAGAAGGTTCGGAAAATGTCGCCGAAGCCCATATCTCGAAATATGGAGTCGAAGTCAGCTCCTCTGAAAATGTCCTCCGAACTGTAACGCTGGTCAAAGCCTGAATGACCAAGCGTATCATACTGCTGCCTTTTCTGGTTGTCGCTGAGCACGGCGTAGGCTTCGCTAATTTCTTTGAATCTTTCCTCCGCGCCTGGCTCCTTATTCCTGTCTGGGTGAAATTGCATGGCTAATTTTCGGTAAGCGTCTTTGATTTCTTCCTGTGACGCGTCGCGCTTAACGCCTAGTACCTCATAGTAGTCTCTTTTTTCAGCCATTAGCCGTTTACCACTAAATTAACATTTTTGCTTAACTTTGTGTATAGCTCTTGACTGCAATTTATACCATTTCCTTTGTTTCTTTCTTTTTTCGGCTTTTCAAAATTTCTTTTGTCTCCGCAAGTTTGTCTCCGTTAGTCACGAGATGTAGACTAAGAAAAGCCATTTCCAATTGCACATTGATTATTGCCTTTATTAGCGAAGCAGCGATTCAAAACTAATATCTAGGAACAACGTTTCCAGGCGTTAGAACGGTCTAAGAAAATTAGCCCCAAGATAAAAGCTAAGACAAAAAAAGATAAAAAAGGAAAGTTCGACTATTTTACTTTGTAGTCTTCTGAGTCAACCACTTTCTCTTCGCCTGAGCCTTCGGGTTCTGAGCCTTCAGGTCCGCTCGGGGGTGGCTGTGGACCCGGTCCTGGTTGAGCTTGTTCCGGTTGCTGTTTAGCGTATTCTTGTGAAGCTTGCTGGTAAACCTTTGTTCCGACTTCCTGCAGTACCTTCTGGAGTGAATCGGATTTTGTTTTTACCTGCGCCATGTCATTGCTTGCAAGAGCGTTCTTTAGTTCAGTGACGGCTGCATCGATTTTGCCTATTTCTTCCTGAGAAATTTTCCCTGCGAGATCTGTCTTTGTTCGCTCCGCCGTATAAACTAGGCTGTCAGCACTATTGCGTAATTCCGCTTCTTCTCTTTTCTTTTTGTCTTGCTCCGCGTATTGATCGGCATCTCTGATTAAACGCTCCTTTTCCTCTTTTGACAGCTTCGTAGACGCGGTGATTCGTATTTTTGATTCTTTTCCTGTTCCTAAATCCTTGGCAGTTACATTCAATATGCCGTTGGCGTCAATGTCGAAAGTTACTTCTATTTGTGGGACACCCCTGGGCGCTGGCGGCAGATCTACTAGGTTAAACATTCCCAATGAAACGTTGTCTGTTGCCATTGCTCGTTCGCCTTGGAGCACGTGGATAGTGACTGCTGTTTGGAAGTCCGCGGCGGTAGTGAAGATTTGGCTCCTTTTAGTGGGAATTGTCGTGTTCTTATCCATTACTTTAGTGAATACGCCGCCCATAGTTTCAACGCCAAGGCTCAAAGGTGTAACGTCAAGAAGAAGCAGGTCGGTGACTTCTCCAGTGATAACTGCAGCTTGAATTCCTGCTCCTATTGCCACACATTCCATGGGGTCAAGCCCCCGTTCGGGTGATTTGCCTAAGATTTGCTCAACAAACCTTTGAACAAGTGGCATACGGGTCATTCCACCTATGAGGATGATTTTGTCGATTCCTTGCGGGGTTAGTTTTGCGTCCTCAAGAGCTTTCAGAAGGGTCGGCTGGGTTCTCTGCACGATTGGCTGTGCTAAGGATTCAAGTTTCGTACGGGTTAATGTCAGGTGTAGGTGTTTTGGTCCTGAAGCGTCGGCTGTTAAAAATGGCAGGTCAATGTCGGTGCTCATAAGCGCCGAAAGTTCAATTTTGGCTTTTTCAGCTGCATCCTTGAGTCTAGGCATTGCCATTCTGTCGTTTGAGATATCTATGCCTGTTTGGCGTTTGAACTCGCCTAAAATGTAATCCATGACTGCTTTGTCAACGTCAGTTCCTCCTAGTTGAGTGTCGCCGCTTGTGCTAAGTACCTGGAAGACTCCCTTTCCGAAGTCCATGACGGTTACGTCGTGGGTTCCTCCGCCGAAGCTGAAAACAAGGATTTTCATTTCCTGTTGTACCTTGTCTATGCCGTATGCGAGGCATGCAGCGGTGGGTTCGTTGATTATTCGCATGACTTGGAAACCTGCGATTTCACCCGCGTCTTTTGTGGCTTGGCGTTGGTTGTCGTTAAAGTGTGCTGGAACAGTGATGACTGCTTTGCGCATGGTCCCGCCGAGATAGGTTTCTGCGTCTTTCTTTATTTTTTGAAGTATAAATGCTGAGATTTGCTGTGGACTATACTCTTTTCCGTAAATGTTGACTTTGTAGTCTGTGCCCATTTTGCGTTTTATTTCAAAAACTGTTCCTTCGGGGTTGGTGGCTGCTTGGCGTTTTGCCGGTTCACCCACCAAAAGTTGTCCGTCTTTCGTGAAGGCTACGACTGAGGGAAACATTTTTCCAGCCATTGTGGGGCCTTCCGCGCTTGGAATTACAGTGGCGTGTCCGCCTTCGTAAATGGCGGCAGCTGAATTGGTTGTTCCCAAATCTATTCCTAATACTTTTTCGTTTGTTTTTTGGTTACTCACTCTTTTTTTCCTCCGTTTGGTTACTTTCATTTTTCGGTTTTACTGCTACTTTGACGATGCTTGGACGTAGAACCTTGCCCCTCATTACGTATCCTTTTCTTATTTCTTCCAGAACTGTGCCGTCGGTCACATCGTCACGCTGTTCAGCAGCTACAGCGTTATGTCGAGAGGGGTCGAAAACTTTGCCTTCAGGGTTCTCTATTGGAGAGACTCCTTCTTGCTCAAGAACCTTTCTGAGCTTTTTCAGAGTCATCTCCACCCCTTCAATCAGGGCATCAGGCGAGGTTGAGATTTCACCGTTTTCGACCGCTAACTCTAATTCATCCACGATGTCAAGTAGGTTGATGATTAAGCGTTCGTTGCAGTAATTCTTAACCTGTTCGGTTTCCCTTTCGAATCGTTTTTTGAGGTTTTCAAGATCGGCTTGCAAATACTTAAGCCTGCTCAAATAGTCTTCTGCGCGCTTCCGCTCGCAATCTAATTGCTGTTCTAAACGTTCAATAGACTGACCTTCTGTCTCATCAACCATGATTCGCCGCGTTCCTTATGTTCAAAGCCAATCTTCTCACTAACAAAAATATTTTTCTATCAATAAAAACCTTTACAACCCTGAATCTGCCTTCGAAAACATCAATTAGTTTTACACTTTTGGCCGCAACAATGAAGCAGTAATCTTGGGCCAAAAAACTGCCAAAAAGGTTTAATCAGTTTGACTTTCCTTGCTCAAGGTCAGACCAAGAGTAAAAAAAGCATCAGACCGGCAAGGTAACATTACATTTTTATATAATTAAAATATTACAAATTATTGCGGATTAATGAAGAAAAGATAACTCAAAGGCAAGCGCAAAAATTCGGGAAGAGAGAGGGGGAATAAATCCGCCTGCCTTTAAGTTTATCCCTTTCTGTATCTAATACCCCTTGAATCATAAATAATGATGTGATTGTACCTCCACTACAACAACTATGGAAAAGGTCTGCTAGTTTCAAGGTCTGATTTGTTTTTTGACAATTTCTTCAGCCGTTTTGACTGCTTCTGCTAGCTTATCGGGTTTTGTTCCGCCACCCTGAGCAAAGTTCGGTCTGCCGCCCCCTCCGCCGCCGAAAATCGGGGCCGCCCCTTTGACTATATTGCCTGCATCGACACCTTTCTGCACTGCTTCGTCGCCAGCCATAACCATGAGCCTGCAGTTTTTGCCATCCGAACCGTATAACAGGGTTACGGTTGCTGGGTTGCGTTTTATCATTTCCGTGGCAGTTTGCACCATGCGATTAACATCGATAACATCGTCGAAGTCACGTTTAACAATGGTAACCCCGTGGGTCTCAACCATTGTGTCAGCCGCCTGTCCCTGCCCAATCGTGCTTTCCTTCTCAGCCAGTTCCTTGATTAGCTTACGTTTTTCAACGTTAGTTTCCTTTAGTTCTTTGATGAGTTTTTCCGCCGTCTTATCTAGCTTCTCAACTGGAGCAGTTAGCACGTCTGAAATCTTCCATAGCATGGTTTCCTGTTTTTGAACGGCTTTGACTGCCTCTAACCCGACTGCGTAGCCTAAACGTTCAACCCCGTCCTGCACGCGTTCAGTGTATACGATTTTTACATAGCTAACTTCCAGAGTGCTTCGCAGGTGGGTTCCAGCGCAAGCTTCTACATCCCAATTGCCAGTTTTGACTACGCGGATGTCTTTGCCTGGGACCGCTCCTCCCTGATAGAGCCTGAAGCCATACCGTGCTTCTGCCTCGTTGCGTGGATACCATGTTGTGGTTACTTTCATGTCAGCGGCAATTGCCTGGTTTGCCAATTGCTCGATTTTATGGATTTCTTCCTCAGTTAGTCTTCGGTAATGTGTGATATCTAGACGTGAAGTTTCCAAGCCTTTTTGTGTTCCTGATTGCCAGACGTGTTCGCCGAGTACCCTTCTCGCAGCGCCGTTAATGAGGTGAGTGACCGTGTGCGCCTTCATTAATGCATAACGCCTCTCCCAATCAAGAACGCCATGGACTACGCTACCTTCCTTGAATGCTGCGGCTGAACTGAGTTTATGCACGATGACTTTGCCGATTTTGCGTGTATCAACCACATCATATTTTGTGTTGCCTGCATTCATCCATCCGTGGTCCGCTGGTTGGCCTCCGCCCTCTGGATAAAAGCATGTTTGGTCCAGTATAATGTGGACGCCGTTGATTATTTTGAGGACTTTAGCATTGAACTTGCGCATGTAAGTATCCGCGTAGTAAAGGGGCTCGGTCGCTGGTAGTTGTTCAGCCTTTTTTTGTAAGGTTTTTTCAGCTTGAGCTTCTTCCTCTTCTGCAGGTTTAGAAGCCTCCATGTGCCGTTCGGCTATTAGGGCGTAAAAGTTCTCGGGAACGTCAACCTGCACTCCTTCTTTTTCAGCTGCTTGCTTCACGATTTCAGGCGGAAGCCCATGCGAGTCGTAAAGTTGAGTTAGCGTGTCATCGGGAATTTTGACTTTGCCTTTTGCTTTGAGCTCGCTGGCAATGCGTTTGACCATGCCTTCCCCGCGTTGAAGGGTATCTTTGAACTTTTCCTCCTCTACCTTGAGCATCTCGATGATTTCGTTTTGCATCTCTTTTATGTGGGGAAAATCTTTTCCCCAGTAATCAACCTGCATCTCGACGATTTCGTATAGTTTAGCTGGATCCATGCTTAATGTTCGCAGTAAGCGGTAGACTCTGCGGAACAAGAGCCGTGCCAAGTAGCCTTCTTGTATATTTGATGGAACAACGCCCTCACTTAGTATGAAGCTTAGGGTTTTAGTATGATCGGTTATTGCCCAAACGTTCTCTATGGGCAAGAGCACCGCCTCCAATTTCTTCAGGTCGATGCCTGAGAGTTCAGCGACGCGCCTGCGGGTAACCATCCTGTTCGCGGTTTTGTCGACGCTAACTAAACCCGAATACTTCGCTACTTGAGACAAAAAGTCGTTGTCAACGTTAGTTAAGCCAGCCATTTTGTAAATTTTGTCGAGCATTTTGCCATAAATCGCTTGGAATGCACTTGGCACTCCTTGGCTTATCCATGCGAAACGATCAATCCCGTACCCCGTGTCTACCGTTCGGATAGGCAGTTCAACGAAGTCGTCGCCAACAACTTTGTACTGCATGAAAACCAAGGTGCCTACCTCCAAGCCGCGGACGATGCATTCCACGTCTGGGCCAGCGTTTCCTCCGCCGATCCACACGCCTTCCTTGTAAATGACTTCTTCGGATTTTATGCCCAGTGCCTCGGTTGCGAAGCGGTGGTGAAACCGCACGGTTTCGTCCTTCCAGTAAACTTCTTTGTCTGGGTAGTTAAAAGCGTGAGCTCCACCCATCTCGAAGATGGTTAAGTGCCTTCCAAACGTTGGACCTGTATTGGAAATGTCCGTCAACCTGATGGATGGCTGAGAAATAACCAAGGGGTTAGCTGGCGGAGGCGCGATGCCTTCTGTTACGTAGGGTTGAAAGTCAATGATGCTTGCGTGAGTTAAGTAAATGTCTTTGCGCCAGCGGGCAACAACTGGGTAAGGCTTAATGCGTGTGTGACCATTCTTCTCGAAAAAGCTGAGAAACGCCTCCCTCATCTCGGGCAGCGTGAAGCTTTTCTTAGTAGCAGGGTTGTTGATGAATGTGTAAAATCCGCATTCATCCGAGGTGGATTCCCCGCAGGTTTCCTGCGTTTGGTTTTGGGTCCAGTACCACTCGCCGCATTTTGGACAATGTTTGCGAACAAACCCTTCCTGCTTGAAGAATGGAAGTGCATAAGCTTTCGCTGGGAACGTTTTTTCAACCATAGACTCTTGCCTCGCTTTAATGTAAGATTCTTTGTTGTCGGAGAGGTTTTATGGGTTTCACCGATTTAAAGGATTTCAATCAAACTTGAGGTTGCTGGCGAAAGAATATGCTGGTTCTCTAGTAAAGTGGTTCATGGGGAACTAACTCGCCTGTCTGCGCGTCAACCAGATAATATCCAAATGGTGGATATGTAAAACCTTGAGCTCTATTGACTTCTACGCTCCAAATGTAGCGGTAAGTCGTTGTGCTGTTTACTTGCATGTCTGAATAATAGGGTGCAGGGTTGGTGACTTCATGTATCAATTCACTGCAACTGCCTGTTGAAGAGTTTAGAAATTCCATGTAGTCGAGTGAAACTGTCACGGTCATGTTTTCAAGGGATGTAGCGTTCCAACTGTCGCTTTCCAAGGCAATTTTAAGCGCTTGATACATCGTTATAGGCGGAGAAAAATTGTAGTTGGGGCTGACGATTAAGACGTTCCGAACTCTTTGTTGAACGCCACCTGGGCGGTGCTCGCCGCGATTGATTGGTTTTGCGTGTAGAAATACACGTTTATGGCAACTGAGCAAACAAGCATAATTCCCAGTGTAATAACAATGTATGATACTTTATTCATTCAAGTTAACCCTCATTGTTTATAGCATGTTTCAATGCTGATGTGCAATTTAGCGCTAAGCTTTAGAACAGAAGTTTTCACGGAAAGTGCCACTCACTAATCAGCCGCTCTGCCGAATAGTCGGGTTTTTCCTGTCCGTAGCGTCTAAGCGGTTTGGTAAGATGCCTCTGTGACCTCGTCGAAGTCACGTACAAGCCAACCTTAAGCGTCCTTGGCACAACCAAATCCATTTTCCTCAAGTCACTAAATTTTCCGCCGCATTTTTCACAGCCAAAGCCCTGGTTTTTTCCCATCGATTTCAACCTTTTGCCGCAGTCTGGGCAAAGGGGATTCTCTGACCGCGTTTTGGATGCAAGCCTGAGAATGTTTATCTTCTCAAGGTTTATCGTCAATGGCTTGTTCTTCGTTGCCTTGTGCACAGCCCCGTACACCTCAACCTTATCACCGACCATGAGTTCTCTTGCGATTTTGCGAAGATCCCCTGTCGGCTCATAAGCAGCGCAATCCACCTCTGCCGAATCATCTCGAATTGAAAAGATAACGTGGCGCAAGGGAACAATCCGCGGATTCTGGGAAACCTCACCTTTTGCAATTACGGAGCTATACGGTCGGATGTTGCTTAGCGTTGAGACATGTTTCAGGTGGGCATCTGTCCCTTGGTTTGAGCGAAAGATAACCCAACGTTCTACAGGTTCCTGCGGTTTAACCATCGCGAAGGCTCTCTTCACCACCTGTGATGTTTCCCCTCTGATACCGAAGAGGATTGGGTCTGGGCCTCGCGGGGTTATGATGACTCTTTGTTTCTCTTTGTCCACGTTGTTAAAAGTGTAGGGCTCAAGTTTCCTGTCCATTTCAAAAATTGACGCCTCATCAATCTGCCGCTTTGAGCCCCAGTTCTGAGGCGTTCTGTAGGCGATTAGTTCATAGGTGTGGTCACAGTTGAGGACTTCGCCGATTGCTGCCAAGGCGCCGATAATGCCCCTGCAAGAGTTAAAACCGCATGCTTCCCCACCAAACTTTTTGATAAGCGACAAAGCTTCCTTGAGGGTAACAATGCTCGTTTCAGCCCTTTTCGAAAAGGATGTAAGTTCCAGAGGGATTTCTTGCTCGTCAAAAAACACTATACCGGGATCAGTGCCCTTCTCTTTGATAGCAGAGTTTTTTTCCCACAGCGCCAAAGCAGTATCTTTTATTTCTTGTTCACAAACTGCGGGATGGTTGAATCTTAGACACAGGGCGCCATTGCCTCTAGTTTTCCACGGCACGTTCGGGTTAAGCCTAACCAAAAGTGGGTAGTCAATAAATTTAACTTGGAAGTTAGCGAGTTTTTCGACAAGCAAAGCCGCGAGGTAGGTAGTGCAGCCTCCTTTAGTAGAGTCTGTGTCGTCTAACCCGATGTGCATTACCTGTTGCTTAGTCAAAGCTGCAATTCTCCAAGCTAAATTAGAGAATGAACTGCAGGGTTAAAAAAAGGTTGTTAAGCCAAAAAAATTGGGAAAGGCGTTAGTGGACGAGAGCGTTTTCCATTGTGTTGTGTTCAAAAAATACTTGTTCTTCTGACGCCAGTTGCGGCTTGTCGGTTATCACCATAGTTAACTTCGAGTTTATTTTCCCAATTTGACTGATTCGTTTAGTTATTATGTATTGCAGTTTCTCCATGCTGTCAGCCTTAATGTTTGCGATCATGTCGTACACTCCCCAAAGGTTATGCACTTCTTTAACGCCTTCAATTTTCTTCAGGGCTTTCAGAACTTGGCTTTCAGCCCCAATTTCGGTATTCAAGAGTACGTAAGCTGTTGGCATTTCTTTTAAACTCCTTTGATTCTAAAATGGTTGGTTTCAGAGATTGGGTGCTCATCAATGTTCAAAGGGAACGAGAAAAAAAATCAGTTTGTATCCAAATCTCTGTAATGCAACCAACAAAAAAATTGGCGCATCTGTAAAAATGAGAGTCTTCGCTGTCGAGTGGTGGCTGTTCCCTGGTGCGCTATTAATATTTCGTATTTTCATTCTCTCACTCAATGGTTCCAGATGCACAGGGGATAAATCAATTGCAAAAAATTTAAAATTATGTGACTGTACAGGCACAGTTACAAGTTAGCGGTATATCGGCAAAAGTATTAAGCTAAATTGACTTTGCATAGTGTTCTCTTGCGTGAGTGTCTAACTCTTTTCCATCTCGGAAACCGCTTCCGCACCAAGGGCATTTAAATCTTGGTTTCATTTTCATCACTTATCAAAGAATTTATGTTTTAGCTTTAAGTTTGTGTGCATGCTCAAAGTGACAAAAAAAATTTGCTTTTTGTATGATGAAAGAAAAGGAGTTAAAAAATGATTATTTCTCTTCCACGACAATCATTGTCAGTGTTGACCGTACTTTGTCTAAGCGGCGGATGCGCCACGTAACCAACTCTTTCAACCTATCCATAGTATCAGCTTTGACCCTTGCGACAATGTCGTAGACTCCGTAGACGGCCGATGCTTCCTCTACACCTTCGACTTTCTTTAACTCTTTTAGAACGTCTGATTCTGAACCGATTTCAGTGTTTATCAGTACAAAGGCTGTTGGCATATCAATCTATCCTACAATAACTGATTATCTTAGGGTGCATTAAAAAGTTTCCTAGCAAACAGCTAAGGAGGCACTTGAGCGGCGAAACAACCGTTCACTTGTTAAGGATAATTTTAATTCCTGCCCACTGCAATGCAGCGTAAGACACGATAAGGCGGAACCACAGACTTACAACTCTTGTCAGAATTGTAACTGAAACGCTAAGCGCTGCCGGGATTCCGAGGGCAGTAAACGAGATGCTCATGATTAATTCAGGAAAACCGAAGAAAGTGACGCCGACCGTCTGGAGAGTGCCTGTCAAAGTGAACACTATAAGGACCTTGTCGACGGGTATGGGGTAGCCTAAAGCTGCAAAAGTTATGAACGTAACTGAGATTTCAAAAATGAAACTTGTGACTGAATAAATGATGGGTTTAACTAACGCTTTTGAGTTTCCCCTCAAATATTGCATGCCATCATGGAAAGTGGTTAAAAGTCTCTCTGCCTTGGACGTGAAACTTTCGGGATTCCAAGTTTTTCTGAAGAACAAAATCATGCTTACTGCCCAGTTTAGCAAGGTTTTGGTTGCTGACGGCTTGATACTTATGTAGTAAACCATGCTTAGGGTCAAGATTAACAGCCCTAAAACAAGTGAAATCAGAAAAGCAACGATAAAAGGCAAAGGATAGCCGACAAGCATGAGTCCTAAACCAATCGACATGGCTACCACGGTTATTGTCATGTTAAAGATTTTCTGGATAACAACCGAAGCTCCAATTTTTCCGGCGCTAAGGCTTGAGTCTTTGGTTAGCAGGTAAGTTTTCGAAATTTCACCAGACCATCCGAGCTGCGGAACCGTTGCGTCAAAAAACAAGCCGACCCAAGTGAAGAGCAGTGCTTTGCGAGTGCTAATTTCCATGGACAGGCTCCTTAGCAGGCTGCGCCATACGAGCGAAGAAAAGATCGTGTAGACTGAGTAGGCTACGAATGCGCCTGCGTAGTAAAATAAGTTCGTCTTTGAAAGAATCTCGGCGACCTGTGCCGGATTGATGTATAAAACGAAGTAAAGAACAAACGCCAAGAGACCCAAAATCAGAACTACAAGAATCACCTTTTGTCCCAGCGGTCTTCCAGCGTTTTCCATGTTGAATTTTCAAGCCTTCCTTCTATTCTCACTAGTTAAACTTTTAAGCAATATGCAAAAAAAATTCAGCGTGAACTTTATTAGGAGAAGGAAAACTTTTGAGTCGATCTTTACGGGCTTTAGTGATTATAATTGTGCAGGACGTAACAAATTGTTCATTAATCTAAGGAAAAAAACTTGGAGCCAAAATGTTTCTTATTCTTCCATCATTATAAGGGTTAATGTGGATCTGACTTTGCTAATGGTTCTCATTTTCTGCGATACTGCTTCTCTAAGTTTCTCCATGGTGTCAGCTTTTATCTTGGCAACGATGTCGTAGACGCCGTACGAGTAATACGCTTCTTCTACCCCTTCGCTTTTCCTTATTTGCTCAAGAACTTCTTCTTCTGAGCCCGATTCAACATTTATCAACACAAAGGCTTTAGGCATTTCAGTCTCCACTCATATTGCGCGTGGTCTGAATTAAAATTTTTCTAAAGTGCAGGCAAACTTTTTGCTTAATTTGCAAACGCGCAGAATTCTTATCAGTTTTAACCTGCAATTTTCATGTTGCGCAAGCGGCAATGCTCAATCCAAAAAACAGTAATCTTTCTCGCCATTTGCTTGCTAACATTTTGAGAGTAAGCCATGCTTGGTTGCACATTTTTCCAGTTCCACACACAAAAGAGTTATATTAAGACAGCATGAAAGGTGTGGTTATTGCGGGGAAAATCATGGTTAAGTACATTTTCGTCACGGGAGGCGTGTTAAGTTCCGTCGGCAAAGGCATACTGACTTCTTCCATTGGGAAAATGCTTCAGGCAAGGGGACTAAAGTGCACAGTTGTGAAAATTGACCCTTACGTTAACGTTGATGCGGGAACAATGAACCCTTACATGCACGGCGAAGTCTACGTCACCGACGACGGCGGCGAAACCGACCTCGACCTCGGCTGGTACGAGCGTTTCTTAGATTTAAGCCTCAAGCAAGAAAACAACTTAACCACCGGTATGGTTTACAAGGCTGTTATTGAGAAGGAGAGGCGAGGCGACTTTTTAGGACGCTGTGTCCAAATTGTGCCGCATGTAACTAACGAAATTAAAAGCCGCATCAGAAACGTTGGCAAAGCAGCATGCGCCGATATTGTTCTCACTGAAGTAGGCGGCACAGTCGGCGACATTGAAGGGTTGCCGTTTCTTGAAGCTATTCGCCAGATGCGGCTTGAAGAAGGTTTCGAAAACACGTTCTACGTGCATGTAGCTCTGGTGCCGATTCTTGATGTCACGGGTGAAATGAAGACAAAACCTCTTCAGCACAGCGTCAACGAACTGCGTCGCATTGGAATTCAACCCGACACCATAGTTGCCAGAAGCCCCAAAATGATTGACGATGAAATAATGAGGAAAATAGCTCTGTTTGGGACAATTCCTGAAAGCGCCGTTTTCTGCTCCTATAACGCGGAATCTGTCTACCAAGTGCCGCTTATTCTTGATGGGCAAGGAATGGGCGACTTTATCTGTCAACGATTAGCTATCAAATGCGAAGGCAAAGACTTCAGCGCTTGGCAGCAATACGTTGAAGGGTTGATCAATCCCGAGCATGAAGTGAAAATAGCGTTAGTCGGCAAATACGCTGGGTTAACGGACAGTTACGTAAGCATGACTGAGGCTCTTAGACACGGCGGCGGTTCCTGCAAAACCAAAGTCTGCATCTCTTATCTTGAAGCTGAAAAACTTGAGCGTGATCCTCAATGCGTGAAGGACCTCGCCAACTTTAACGGAATCTTTGTTCCATATGGCTTTGGACCGCGGGGCACTGAGGGCAAAATTTTAGCTGTCCAGTTCGCCCGAGAAAACGACATACCATTCTTAGGGATTTGCTATGGTTTCCAGCTAGCTGTTATCGAGTATTCACGAAACGTTTGCGGCTTAAAAGATGCGAACAGCACAGAGATCAATCCTGAAACTCCCTTTCCCGTTATCGATTTGATGCCTGAGCAACGAGGAATAGAAGTTAAGGGTGCAACCATGCGTTTAGGCGCCCACAAATGTGTTCTTCAAAAAGGCACCCTAGCCTACAGCATGTACGGGCAGGAAGAAATTTATGAGCGCCACAGACACCGCTTCGAAGTCAACCTTGAATTCCAAGAAAACCTCAGAAACAATGGGTTATGTTTCACCGGCAAAAGCAGCGACGGAAGAAGAATGGAAACCCTAGAATTGCCCAACAAATTCTTCTTTTTCGCCTCCCAATTCCATGGAGAATTCAAAAGCCGACCTGGAAGACCCGAACCTGAATACGCAGGATTCATCCAAGCATGCCTTAACAAGAAGCTTGGGAAACCAAAAACCCCTATTTCTTAGGGCCCTAGCGCGTTTATTAGAAAAGGCTATAATGCCCAATTTACATGAAACGTTAGGATTTGATTGAAAATGGCAGAAGAAGGAAAATGGGATTCAAAAGGTTTCGACAAACTAATGAAAAACAGCAAACACGAACTCTCGGATTTGCAGAATGAACTGCAATGCGTTATGGTGAAGTTTTGCATGCGTGCCTTACGGGTTTATCAATCGACGCGTCCAGAACCTCTCAGACCCGGCGAACTCGCCTTACTAATCAGGAACGAACTAAACAACGTCATCGCTGACCTTACTGCACAGCCGAACTTGGACAACATAACCAAACTCGTCAAGGAAGAATGGGCCAAACAGCAAAAAGCATAGGCTATCTTTCTCGCTCAATTTTTTTGAAAAAATCCAACTAATCTAATGCTTAGTCCCGTCAATTCTTTTATTAATTTTTAGAGTTTTTGATGGAGAAGTTATCAATTAAGAAATATCTTGAAAACAGTTTTTCTTCTTTCTGATGGTTGTTTTCTTAGGGTTATTTTTTTTAGGAACTGGCTACTAATTTTGTCTTCTCTAAAAATTTTAGAAGGATAAAAAAGGTTACCGTTCGCGCTTTACTTTGTTCGACAGAACTCTTCCATCGTAGACATCAAAGCGGGAACCGCGTAAATTACGTCCCTGTCGTTTACCATGCCAACGAGTGCGCCATTTTTGTCAACGATCGGTAAATGCTTGATTCGCCATTCTTTCATCAGGTTCGCTGCTTCTTCAACAGTTGCGTTTTCGTCGATTGTCACTAGAGGGTTTGTGTAAACCATTCTTGCTATGATTGTGTTCAGAGGTACGCCATGTTCAACTGCTCTGACCAAAACGTCTTTTACAGTGATGATTCCAGTCGGCTTTCCACTTTGTTCAACAAGGATTGCGTCTTTGTCGTATTTGTTCATCAACGCAATAACTTCTTTAACAGTGGTATCGTTGCGCACGGTTTTAACATCTTTAGACATAATGTCTCTAACCACGACATTGCTTGCCATTCAATTTTCACCTTAACGCTATGACAAAAGCACTTCCCATTAATCAATTTTTTGTTTACCTGAATCAAAGTTTTCAAAAACGAAAGTCGAAATCCATTGCTACTACAAGTGCCAAGATGATTATTGTATCTGAGGAAGCGAGACGAATTTATCGTATTTCTTGTATCGCCAGTACCCGAAGGATAGAAGCCAGGAGAACACGAAGATGCCGATTATCCCGAACCCAATCATTTCGAAGTTCAAAGCGTTTAGCCAGCTCCAGAAAGCGCCGTTAAGATTAAGTTCGCTTGAAAGCACCTGCAGAAGCTCCACTGTGCCGATTGCCCATGCGACAAGCACGGATATGACTGTGACGGTGAGGTTGTAGTAAATTTTCCGTATGGGGTTTAGGAAAGCCCACCCGTAAGCGAGGCGCATTGCAACGCCGTCGGACGTGTCGACCGTTACCATACCGCAAGTGAAGAGCAATGGAAGAATCAGTATATAGTAGAGCGGTATGCTTGTGGAAACTCCGATTCCTACGCTGATGGCGATGAGGGCAACCTCGCTTGCAGTGTCAAATCCTAAACCGAAAAGCACGCCGACGGGAAAGATTTGCCAGGGTTTACTAATGACTTTGAAGAGCGGGCGGAAAAAGCGGTTCATGAACCCTCGGTTCTCCAACAAATTGTCGAGTTCCTGCTGGTTCAGCTTCCCCTGCTTTAGGGTTTGGAAAATCTTGTAGATGCCTATTACGATGACCGCGTTGATGAAGCCGATTATCCACAGAAAACTTCCTGAAACGAGCGTGCCGACTACCGCGCCGGTGCTTTGCAGTGCAGCTATGTTGGCTGCGACAGCCCGCGTCGCCACGACCAACCCGACGATGAGGGCCACAACAACAGTGGAGTGCCCCAGTGAAAACCACATGCCGACGGTAAATGGGCGTTTACCTTCCTGCATCAGCTTTCTTGTCGTGTTGTCGATAGCTGCTATGTGGTCAGCGTCTACACCGTGACGTAAACCGAAAACGTAAGCCACGATTCCCAGCCCGGCGAGGACAACGGCAATTTTTCCGATGACAAAAGCTGCGGAGAAGCCAAAGGCGGTGATGGCAATTAGGGCAGCGAAGATTATGGCTATTTTAGCCTTTTCGTTGCCTGTGAGATTTTGCGGGGTAGATTGTTTGGTCAAAGCCTCTCCTTCAGTAACACTTTCCACCAAATTCGTGTTACTCCATGTATAAAGGCTTTTAGGTGTAGGGCACCAACAATCAATATGCGACCACTATGTCTAAAGTAACACGCATAGGCGCAACTTTCCCGCCTGAACTCCTCAAAGAATTCGACGAAATAATAACCCGAATGGGCTACCAAAGCCGCAGCAAAGCCTTACAAGACATTGTAAGACTGTATGTTTCTGAGCGTAAATGGATCAAAGAAGAAAACACCCAACAAACAGGGATAATTCTGATGGTCTACAATCATGATGCGAAAGGATTAGAAACTGACCTAACCGAAACCCAGCATGAACACTCATCAATAATCACTTCAACTCTGCACATTCACATCAGCGAAACAGACTGCCTAGAAGCCATCGCGGTGAAGGGCAAAGCCTCAGAAATCCGCCAATTAAGTGACGAATTAACCACAAGAAGAGGAGTAAAGATCCTCAAGACAACAATCGTAACAATCTAAACCGCAAACATGCGCTCCAAAGACCCGCGCGCTTTCTTAGCCACTGCCTCAGGAACCTTAACCACGTTCTTCTCTTCTTTCAGCGATGAGTAGAGCCGTTCAAGCGTCGTAAGCTTCATGTTCGGGCAGATAGCGCCCTCATAAGCCAAGAAAAAGTTCTTCTCAGGGTTTTCGTTACGCAGGCGGTGCAGGATGCCTTCTTCGGTACCTACAATAAAGTCCGTGGCGCTGGATTCTTTGGCGTAACGGCACATCTTTGAGGTGCTGCCAACGTAATCTGCACATTTGCGCATTTCAGAGCTACATTCTGGGTGAACCATGACTGTTGCATGTGGATGCTCCATTCTTAGGACTTTGACATCTTCAGGTTGGAATAGCAGGTGGGTTGGGCAGAAACCGTTTTCTGGAAGCGGAATCAGCGTTTTACCTGTTTTTTCGGAGACGTATTCGGCGAGGTTTTTGTCTGGGCCGAAAAGTATAGTTTCTGCGTCGAGCGACTTTATGACTTCCACCGCGTTGGCACTGGTGCAGCAGACGTCGCATTGAGCTTTACAAACAGCCAAAGTGTTAACGTACAGCACCACAGGAGCATTAGGATACAGCTTTTTAGCGCGTTTTATCTCGTCAACCGTAAGCATCTGCGCCATGGGGCAACGAGCGCCTAGGCATGGCAAAAGGACCTTCTTGCCGGGATTCAGGATAGCGGCGGATTCAGCCATGAAATCTACAGCTGAGAAAACAATCATTTCAGCGTCTTTTTCCTCCGCGGCTTTGCGGCTGAGTTCAATGCTGTCGCCGATGTAGTCAGCCATATCTTGGATTTCTGGCCTTTGGTAATTATGAGCCAAAATAATGGCTTTCTTTTCCTTTTTTAGCCTCAGGATTTTTTCGGATAAATCCATTTTTTCGCCAGTTGCACGTTGAAGTTGAAAAATAACATGCGAAGTTAACAGATATATGCTTTTACCTTCGCATTTACACTTTAAACCCGAGAAATATTAACAAAAAGCAAAGGTGCAAACTGTAAAGTTAAAATGTACTCAGTAAAAGATTTATTCTGAGAAGCATAGTTAGGAAAGAACAAAAGGACTGGCATTAATGACAAGTTATCCTAATAATGGAAATAAGTTTCAACACCAAGAATCTTGTCATGGTAAAATGCTTCACCACCTTTGTTTGTCAGAGTGCTTTAAATGAGGTACAATGAACTTAGAAAAGACTACCTTCTAAACCGTTGGGTCGTAATAGCAACCGAACGGGGACGGCGACCGACTGATTTTGCGAAGCAGAAAACTGAGAATTCCAAAGCCGCCGTCTGCCCAATGTGCGTGGGCAATGAGTCAATGACGCCGCCAGCCGTCATGCTGTACTTGAAAGACAATGGCGGCTTGCGCACGACTAAGGATCCTTTGGCTGGTGAACGCCCAAGGAACTGGCTTGTACGCTGTATCCCAAACCTTTTCCCAGCGTTCAGCCCGCCCGGAGAGCCACAGGACGCAAAGCAAGTCTTTTCGAGCGAATTCTTAGGCAACGCGATAGGCGCTCATGAAGTAATAATCGAATCGCCAAACCACGATGAAGACCCGGCGGATGCACAGTTGCCCCAGCTGAAACTGCTTATCCACGCCTACATAGACCGACTCAAGGAATTAAGCGCAAAACCGTACGTGAAGTATGTTTCGATCTTTAGGAATTATGGGCAGCTGGCAGGTGCTTCCCTTTCCCACGCGCACAGCCAGGTGATTGCTACGCCGATGGTTCCGCCGATGATTCAGGAAGAGATAGATGCCAGCAAAGAATTCTACGAGGAACATGGGAAATGCGTTTTCTGCGACATAATCGAGCAAGAAAGGAAAGGTCCTCGGCTCGTTTATGACAGCTCAGACTTTGTGGTTTTTGCTCCTTACGCAAGCATCCACCCAATGGAATTCTGGCTTTTTCCGAAAAAACACGCCGCAAACATCCTTGATCTCAGCGACAGCGAAGTTGCGGCGCTGGCAAAAACCCTTAAGGCATGTCTTAGGGCGCTAAAGGATTTGGTAAATGATCCGCCTTACAACTACGGGTTCCACTTAGCCCTAAACAAGGATGCAGAGCCCTATTACCATTGGCACTTGGAGGTTCATCCTAAACTGTCCATTTGGGCAGGCTTCGAAATCACCACAGGAATCTACATTAACACTGTGACTCCTGAAACCGCAGCTGAAACCCTAAGGCAAACAATAAAGTTTTAGGGTCTGTTCAATATTCTTCCGAACTTCTGCCTTTTCTCCTATTGATTATCAGTGTAAGAACAACATTAACTACCGCCGCATCGGCTATGCCTGCTACGGTGCGGTAAATTATTCCAAGCATGCACGATGTCCGCTTAGATCACCGTTAGTGCGGCTGAAGTAGTAGTATACGAAGAAGTGTGCATTCGTCAGGCATCTTCTATTTCTTTTAATAAACAGATACGTTTTTGACAATTAGAAAACCCGGGGTTTGCATGGCGAGAAATACCGTTTGCCTCTTTTCTGTAATGCTTTGAACAATGAAAAAGGGGGGATGATTTGTTTAGCTTCTTTGGTTTATGGTCGTTTTCTTAGGATCAGCATTGAGATTATGGCGATGCCGACGATTATTACGACTATGATTGCCGCAACGCCTATCATAATGGTGTTTTGGGTGGGTACCATGCTGACAGGTGAAGCTGTGGGTGCCATTGTCGGTACAGCACTCATGATGTTGAAGCTTGTTGTGTCGGATGATGGCCAGTAGCCGTTGTTTCCAGCGAAGGTGGCGTAGACTGTGTAGTTGCCTGGGATGTCAGGTGTCCAAGTGAGACTGTATTTCCCTAGCATGTTGGTGTTTGCCGTGCCTATTGGTCGGTAGTTGCCGTTAGAGTCCATGACGGATATGACCACTGGGACGCCTGCCCATGTGGTTGGCGCTGGCTGCTGCTGATAAACGTAGCCCATCCATGGGTACATGTCTGAGTCTGCTGCGCATGGAACGCCGTTGGGGAAGTCAGATGCCTGCTCGTCTTGTTTTGTGCCTGCGGAAACATCCATCACTGTGCCGCTGATGACTAGGTTATCTCCTAGTCTTGTACCGCTTGCTGCAACTGAGACTGTTGTTGCGCTGGGGCCTCTGCCGACGCTGTAGATTTCGTTGTTGTAGCCGTTCATGAAGGTGGCGAATCCGTTTGCGACCGTCCATTCTGAGCCTGGAGTTGACCATTCGCTTGGGTAGTCAGATAGTTGCCATAGGAGTTTGCCGGTGGTTGCGTTGAGTGCTGCTGCTGTTGCTCCCTTGTAGATTGGGTTGAGGATGGTGTGTTCGTCGGTGGCTATGTACACTACTCCGCCGGCGATTGACTGGACGGCTGTTGGATAGTCGCCGTAGGGTGTCTGTAAGCCTGCGTAGGTGCTGTTATCTGAGCCTGGTTCTCCGTTGCCGTACGTCCAGAGCAGTTTGCCGGTGGTGTCGCTGTAGCAGAAGCAGATGCCGGCCATTTGGCTGGTGTAGAGGTTGCCGTATGCGAGTGTGCTTAGCATGGTGTTGCCGACTCCGTAGTAGTCTAGTGGTGGTTGAGATGCAGTTGGACCCCATAGGAAGCTGCCGTCGTTGAGGCTGTAGCCGACCCATTGCATGGTTTCTTCGTAGTTCAGGACGAAGGTATTTGTTTGCCAGTCGATTCCGCTCCATTGGATGGTGAGGTTGCCTGCTGGCGGCTGGTAGGTCTTTTGCCACAGTAGTGAGCCTATTGCGCCTTTTGAGGAGTTCAGGTTGATTGCGTACAGTGTGTATGGTAGCTGCGGGTAGCCTGTGCTGCTTCCCTTGTAGCCTGTCGGTAGACCTCCGTATCTGACAACCATCATGTTGCCGTAGTCTGTTCCCTGCACTGCGATTGGGCATGTTCCGCCTGCTGCGAAGACGCCGTCGGTTTTGCCCTGCGTGACTCCGGCCACGGGGTTGCCTGTGACGGTGCTCATGGTTGACTGCGGTATCAGACTGTTAAGCCACGGGACGGAGACGTTCCAGTCGTATCTGCCTAATGGGTTTGCTTGGGATAGCGCTAAGCCTTGTGCGTTGGTGATGTTTCCGAAGACTGTTAATCGTGTGCCGTATGGGATGAATTGGCTTCCGGCTATCGTGCCGGACGTGGACGGGGTTGTTCCGGTTACTCCTGTTATTGGAATAGGCAAGGTTTGTACCATGACATTGGTTCCGTTCAGGATTGAGGGTGAATAGCTGCCTCCGCCCGTGAATGGGTTAATGTCGTAGGACCATAGTTTTGACATGTTCCATTCAGCCATGTACCATTGTGGACTCGCTGAGGTTCCGATGTTCATGAAGACGTCTCTTAGGACTTCTCCGCTGGGACCGATGGATTGTCCGTAGGTGAGTGCTTGAGCTACTTGGCCGCTCATCATTTGATTTGTTTGTGGTGCAAAGCCTGGGACGTAGCTTACGTTGAACATTGGAATTCCAGTGTATGCATCGAATACTTCCCACATAGATGGTAGACCTGTGAGTCCTCCGCCGATGGCGCAGACTAGGTCTGGCGGCATTGTTCCGTGTTGGTCTGGGTCCCATAGGTTGTAGATATAGCCGAAGGAGATTGGTGGCATTGCTGGATTGGACCAGAGAGTTTGTCCGTTGAATAGGCTGACGCAGGTTGTTGCGCCGCTGTTTGGCCCAGTGAAGGATATTGGTATAGTGTAGAATAGGTAGCCGTCGATGACGATTGGGTTGCTGAATCTTGGCTGGTAGCTTGAGCCTTCATAGTACTGGATTCCTTGACCGCTGCCTGGGTATGAACCGCCGCTCGTGAACGAGTTGCCTCCTACGACTCCGCCGAACTGCATTGAAGTTGTCCACATTAAGTGGGATGTTAATGGTCCGACGCCGTCGCCGTGGAACAGAGTTGAGCTTGTGTAGTGTGCGGGCACAGGTGAACCTGACCCGAGCCAGTTGGAGG
Source organism: Bathyarchaeia archaeon (assembly GCA_049515895.1). Taxonomy (GTDB): domain Archaea; phylum Thermoproteota; class Bathyarchaeia; order Bathyarchaeales; family Bathycorpusculaceae; genus Bathycorpusculum. Next base: position 102,173 of record JBEKTQ010000003.1, on the reverse strand, counting down.
TGATTGAGAACCAGTTGCTGTTTTCGCCGTAGATCGGGCTTTCCCAGTAAGCGTTAGGGAGCGGTGAACTGAGGGACGGTAGCGCTATTGGGGATGAGAGTACAGTCAGTGTGGTTGATGCAACATTGCTTGGCAGGTAGGTATCGTTGATCATTACTGAGCCTGAGTAGCCGTTGCCGTTTGCTCCGTAGACTTGTCCTGGATAGGAGAAGTTGAAGGAGTATGTTCCCACTTCGGTGGCGGTGAATGCGTATTCTTGGCTGCTTGTTGAGTCTTGGATTATTGGGAAGGTTTGTGTGGTTACGTGTCCTCCCGGGTCTGTGATGGTGAGATGGTAGTTTTGGAATCGGTAGGTGTTTGACATGAGGGCTGCGCTTGCTGTCATTCCGTTTGTGCCTACTGATGCTGCTGATCCACCTGAGGCGCCGTAAACTGGGTCAAGCCACATGTAAACCTGTATGGTTTGACCGACGCCGATCGGGTTCGGAAGCGCATAGATGTACGCATAGGTTGGAATGTTCCATGGCGGAGTATGTGCGTTAGCATTTGGTGCTGTTGTTATTGAGACTATCATTGAAAGTGTAAAGAATATTGCAATTACGAAAGCTGCAATTTTATTTATTTTTTTCATTTTGTTTTTTCCTTTCCTTAGTTTTAACACACGTTGCTGTGTGGTTCATGGTATATGATTCATTTTAGATTTAACAGCTTGTAGGTGGAAGGTGCACTTACACCAAAAGCTTATGAACAAAACGCATCATATCTGGACCGTGCCACTTTGGAGGAATCAAAGTGATTGTTTCCGACGAATACGTGTCCACGCTATCTGAACTAGGTTTGAGTATTTCGCAGGCAAAAGTCTACTTGTCACTTGCGAAATCAAGTAGTCTTAAAGCTCATGAAATATCCTCAGTTTCTGGAGTATGCAGACCTGATGTTTACCGAGTGCTAGTTCAGTTGGAGGAAGCTGGACTTGTTGAGAGAACGATATCGACGCCAGAAGAGTTCCATGCAATTTCCATTGAAAAATGTGTTTCAGGTCTAATTCAAAGAAGGATTATGAAAACCGCTGAACTTCAGCAGAAAGCGCTCACATTAACTCAAAACTTCAAACGGATCACCGAAAACGAGGAGGCATCCGAAGAATTCGAGTTTGTTCTTGTTCCTAGTAGGGGTGCCGTGTATGCCAGGGCTGACAAAATGATCAGAAGTGTCCAAAATATTATCTGTTTTATGGCGTTAAAAAGAAGATTGATTGCTTGGATCTCCAATCACTCACCTATTTTGGAAGAGGTGCTAGCCCGAAACGTGGATTTCAGAGTCATTATGCAAAAGCCTGAGGCGAACGAGAATCTGGGAGAACAAATTGTAGCCTTAATGAAATACCCAAATTTTGAACTAAGGCTGATTTCCGATGCTCCAAAAGTCGGTTTCAGCATCTGGGATCGAAAAGAAATGCTGCTAAGCACTTCTGCGTTCGATACGCCTTTCCCATATCCCACTCTTTGGTCTAACAATAAGGCTGCGGTTGATCTAGCTCAAGACTACTTTGACTTAATCTGGCAACAAAACCAGAAAACCATCACTCAAAAAGAAAAAAAAGTTACAGTTGAGTCCGCCCCTCTTACTTAAATGACCTCCTATTCCGTATTTCCAACCCTTTTTGCCTGTCACGAGTTTTCGCTGCGTTGGCAAAGTCACAGTCCAACAAGGCGATTTAGCATTAATGATTTATAGGAGTTGGTTGGGATAAAATCAACAACAAAAATTTGCAAAAACACGTTAGGCTAGCGAAATACGGGTTTGACCTGCAGTATATCTTCAACGTAGGCTCTAAGCGGTTCAGCTATGCTCCACGCCTGCGAGATGCATCCTCTGGGCAAGTTCGGCAAGTCAGAATCGCATATTTCGCCTACCGTTCCGAGCCCTGCTTTTCTGATCCCGACGGTGAAGAAGGGCAACACAAGCTTTTGCAGTAAGCGTTCATGTGAGCTCTCATCGTTATTTTGGGTTTTCAAGTAAGCTGAAATGTATGGTCCAAGCAACCACGGCCAAATTGTGCCGTTGTGGTAAGCCCTGTCCCTGCTGGTTCGGTCGCCGAGACATTTCCCGATGAACTTCGGGTCACTTGGCGACAGCGTTCGAAGGCCGTGAACAGTGACGAGTTCTCGGTTCACAACGTCAACAACTCCTTTCCATCTGGCTTGGTCAAGAATCGGGTACTCTAGCGAGAGACCCAGAATCTGGTTAGGACGAATCGATGCATCAGGACCGCCAGGTTCCAAAACGTCAAAAAGGCAACCTAACTTTGGGTTCCAAAACTTCTCGTTGAAGGCGTGGCCTGCCTTGTTCGCCATCGCCTTGTACTTTTCGTCCAAGGATTTCTCTCCGAACCTCTCCGCCAACAGACGCATTGTGCACAACGCGTTGTACCATAAGGCTTGGATTTCAACGGCTTTCCCAGCCCTAGGCGTAACGGCTTCGCCATTGACTTCTGCATCCATCCACGTGAGTCTCGGGCCATGCATTAGCAAGCCGTCGTCATCTAAGCGTATGCCAAAGGATGTGCCTTGCTCGTGTCTGCTGATTACTGCCTGCAGGTTTTCCCAAAGCTCAGCCTCCACGAACGAGTAGTCGCTAGTGTACTTGAGGTACTGCAGGACTGCGTTAACGTACCATAGCGTTCCGTCGACGGTGTTGTACGCTGGTTCACCTGATTTGTCTGCGATGAAGTTCGGGACAATCCCCTCTTTGCAATACAGGTTGTAAGATTGCAGAATAGTTTTTGCGGCGTTAAATCTACCAGTAATTAGCAATAAGCCGGGCAACGAAACAAAGGTGTCTCTGCCCCATGGCTCAAACCAATGGTATCCAGCGATAACTGCTTTTTTGCCAGTCGCGTTGGCGACTATGAAAGAGTCGGCGGCTAAAAGAATCCAGCTTAGCCAATCAGTTAATGGGACGTCAGGGTGCAAACCGTAAAAGCCGTAGAGGAGACTTCTTCGCTGTGATTGTTCCATGTTGAACGATGCGTTGACTTCGTTGATTGTTTTTCCTACCGAATCCAAAAGTTCTCGTGCGGTTTGGCCCTCAACGCCAGCAGAAACGCTGACCGCGAACACTTTCTCCTCCACAGCTGGAAGAGTCAGATCAAAATAGCCAGGCTGAAAACAGTCATCCCTGCTAGTTTCACCTCTCTCCGCTTCTGCACGATAGAACAAACCATCAACCCAATTGATTTCTTCATGAAACTCGCCGTCCGTCGCGTGGCAGACAATTGTTGCTGCCGGGTTCTGGAAGACAGTTTCTGACTTTTGGCGGGTACTTTTCTGGACAAAATGCAATGGGTTTGATCCTCGGTTAATGATGGCGTGGAAGTGTCGGCAACTTAACATTGGGTAGACTCTAAGCTTGCCCTCATTGACATCGTGGTTTGCGACCTTGTAGATCACCGAGACAACGTTCTTCCCTTTCGGCATAAACACTGTTTTGCTAAGCTCGACGGCGCCAGCCCGATAGGTATATTTGGGGAATGGCTCAGCTGAAAAAGCTGTTAGAAGAGTGTAGCCGTTCGGGTAAATTGAGCCTGCAAACTCGTTAGCGCCCAACCTGTAAAGGTCGCCTCCGACGGAAACGTCTTCGTCAAGTTTTAACAAACAAGCCGTGCGTTCGCCAGGCGGATTCAATGCTGCAACCAGCAGACCATGATACTTCCTTGTGTTAACGCCTAAAAGGGTGCTTGACGCATAGCCCCCTAACCCGTTAGTTACGAGCCACTCTTTGTTTAAGGCCTCGATGAAACGGGAAAGTTCTTCCGTATTGAAGGCTAGGGCAGGCAACTTCATTTTACGGCATCAGCTTGGCAATGTTCTTGTCTCGTGGTGCGCAGAAATAGTTTGCCACGGGAACACATTTTGTCCGGAACAAAAGAAGATGCGGCTTTGTGAGTTTGTATTCAGTGAGAGTTTCAGCGTATCCCATGCCTTTGGCGAAAATAAGTTCCGCCGCGTCGTAAACCTTGAGGAATTCACGGGAAACCTCTTTCTTCTGCAACCCAACTGCGTCTGTCCCGGTTGTAAGCACTTCGTCGGCAATTGCGTTCATGCCTGACAACGCGACATCTTCCATGGTGGCGTCGTTGATGACGGAGCCTCCTTTCACGACATAGATTACTTTTAAACCCATGTTTTTCAGCTGCTCAACCAGCAAGGTATCAAAAACGATTTCTCCAGCGTTATCAGCCAAATAAAGCACGCTGTGTGCGTTTTTCGCTATCTCATATGCCCTGTCAATGTCGTCGATAAACAAGTCTTTAGATGCCTCCCGAATGCAAGCGGCTAAATTGTTAAGAGTGAACTTGTGGCCTGGAATGTCGAACTCCATAATGTTTCCAACGATTGCGCACAGGCAAGCTTTCTTGAACCGCTCTTGCTGACTGTAGCCCGCTTCAACAAGTTTTCTCGCATGAGGCAAAAGCTTAAGCGCTTTTTCGTTGGCGGCTTTCTTAGTTCTGCTGTAGGGGTCGGGGTTGCCTGTTAACTCTTTGATCAAACGGTCCCGTTTGGTCCCTAAATCTGCCGCTACAGAAGACGATTTGAATTCCCGATTCAAAAGACGAACAACCTCAGCGAGACATCGGAAACGCAAAGCTGGGTTTGTTGTTGCCTGATAAGTTTCAGTTTGCGCCCGAGAAAGCAGGCAAGATTCACATTCAGGTTCAACCTTCAAAGCCAATCACATATTTACAGTTTTGTTGCGTCGGCAAAAGCACGCAGAATAATATATGGGTCTTTCGCTTTAACAATGCCACTTGCAACAAGAACCCCGCTTGTTCCCAACTTCAGGGAGGTCGCGACATCTTCGCTTTGGCTTATCCCTGCGCCGCACAAAATCGTAATGTCAGCGTTGACTCTGCGGACTAGCTTCACCGTGTTAGTGACTACTTCAGGTTGCGCTTTTGAAACCGCAACTCCCGTGCCGATAAGCTCAGGCGGCTCAAAAGAGACAATATCAGGACGCATTGCAGCCACGCTAGCGCTGACCGAAGGGTTGTTAGCGCAGACGCATGAAACCAGATCCTTGTCGCGACACAGAGAAATAATCGCCTCTATCTCTGAAAGCTTCAACTGCCTCTCAGAATGGTTGATTAACGTGCCCACTGCGCCTGCCTCTTTTATTGCTTCAGCGAGGACGTGACCTGTGTAACTGCCAGGCTTAATCGGATCAACGTGCTGGGCAAAAACTGGAATTTCAACCGCCTTCGCAATCCTTGCAATATCGACGAATTGTGGGGCAACCACGATGGATGCACCTGTTTCCTTTGTCACTTTTTCAGCGGCTTTGGCCAATTCGACTGCTTTTTTCCCGGTCGATTCAAGATAAGTCTTAAAATTCACTATTATAACTGGCGTCTTTATCTTCAAGCTGGCTGTTCCTCGCTTAAAAGTTAACGCTTTTAGCTAATATCATTTGCCATTATTGGGTTCTCACAAAACGGAAGAGGGACTCTTTTTATTGCGTCGAAGCTTTTACTTGAATTGCAGCTTTTTTGATCAATGGTTCCGTTAACATGCCAATGAGTTGCCCGTTCTTAACCAGTGCAGCTCGCTTGATGCCTTTTTCCCCCATTAACTTCATTGCAGTAATCATTGTCTCATTTTCCTCCAGATTTATCAGGGGCGTGTAGTTGAGGTCTTTCGCTAATGTCTTCTCAGGATTCCTTCGTTTTTCAACGATGTCTTTCAGAAGGTCGCGTTCATTAAGCACGCCTACTGGCTTTTGCTGCTCAGTTATCAAAACCGACGTGACCGCGTTTTTGAACATTTTATCAACTATGGTGGCCGCTGTTTCATTTGTTGAAATCATAACAGTGGGAAGCTTGGTGCCAGCTTGGCTGCTGACTTCTTGAATGTCGATGCCTCTCTTCCAAATATCATTGAGCATTTCGCTGACTCTCTCAATCTGGCTAGGGTCAGTGGAGTAAAATGTGTCAGGCAAGTAAAATGGGGCTTCGGAGCCTAAATCGCTCATCGGCGGCATCTTAAACATGAACAAGTGCTTGTGGTCAACAAGCATCATTGTAAGGTAGCTGATTGGCACATGTTTAATTTCATAGCGTGTTGCGAGTTTCTGCGCGGGTTCAAGATTGTCAAGGTCAATGGAAGCCATCATTCGAACTTGCAGGCCTTTTTTGAAATAATTTATTAGCGGGTCATCTTCTGCGAAGCGATTGATGCTTTGGGATGAGGTGATAACTACAATGTCTTTTTTGGCTCCGTCAAGAACCTTCGTGACTTTGTTCCATGCTTCTTCGGCGTCTTTGATAACAAGCGTTTCGCCAATGGGGATTCCGCTCTTCAGCTCTTCAATTCTTCTTGACGCTTCAATGCCTGACTGCCACATCTGAACGAAAAAAGCCTTCAGAACTGAAATGAACATCTTGTCGTTGATCCATAAGCCTTCGTCTTCCAAATTCAGCACGGATGCTTCGTTGCCGAAGGGAGCATATAGCATAGCTTCTTCTTCGTCTTTTATTAGGAATCTCGGAAAGAACTTGGGGGTCATCCCGACGTGGCGAAGCTTCATTGTTAGTTTTTCTTCTGTGATGGTGCGGTCTAATTTTTCTACTGTCTTATAATTTTCTTGTGAGATGTCGGTTATAATCTGAAATTTTACATTGTGGTCCTGTGACATGCTGATGGCTGAGTCGAAGACTCCTGCTATATCTTCTTGGATTAAACCTAAAGAAGTGGTCAAAATGAAGACTTGATGGTTCGATTCCTCAATCATGGATAACATTTTTGAATGAATTTTTTTCTTGCCCGAGATGATTGAGAATTTAGCCACTGGGTACTCTGATTCGGGCGCGCTGATTGACTGCCAAGCCGTCAACAGGGTTTGTTTCTGATCAGTTAGGCTGGTGACCTCGTTCTTTTTATTTGTGATGAACGAGTCAACGAGGGTTTCAAATGCAACGATCGTGAACCGCGTCGGCCGTTCCAGAGTTGCTTCGATGAAGCCTTTCTCCTGCAGCTTCTTAAAAGTGCGGTAAGCTTGGACACGTTCCATTTTGAGCCTTTTGGCTACGAAACTTGTCGATTGGACGCCGCTTTTAGCTAAAAACATGTATACCTGTATTTCCCGTTTTGAGAGACCTAGGATTTGGAGAAACCTCGTAACGTCTTTTTCGCTCATCCAGGCAACCGCCATCTAAAACTCGCTGAATTCCCAAACGAGGATGTGATTCGACATTTATATAACTAATGTTTTCTTGTAGACTTTTCGCCTAGCTATATGACTACAAAAATAGAGGTTCATGATTAAGCCTTTGTTAAAACAATGTCTTCTGCACTGTTCCCTTCTCGTTTTTCGCCTTTTTCGCAGGCTTCCAAGACTTTCTGATGAAACTTGGGTACTCATCATTGTTCTCTATCAGAAGCCGAAGGAAAGTCATGGTTTTCCCGTCAGTCAAGTATCCGCTGCCGAAGTCACCCCACTCCGCCCTCAGAACCGCGACTTCCCTGTCCCGCTCGACCTTTGCGATGATGGATGCGGCTGAAACTACAGGGTAAATCCTGTCAGCTTTGTGCCTTGAAACGATTCTTGTTTTGACTTTCAGGCATTCGCGTATGTGATTTCCGAAGCGGTGTTCAACAGTGTCTGCGGCGTCAACGTAGGCTTCATCGGGTTTCAATGTTTCAATAATCTGCGCCATTATCTGAGCCTCAAGGCGGTTAAGCTTGTGAAGCCGTCGCGCGCTGTCCACCGCCTTGTCAATTTGGCTTGGCTGCACTTTTATTGTATGGTATTTTTCGGTTAATTGCAGAATTGCGGGGTACAGCAGCTCCCTCTTCTCGGGCGTAAGCAACTTGGAGTCTTTGACGCCAAGCTCTGTGAGAAAGGGCAAAACCTCTGCTTTCATCATTACACCAGCGACAACTAAAGGTCCGATAACGCATCCGCGTCCTGCCTCGTCAACGCCTGCTATCAAGGTCTTAGCCAATAGCACCCCTCAATCACGAATGGCTTCGGTGAACTAGGCTATAACGCTTTTCCAAAGCGTTTGGCATAAAAGCAAAATGTTTGAACACGCAGTTTTTTGGTGCTTTTTGTATTTGTTTTTGTGGTGATTTTTGGTCACAAGTATGGTACTCCTGCAGCCGCGGCTTGTTCTTAGTTGGCTTTTTGGTAAGTTGTTTTTATGTTGTCTACTTTTTCTGCGCCACTATCATCGCGTGCATCTTATCGAAAGGCTCCAAATTCACGACCTCAACAACCTCAAAACCCCTCTTGCGCAAAATGTCTGCTTCATGACGGTAAACCGCTTCGGGATCCATGGTGACATCGATGCTTTGGGATTTCACGGCAATCATTACCCAACCCCGCGGCTTAAGGAAAACGTCTGCGTTGTCAGCCAGCAACTTCGCCTGTTCAGGTTGCGCCACGTCACAGTAGATTGTATCCACTTTACCTGTGATGAACATGGCGTATTTTTCTGGCATGCGTGCGTCTTCAAGAATCGGTGAAATGTTTGGGCGATAAGCGGCGACATTGTTAACTAAATCACGGATTGACCGTTGTGCAAACTCGACGCAGTAAACATGTCCCGATTCGCCAACGATGTCGGACACATGGCTTGGCGTTGTTCCTGACGCCGCTCCCAAATAGAGTACTTTGCTGCCTGATTCAATTGGCACATTTTGCAAGCCCCGTATGATGGCTCCCGCAAGCTTGCTTCTGAAGGCATCCCAAACGCGGTATTCAACGGCTTTGAATTTGATCAACCGTTCTCCGTAAACGTTTAACCCGGGTGTCAGGTTGCGTGTGGCTAACCGTTTTGCGCCATCTTCCAGCGTGACTTCGTAGATTTCCTTGAATTTCGGGTGTGGTTTAACCCTGGCGGTCAACGCCGTTCTCTTCTCCGACGCCTATCTCTGTGCGGTCCCCCACGGTTCTCTCCGTATGGGCGCCCTCCGCCTCCGCCTTTGGGTGGTCTGAATGGGCGTTCGCCACTTTCTCGGCGTTCTCTGAACAGCTGCTCCCGTCCTTCTGGTCTCGGTTGAGGTTCCTTCGGCGGCGGCGGTTCCTTGTACTTCTCATGGATTTCCGCAATCCGCTTGTTAATGTCTGCTTTTAGCCTTTCGCCGATGAAATTGCCCCCGAATGCATCAGCTCTGGCTGCGATGGCTAGTTTTCCAGCTATGACTCGAGCGATTTTTCCACGTTGCCACCGCTTCGCATCGTGCAAAAGTGTGTGCTGGAAGATTAAGCCGTGTTTGGGCGGTCTAGCCCCAGTTTTTAGTGAGCGGAAGAGTGCTTTTTCTGCGCCTAAAACTTGGATGGTACTGGCTGGTCTCATGGCGAGGTTTTGTAGGCTGCCTGCGATCGCAATAAGCCGTGCGCCTAAAAGTGCTCCTGCGACAACCCGAATGTTGGGAGCCATTTCCTCCATAATTCGGTCAATGTAGTTCTCCATGTTCTTGCGTAACTCGTAGAATTCCAGGATGTTTTTGGCTAAGGCTTGGATCTGCTGCAGGTCAAGCTCAGCGATGTCTGCACCCATCGAAGCTTCAACGGCTTTCACAAGCAGTTGTGCCCGCTCTTTGGGAATGTTTTCTTTCTCCAATGTTTCGGCAGTGTAGTTTTCTTTATATCCCAGGTTTATGGCTAGTCGCGCGTAGGTTTCGTGTTTTTCGACAAGTCGGTCAAGCTCTGGGAAGTATACCCCGTACCATTCGCGGAGTCTGCCCATGAATAGATTAACTGTTCGGTCCAAATCGTCAAGAGTCTGAATGCCTTGAGCAACAATTAAGTCTCGTTTTTCGGCAGCGCCTTTGACCCGAAGTTTGGTAAGTTCCAGGCTGACGTTGCGGTTCCAGACGTTAAGCTCCTGCTCGTCCTTGACGAAACCTGATTCGACAGCCACCTGACTCATCTGTGAACGTAAATCTTCAACTTCAGCGCCCTTTGCAACTTCAACTTTAACAGCCATTTTACGTTGGGTTTCATCTGCTACGCTGGCGTTTTCAAAAACGAACGTGTCGTAACCAGCATTTCTAAGCAGGGTTACCAAAGAGAAAACTTCGTCGGACAACTTTCCCGCTTCTGATTTCAGCAGGCTTCTTGAAGCTGCCAAAGCCTTCTTGGGAAACAAAACTTTTTCAACTAACCCTTTCTTGCCGTCGAAGGCTGCGACACCGAATGGAAATTGAATTATGAATGCTTTCATGTTTCTAAAGCCTCAGTAAACTAAGTATTGTCAAGAGCTTAGCCTAATAAATAATTGTTTCTAAAAGTGATTGTTTGAATTTCTGTTTATTTGTAGCTTGACCCTTTAAACTTAGCGACCTTAGGAGGAGCGCTTCCCGTTTTAGGTTGCGGAGTGTTTATTCAGTTTTTCTTAATGAGACTCAATTATTGGCTCATAAAGAGAAGAAGACGAGTTGAAATATAGCATCTAAGAAGCGCGATAGCCCTAATTCCGTCACTATTTGAGCAACTTGGCTCACTCCTTCGTTATACGCGAGTTGTTGCCGACGTTGGGCCCAGTGAATCCTAGTTCACGGTTGTCTTTTTCGGAACCAGAAAAATGTTTTCTATGGAAAAGACGATTAGCAACAAAAACCCAAAGAAAAATCGCGAAAAAACTGAAAGCGAATGAGAAATAATGAACAAAGACACTCGTCTGAGATGCAAAAAGGCCACGAACATCCGCAACTTGAAGAGCAACTGAATAGATGACTATAATCACTATTAGCGGATTGAATGCCCAACGTGCCAAGGACAATTTATTTTCTGAGTTGCTGCCTAACCTGTAAGAGGTTAGCCAAAGCAAAGACGAGAATTGCTCCTTCAAGCGAATAAACTACTCCGGAAAATCATTTTTTGAAATAAAGCTGACTTTTTATTTCATGTCCAAGTCTTTCATGTGGAAATGTATTTTTTCGCTTTAATCTATGCTGGAAAATTTAGGCAAATTATTTATACAAAGGCAACACACAATCCTAGGTTGAAAAAAATCGCGGGAGCTAATAGCGCTCGCAATATTTCTTCAACAAAAAACAAAAAGGAATTGAAAAAAATGAAAAATCTGAGAAATAAAATTGCAACTATAGCGATTTCGATATTCTTGATTGTATCAATGACGGCTTCATTAACGCTTATACCATCAGCAAGCGCGCATAATCCAGCATGGACCATTGCAGATCATGCCTACATCTCGCTGGCACCTAACCCAGTGGGTATTGGCCAAACGGTAACAATCAGCATATGGACAGCCCAACCTGTGCCTAACGCCGCAGTCATTAACAATATCAGAAAAGAAAACTACAAGCTAACCATCACGGCGCCCGATGGAGCAAACACCACACAAAGTTGGCCTGTTGTACCCAATACGGGTGGTGAACTATCCACTACTTTTGTACCTAGCGCGGCAGGCACTTACACTGCAACATTCACTTTCGCAGGAATGACGTACCCAACATCAGCACAGGTAATATGGACGGCTCCAGCCACAGCAGCACAGATTGCTTCAGTTAATGCTTATGCAGGAGACATTTTTAGCCCAGACACTACAAGCACAACCTTCACCGTACAACAGCAGCCATTAGGGACAATTCCTGCCACTCCGCTTCCGACAGCTTACTGGACTTTTCCAATAAACGGCCAGAATGCAGAATGGTACACCATCGCGTCAAATTGGCTCGATACTTCGTCAGGCGCACCAGGTCAATTAGGCAGCACTGCTGAAAGCGGTTACTCAATTTTCCAGAACTCTGGCACAGCACCAAACAGCGGTCACATATTATGGACCTATCCAATGGAGTTCGGTGGAACTGTCGGAGGAACAAACACTGGAGTACTAGGAGCGTCCTACTACTCAGGCAGCTCATACCAGCCCAGATTCATCAACGCAATAATCGAAAATGGATATCTATTCTTCAAAATGCCTTATGGCGGAGGCGGCAGTACTACAGTCACAGGATTCGACGGCAATCTCTACGGAGGAGCCTACGAATGCTTAAACTTGCGCACCGGACAAATCGTATGGAAGAACAATAATCCTGCTTTCAACCCAACATTTGGCCAACTGTTTAACGAAATTGATCCTAACCAATCCGGTATCATCCCTAGCGGCTACTTATGGCAATCCTTCACCCTGCCAACGCCAACCGCTATACCTGCTGTCACAGGCCAAGAAGCACCAGCCACGATGAGTAGTGTAACATGGATCGCTTACTCTGCAACTACTGGAGATTGGCAGTTTAACATAACAAACGTTCCCCAAAGCTACAGCGTCTACGGTAAAAATGGCCAACTGCTGCAAGAACAGACCACGATACAAGCTATGGATTCAATCGGCAGCCTGCTAATATACGTCCTCGACTACAATACCGCCACCCAATCCGGTTGGCTAGCCCTATGGAACAGCACCACACTGATTTACAACCTAGGTGCGTCAGGTGTTGGACATCCATATAGGCCAGAAGCCTTTGTAATCGACGGAAGCGCTCATGCCGTATACGGAAGTACTCCGGCTACCCCATACATGACTGCATACATTTGGAACGTGTCATTAAACGCTAATCTAAATGGGCTTGTCCTCAACACAACCGCGGCTTCAGGAGTCTCCATAGGCGGACCAACTATTAACGCTGTTATCCCTGGCGACATCATGATGGGAACAAGCAGCGGCTTATCTGAAGCAGTCGGTCCTCAGTTCACGCCAAACCCCTTCACAATGTGGGCAATTAACCTCAACTCAAGCAGAGGCGCAGTCGGCTCAACCTTGTGGGTTAAGAATTATGCAGCACCGCAGATAATGACAGATAATTCCAACTTAGGAAGTTACGCACAAAGAATCGTAGATATAGATCCAACAACTCGCGTAATCACAATGATGATCGGAGAAACCATGGAGTGGCTTGGCTACAGTTTAGACACTGGAACTTTGCTTTGGGGGCCAACAACAACAGTATTCTCACAGGGCTATCAATACTTCGGCAGTGGACTAGGCATTGGACAAAACGCTGCAGATGCTTACGGCAAAATCTACGTTGAAGGCTATGGCGGAGAGATATGGTGTTATGACACATCCAACGGAAATCTTCTATGGCAATTCGGAAATGGCGGACCAGGAAACAGCACAAACGACGGGCTTAATTCACCTTGGGGTCTTCTGCCCACATTGCTATCTTGCATTGCCGACGGAAAAGTGTACTTTGACACAAACCAGCATGGAAACGGCGCTCAGTCACCATACTATAAAGGCGAAACGCTCTACTGCGTCAACGCAACAACTGGCAAACTAATTTGGCAAGAACAATTCCAGGGTGGCGACAACGGTGGCCCAGGATACCCAATTGGTGTCGTTGCATCCGGCGAATACGTAAACTACAACATGTACGACAACCAAGTTTATGCCTTCGGTCAAGGACCAAGCAAAACCACTGTCACCGCACCTGAAATAGGAGTAACAACGGCCACACCAATAACAATAGCCGGTTCAGTTATAGACATTTCCGCTGGCACAACGCAAACTCAACAGGCAGCAGACTTTCCAAACGGTCTTCCATGCGTATCGGACGCAAGCATGACTCAGTGGATGGAATACGTTTACATGCAACAACCAGAGCCAACAAACATCACCGGTGTTCCAGTAACATTAAGCGTCCTCGACGCTAACGGCAACTACAGAACCATCGGCACAACAACCACCGACGCAAGCGGCACATTCTCCTACACTTGGACACCCGACATCCCAGGAGTCTACACGCTTTATGCAACATTCGCAGGCTCAAACTCTTACTATGGCTCATCCGCAGAAGCACACTTCTACGCCAGCACCACAGGACCGACAACTGCGCCAACTGCTACACCACTCACAGGCTTAGCTTCAAACACAACTCTCATGTACGGAGTCGCCGCCATAATCATCGTCATAATCATCATTGGCGCAGCAATTCTATTTGTGCTCAACAGAAAACGCCCATAAGCCAAAGAAGCAAAAAACAAACCCTCTTTTTCTTTTTTTATTCGTTTAATGCAAGACAAGGAAACAGGGCTTCAGAAGCCTCAAGAGAAAAAGGTTTATTCAAACTAAAACACGATAAACACTTGGGAAAATCGTTTTTTTGGAAGTATTCGCTTTGGTTTGAACTTCAAGCTCTTCCAATAATCAATTGGAAAGAAGAACGGAAAGCCAGAGGTTGATTTGAACCAATGCTAACGGAGATCAATCGGATAATTTTATGGATTAGAAATTCATAAAAACTAATAAGTCTGAAGCCTCAAACTAATAATCATGTGCGTTTTACCAAATATCCAAGCTGCGGATTTGGAAGAACTCTTAAAGCAAAGAAGCAGACAAACGAAGAAAACCAACGCTGAAACCATTGAAATATTCATGCCTGCTAAAATCCAATTAAGTTGTAAATAAATTAAAAGCAATTAGTAATCGCTGAAAATTCACACCTTTAGATTCCTATTCTAGTTTGAAAACAATTGCCAACTTCTTTTTGTTTAGATCTTCCAAAATTCGAACCCAGTCTTCGGGCATGTTTTCCTGCTCCTCTTCAGTTAGTTTTCTTACAGTAAGGTCCTTGTTTACGTGAAAAGGATGCTTACATAATATGCAACTGTGATATGGAAAAAGGTATTCCGGTTTAGTAATCTTCTGTTTTACCCCGCAGTTAGGGCAAGGTTGAATCGAATATTTTTCCTTTCTCTTTTCGCTATCAATGCTTACTTCAACGTTTGCCTCTAGTTCTTCCAAAGAAGGATATATTCGACGTAGTGACAAGTCTCCTTGGCGCCACATCGCCTTGAGCATGTTTAACAATTCTTTTTTTTCGCTCAAAGAATTGCCTTCTCATTTCCCAATTTCCTAATTATAAGTTAATACTATTTTGCAGATAAACGATTTTCGATAGTTCCTTTCAAATTAACAACCTTTTTTCTGTGGTTAAACAGTGTTTGTTTGTGCTTCAGGTTTATGAAGCGTTATCAATATTCCCAAAATGATTGATCCGACCCCTAAAATGATGAACAAGACAGGTGTAGCTCCGGTCATAGAGTAGATGTCATAGACAAGCCCCCAAACAGCTGACCCGCTAAGAAGTACACCAAGTAGAATAATTGCGAATCCACCAAGCAAATTATCCTTGCGTTCATCACTTAAAGTCGGCATCCTCATTAAGCGCTCCTCTTTCAACTATACGGCGTTGGTTAGATTAGGTTTGCTATTGGGGTCGGGTAGAATTTTTTCTCGATTGAAATATCTTAAGTTTAAGTCGTCCTTGACCTGTGGCATCCTTGAAAAACTAGCCTAAAATTAATTAAGTAAAAAACTTGAAAATTCGGGCCTTCTTTCGCTTTAAAGTCCCTTTTCCAAGGTTTCAATAGTTTGTTTGCAACGGTTGTCCGTGAAATTTTGGTTATACTCCAAGAAATTCCTAAGCATTAATTTTCGTTCTTTTTCGGTAAAATAGGTCATTGAAGGGAAGAAGAAGTGTTTGTCTTCTTTCTCGATGTGCAGAGGGTAAAGGTCAATAAGCATGTTTAGCGATTCAAGGATGCCATCTAACGCTTCAGTCGCACCGCCGACGTAATTGGCTTTCAGTTTTTCAAGGCTGGTGACGGTTCTTCTAGCTGCGGCGTGCTCAAAAACGAGTTCGCGCATCATCTCTGCATCGGTTTCAGACAGTTTCCTCTTGAAAAGAGCGTTGAACAGGATGCCCTCTTCCTTGCCATGGTGGTATCTGTCAGCGTAGGTTCTAAAGAAATCCACGGTTGCAACAATGAAGTTTGGGTCAACCTTGCTTGATGCAGCTATTTTCTTTTGTTCTTTTTTCAAGATGTTTACTGTGTAGATGATTAAGCGGTGCTCGCTAAATAAGACTTCAACTGGCAACATTATGGAATCTCCTCATCAGTCACCATCCCAGACTTTCCTAAATGGTTTTGCTTAGTTGTCTTTGCTAAGTTCTTTTTTGAGGCTTTTTTCTGAGAAAAAAAGCAGAACGGCAACTACTCCGAGGATTACGGCTGCTGCGACGGATACAGCTGGAAGGAGGTTAACGGATGAAATGCCGGATAGGGGGGCTGAGGTAGGCGCTGCAGACGTTGGGGCTGGAGTCGCAATATTATATGATCCTGTGGACGGGCTGGGAACTGAGGGAGTAACGTTATAATATACATTTGGAGTCGGCTCTGCCGAAGGCTGGTTCTGAGACGAGGCCTGAGGCAAAGAAGGGAGGTAGCTTACGGCTGCGGCGAGCGACAGAACTAACGCTATTGCAAGAATCGGCGCCAACACCATTTTCCTGTTCAGCAAACACACAACCTTGAACCTTAAGATCCCTTAACCCGAATAGACGGTGCAAACCGTTATTTAATGTTATATTTTAGGTTGGCTGTTCTAAGGTTTCGAACGTTTCTTTGAAACAGTTTTTGGGCTAGTTTTTAAATTGCTCCCTGCGCCTTTGTCTGGGTTTGTGGATGGCTTTGGCTGCAACTAACGACTCCAAAGAAGTCTTAAGAGGAACAACGCTGGAAGTTTACCGTTTCTTGTTAAAAAGCAACAAGCCAGTGGGAACACGCGAACTGCAAAGAGCCCTTGATCTAAGTAGCCCTTCAGTAGCTACATATCACCTGTCAAAGCTCGAGGATGCTGGTTTGCTTAAGAGAGAAGGCGGCGGCTTCACGGTTAGCAAGTTTCTTCTGGAAAACAGCGTAAAAGTTAACCGTTTCCTAATTCCAAGATTTCTCTTCTACACCATATTCGCAGTCGCGGCACTCGTATTCGAATTAACCCTAATGAGGCCGGCACAGTTGACACGCGAATACGTCTTCTCCCTACTCACTACAAGCGTGCTAGCCATTTTTTGCACCTACGAAACCGTGAAAACTTGGCTTAGAGGCAACCTGTAAATTTATCTGCAAAGAAAAAGGTGGCGAAATCAAAGAATTAAACCCTTAGTTAACTTTAAACGGTGGCGTGAACAATAAGAGTGGCACCGATTTAGGATCGTTGGGGAAGGGTTTATGGTTAATCAGCCTCCGCTGCGCGCTCGCGGTGTCAAAGTGCTTAAAGCTGTTTCTTCACCGCTAAGGCTGCAAATCCTGAATTTGCTATTCGATAGAAGCGCGCTCAGCTACACCGAACTCATGAATGCGCTTAAAATGAACCCGAGCCGAGATGCAGGCAGGTTCGCTTACCATTTGAAGTTCATGTTGAAGGCTGATTTGGTTGAGGCAGATGTTGAAGCAAAAAAATACTACTTAACTGACTTGGGCAAGATGGTTCTAGACGTTGCTGACCGAGTCGAGGCAAAGGCGGTTAAACCCAGAGGCATGGTGGTACGCACTTCGCACTTGACACTGGAAGAGTTTGACGCCAACAAAATCGCGAACTCTCTAATTAAAGAGGCAAAGGTGCCTGCTGAGTTGGCCCAGAAAGCAGCTAAAGAAGCTGAAAAACGTTTAATCAAGTCAAAAACGAAGTACCTCACTGCTGCATTAATCCGAGAAGTGGTAAACGCGATCCTGATCGAAAAAGGCTACGAAGACTACCGCCACAAACTCACAAGGGTCGGCATGCCAATCCACGAGGTAACTGCCTCGATTGAAGCCAAAGACCAAGCATGGGACTCAGCTAACCTTACTACAAAGGCAGGGGAAACGGTGCTTGAAGAGTACACGCTACTTAATATTTTCCCGAGAGACATTGCTGACGCGCATCTTTCAGGCGCAATACACATCGACAGTTTAGGCACATGGATAACAAAACCAAATGAAATTAACCACGATCTAAGGTTTTTTCTCCAAAATGGCCTTGTAATGGAAAATCCTATGCAATCCGCTATTGAGCCGCCATGCGACTTTGAATCAGCGCTAGCCCTCACGCTGAACGTTTTACTCCATGCCAACAAAGAAGTCAGCCGAACCCAAACTTGCAGCTATTTCAACGTTTTCCTTGCACCTTTCGCAAAAGGCATAGAAACAGCGCGGCTAAAAGAAAATCTACGCTTATTCATCTTGAATCTAAATCAGCAAGCACAATGCGCGTTGGCGCTTGACCTATCAATCCCGAAGCCAACCGCGGAAAAGGAAGCAGTGGGTCGGCAGGGAAAAATCTGCGGCAAATACAGCGACTTCGCAACGGAAAGTCAGCTACTCGCCGCGTTGGTAATCGAAGTTTTTTCTGAAGAAAGCTCCAAGAAGCCATTGCTAAACCCCCAGCTGATCATAAAAGTCAGCAAAGAATCCCTCACAGATGAAGCTGCAAAATCACTTCTCCTAAAAGCCCACCAGCTGGCATCTGAAAAAGGCTCCTCCTACTTCGCCAACGCAGCACGCAAAGAAAGCGAAACCGCAGTTTATTCATCCACAGGAGTTAAGCTTGCCTCCGACCTGACAGGTGACTGGGAAACCGACACTTTGCGCACGGGCTGCCTCGGCTGTGTAACTATTAATTTGCCTAGGATTGGGTTGGAGTGCGAGAAGGATAAAAACAAGTTTTTCGATCTTGTCCGGGAACGGTTCGAGCTTTCTGCCCGCGCACTGGGAATAAAGAGTGGCATTTTGAAACAGTTTGGCAGAAACTCCCTGCCCTTCCTGCTGAGAAACGGCGGCGGCGACGTTTATTTCAGGCTTGAAAACAGCTCCCGAATGATTAACCTCGCCGGGTTCCGAGAAACAGTAGAAGCATTCACTGGAAAAGGGATGAACTCGGAGGAAGCTCGAGCCTTCGGTGCAGAAACAATTCAGACAATTCTCTCTTTTAAGCAGAAAATCGGTAGAAAATACGGCAAACGCCTCTACCCTGTGATTCTTAGCGATGGCGAACCTGCCCAAAGGCTTGCGCAGCTAGATATTGACAGATTCGGCGTTGCTAAAGTCAAGTTTTCCGGAACAAGAGAAAGACCCTACTACTCTACCGCGCGAAGATTCCAAATTAAAACCCTCGGGGAAACGTTGTCGCTGGCGACGGACCAGTTGGAGACGTCGCAAAAGATGAAAGGACTAAACGCGGGCGGAACCTTGGAGATCATTGAGCTGGAAAGCGCCGACTTTAAAGCTGAAGCGCTAATGGATTTAACCCGTCGCCTAATAGAAAATGAATCTTTGGATTTCTTTATTTACAATCGCATAATCAGTTATTGCGGGAACTGCAAGAAAAGCTGGTTTGGAACCCTCCACAAATGCCAATGCTGTGGCTCAATGAGTGCACTGGCAACATTTGATCGGTTCGCCTCAACATGAAGTCCTATTTGACGGCTCCGAGCACCAATGCAAGAAGCGCCATTCTTACAACAACGCCGTTGCAGACTTGCTTAAAATAGCGCGCTTGCGGTGTGCAGTCAACTTCAGGGGCGATTTCATCCACACGCGGAAGAGGATGCATGATTATCATGTCTTTTTTCGCGTTCTTTAGAGCTTTTTGGTCTATTCTGTAAGCACCCTTAACCTTGGCGTACTCAGCGGCGTCGGGGAACCGCTCCTTCTGAATCCGAGTGACATATAGAACATCAATCTGTGGCATTATATCTTCCAGCGCCGCGTCCTCTGTCACCGGAATCTTGCTTTTTATCGCGTCAGCCACATCCTTGCGCATCCGGAGACTTTCAGGCGAAACCAAGAAAAGCTCTATGTTGTAGGAGGCGAGGGCGTAGCAAAGCGAGTGCACTGTTCTTCCAAAACGTAAATCGCCAAGAACGCCAACTTTTAACCCGTCAATCTTGCCTTTTTCCTTGCGTATCGTGTAGAGGTCGGTTAGCGCCTGCGTTGGATGCTCTTCAGCGCCTGTGCCGCCATTAATTATAGGAACCTTAGAAAACTCAGCAGCCAGCTTGGCTGCGCCCTCCAACCCGTGCCTCAGCGCTATCACGTCAGCATAGTTCTCGACAGTGCGCACGGTGTCGGCCAAGTTTTCCCCCTTCTTGACCGAGGCAATGTCGGCATCCGCGAAGCCGATGTTGCCTCCGCCCAGTTTAAGCATTGCCGCTTCAAAGCTTAAGCGGGTGCGTGTGCTCGGCTCGTAGAAGAGGGTTGCAAGGATTTTTCCCTTAAGCATGTCTGAGCCGTTTTGAGCAAGAGGCTCCATGAAATTGCTTTTGTCAAGAATGTAGTCGATTTCTTTTCGAGAGAAGTCTTCGATTGATATAATGTCTCTTCTTTGAAACTCCATGAGGGCACCTAAACCAAGAAGCGGTTTACTGCTAAATATAATTTCGCTTTAGCACAGCCTCAAATTGAATTAGTTGAATTTAGGGTGCCGATTCAACACTCTTATAATCAGGCTTTCCGTATGTTTTCTGAGGATAGTTGTTGAGTGATTATCTGGTTGGGACAGGTGGATGGGCATATTTCAGCATTCCGAACAGGCCAACCCTAGAAGCCTACAGTGAAATATTCAGTTTTGTGGAGGTCAACAACACTTTTTACCAGTATCCTCCATCTGAAATGGTCGAAAAATGGAGAAGAATCGTCCCAAAAAAGTTCACCTTTTCCGTTCGCTGTCACCGAGACCTGACGCACAAGATAGGCTTGAGAATTGCGGATGAGGCCTACGAGGTATTCTATAAAATGAAAACCTATGCTGGGATTCTGCAAACTCCGTATTTAGTTTTGGAAACGCCTGCAACTTATTCGGTGGGCAAAGATGCAAGAGATTTCTTGTCTACGTTAAACTTGAGAGATATTACGCTTATCTGGGAATACCGAGGTCCAATAAATCAAAACGTAACTAACTTGATGCGAGACTTCAAAATCATACATAGCGTAGATTTATCAGTGCAAAAGCCCTGCTACAACTTGGATGTAACCTACTCCAGACTCTTCGGCAAGGGGCAACAAAACATTTACCAGTTCACTGACGACGAATTGATGGAAATACAGCAGAAAGCCGAGGAGACAAATTCCAGCAAAATAATATTGGCTTTCCACGGCTTAAGGATGAACACTGACGCATTAAGATTTCAGCAACATTTGATCACCGGGAATTTTCCTTCGGCGACCACTGCATCTGGTGTGGATTCAGCAAGGACCGTTTTGGCTGAAGACGCGTCGTTCCCCTCTTCAAAATCTGAACTCATACAAAAGCAAGGTTGGAAAGTCATCGACGCGAAACCGAACAAGACCGCTCACCTTTCCGATTTTCTAAAGAAGATACCTGACAAGAACTACAGGGGCCTCGATGAGGTTCTTAAAGAGTTGGGGGCGGTTATTTGAGCCAAAGCAACATAAAACTGGGGACTTCCGGCTGGAGTTATAAGGAGTGGGAAGGAAACTTTTATGACAAGAAGAGTGGGAAAAGTAAACTTCGAGCATACTCGAGATGCTTTGGAACTGTTGAGATAGATTCAACGTTTTATCGGAATCCTAGCAAAGGGACCGTTGTTGGCTGGCTGAAGTATTCCCCGGGCGATTTTGTTTTCACCGCGAAACTGCCTAAAATCATAACGCATGACAAGGCATTGGGCCTGAAGGACGATGTGAAGACTGATTTAGATGTTTTCTTGGATTTGATGAGACCGCTTCAACTCGGCGGAAAACTTGCCTGTTTGCTGATACAACTTCCGCCAAAATATGCTTACAATCCTGATAACCTTGAAGCATTTTTCAAGCTGCTTGACCCGACGTTTAAGTACGCGGTGGAGTTCCGCCATCCATCTTGGCTTAGAAACGAGACATGGAAGTTGCTCAAAGACTTCGAAGTTGCATACACCATCGTGGACGAGCCCCTTCTCCCCCCAGAAATACATCTTACCGCTGACTTTGCATATTTTAGGTGGCACGGCAAAGGTGAAAAAATCTGGTTCGACTACAGATACACCAACGAGGAATTGGACATTTGGGTTCCCAAGGTTTTGGAAACGGCGAAGAACGCTAAGAAAGTTTATGGATACTTTAATAATCACTATCACGGTTATGCTCCCGAAAACTGCCTTCAGCTTATTGAAAAGTTAGGATTGATAAGTGACCTACAGAAGAAGGCAAAAGCAAGAAAAGCAGTCAAGCAGTCCCAATTAGGCGAATTCTTTTAGGTTGTAGTTTTGAATTTTTCGTGTTTATTCAGCGATAGGCCTCGCTGGAAATTGAGATGCACCAAACAGAGCAATTTCAAGAAGGGAATTGTGTTGCCGCTGGCTTTCTTTCGCCAAGTTAGTGCTTATATGCTTTTGTTGTTGCCGATTGACTGTAACACAATTTTAATAATAACAAGTTAGCACTACATATTCGATCCAAAAAGAGTTTTAAAGGCGTTTTTTATGGAAACAATCTTAGAAAAAATCAACAAGAGAGAAAAACCCAAAGAAATTCTTAGTTCCAAAGGATTCATGCCGAGAGTATACGATGTAAGGTCGCCCTGTCAGTGGCTAGACCATTGCTATGGCGGCAAGTGCCCAGCATTCATGAAAATCAACGGGAACTTTTACTGCGCGAAAGCAAAACAAATCCATAGCTAAAACAACACATTTTCTTTTTGGCCTGGCAACACCGGTTTATTCTTGCGATGGCTAAAATGCATCGATTTATAGCGTTAGCCTCCAACAATGCTAGTGCTTCTTTCATGACGGCAACGGACTTTTCGAAACCTCGCTTGTTTTTTTGTAAGGGGAAACCAAATCAATAGCTTTTTTAATTATCACTTTTAATCTATTTCGCTGGCATACTTATGTCTGATGATATTTGGGTTCCGATGGATGGGGACACTTTTGTGACTAAAGATGGCTTCATCCTAAACACTTTTGGTTACGAACATCCTGATGACCGCGTATTCGGGTTCCTTAAGTACATCCCAGCTAAGTACCGCGCGCTCTTCAATGTTGAGATGCTGGAGCGCACATGGAAGTTTGGCGAGAACCAGCTTTTCAGGGCCGAAAAACTCTACACTGCGAAGAACTACCAGACCTTCATCGAGGCATTCCGCAAAAACTTCCCAGAATACCTCTACTTCTGTCCTTACCGCAACAAGGAACTAATCACCGCGCAATTTGACAGCATAGAGCAAGTGTTCGTCCCCAAAGACCGATTGGTGTGGCTATTGAAACTGCCGCAGCAAGATAAACTTCAGCAGATGGCGCTTGAGCTCATTGCTTTAATATCCAAGGAATCAAGCGTCAACCTAAGCGACCTGGGAATCCATGGCTCCATCGCCTTGCAGATGCATGCGCCTGAGTCCGACATTGACTTTGTCGTTTACGGTACTGAAAACTTTCGTATGGTAGAGGAAGCAATCGCACGGTTGGTTAACACTGGAAGGCTCACCTATATCGTGGGCAACCGCATTGAAGCAGCAAGAAAATTCCAAGGCAGGTATCGGGGAAAAATCTTCATGTATAACGCGACAAAAAAACCCGGGCAAATCAAGGAAAAATATGGTGCTTACCGATATGTTCCACTTGACACGATAAGGTTCGAAGCCACAGTCAGCGACGACACGGAAACCATGTACCGCCCCGCAGCATATGG
The DNA here is from genome assembly GCA_049515895.1 of Bathyarchaeia archaeon. Lineage (GTDB taxonomy): Archaea > Thermoproteota > Bathyarchaeia > Bathyarchaeales > Bathycorpusculaceae > Bathycorpusculum. The sequence goes on along the minus strand of JBEKTQ010000003.1, from coordinate 78,698 downwards.
GATTTCAGGTTACAAGCCTTTGGATGATCAGTCTGAACTTGAATTAGACAAGATACCCGTTCAGGTTATTTCGAACATTGGTCTGTACCGAAACATTGCCCGATGCGGGAGCACCATCAGAGTGTCTGGCAAACTTGAGAGGGTCGAATCAACAACGTCCAGCCAAATTTATTATCAGGTGGTTGTAGGAACAGCTACGTCAGAGGAAGAATACATTTGGCCAGTAACAGCGTAGCTTTACGGGACCGCGATGCTATCGAAACCGCTGAAGGCTTAATTTTCCGCGTCTTCGGCTACTCGCATCCACCTGGTGCCTACATTTGCGACGCAGAGTACGCTACAGAAAAAATCTTCCAGTCGAAAGACCCTAGGGCACCGCGGATAGGTAAAGATCAGCTTTACTACAAATTCTACAACGATGAAGGCATGAAACTTGTGGCAAATAAGTACCCTCAGCACCAAGTTTTTCACGATATGCTTGGATTGAACCTTGTTGGAGTGAAAAAAAGCGCCATCGCGGAGGCAAGAAAACCTGAGGTGCGGCTGCAAAAGCTGCTTGAAGAGGGGGCTGCAGATGAGTTGCTAGCCGCTATGGAACGAGTTCTCATGATATCCCTCAATAATTCCGGCTTGAGAACGGAGAACTTCGGTGTCTTTGGCTCGATGCTGCATGGTTTTCATCATCCCAAGTTCTCAGACATAGACTTGATCGTTTACGGCAAAGAAGAAAACGCCATCATGAGAGACACTCTGAAGAGTCTTTACGATGATAGCGAGTCTGGCTTTCATAACGAGTTCGAGTCTGACCGAGCCATGGAGGGGAAGGATTGGCGTTTTAAGAACTTCACAGTAGAAGACTTCGTTTGGCATCAACGCAGGAAGCAGATTTACGGGTTATACGATGATACAGCAAGCGGACGAACCATTAAAGCCGAGTTCGAACCCGTGAAGGCTTGGAGCGAAATCAATTCAGAATACGACACCGAAACTCGCATAAACCAGAAGGGTTGGGTGAAACTAAAAGCCCGAGTTACAGTCGACGACGAAGCGCCTTTTATCCCTTCGATCTACGGCATCGAACCCTTAGAAGTTTGCAGCGGCGCAAAAGAAGCGGTCCAGACGCGTCGAATTTTCTCGTTCATGGAAGAGTTCCGTCAACAAGCGCGAAGGGACGAAGAAGTAATTGTTGAAGGCAACTTGGAAGAGGTTGTGTCGCCTAGAGAAAGGTTTCACCAGGTTACGTTAACTTATTGTCCACGTTACTACGAGCAAGTTATCAAAGTTCAGCATTAAGCTCGGGAAACAACCATGTAGTCTGACGGCTTATTTCCAAGGATTAAGCGATGTTGTTCGCTGCCCGTTTTGTTGTCTGCGACGAACTCAACTTTTCCCTGAGCCTCAATTGGCTCGCCGTTTTCTGCTTGTTCACAAAACCTGCCGCGGAACGAAACAATCTCAGCTATTGATGCCAAGTTGGGTCCTTCAACAACTTTGGTTTCTTGCAGTTTGTAGGTACATGGAGTGAAAAGCGAGTCGGAGCTGTCAGCTATCTTGGCGGTTATTTTTGCGTAGCCACTGTTTTTGAAGCACACGTCCCCGTATCGCTCCCCAATCTCGCGCCAATCCTTCACGAAGCGGATGAAGTAGTCTGTGCCCATGAACTTGCCTTGGAACGCTTTGCGGCTTTCGACCATAACGAAGTCTTCGAAGCTCATCTCGGTATCTTTCGAACGGAAATCGAAAAGCTCACGCAGTTCCGCTTCGGTGTAGTGCTTAAACCCCGAATGCTCATCTTTTAGAAGCCTCTTGAGCGCTGCGTATGCTTTTCTGCAGTGCTCCAAGCCGTAAACGAGGGGGTCGATGTCTGATTTTTCTGTGGTTAACCCAGCCATTATTGAGCCTGAAATGCCTATGCTGCTCCAGGGAATGCCTGCTTCTTTTTTTAGAGTTTCAGCCAGCTGCAAGGCCTTGCTCTCCAAAACAGTGAGATCTTTCGATGATCGCAGAGACCAGAGTTTTTCTTCAGGCTTGTAATGTTCAGCCACTAGGCCAACCGGGACCTCACACATTGTCTCCCCAAATACGGGGTCAAAAACGATGAGGTCAGGGTGATTTTCCTGAAGGTACTTGAATCTGTCGTCTAGACTGTAAACTTTGCCGTAAAGGCTGTCTTTACCCATTCTGGTGCCTTGGGGCGAGGGAATAAAACGTGGAAAAGCGATGATTTTGTCTGCCGGATGCACCAATCCTTTAACGTCAAAAACCACGCCGCTCTTCGTTTTAATTAAGTCGCCTTCACGTGCCCTCAAACGAATCACTGCTTGTAGTTTTCTAATAAGTTTAATAAACCTTCTTTGCGCCAATAAGGTCGATGCATTCGACTAGGAACTGTGTAAAGGCTCAGCACATCTCAAAATGCTTGCAATTGGCGATTCTGCTTGAAGTCAGCGCTGAAAAACCAGGCAATGTCAACTTGGCGTCAAGCTTCGAAGGGACAACTTGCCAGCATTTCTTAGCTTCAGCCATCGCCGCAGGACCAGGCCTCCAAGAAGCCGCTTACCGCGGCTCACGGGTGGCAGAAGGCGAACTCCAGGTGGGCGAGGTCGAATTGGGGCAGCTCATAAAATCCTGCGCCAGGGACGTTAATGATTGGCAAAAGGGGGGAAACACGATTCTCGGAACGATAATCCTTTTTATGCCCGTGGCTGTCGCGGCGGGAATGACTCCAAGTGGGGAAGATTTCCATCTCGATTTTTATTTTTTGCGTAGGAACATTGATTTGGCAATTAAGGCGACAACGGCTTGGGACTCGGTGCACCTTTACGAGGCTGTGGATATTACTAGCCCAAGCGGTTTAAACAAGGCGCCAGACCTCGATTTAACCGATCCGCGTTCAAAGGAGCGCCTGTTAGACAGGAATGTTAGTTTGTTTAAGGTTTTCCGTTTGGCGGCGGCATATGACGACATATGCGCTGAATGGGTCAACAATTATCCAATAACATTCGACTTAGCCTACCCGTACCTGGCAACACAGTTGAAAAGCAAGCCTTTGAACACGGCGGTCGTTCACACTTTCCTAAAAATCCTCTCCATGCGCCCCGACACTTTCATTGCCCGTAAAGTTGGGAAAGAAAAAGCGGCAGAGGTATCTGCTGATGCAGACGCTGTTTTGGAGCTCGGCGGGTTAGAAACAGCACGCGGCAGAGCAAGCCTCAAACGCTTCGACCGCAAGCTGCGTTCAACCCAGAACAAATGCAATCCAGGAACAACCGCGGATTTAACAGCCGCTGCCTTGGCACTTTGCACCCTCAGCGGGTACAGACCCTAAAATAGCTCAATCAGCAAGTATTACTTTCTTTCCATTAAGTCATCAGTGACTGATTTGTGAAACTGAGGATGACACTTCTTCCTCGGTTAATGCAAACTTCAAGTTCCATAGTTCATTCTCCTCAATATCTGTAATAAATCGTAATACTTAATAAACTATTTAAGGTCACAGTGTTTTAGAAATACTTGGTCGATATGAAAAAAAGAACGGTAAACTCGATGATAGAAAACCAGTTTCTCGTTGACTTAACATTTCATAACGTTCCCGCTTCTTTGTTCACTGAGTTCAAGGAAAAGATTGTGAAACCATACTTTAAGGGCAATATGAACTCTGCCATCCAAGACCTAATACACAAAGCCCTTGCAGACCAAGAATTTGTCCACTCTCACATAACATACGTCCGAAATTGCGTGGATATTCAGCCGAAGTAGATTGTCCTGGTTTCGCCGTTAAGTCTAATACTTGATAAAGACAAACCTTAACTACTCGTCCTAAAAGGGCGAACTATAATATTGGTAAAAACCTTCTGAATCTTTTCAAAATTTGACATGACGGTTTAAGGTGATGACAAAACATAAATCACGCCTGCTTTGATACTCAATTTATGCGAAGGAATGCATTTGAGCGGCAGGTGGACAACTACATTCAGAAAGACTTGGGCGAACGCCCTCGCTCAAAGCAGCACGCACATCAGATGAGGAAAAATGTCCTTTAAATTCAATACGAAACAAAACATCTACAATATAGGAAGAGCGAAAGTGGGTGGTCAGCCGGGGGAACTTCCCACTTTTCTGATTGGTTCTATCTTCTGGCTAGGTCAGAAAATGGTTCAAGATGCAAACAAAGGCATTTTTGATACGAAAGAGGCAGAAAGAATAATCAATACAATGCAAACTCAAAGTGACATTACTGGCATAAAATTCGCTTTTGACATAGTTGGAGCAACCGAGCTTGCGTTTGAGAAGTACATTGACTTTGTATCGAAACATAGTGAAGCACCATTGATGCTTGATGCGATGAGCCCTAAGACACGTATGTCAGCAGCTGATATAGCTAAAAAAATGGGTCTCTCAGACAGATGTTTATATGACTCAGTATACAAAGGCGTCACGGATGCAGAATTGGCAAATTTGAAGGAAAGCGGAATCGAAATGTCCATTGTGCTTGCTGATAACCCCAAAGACAATAGCCTCGAAGGAAAAATGACTGTTATACAAGAAGCATTAGCATTAGCTGACAAAGCTGGAATCACAAAACCTCTAATTGATACGGCAATTCCCGCATTTGCTCCAGACATGGGTACTGCAGTGAGAACCATACCTGTAATGAAAGAGAAATATGGTCACCCTGTTGGATTAGGCAGCGGAAACGTTGTCACAACCATGGGTTGGGTAAAAGCAAACATCGCTAAAGAATTCCGAAAGGGATGTGTAACCGCCACTAACTCGATAATGCAAACGGCAGGCGCAAACTATTTAATGTTCGGACCGGCTGAACAAGCAGAATGGGTATTCCCAGCTGTCGCAGTAACTGACATATACATTGCATCAGCAGCAGCCGATCTCGGAACAAGACCACTAGAAGACACTCATCCAATTTACGAAGCCTTTATGTAATTTTTTTTCTATCTCGCCGCGCTGAACTCCAAAAGCTTTTGGTTTTTTGCTGCCTTGCCAGGGTAAGGTGGTTTGTCAGTCAGCATTATTTTGAGGTTAATGCTTGACTGATCGGTCGCAGCCAGAGAAAAGGTCTTTGGGAAGGTTTTTTTAAACCTCTCAGGTTAGTTAAAGCCTATGTATTTAGAAGCCTTCAAAAACATGGTTAAAAACCGAAGGTTTTGGGTTTGGGGAATCTGCGGCGCAGCCATCTATGCTATTCCCGCGGCAATTCGGATCGCAACCGGCAGCGTAATTTTGCCCGTGTTGAGTTTGGTCGCGACTCCCTGGGTGGGATACTACATTCCCCCAAACTTGGTTGAGAAAATTTTGGTCAACGCATTTTTTCCCGGCGGCGCAGGCGCTGTTGCAGGTGAAATCTTTTTTTCAAACGCCAAATCCAAAATCCTTGTTGGGCGAGAGAAATACGTTGCAAGGCTCTGCGGGGCTTTATTGGCAGTGACTGCTTGGTCGCTGATTCAACTATCAGGCGGCTTGCTAGGCGTTGCAGGCTCTTGGGGCGGCAACCTCTTTGAGTACCCCTCGGTTTTTCCCCTCAACTATCTTTTGGCTTCGCTTTCAATTTTTACCCCTACCATTCTTGGCTTCCTTAGAAACAAAATGGACACCGCTTATCACAGGTTAAAGCGTTAAGAGAACATTCCGCTGCCTTAGTTTGCAGGTTGGTTTAGCTTTAGAGCTTTAGAATTTCTTTTTCTGGAATGTGTTGCCTTGGGCATTCCTTGCGTCTATATCAATCGTGTCTAACGCGGAACTGAGATTTTAGAGTGGAATACCGATTGGAGGGTACAAACGCTGGAATCACAAGCCAAAATCACCAACACTTCGTCCTTGTATTCAGTTTTCTTAGCCGCATCAATATTGCATGCCATCGGAAGCAGGTCGGTTCCAACCACTTCATAGCCATCCTGCTTTAGTCTCGCTGCAAGTCCATACATTTTTTCTTTCACACCTGTTTCACATGCTCTCGCGCAAGAATTACGAGAAACTGTGCCGATCTTCTTCCCTTTTTTCAGCATGCCCCTAATAATTCCACAAGGTTTAGAGTAAGTAACTATCGTCTTCTAATCTTCCAATAAGACATTCGGGGCTTATTTGCTCAAAGCAGAAAGCCGACAAATAAAAACGCGGGGATATCGTAACAATTTAGCCGCCCCCTTAATCCTTCCGTTGGGGCGTGTAACCGTGTAACCATAGTACGTCACTTTCACAAATGTATTACAAATATTGTACTTATTTAAATCATGGAAAAAGCGCGCGTGTTGGGATTAAAATTCAATCCCCAAACCCAAAAAAAGAAAAAAGAGAGTTTGTTTGGAAATTCAAGCTTTTAACGGACACCGAATACTGAAAAGTGATTTGTTACGCCTATGACATAATAGCCTATTGAATCTTGACCAGAAGCATAGGTGATGTCTGTCCATGTTGAGGTCTTCCCGAGATTATGAATTGCAATGCTCAGATCTTGCAAGTTAACTTTGCCGTCATGGTTGAGGTCGCAGTTTGGATTCCACCTATGAGAGCCTGGAGTTGAGCCCAATGCCACAGTGATGGTCACGAGGTCGCAGAGGTTTACTTTTCCATCGTGGTTAACGTCCCCGGGAACTATGTCAGTCTGCCACATTTCGGATACAGGGACATTATTTGTCGGATGTATTTCAACGAGCACGTTTCCGCTAAATGTTCCTGTAACTGTTATGTCCCATGCCTCCACAAAACCAGGGTCTGATGTGCTACTTGAGGCGGTTGGCTGTGAAGACACGATGGACGGTGGGGGTGATGGAGGTGGTGCAGGAGGATATTGTGAGGTTATAGATGCAGTTGCTGTCACACCTAGAAAATACCCAGAGAAAGTCAACTGAACGTTTGGACTCGGGTTCAAGACAGTGCCTTCTTGAGCGCATACTAATTCAACGCTAAGTGCAGTTCCTAGGAGGATCGAGCATATCAAGAGGCAAGATAGTAACCCCTTATTTTTAATTGTTTTTCACCTCCTCCATGATTTGTCTAAGAAGTATCTATGCCCCATAAGTAACTCAAAGTATAAAGGTTTATGTGGAATAAATAAAGCTGGTTTTCTAGAAAATTCTTCTATTTGATTCATTTTTAACAATGCATAAATAACCCTAACTGAATGGTTTTGGGCTCAATATGGAAAATTGCATAACCCTAAGCGAATAGTTTTGTCTCAAAAACAGGAAACTACATGAAAAACACCAACACCCTAACAATGGAAACTACGAGTCAAACAGAAAAAAAGTTGTTAATATAAAAGGAAGATTAGGGAGGTGAAGAGTTGGCTAAGGGAATATGTCCAGAGTGCGGTGAGCCGATGGAAGTAAGACCAAACAAAATAACAAGGAAGAAAGAAGAAGGTGGAGAAATCTCAGGGAAGGTATATGCGTGCAAAAACTGCAAAGGCGTTTTTATTCCAGAAAGCGTTTTTGGTGTGCATTAACTGTATCCAATGAGTTCCACAAGGCAAACACAAAAACACTCAATGTTCTCATGATTTAACCAAATAGTGCCTGTGACGGCGAAAACCGATGCTCGCTCACAAGGCACCTTCTTTCCATATAGACTACTGAAAAACGTTTTATGTGTGCGCCGCACTATTATTGGATTGTGAACTCCTCACAACTTGATCTTTATGGATTTTAGTCGAGAGGAAAAGAACTACGAATGGCTCGAAGTTGCAAGATCCTATGAGCAAGAGTTACAATCCATCTCGTTGCCTTCTTCTTCCTCCGCCGATTATTGGCAGAAAATTGGCTATTGTTATGAGTTAGCCTCCAGGCAGACAAACAATTTAGAGGGATTTAAGAATCTTAGACAGCTTGCAGTTGAAGCCTACGAAAAGGCTAATGCACTTTTCGTTGAAAGCTCTGTCTCAGAAAAACAAGGGAAGAGTTCACAATGTCTGGCCCTCGCTGAGTGTGCGCGTTCTTGGCTAACATCTAGCCCCTCCGAGAAACAAAAAGCTTTGGATAAATGCCATGATTTGGGGAAAGTCGCCTTAGCGGTCTTTGAGAATTCTGGAAACACATTAGAATTCGGTAAAACCGCTAACATCCTAAATCAATGTCTCTTTGACCGCCTCTACATTGCAACCACCGGAGAAGAAGTTAAAGCGGTTTCCAAAGAAGGAATAGATAATGTGGAACTCACAATAACTGCTCTATCGAAGTTTGGAAACAAAAATGAGCTTATTTGTGCGTTCTCTTGGGCAAGCCTTCACACTTGGTACGCTGCAAATATTTCTGAGTTGGAAAAACAGGCAAAGACACTTGCAGAAAAGTGTGTGAATTACTCAGCAACCGCATTAGAACTTTCCAAAGAAGTCGAAGACCCATACTGTAAAGTAATGGCGCTGTGGGCAGAAACGCTGTCAACTCTTTTTTTCACCGACCACATAGAGAATTCTCGAGAGTGCGCAAAAGAAATGCTTGAACAAGCTTCATTGATAAGAGACAATTACTTCATAGGCATTGCAGGTTATCTTCTAGCTTTCGTGTCAGATTGGACAATTCCAACAGAAGCAGATCCCGACAAAAAGCGAAAAAGACAAGAAGATATCCTCAAATACGCGGAAGATGCCATCCGGCATCTTGAATTGGTAAATCAAGACACGGCAATCGCAGAGACTTACTTGTTCTACACTGAGAGCTATTCATGTTTGGCAAGGGAATTTGCCACCAACCTTTCAGATAAACTCTCCTTTTCAAGAAAAGCGTTAGAAACTGGAGAAAAAGGCTTGGATTATGCGTTACGTTCGGGGTCACTTGATGCGTTGGGATCCACCTTACACGCATTAAGCAAGGCATATCATTATTATTCAAAACTTGTACCTGAAAACGAAAAAAAACAACAACAGCTTAGTAATGCTCTTGGTTTCAGAAAAGAATACTTGAACACTGTACAAAAAGGATTTGAATCAAACACTTGGATACTCGGTGTAGGTTTAGTCTTTGAAGCTCAAATAAAAGCAGACCTTGCCGCCTTAGAGAAAGGTGTGGACAAGATTACCCTTCTTAAAGAGGCAATCTCCGATATGAATGTCGGAGTTTCATATTGCAAAAACTGGATGGAAAGTCGTTCTGTTCCCTCATTGATAGCAATCGTCGCTGGATTTGAGGATGCATTTGCTGAAATGCTGTATGACAGCTACAAGTTAACCTCAGATGAAGAGAATTTAAAGAAGGCTAATGAAGTCTGCAGAAATGCTGCGGAAGATTTCAAGAAAGTTGACTTACCGAGCCGTGTCGCAGAGTCCTATTGGAAAATCGCGAGAAACCTTGACCTTCTCAGCGAGTATGATCAAGCTGCGGAAAATTTTGAAAAAGGGTTTGCTGGATACAAAGCAGCGGCTCAGAAAATCAGCCAGTTCAGCGACTTCTTCCTCGACTACGCATCCTACATGAAGGCATGGAGCGAGATTGAAACAGCAAAACTCGAGCATAATTGTGAAAAATACGGGGAGGCTATGAATCATTACGAAAAAGCGTCGAGTCTTATGAGACAATCAAAATCCTGGAACTACTTGTCTTCAAACTTTTATGCGTGGTCACTTCTGGAACAAGCAGAGGACTTAAGCAGAAAAGAAAGCTGCAAAGAGTCAATAGCAACCTTCGAGAATGCCATTAAATTCCTGCAAAACTCCGAACATGCCCTTCTCAGTCAACTGGGCAGAATCGACAAGATGGATGAACAAAACCTTGTCAAGGCACTAATCGAAGCTTCAAGAATCAGGGTTGAATACGGCCATGGAAGAATCTCATTGGAAGAAGCGAAAATTCTTGACAAACAAGGCGACCACCGAGCCAGTTCCCAAAAATATGGATCTGCAGCGGAAATCTTCAAAAAAATATTACAAGTCGATCCCGGACAAACGGGAAAAGAAGTCAGACCACTTGTTTACCTCTGCCAAGCATGGCAAAAAATGACCTTAGCGGAAGCAAAAAATTCCCCAATAATGTACGAGGAAGCTGCAGACCTATTTTCTCTCGCAAATGAACACGCAACCAAAGAATCATCGGGTCTGCTTGCGTTGGGTCACAGTAGCTTCTGTAAAGCATTAGAAACCGGGATTGAATTTGAAATAACCAGAAATGCAAGCATGTACGAAGAAACCGCAAAACACATTGGTTCTGCCGCAAGCTACTATCTTCGCGCTGGCTTCGAATCGGCTTCTGATTATGCAAAAGGTACGCAACGACTTTTCGATGCTTACGTCTACATGGATAGTGCTAAACGAGAAAAAGATCCTTCAAAAGAGGCAAAGTTTTATCTGATGGCTGAAAAAGTGCTGCAAATTTCGGCCGAATGTTTTGCAAAAGCGGGGCACACCAACAAAAACGAGCAAGTTCAGCGTCTTCTTAGGAAAGTCAGAGACGACAAAGAACTGGCGTTGTCCCTCAGCGAACTTTTTCACGCACCTGCAATAACATCATCAACTGCGAGCTTCTCAGCCTTAGAGCCAAACGAAGAAAAAGCAGTGGGATTAGAAAGATTTGAACATGCAGAGATTCAGGCTAAACTCATCCAGCATGAAAATGAAATTAAAGCAGGCGAAGATGTAAAACTTGAAATTCAAATCGTAAACGTGGGCAAAGAGCCAGTCCTGGTGACCAAAATTGAAAACATTCTTCAAGCTGGGTTTCAGGTCGTTGCCAAACCCGACGACTGCTCGGTTGAGGGTACTGCTCTCACTTTGAAGGGGAGGAAAATAGAACCTCTTAAGACCGACGAAATCAAAATAGCCTTTAAATCGTTTATAAAAGGCAATGTTAGACTCAATCCAAAAATCATCTGCGTCGATGAAACGGGGCATCAAATGACCCATAGTCCTGAATCGATCGCGTTCAGTTTTCTGGACGCCGCGCTACCTGGTCGTGTCAGCACTGGGTTCAAGGGCCTCGACAACCTGCTATTGGGCGGAATACCTGAAAACTACACGATTATATTGACAAGTCCATCCTGCGACGAGAGAGAAGAACTGATTAAGAGATTCGTCCAGGCAGGCTTGACTAATGGGCAAATCACATTTTACATTACAACAGAAGTGGGAAATTCGGCGGCTCTAGCTGAAAAATTTCAGTCCTTTCTTTTCCTGTTTATTTGCAATCCCCGCGCAGAAATCATTGTCAAGAATTTGCCTAATGTTTTTAAAATGAAAGGCATAGAAAATCTTACCGATATCGATATCGCATTGACCAAATCATTCCGAATGTTCGACAATCAGCAAAGCGGATCAAAAAGGGCATGCATAGAAATCATATCGGATGTTTTGCTGCAACACCACGCCGTGATAACCAGAAAATGGTTAAGCGGGCTTCTCCCGGAACTACAGGCAAAAGGCTTCACAACTTTAGCAGTCATAAATCCCCAGATGCATCCGCAAGAAGAAGTGCAAGCCATCTCAGGTCTATTCGAAGGAGAGATCAGGATAACCGAAAGGGAAACCGAAAAGGGACCAGAAAAAATTCTCAGAATTCGAAAACTATACAACCAAAGATACGTAGACACTGAATTCATGCTGACAAGGGAAAATCTTGAAATATAGACGCAAAACAAGCGAAAACGCAAATACTAAATCATCAAAATATGAAGTGAACTTGGATTTTTACGTTGATCTGAGGAACATGATAAACAAGAAAACACTAGTTGAGTTAAGAATTACCGAGAGCTTTTAGGGGGTTGACAGGAGCGACGCAATTAATGATTTCTGTCAAGCCAGTTTGGTTTCTTTCAAGAAATTGGTAGTCTTTGTTTAATGCGTTATCTTAATTTGCCGTTTTCTGTACCTTTTGGGGAAAAGACTTATCCGTGGCTATATATTTGCTTATTCCAATAATTAGGGAAGCAAACGACAATGCCAAAAATTACTCTAAACAAATCAGCCTTAACTTTGGTCAATAAGCTATGTGATGAAGCTGACAAATATGGAGTTAATGTTGAAAAATCTGAATCTGGCGCAACCTTGATTGATGCTGGTATTGAAGCTCAGGGTGGTTTTCTTGCAGGCGAAATGGTGACGGAAATTTGTTTAGCTGGATATGGTACTGCGAATGTTATGGCCATTGAATATGGCAATGTTGTTTTGCCTTCAGTTTTCATAAAGACAGATTACCCTGCGCTATCTCTCTTGGCTTCTCAGTTTGCAGGCTGGCAAGTAAAGGGTGACGGATATTCAGCCATTGCGTCTGGTCCAGCAAGAGCTTTGGCTCTTAAACCCAAAGACCTCTATGAAAAACTTCAATTTAAGGAAGAATCCGATACTGCGGTGCTTGTTTTAGAAACTCAAAGTAAACCATCAGAAGCAATTATTCAGTTGATAGCCGATAAATGTAGGGTTTCTACTAAAAACTTGAATATAGTAATGTTCTCTACCACAAGCGTTGCTGGGGCAACTCAAGTTTCTGGACGAATAGTTGAAACTGGCTTACACAAACTTGAAAGATGTGGATTAAATCCATTGGTTGTAAAGCATGCATGGGGGTATGCTCCGATTGTCCCGTTGCATCCTGATGCAGGGGAAGCCATGGGAAGGACAAATGATGCTATCCTCTACGGAGGAGTAACAAACTACATAGTAAATTACGACGATGAACAAAAACTGCAAAGCATAGTTCAGCAAGCACCCTCGTCAGCTTCTGCACTGTTGCAAGAAGCAAAAAGACTGGCCCAAAAAAATCCACGGTTCCTAGACATCTACAAAGAAGCAGGCTTCGACTTCTACAAGATTGACACAAATATCTTTGCGCCTGCAGTTGTTTCCATAAACAATATGAAAACTGGCAATACTTACACTGCAGGAAGCTTAGACGTTGATGTAATGAAAAGCTCGTTGGGAATAAAGTAAACAAAGCTGTAGCTTAGAACTGACCGATTAGCCAAAGTAAAAGTCAGCCTTTCAACTCGAGTTGGCGGAACGTTGAGTTTTACAAGAAAAAGACTGGTTTAAAAAGATTCCGTCTACAGGCAAAATGGTATTGACGCAGAAATATTTTTCTCAGTCATTTTTCTCTGAAAAGTGACATGTTCGGGTAGATTTCTACTCCGCTCTTATCTATTGTGTACGGCACAAGGTTTGTGTTGACGTTTACGCCGCGCATTTTTTCGACCTGTAACCCTCTTGTTGTTGTTCCACCTGAAAAGAGAGTCTGCATCATTATTACTCCATGAGCGAGAAATTCTTCGTCAAGTATATTTCTTTCCAAGCCTAGCTTGGCGAGTTCTGTTGTTACTATCACTGTTACGCCAAGATCAGACAAAGACTCAATCAAGTCGACACTTGCAGTTCGTCGCTCTGCGGGATCAAAGAACCTGTAAAAGAGTGACGCCAGCGTATCTATGACGACTCGTTTAGCATCGACTTGCTTTATCTTCTCTTGCAGCTCTTCAACAAGTTTGTCTACCTGCAATTGCTTGCCCCGTAGGCTGCTGGCTTCTTCTTTGAGCATCTTCTCCTTCAAGATAGCAACTCTTGATAATCGGGTCGCATCTACAAAGCCAAATTTGCCGTCTTCTTCGGCCTTCTTGAAATCCCAACCGAATTTGGCCATTTCAGCGAAGAAATGCTCTTTTCCCTCGTCCAAACTAACTAAGATGGCGTTTTCGTTGTAATCTGTGATTCCTTTGTACAAGAATTGGGATGCAAGAATTGTTTTTCCAGCTCCAGGCCCTCCGACAACTAGTATTACTCGACCTTTTGGAAAACCGCCGCTGATTAGCTCATCTAATCCTTGTACTCCTGTTGGGATAGTTGTTAATGTCTCAGACATTTTGGTCCACCTATTAAAAACAAAAAGCTTGCAAACTATATTTAACTTATGCACTGAATAATTCTCGACGTTCAAAAGTATGATAAACCTTAAAGTTCTGGCAGAATCCTATGGTTTTAACCTTTTTTCATTTCAGCTTGAATCTTGAAAGAACGGGTATGGCTATAGCAAATGCGACTGGTATAGTGTAGAGTGCTACTGTACCGTTGAAGAGTGCGCCAAGTGGGAGAAAAGCTAAGGCTGCCGCCGGCTTGTATGAAAAGCCAACGGGGGAGGGTTGTTGTAGCGCAAAGTAGTTTACAACGGACGTTACAGCAATGCGGACAACGATGCCTAAGGCCGTTGCAGATACGCTTATCATCTTTGCATGCTTTTTAAGTAAATCAGACAAGTTTTCTGTTTTGCAGCCCCGTGTTGCAATCAAGTAGGGAATGTAGATGCCTAGCATCATTGAAAGAATTGCAACAAGGTTATAGACTGGCCCCAACGGCGAAAAGCCCCCTGTAAAATAAATTGTTAAAATGACCGTATTTATTGCTGATATTATTAAGCCAGCAATTAATCCCAGAGCTAAGAAAGATACCACAATTGGTATTTCCCAGATTTGGTAATAGAGGAAGGGTGCGTAAGGAGCTGGAATTTTTGGTCCTGCAACATTTAGGGCTATAGTTAAGGCAACGAATATTATGATTAATGCAAGTGTTTTAGTGTTCATTCTTGTTTGTCCCTTTTGGGTGTTGAAAGCCTCCGTTAGCTATTTAAGAGTAGCTACTCAAAAAAAGGTAGAAATCTGGTGGAATCAGGGCTAAAATTGATAAACAAGCCAACACAACTAATCAATACAGTGAAACGTATTGAGTGAAACAATCCAGTTCGCCTCGACCAGCGAAGTTAAACCTTGGCTTGAAGACAAAACAAACTCTATCCTCTCGCCTGTGCATGCCCAAGCCAAAAAACTAAGGGACGACATGAAGCTGGCAATGCAAGGCGTCGACGACGTGAGCAAGATGCTCTTGGATAACAGCACAAGAGAAATTGAACGAAGGAACATGAAAGTTTACAATCGAGCCCGAGCCTTAAACAAGCTTGCGCATTTATTTGTTGATCGGCTCAAGAAACTTGAAGCGCCAGAAGAAATCTCCTATGACACGTTGAATCGGTATGCTCAGGAAATCCAAAAAATCTTCATCGTATTTGACATAGACATCAAGAACTGGTTTCCAAGAATTTCTCCCTTCTTCATAATGGACCGAAGAAGGTTTCAGACCGTGTACGAAAAAGCTAAACAAACACACACATTTCTCAATGACTTCCTTTCAAAAGAATACATGAAAACTAAAACTCTGGAGGAAACATTCAATCTTCTAAACGAGCTCCAAGACGTGCAGAACCTCCGGGGAACGCTAGGTGAAGAAAAAAACCAAATTAAAAATGAGCGCTTGCCCATAGAGAAAGAAATCTCTGATTTAGAGCAGAAAATTGACGAGTTGAAGACTAAGGGACCTATTGATGAGTTAAACACGGTTAACAACGAAATATGCAATTTAACTAATGAGCTAAAAAATACGCTCCGGCACCTGCAAAAACCGTTCATAAAGATGCAGGCGTTAGCAACCAGCGGCGGGGGAGGCGGAATAACGCCCGATGAGCTGAAGCGAATAAACTTATATCTAGAAAATCCCTTTGAGGCTTTAATAACTGAGCAGAACGACTACCCTGAGTTCAGGGAGATCTTAGAGAAGCTTCAGCGTTTTTTGGTGGAAGACAAGTTAAAACTAAAAGATGAAAAGGCACGGAAAGCAGAGCAGTCGACAAATGAGATCCTCAAGAACAATTCGCTCTGTCAGATTCAAATCAGGACCGTGGAATTGGCAAAGTCAAGGGAGCAACTGCTGGCTTCTCCATTGATGGACCGGACAAAACGCAGTCTCGCTACGTGCCAGCAACAGCTTGACCAACTTAAATCAAGGAAAACAAGTATCGAAACTCATGAGGCAGTCAAGGAAAACGCGTTCAATGAAGCAGTTGATAAAATCAGCAATCTCAAAAGAACAATTGAGAAAAACATTTACAGTTCAACCGACATAAAAGTTCAAATTCCCTAATTTTACCTGTGGTTTCCATTGGATTTATTTGCAATAGTTAAAAAAGCCCAAAATATTCAAAGTAAAATACTTATTGAAACATTAGATAAAGCCACGCTTTTGATGCAGAACGAAAACGGGAAAATCGGCAATTTAAAAATCACTAACCGTCTTGTCACTGTTGAACCGGTTGGGGAGGCCCTGGTCATAGGCGACTTGCATGGAGACATAGAGAGCCTCTTCCAGATACTTAAGGAAAGCCAATTCGTACAAAAAATGGAAAAAACAGAAGACGCAACCATAATTTTCTTGGGCGACTACGGCGACAGAGGAGATAAACCAGCCGAAACCTACTACATGATTCTAAAACTAAAGCTTGACTTCCCAAAACAAGTCATTCTTATGAGAGGGAATCATGAGGGACCGAAGAATCTGGTGGCCTCTCCGCACGATTTACCAGATAGATTCCAAGCCAAGTTCGGCGAATACTCTAATGAGGTTTATGAAAAAACACGTACTCTGTGGACTTGCCTGTACAACGCCGTTTTCGTTGATGGACGTTTCTTAATGGTTCACGGCGGTGTCTCTCCAGAAATCAGTAGCCTCCAAGATATCGCTCAAGCCCGAGAGGGAAACAATGAAGCGCTGCTTGTGGATTTGCTTTGGAGCGACCCTGTCGAAGGAATGCGTGGCGTTTCCTTGTCAGAGAGAGGCGCGGGAAAATTCTTCGGTAGAGATGTCACCGAAAAGGTTCTTGATAGGGTGAATGCACAAATCCTGATTAGAGGTCATGAAGCAAGCGACACAGGCTACAAAATCAACCACGGTGGCAAAGTCTTAACCCTGTTCTCAAGAAAAGGCCCACCATATTTCAATAGGTACGGAGCGTACTTGCACGTGCCGCTGGCACAGAAATTCGAAAACGCAAAGCAGCTTGCACCCTTTGTCCACAAGTTCTAGTTTAAGATTGGTCTCGGCAGCGTCAAAACGCTTAATTGTTTCACCGATAACTTAACTAAAATACAACTAATCGTTTCTTGATGCAAAACTGATTAGTTACTGAATAAATAGAAATCATGGTGACAGCAAGAGGTTTAATGATTGCCAACTGAAAACGCCATCGAAACCATCAGCTTGACAAAAAGGTTCAAGTCGACAGTTCCAAACGGAGGCGGCTTTCTCAGGCGCAAAGCCGTCACTGTAAACGCGGTTGACGGCATCAACCTTACTGTCAAGAAAGGCGAGCTTTTTGGGCTTCTCGGTCCCAACGGTGCGGGAAAAACCACGTTAGTTAAGATGCTTTGTACCCTTCTTCCGCCCGATGGGGGAACCGCGTTGATTAATGGCTTCGACATCGTTAAGCAACAGATGCAGGTTAAACGTTCGCTTGGCACACTTTTCAGCGTTGGGGAGCGCGGGTTCTTTTGGCGGCTTAACGGGTACAGGAACCTGGAGTTTTTCGCCGCGATCTATAATGTGCCTAGGCAGAAGCGGCATGAACGGATTTTGGAAGTGTTAAACCTTGTAGGTTTAGAAAACAACACTTTCCAGTTGTTCCAGAAGTACTCAGGCGGAATGAAAAGGAAACTTGCCCTCGCAAGAACCCTGCTTCCTGACCCACCCATAATCATGCTTGACGAGCCAACAACGGGTTTGGACGCCATATCCTCAAGGACCATCCGCGATTTCGTCCAGAGCACCGTTCGGGAAACAGGCAAGACAGTGCTGTACACAACGCATTACATTGAAGAAGCAGCGCAAATCTGCACCAAAATCGGCATACTCAAACAGGGAAAAATAGTCGCCTACGACACTCCCGAGGCTTTGAAAGCCAAAATAAAGAAAGACGAGCAAATCTACTTGGTGCTAGAAGATATCTCGCAGCCTCAGATTGAGAAGATGCGTATGATGCAAGGAGTGATAGAAGTATCCGAAAAAACGGAGCAACCCCTGATGTCTGGGCAGCACGAATTGCATGTTGAACTCCAAACCGTCGACCAGCTGCCGTCGATCTTTGATTTCCTATTCGAGCAAAAAATCAAACTTGTGAACTTCAAGCGGGAAGAACCCAGCCTTGAAGACGCGTTTATCGAGTTAACTAAGAGGGCGTGACCGCATGACTGTTGGGGGCGAGCTTGAGAAAATCTGGTATTTCATGAAACGGGACATGGTAAGCTTCTCTACTTACAAAACAAACATTCTCATTCTGGTTTTTACTGCAGTTTTCGGGGCATTATCCTTCGCTTATCTTGGACAGAGTTCAGTCAATCAAACTGTAACTCAATTATACCATACGAACTACACAACTTACCTGCTTATCGGATTAGCATTCAACACTTACCTTGGACAAGCCTTAACACTTGTGCAAAAAACCATTAACCCTTGGTCGCTTGAAGAAGTCTTGGTTTCGCCGACTACCTTAACAACATTCATCATCGGCAGTTCTATTTGGGGATTTGTCTGGAGCACTGGCGTAGTAGCAATTTACCTTGTTATCGGCGTGTACTTTTTCGGGGTAGTCCTCAGTGTAAACATTGTTGGGGCATTGATTGTTCTTGCCTTGGGCATCGGCACATTCATAGGTATTAGTATGATTGGCTCGGGCATTCTGATTCTAACCAAGCAAGGCGACCCGGTGACAGCACTAATGACCATAGCAATAACCCTTTTTGGGAACGTGCTTTTTCCGCCACAAATCCTGCCGACCCCCCTGCGAATAATTGCCTACTTAACTCCACCATATTACTTCATGACATGCATCAAGCAAATGTTAACAGGCTCCACTATCGCCATGATTTTGCCCAACTTGGAGATTTTGGCTCTGATGTGCGCGATCATTGTACCCGTCGGATACGTGATATACGCGTGGTGTTTGAAAACGGCAAGAAAAAACGGAACCCTATCATGGTTCTAAACAATTTCAAACTTGTATTTTCGTTTCAACAAATCCCTGATTATTTGCCATTCTGAAGGTTTGACTCTAAAGTTGGTTCCTTGGGATTGTCGTAGTATCGTCATATTTTGCAGACCTGGTATTTTGATTAGCTCATCGCTTGTTAGCGCCGTTGCAAGAGTTAATTTCAACTGGTAACTTATTACTACCCTCATAGCCTCTTTGCCTCTATCAGACGCTGAAGTCCAATATTTTGTCGATTCAGGCAACTCTTTCATCATTCGAGGAGCTGTTATTATCCTTCCTACGGCGTAGATACCCCTCTCAAAACGAGCCTTCCAAATCAACCCAATGTCTCCGACTTTTATTTCATCGCCAAAACGACTTATAAGCCAAGTGTCCTTCTTCAAACTCTCATCACAAAGAGAATCATAGAATCTAAATCTAAGTGGATTAGCTTGAAAAATCCAAATTCTTGGTTCTTCTTCTCCAATGCTGTTCAGTACAGTCCCTCCCTCGACCGTAGCACAACCGCCTTCTTTGATATCTCTTCTAACTGTTCTTTTTATAGACTTTTTGCAAATCTATCTCGAAGGATGCCACCGGGTTCTCAAGCTTCCAAGCTTCAAGTACCAACGGGTTGATTTCGCCCACGAAGCCCACGTCAATGTCGCCTACGATTACTTTGCCAACCCTGCCTTCTATGAAGCTTGGGTGAGCGGTTTCCGTTATTTGCCATTCAACCCCCAAATTTCTAAAGAGAGAGTCCAGAGCCGACTTTGTCTCGGTGAAGTTGGCGTTCGCATGTGTTGTCACTGCACAGACCCATTCCTCGTCCCTGGTCTTGGTTTCTCTTGTCTCGTCCGGCAGCGTTACTTTTCCCTGTTCGAATATTTTCTGCGGGAACTCGACGGATTGGTTGTTGCTGAGGAACTCCATGAGGCTTGGCAGAAGACAGTTGCGTAGGCAAGTCATGGTTGCGACTTTCGGGTTTGCAAGTTTGACGTGTTCGGATTCTTTCGTGTTCATTTTTGCAAACATGTTTTCTTCGTTTGTCAACGTGTAGGTTAAGATTTCTTGGTAGCCTAAGCCAACCATGAGTTCGCGCGCGATGTTGATGCGTTGCTGATCAGGTTTCGCTTTGCCAGTAGTCGGCATTTCACGCCAAAGGCACTCGATGTTGTTGTAGCCGTAAGCGACTGCGACGTCTTCTATTAAATCCACCTGGTGCATGACGTCAACGCGGTAGAACGGAACCGCAACCTCCACGCAGCAAGCGTCCACTTTTCCAACGCCTAAGCCAGCCTTTAAGAGCAACTCGCCGATTTGCGTTGCTGAAAGTTTCAGTCCAAGTAACATGTTTGTGTACTCCACGCTTAGCGGCACGGTTCGGCTGCTAAAGTCGGGGGTAACAACATCCATGTGCACATCGCCTGAGGCATCTTGGTAATGAATCGTCGCCTGGCAAGCTTTTCCGCCGTGGTCAATCAACGCAGAAGTCACCAGATTCAGCGTGTTGACGACGGTTTTGTTCAGGGTTCCTGTGACTTCAACTAGCAAATTTCGCGATTCTTCGGTAATCTTGCCCAAATCATTCGAGTTGATTATTGGCGGGAAAGATAAGATTTTTCCTTCTGAATCAAAAAGCATCGGGTAGAGAGGGTTCTTTTTAACTATGTGACCGTACTCGACGCCTTTTGGGTGCCTCTCCAAAATATCATCCAAAGTCAATTTTTCGTTGAATCCTAAAGGAACAAAACTGACGTCACGCGGGTTAACAGCGCTGTACACAATAGGCGGCGTGATCAAGTGGAAGTTGTAGATGCCGATTGAAGTTTTCTGGCGGTTTCTGCCGAAAGTTTTGTCCAGCTTATCCTGCAGATGCATTAGCCCTCGGATAGCCGGGTCAGTTAACTGCACGTCTTTTACGACGGCGCAGGCGATGAATGGACGTATATTGAAGAGTTTAGCGTCGACGTTCACTTCTACAGTTGGTTTTTCTGCAACGTAGCGTCGGGGCCCTTTTTCATAGCCAAGATAACATCTTAGGCCTCTTGCTAGTCCTTCTGCGCTCCAGAGATCAGGGCGGTTAGTGTCTTTCATTTCGATGCTGACGATGCCTTCCTGCTCGTTGAAAAGTTTCACTTCAGCTTTTACGTTTGCAAGGATTTCATCTAGCTTCTCTATTTTCCAATGTAGATCCAGACCCAGTAGACGCTCAAGTTCTTGGTATTCAACGTCGATTGTAGGCATTTACGTCGCCTCTTTTCGTCTTACCCAATTCAGGTCTTGGCTGAAAATCATCCGTATATCCTGTAGACCTGCCCGCATCATGAACAGTCGATCCACGCCTAAGCCCCATGCGATTACGGGTTCATTGACACCGAGAGGCAACGTGACTTCTGGGCGAAATATGCCGCTGCCGCCGAATTCAACCCAGCCGTAGCCTTCCCTGTAAGCACTAAGTTCAACGCTGGGTTCAGTAAATGGGAAATAGTCGGGTTTAAAGCGGACTTTGTCGGCTCCCGCAATTTCTATGGCGAACTTGCCGAGCACACCAAGAAGGTCTTTGAGGGTTAGGTTTTCGTCGATGATTATGCCTTCCACTTGGTTGAACTCGGATAAATGGGTTCTATCGATGAGTTCAGGGCGGTAAACCCGTGCAATGCTGAAGTGTTTACTGGGAACTTGATATTTTTTTGCTTCAAGCGTTCGGGCGCTTAGGCATGTGCCGTGCCCTCTGAGAATCAATCGTTGAGCGGACAGAAGCGAATACTTGTATCCCCATCCTGTGGAACCCGTGGTCCAACCGTTCTCATGTGTCTCCCTCACACGCTCAACGGCTTCTGCATGCTCGCTCACGTCTCCAAAAGCTGGGTCCTTAGCGTAATAAATGTCGCTTTCTTCCCTTGCCGGGTGATCCTGAGGTACGTAGAGGGCATCGAAGTTGAAGAATCCAGTTTCCACCGCGGTCCCCGTCATTTCTTGGAAGCCCAACTGCACGAGTTTAGCGCGAACTTCATCGAGGAACTGAAGGTACGGATGTTTTTTGCCGGGCCATGTCTTGGCTACTGGCGCAGCTATATTATATTTTTGAAGCTTTGATGTGTGCCACTTGCCCGTGATTATGAGTTCTGGAGTCAGTTGGGTGATTTCTTGGAGAGCAGGTTTAGCTTTAGTGGCTGCTGCTTTGCCTTCAGCAGTAATTTGCAAGGTGCGGCTTGTTTTAGGGTCAATTGAGAGGACTTTGCGTTTCTTAAGCTGCTCAGCCGCCATCTTTAACTCAACGTCTTTGAGCTCCTCAAGTGCTACTTGCCCTTTTCCGGTCACAATTGCGAGGAGCTTCTCATCTGCACCATCTGAAATAAAAACTTGATGAACAAGACTTTCGTTTACCCGCAATGTGTTGTTACTTGAAGTGTAGAGCGCCCATTTTTTTCTTATTACCCAGCCAAGCGCGATTTGGATGAACTGAGATTCGATGCGCGCTTGCTCAGCCGCGGCTTTGAGGTCTGCTGTCCCACCAAGCGCCGCCACCGCACGAATCAATCTGCGTTCAGGCAGCCCGTTTGAGGCGTAACCTTCACCTTCAGCGGTTAATTTGATGACGTTTTGAAGTTTCGCATGTATGGAAATGAGACTCTTTTCCTGCAGCGTCAGACCGATGCGCATGACCGCCGCGTCTTGCATTCCTGTTTTTTCGATTAGCTGCTCCACTGTGGCTTTCCCGCCGATTGCCTGTAGTGCGGATAGAAGTTGGTTTTCTTGGGTTCTAAGTTCAACCATTTTGGCATGCGCCTTTTAGGCTGTTGTTTTCTGGGTTTGTTAATGGATAGTTCTTTCGCGTCAAATAAAAGCATGCTGATAACTGTTCAAAAACCTTTCATTGACCAAGCGTCCTACCGTTTATAGAAGGATTGGTTAAGGGCTGTCTGGAACCTTCAGGAGAGAAGGGGTGAACCAGTAGGCCACCCTCAACCAAATTGGTAATCAACTGAGTTAGCATAAAAACCTTTGCATAGGACGCGGGCGGAAGTTTGCTGATGACATTCACGCTATCCTAATTTGTGTTGTTCCTGAAAATATTGATCCTGTGTCACCCCGGCAATCGTTTTGTCTAAGGATTAAGCAGACCTAAAAAACGTCCTAAAGGAAAACGATAACCGTTGAGTTTTCGCTCAACTCCGGGTTTGGCTCTGGTAAAGCGCAGGCTAAGTTTTAGACTTGCAACGTTTTGAGGGGGTTAAGCCTGGTTTATGCAGTCGCTAATTTGCGCATCTCAAGTCTTTCTAGGTCTTGGCATTCATCGCATAGGTCAGAAGTTGGTCTGCTGAACCGTTTTCGAATGGCGACTCGAGGGTACTGCTGGCAGTCTTTCTGCCAATGCCACCTGTCAGGCTCAAGACCCTTCACATACTCCACATTCTCTGCCAATTCGAAACCTCCCACAAAGCTTCAGTCAACGCAATATACTATGCAACAACTATTATTTCTAATTTGCCAATCATTTAGGCATAAACAAAAGAGCAGCTGGCTAGCAGCGCAGGTACTTATTTTGCTTTTCCAGCTTTCTTAGCGCACGCGTCACTGCAGTACTTACTTTTTGCATTGAACGTTGTGTAAACACGCTTGCAAACTGGGCATTTCTTGTCCATGCTCGACGACCTCTTCATAGCATTATTCGAGGGTTAGACTTAAAACTTTTTTGTGAAAAATCCAAGAATGGGCACAAAGTCGACCGTACCTTTTGATGTTTCTTCGCCGCTCTCATGTCTGTGTTGGCGGCTAAGTGTTGTTTAAGATTATGCCTGCCCTCGGTGCCTCGTTACGAACCAGGTTAACCGCGTTCTCGCAGCCAGACCTGTTCTGGTAGCCCTCGCAGCTTTCCGCGATAATGTCATTGTCGTTTACCCTCAGCCGCCACCTGAACAGTCGAGCGTTATCCTTATACACTTCAAACTGAGCCATAAGGAACGAACCCTCCCCTAAAAGAACTAGATGACGCAAGCCATTTATAGCTTTTAGCCAGCCTGCGTCCTAACAACATTTTTTACGCGTTTTCTCTTGACCCTCACCAAAATCCAGTAAGCTACTGCAACCATTGCTATCACCGCAACGTAAGGCGCCGCCGTTTCAGCGGCTGACAAGGCAGGACCGGGCGCTAGGCTGCCGGGGTTGGAGATTGTCGCGTTGTTGGGGTAGCCACGGCTTTCCCAGTATCCGAGGTAGCTTGAGTCGTTTGACACATCGATTTCTGTTATCCATCTTATCCACTTGTATCCATATTGGTTTGAGGGTATAAGCATTAGAGGCCATCCTGCGGCTGCCGTGAGGGTTACGTTGTTCATTTTGTAGGCTAAAATTAAGTTGTTCTGCACAGCGTAGTCCAAGGGAATCGCGGTAGTGTAGCCGTCTGAAGCTTTGAAAATGAGTGTGTTCGCATTTGGGCTGACGCCTGCATCTTTAATGAGGTCGCTTACAAGGGCACCTTGCCATAAACATGTGACGCTCCAGCCTTCCACGCAGAGAAGTGTGGCAACATTTTGGTGAGAAGTGAAGTTGCTGATTATGTTGTCGTATGTGTACTCCATTGATTGATTAACGAGTCCATTGATGGTTAGACGGTAAGTTGTCGGGTCTAAGACCTGCACTCCCTCGATAGAAACGTCCGGGTGCTGACTGAGGTCTGTAAGGTAAAAGTAAACTGGCGTCAAATTTTGGCCCCCATATTGGGTAACTTCTCCTGGGAAAAGGTAGGGAGGGGTGGCCGTAGAGGGGATGGTTGGTAGTGATGAAGGCGCTGCCGTTAACAGAGCCGTAGGAGTAGGAGATGTTATGCTTGTTGGTGTTGGGGAAATCGTCGGTGGGGCGGGGGAAGGCTTAGGCGTTGAGGAAGGTTTGAGAGCGTTCTGAACAATGAAAAGCGACACAATCAGCACTGCCACTAACAATAATGAAGCCAAACCTGCTCTTTTATGCTGTTTGAGAACTTGCATTCCAAATTAATAGTGAGAATGTCAACGTATTTATCTGTAACGCGAGCGCCTTTGTTGTTCTACATGTCTTTAGTATCTTTGCTTACTGCTATAATTTGGACAAACGTGCAGTTAATTCAACTTGATTTTTTGTGTTTTGGAAATTTGTTCTTAGAATAGCGTTTTTTTGGACAAATAGATATTTTTTTAAGCAACCAACGCAAATACCTATACAGGATAACCGAAAGAAAGTTGAACGAGGAATCTTGAATGAAAGTTCAACAGACCCTTCATTGGAACAACTTTACCGTTCCAGAACTGAAGGATATTCTGGAACACTGTGAAGCGCTTGAGAGACTTGGGATTGCTCAAGACGAAGAAATGATGTGCTCCATCGAAAGAGACGTCGCCATACGGGAGAAGAAAACAGACTTATCCCCATACCAATTAAAAGCTTCAAAAATAAAACAACAGAATGCAAGCAGCCACACCAAAAGACAACAGACACAAGAATACCCATTGGTTCTAACAATCTAAAAGCCGAATAGATTAGCCTTTTATTGTGTTCAGGAAGTTCTTCTCGTCCTAATGTAAGTGGCAAGCATGTAGCTTTTCTAGCTGGGCAAGAAATATGTCTTAATGAACTGTTCTTTTGTGAATCCGTCTGATTAGCTAAGAAGGGTTTTCTGTTGCCAGCCTAAGTTGCATTTCTTATACTATTCGCTGTTTGTCTTCGTTTTGTTTATATATCTGAACTTTGACTATGCATGTGCAAAAAGAAGGAATATCTAAAGTATGGGTTCCAAGTCACCAAGAGGCGAATTCGCCGCAAGGCAGCTAGCAGCTAAACGGAAAAATTTCCGTTGGCATGATCGTTATTTTAACCGTCGCATGCTTATGCTCGACGAAAAAGTTGACCCGATGCAGGGTGCACCCCAAGCTAGGGGCATTGTTCTAGAAAAAGTAGGTGTTGAATCAAAACAGCCAAACAGCGCTATTCGCAAATGCGTCCGCACTCAGCTTATCAAGAACGGCAGAACAATAACCGCGTTTCTACCCGGAGATGGCGCTCTCAACGTCGTTGACGAACACGATGAGGTCGTAGTCGAAGGCATCGGCGGAACAAGAGGCGGCGCAATGGGGGACATTCCAGGTGTCCGCTGGAAGGTTGTCATGGTTAACGGCGTAAGCCTCAACGAACTCGTCTATGGACGGAAACAGAAACCAGCAAGGTAATGCGTATGGCACAAACCGCAGCTCAACCTCAAGAAATCATGCTTTTCCAGAAATGGAGTTTTAAAGACATATCAGTAGTCGACATCGGCTTGCAACGTTATCTTAACCTAACCCCAATGGTAGCCCCGCATAGCATGGGACGCCATGAGCACCAAAGATTCCGCAAGGCTAAAGTCAACATTGTCGAACGCTTAATCAACAGCTTAATGCGCTCGGGCAAAAACAGCGGCAAAAAAGCCAAAGCAACCAACATAGTCAAAGAAGCCTTCGAAATAATATATGTACGCACGGGCAAAAACCCGATTGAAGTTCTTGTTAAAGCAGTAGAAAACGCTTCACCGTGCGAAGATACCACGCGCATCAGCTACGGAGGAGTCGTCTACCACCTGTCAGTCGACGTTGCGCCACAGCGTCGCATTGATTTGGCGATAAGACACATAAGTGAAGGCGCACGAGCCGCTAGCATAAACAACCCTAAGAGCATCCAAGAAACACTCGCAGACGAACTGATACTGGCGGCAAACAAAGACATAAAGAGCGCCGGCGTAGCAAAACGCAACGAAATTGAACGCGTTGCACAATCAAGCAGATAACACTTTCAATCTACTAAATTTTTTCTTTTTCTTGCTATTTCGTTAGTTAGCAAAAGCTGTGATTCTTAAGAGTCGTTTTGGTTTAGCCGTTATTCTTTTCTTCTATCGCCTTCTTTGAAATGTAGACGACGCCGTTGGGAAGCAGAAGATGTGTGATTGGATAGTGTTTTTTGTTGGCAGGCCAATTGACGAGCAGGCGACTCTAAACTCATTTCCTTGCTCTTCAAGAGAAGGGTATAATTTGGGGTTAATTTTGAAAAAGTTTAATAACTGTTTTACGGAGATGATGGTTCTAAAGGAATCATTCAATTGGGTGGGATAAATTGAAGAGAATTTTGATAGCATTACTGCTAGTTATCTTGATTATAGGTGCGTTTGCTATTTTGTCAGCACCGCACGTGAAAGCACAGACTACACAAGCTACTATTGTTAGCTACAGTTGGTACACCTCACCCGCCACCACCCAAACTCTAGCGCAATACGCTGGTGATTTAGTGGTGGTAGGGGAAGTAGAGAACACGGGAACAACCAACCTAGGCACGGTATCAATCAGCGGCGCAGCTTACAATTCAAGCGGAGATGTTGTGTGCCCAGGCTTCACTACTCTTATCGGCGTGCCTGAATTGCTTCCAGGTCAGAAGGCACCATTCTACATGGACTTTTACCCTGAGGAAAGCCCAAGCCTAAGCCAAAATTGGGTTCCTACAGTCACCAGCGTCGCCCTTCGGGTAGGCGCTCAGCTTAACTCCACTCAAACCCCTTACTCAGGCTTAACTATCCCCACTGGATCAGTTCACAACTTTCTCAACAGCGGTGCATACACTGTCACTGGAACCGTTGAAAACAGCGGCGTCAAAACAGTCGGCGACGTTTGGGTTCTGACTACGTACTATAACTCTTCAGGCACCGTCATTGGAATGAATTGCACTAACTTCTTGGATCCGTCGGGCTCGCTTTCACCCGGTAACGCAGTAACATTTACTGCCACGCCCACAGACAACACAGCCACAATGTCAAATCATATAGCAAACTACACGCTGCTGGTCGAATACGCATCCTACTCGGGACCATCTAGCACCTCTACGCCTAAAGCCCAAAATACGCCCACACCGACCCCTCCTCCCTCATCTTCCACGACAACTCAAAAATCGACTCCAATGAACTCCCTATGGACTTACGGAGCTATTACTGCAATAGTGATCGTGGTAGCAGCACTCATTGCCATAACGCTTCTCAGAAGCCGACGAAAACAAGGCCAATTTGAACCTCCACCTCCGCCGCCCCCTCCACCGCCTCCACCATAACCCCTTTTTCTGAAAACGAACTTTCTCAAACTTATAAGGGAAATAATGGGCTCTTCTTGATTAACCTAAATTCTTGTGTGGATTTCCACTATGTCCCCGTCTTCTAACATGAAACCAAGGCCGACTTTTTTCGGGCTGAAAGGCAAACGTTTAGCCCACACCATAGCAAACATGAAGTTCTGAACAAACTCCTTGTGAATATTCTTCGCCAAGTCGTTAATTGTTGCTCCACGCTTGAGAACAAACGGGTGACCTGTATCCTCTTTAGAGCCAGGCTCCTTGGTGTAAACTCGAATAACCTTTAAACTTTCTAAAAGCGCCCGCCCCAATTCGTCAATGCCAGTCTTTTGCTCACATGACATGGCGACAACAGGCAACCGCCCATTTACATACTGTTTTAAAAGCCGAAGATTCACTTCTGCACCCTTCAAATCCAACTTGTTCGCGACAATTACTGCAGGCTTATATGTGGTCGTCTCAAAAATAGCGTCCTCTACGTCATCAAGCCGGACGTCTCCACTGATTCTTACTATAGCATCGTTTATTTTGTAGCTGCGAAGCAAATCCTCGACATCTTGCATGCTGCAGTCCAAAAGCTTACCGACAAGAATAACTCTCAATGCTGCACCAGCATGACGGCGGTCAATATCCACCCTTCCGCTCGGCTTACTTACAAGTACGCGGCTTTTCTCTAACTCAGCTAAAACCAGCTCCAGCTGCTCGATAGGGTCACGAGACAAATCAACCATCAAAATCACGCCGTCAGCATTCCGTGCTAAGCCAAGGGTAACATGGCCCCCAGCGCGTCCATCTGCGCTGCCTTCCATTACCGCTGGTGCTTCAACAATTTGGAACTGGACATCTAAAAAATTCATTATGCCGGGCACTGGTTCATGAGTGCTGAAAGGTGTCGGAGTAACCACTACTTTTGAATTCGTTGTGGCGCTCATAAGGCAGCTCTTACCCACGTTTGTCATGCCGATCAACGCTATCTGCGCTGAACCTTCTTTTTCAACAAAAAGTTTCGGTCCCCCGCTACTCTTGCCTGTGCCCTTGCGTTTCTTATCCTCCAAATCTGCGCGAATAATAGCCATTTTCTTCTTAATAGTGCCCCGAAGCTTCATCGTGCCCTTATGTTGGGGGACAGCGCTGAGGAACTCCTGCATCTTTTGCAGTTTCTCTCGTGGAGTATGGGCAGCTTCAACCTCCTCCCACTTATCTAATGCTTCAGGCGGCAGATTAGTCGGCATACAAACTTCGCAAATACTATCGGTAAGACAACTTTAAGACTATTTCTAATCAAACCCTACAAAATAGACCTGAAAAACTTTTTCGCTTGTTTATCCTGATCTAAATTCGTCATAGGCATGGAACCACAAAGTCATATCAAACACATTAAGTTGCAAGAAGTGTTTTTATCTTGAGACAAGATTCTTTTTCGGTAACATCCAGTTTTAAATATCATTACTTGATTACCTTTCCATGAGAAACTAAGTCTTTTCGCTTGGAACAAGTTTGGGAAGATTTTATGGTGAAGTTCCACGTTAACCGTGACGTTCTTGCAGCGCTTTTAAGTGTTGCCGTGCAGGTCCCTTTAGCGATCTTTCTCGGGCACGCCTACGACCAAACATCGTTTATGGATACAGGGTACTTAGTAAGTGCTGGGTTAAACCCTTACCAACCTCACTTAATCACAGTTTTTTCTCCTCACCTAGTTGGAGTTAACCCAATTATTGGTGATCCACCATTGTGGCCTCTGCTTTTAGGCGCCATTTACAAGCTTTCCTATAACATTTTGCCAAACATTTTTCTGTATAACTTTGCGATAAAACTTCCAGTCATCGCCGCTAACATAGGATTAGCCTACATCACTAAGAGCATTCTGCGTCAGCAAGGTGCATCAGAACGAAAAATCAAGTTCGCATGGCTTTTTTTGCTGTTCAATCCTTTCGTGCTGCTTACAACCACTGCTTGGGGACAATTCGACACTCTCATAGCGCTCCTATGTGTCTCTTCACTTTATCTCTTGAGCAAAGGCAGGATTAAGGGAAGTGCAATTCTGCTTTCCCTGAGTGTTGTGTTGAAACCGATTTCCCTTCCGCTCCTGGGCTTGCCTTTTCTCTTTACCCCAAGACCTCATTGGTCAAAAACATTGCAGTACATTCTGATTTCAGTTGCGGTAATCGTAGCTTTATGGATTCTGCCTTTCTTCCCCCTCGGTTGGAGCATGCCCACTTCAAGCAGCCAGTTAGCCTCATATTTCACAAGAGCCGGCGGCATGACGCCTTTCGACGTGGTGGAAATCTTCAAGAATACGGTTACGATTCCGACGGGGCTTGAGCTCTTCGGCTACATTTGGGTACCTGCTTTGATGTTGGGTTACTACTTGGTTTACCGTGATCCGCCTAAAACATTCAATGAACTAACCCAGAAAGCAATCGGCATTATGCTTATCTTTTTCCTCACCTACTCTTGGCTCTCAGAACCTTACATCAACGTGGTAATCGTTTTAGCTCTCTTAGCTTTGCCATTTACGAAAATCAATTTCCGCAACTTCCACTTTTTGTGGGTCATTACACTAGTTTTCATGGTCCTCACGACTAATTTTGTTCAACTTTTTTACCTTGTCTCTCCCCAATCGCTTGTCGCATCTGCGATTCAAATTGAGCATAACATTAGAAATTGGAGACTAATCGCACGGTTTTTGATCGTCGTGCTTTGGCAGGTTTTTGCTTGGATGTTAGTTATCAAGATCCTTCTATTGAAGAAATTTAATCAGCAGATTGATGTTGTAGATTGATTATTTTTGGATGACTTCAAACGTTTTGGGTTTTTTTAGGATGGCGATTACAGGCGTAAGGCATTCAAGCATTCCTATGATTATTGAAGATACCAAGGTTAAGAAGTGGAAGGTTATTCTCTTTTTCAATGGGAGATATTTTCCGTTTACGTAAGCTCCTATTTGATATGAAAACAGCCACATCAAACTGGTTATGGTAAAGCAGACTCTCAATTCCCAAAACGGGATTTTTTGAAAGATGAAAAAAGTGAAAATTGATGCAATCCCTGAAACCAAACCCGACGACCAAATTAATGTTCTGACGCATTGCCTAATTTTCTCGCCTGTTTCGAAAAACTTCATATTCATGATTAAGCCGTAAAACCATCTTCGCCGCTGCCGGATTAAGTCTTTTAGATTCAGAGGGCTTTTCTCTTCAACAACTCCGCCGTGCCATCCAAAAGCGTCTTTTCCAAACTTCAATCGGGCGTTGATGGCGAACAGGGTGTCTTCAGCTAAGGTTTTCCCGTTTGTCCAACCGACTTCATCTTCCACGTCGCTTCTCACCAGAAGATTTGACCCGTGGATGTATGCTGGATTTCCGCCGCTCATCAACGCTAAACATTCGTAGCAGCAAAAGGGCCTAAGTGTATCCATAAGGTTAGAAACTTTGATTTCTTCTTTTTTTTGCACTGGATAAATTATTAAGCCTTCGCTTATTGGCTTAGGTTTGTCCTCTAGGTAGCAGAGTATGCTGCATAACGTTTGTTTTGTGATTAAGCTTTCATCGTCGAGGTGAAATACGTAGGTGTCTTTGTCGCATTTGTTTTCACTTCTTCGAACTTCAACCGAATACTGAAGTGCTCTGCCTTTATGGATTGCGTTACAGCTGTAGTTCTGTGGAACTACGATTGTTCTGCACCCTTCAAACTTTTCCTGTGCATCTGTTACAACCCACAATTCATATTTCTTATACTCAATGTCTGCGCAAACGCTATTCACGCGATTAATCGTTTCCTGGACTATTCCAATGTTGCCTTTGGTAGTTATTTGAAAAATGATTTTTGGGGTTCCAAATCTTTCCTTTATCGGTTTCGCCACCAGCTTGGAATGTTGCGATATCAGGTAAAAGTAGAACCTGATGAACAGGATTGACGACAGTACCCAAATTAGCCAAAGGTAATTCCAAAGCAAAATCTTTAACTCCGCCAGTTACCAATCTTTAGAATAGTTCAGTGACAGCTCGATTGGAACAACGCAGTTTTGACAATCAATGTTAACGCGATTATGTTATTAAATATTTAGGAAGATCAAAGACTGGGAAAATGATTGGGCTGATTGTAAGAATGACTTGAAAGGTGTAAATGTGAATTTTCCTATGAGCAATCAGAAATCATGTTTGGTCAACGCAGAGGAACCCGTTACTGCACAGCTAACTAAACAATTATCAGTGAGGCTGTATGAAGACTGTAGTCCTCATTGCATGGAGACAGCATCAATTCAAAAGGGCATAGTCCTGATGCTTGACGGTGAAGAGTTAATCGAGGAAGGGCTCGGCTTTGGAGTTCCAGTTGTTAAGTACCGAGATAAAACCTACTTTTCCAGTTCCGCCGAAATCTCAATAATGGAAACACCCTCAGTCTGCAAGTTAAGCAAGAGGTACGTTATGGATGCAATCTCCAGGAAGAAGTTTGGGCAAACAACCTACATTGATGACGGGTTTTATTCTTCGATAAGAAAGACATTCGAAAAAGCATACCTTGCCAAAAAAAGCATGTCGCCGTTCTTCAATGCGATTATGGAGCTTCGTCAGATGGCGAAGGTAAGGACTGAATTCATCAAAGTAAAAGATAGGGGCTCCGTAACTTTGAATTATGAGATCTACCCAACTTACATCAATGTCAACGTTGATTTTTCAGCTTTATCTAAAGAAGAATGTGCAGAAATTTTGGTTCTAAATGAACAAGGAGCCGCAATTTTTGAAAAGTACGTTGACGCCAGCGGCTTGAAACTGCACGGAAGAAAAATCGGCGCTTGGGATGCGGTTGTTGCGAATTTTGCTTCATTGTTTAACTTCAATGGGGAGCTTTCGTTTAGTTTGCAAAAGATTCCTGAAGCGGCTTTGTTCAGAGGTTGGGAAAGGACGAGAAATCGTTTTTCATGGGCAGGGTTAAGCTACTCAGTGAGTCCATCCCATGGAACACTAAATTACACCATAGGATTAATCTCTAGTAGACATCTGGCACTTTAAGGCTCAACCATTTCCTTCTCTGGTTCGGTGCCTTTCAGACGTTGCCGCAGTGTGTAGATGAAGGCGATGAACCAGAACGCAACGCTTACCCAACCCAGTATGAACCCGATTGAGTTGCCCAGCAGGTAATACGCGATTTGGAAGCCTACGATGGAAATGAATGTTAAGAATGAACCGGAGACGCTGTACCCCCGCAGTGCATTCCTGTTCTTGATGACCGCGCGCAACATTAGCAGCAGGGCTGTGAAGTTGATGATGCTGGCGACGCTCAAAGCTACATTTGCAATGTTCATTTATCCTCGATTTTCCTACTGCCACAACGGCTTTGCATAACTTAAGATTTACGCCACCCAACCAAGCCCTGACGCGCAAAACTCCTTAAATTAAACGGTCACAATAGTAATTGTGGAAGATAGAAAATATGAAAAAAATGGTTCCGCAAGGTTGCGGTGGTTGTGAACGGCAAGAGCCATGCATTAGAAGTTACCGACGCGTTTCGTTCGGAGAACAGATCTACTGCGCAGACGGCACAGTACACCTTGTAGATGAAACAAGTCTCGCATGAACAGTTAGCAAGCAATGAAGAATAGCCAAATTATTTCGTAGCTCCTTTCTCGTAGAATTTGCAGAAAGGCTTCATGAATCCCATGTCGAAAAGCATGTTCCATTTGCCGGCGATCCAAAGCTTGTTCGTCAACGGTTCTACCGTCGTTAATATTTCGATTAGCTGCTTGAACTGCTCCTCATCGGGAGAAAACTTTGATTCGCATTCTTTGCTCAAAATAATGAACTTTGGGCTGTGTCCACAAATCAATTTCACCTCTCCGATTTCATCATGAGTGTAGAAGCAGCTTTTCTTGCTGAGCTTCAAAATGTCGTCTAAAGACCAGTCTTTTATTTTTTCATCAATCGATTCTAGGTTCTGTGTCTTTTCCACACTCGATGACATGGGCGGAGGCACCCCAAATACTGAAGGCATTACGGAAAGCGGCTGCAATGTCTCGGATTCAAAACGATCTGCCCTACCCAGGCAAACAATCGCAACACGTTTGTCCGTAAAATAAACATCATACCTAGTGCGGACATCAACCGGCAAAACAACGTCTTTAACGATTCCCAACAACCTTTCAGAACTTGACATGCATTGGGTCCCCACCAGATTGTTCATGTTTTCGCTAATTCATAAGGTTTCTTGTGATTTAGACTCGTGTCTGGTTGTAAGCAAAAATAGTGGACGAGTCGGGATTTGAACCCTCGGACGCAAATGTGTCTCTCCCTTGCTCAATAATTTGTTATAGCTATTACTTTTGAAAGATTTTTGTTTCCATATGGAAAAAAGTCTTCCGATGAGAATCCAGTCTTTTATAGTGGGACAAATCACAATGAAAAACGATAAAATTGCGTACCCCCAATTTCCTTAAGAGGCAGAAGAAAAAGAAGTCTTTCGAGGGTTCATTAATCATTGATAATCCAGATGTTAAGTAGTTGAAGCCAAATACGACAATGAGCCCTTTCTTATTGCCGTCGGTACTTCAAAACAACGGGAAGTAAAAGTTTATGGAAAAGGCAACACTGGCGGTATTGGAGCACAATACCAAACGCAAAAAGATCTAGACTGGGTTGTTTTATACAATCCTAAGGCCCTTCCAGATTTCATGCCTATTAAAGAAGCAAAGGTCTTAATGGCCGGAACGATTGCGGTATCAGCGGGAACTGCGGCTGTTTTCAATACGGAAACGACCTATAAACCTGAGAGTCAAGATGTTTTCGAACTGATCAGGCTTAATTACTACAAGGATCTTTTGGCTTTGGAGCGAATAAGAAAAAAAGCAAGAAAAGCGGGGCGTCTTAGATAACACTGTTTTTATTTTGCTTTTTGCCTCAACTATTGGATGTACAAAAAGATAGCGCCAGAATCCGATATAGTAATCGAATGTATGTCTTCAAACTCTGCTAATATTGGGCTTTTCTGATGCATAATCCTTAAATTGTTTTTGTGCGTGCTATGTGTGGCTGAGGGCTGGTAGATCAGTCTGGTATGATCGCCACGTTGGCATCGTGGAGGTCGCGGGAAGCTCAGCACTTTGCGGCTGTGCTCGCGAATTCAAATCCCGCCCAGTCCATTCTGGAGCGGAAGGGGAGATCCCTTCCCAGCCCATCCTACTTACTTTCCGCGGTGTTTAATGGAGGAAAAGCGGTGGTTTTCGCAAGCAATTACGAAATCGTTCTTTCTTAGGTAAACGTGGAAGACGTCGTAAGTGTATTTTTTGGAGCGGATATTCATCAATGAAGCAATCTCAATTATGTTTTCAGCTAACATCGGGGAAGAGGTTGAAATGTACAGCTTTTTGGTTCCGCCTTCTGCATCTATGATTCCGCAAAGAAACCCAAACAAGAAATCCCTTGAGTAAGAACCGAAGTCAGCCAGATGTACCGAGTTGGATTTTCTGGTGCCCTTCCAAGCCAGATATTTCTCGACAAAACAGTAGAATTTCTTGTTTTTACATTTAACATATACCCGTTTGCCTTCGATGGATCTCCATGTTTTTAATCCACCTTTGGAAAGGAAGTTTTCAACTCTTTCAACAATCGGGTATTCGTTTTCGTTTAGCGCAAACTTGATGCTGTAAGAATAGTCTTCCTTCCTGAAAAGGCGGCTACCGTCACCAGCGTAGCAGCCAATAAGCTAACCCAATTCCAAATCCGTTAATTTTTCCATCAATAAGGTTTTTTCTCTTGGGTTCTTCACTCTTACCTTTGCGACATGATACTGAATGGCAGACTTGCAGCGTCCCATCTGAGAGCTTATCTCGTTTAGGCTTGCACCCTTTTCTACAAACGTTTTAATCTGGTCAAGTTCGGTGGTGGAGAACCGTTTCATCAATAGTCATGATTGACTAGTTGAAGTTTGTTTAAAAAATCTATGATAAATTACGCATAGGTGCTGACTAGCGTGGGAAATCGACGGCGTATCTTTTTATAATGCAATCGCAAATAGAAAAGCCAAGCAAGGTGCCACACATGCCCAAGGTTAAAGTTGCATTAATCGGCGTTGGAAACTGCGCCTCAGCCTTCATCCAAGGCGTCCATTACTACAAGAAATTCAGCAAACCCGAAGACTTTGTTGGGTTGCGCAATCCAGTTTTGGCAGGTTTAAGCTCCGAAGACATCGAGGTGGTTGCGGCTTTTGATGTAGATGACCGGAAAGTTGGAAAAGACCTCTCTGAAGCTATATTTGCTCTGCCGAACAACGCGCCAAAGGTTGTTGACGTACCTCAGTTGGGTGTTAGGGTTAGTAAGGGTCCGTTGCTTGACGGTTTGGGAAAATCAAGTAAAGCCATCGTTCAAGTTAGCGCTGTCCTTGATGCAGATGTTGTAAGGGTTCTCAAGGATGCTGGTGCTGAGGTCATGGTTAATTTGCTTCCAAGCGGAGCCTCACAGGCTTCACGGTGGTATGCGGAGCAGGCTTTGGCGGCGGGATGCGCATTCGTCAATGCTACGCCGACCTTCATAGCTAGCGATTCAGCTTGGGCTAAAAGGTTCGCTGACGCAAAACTCCCACTTGTCGGCGACGATCTTGTGGATCAGGTTGGTTCAACTGCCCTTCACAAGACATTGCTTAAGCTGCTTAGCGATAGCGGCGTTAAAATTGATGAGACTTACCAGCTTGATGTAGGCGGGGGAACAGAATCCGTGGATACTATGGATCGAAGTCGAGATGCTAAACGCAGCATAAAAACTGAATCAGTGGCTGCATCAATACCCTACAAGGCTGAAGTTGTGGCTGGCTCAACTGACTACGTTGATTTTCTGCAAAACAAACGCGACAGCTACTTCTGGATAAGCGGCGTTTACTTCTGCCATGCACCAATGAAAATCGACCTCAAATTTCAAACTGTCGACGCTCCAAACGCTGGCAGCGTGCTCTTCGACGTAGTCCGCGCGATGAAACTAGCTTTGAATAGGAAGTTTAGTGGGGCGGTGGAACCTGTTTGTGCCTATGCCTTTAAACGTCCGCCGCAAATTGTGCCAATGGACGTTGCCGAAAAGGAATTTGCGAAATTCATCGCTTGAAATTCTTTCGGAAACAATTTTTGCCTCACGCATTCCAAATCTTCCTTCAACAAAAAGTATTTTAATAGAAAAAATGAACTCATATTTGAGTCCGTTTAATGCACAAAATTGCTGCCGCAATAATAATTATTGCTTTTGTATTTATTTCGATAACTGTGACGGAGGCTCAGCCCTCAGTGGGCGTTAAGACAGGATATTGGGTTGAGTACTCTGTCAAAACTACTGGTGCAACGCCTGCCGCTCAAGATTTAACGTGGGCTAAAATTGAGATTTTGGATGTAGAAGGCGAAGTGTTTCATGCTAATTTTACTGTCAAATACGTTAATGGAACGGTCTCGAGTTCCGTTAGGTTCTTTAATTTCTCCGCCGGAGACGTTCAAGCTTGGATAATCATACCTGCAAATCTTAGTCCAGGAGAATCCTTCTACGATTCATCAATTAACAGTAACGTAACCATTCAAGGTCAAATGCAAAAAACCGTCGCTGGAGCAGACAGAACAATCACGTTCACAAACAGTACTGCAGGCGGCGTTGAAAGAAACAAGGAATGGGATAAAGCTACGGGGTTCTACGTTCAGAGCGTTGATAACTTGGGAAATTACACTGTCAATGCCAGAGCCACTGCGACAAATATTTGGAGCCCTCAAATTCTAGGGTTGAATCAGAGAACGTTTTACTTGGTTATTGCGACCATTATCGTGTTAATTGTGTTGATTGCTTCAATAGTCATTAGTGCCCGAAAGAAGGATTAGTCGTTAGAGAACATGTTTTTTTTGAGTTTGCAGCTAAAGTTTTGCTAGTTCGCTTATTATTTTCTCTCTGAACCCGTTTTGTTTCAGCGTGTTTTTCAGGTAGTTTATGGTTTTTACTGGAGTGGGGTCAACTCCGTGCAAGGCAGCCAGATAAACGCTTGTGAAGTCGCCGACTAGAATTGTTGACAGCATCCGTGCTAGGCTGCTTTTGCCTTGCGCCTGAATTTCGAGGATCCCAACTTCCTCTTGTTCCATGAGCTCCTTTGTAATTTCGATTCGGCTTTGAATCGCAGTTGGCTCGTCACTGTCTCTCAGAAAGATTGCTGAATAGCACTTGGCGAGCTCGCCAGCACGTTCCCAACCTACAATCTCGTTGTGATTGAGCTCGCTGAAAACATCTGATTTCGCTGGAATCTTGCTGTTCTCATTGAACTGCTGCTTAAAACGTAGTGCAACACTGCGGTACATGCCAAACCCATAGATGATTGGCGAGGATTTTCCAATATTTAAAGCTAAGGCTTTGGCGTAGTTCTCTACTGTGGGCTTGGCAGGCGCGTTTTCTTGGCTTATTTTCTCGAGAACTTGAACAGCTTCGGATAGCTCTCTTGAAGCGCCTTCAACTAAACCTGCTTTCTGCATGTAAATCAGAAGGGGAACGAACATGTAAGGGAGCGCTGCTCTGGGAGGCATGCCGCTGGGAACACGCAGGTAAGGCACATCAAGCCTTTGAGCGTTTTCAAGCAAGGCGCCGCCGCTGCTGACGCAGAAAATCATGCATTTCCGATTTAGTGCGTCAAGAAAAGAACTGAGGGTTTCTTCGGTGTCGCCTGAATAGCTTGTGATAAAAACAAGGGTTTTTTTGCCAGCGTACTCTGGAAGTTCGTATTCTCTGTTGACTTCGATTGGTACGGCGGCTTGTTTTTTAGCCCAGTCTTTGAGCAGGTCGCCTCCGATTCCTGAACCGCCCATGCCCGCGAGGATTACGTTTTCTGGTTTGGGATAGTTAACCTGGATCTTAGCGGCTAACGTAGAGGCTTCATGGTAGAGTTTCGCGGCGTTAACACAAAAGTTAATCATGCTGCTTCTGTCAACGGATCTAATTCTTTCTGCGTCGTCTAAAACGGAACTTGCCATTTCTATGTTCCTCCAGTAACCCGCAATTTTATATCTAAACTCCGCCTTTTAAGCTCAACGCAGACGTGTATCGATCTAGCTGTCGGGAGCCAAACAAATTCATGGATAAAAAGAGACTTTCAATCGCCATCCCAGCATCCGCTATTTCAGACACACCTCATCTTCGGGAGAAGACAGCTAAGGTTGGGTTGATTGGACGGGCAGCGGCGATTTTCAGGGTTAACCAAATCATTGTTTACCCAGACAACCCTAAGGCTAACCAGGCAAGGGACTTAGAGTTTATTGTGCTTCTGCTTAACTACTTGGAAACGCCTCAGTATCTGCGAAAAAGCCTTTTCAAACTCGAGCCGCGCTTGCAGTTCGCTGGGATTTTGCCGCCGTTGCGTACTCCTCATCATCCAGTAAGCGGTAAAGCAAGGGATTTGAAGGCTGGCATGTACCGTGAAGGCTTGGTGCTTTCGAAGGCTAAGGAGGGGTTGCTCGTGGATATCGGCGTTGGGCAGCCCGGCATTTTAA
The DNA here is from genome assembly GCA_049515895.1 of Bathyarchaeia archaeon. Taxonomy (GTDB): domain Archaea; phylum Thermoproteota; class Bathyarchaeia; order Bathyarchaeales; family Bathycorpusculaceae; genus Bathycorpusculum. The sequence goes on along the minus strand of JBEKTQ010000003.1, from coordinate 39,320 downwards.
GGGAAACTCAGCATGCTGTAGGCGACCGGCTGACTCTTCAGGTTGTCAATGTTTCTGAACGAATTGATGTTCAAACAGTAGATCGGGATGACATCGAGGCTTACTGGGGTTTTAGGATCCGACTGGAAAACAAGCCGTTCGGGCAGCTTGTTTCAAACGGTGGCTTTGACCTAACCATTGCTACGGCAAGGCTCGGCATCAACTTCAAACAGGTCGGAGAAAGAATCTACGAAAAATGGAACCGCTCCCAGCACATTTTGATTGCGTTTGGTGCCCCGACGCGTGGTCTGCATGAAATTGTCAAAGAGGAGGGAACGAGACTCGAGACCATTGTTGATTTTGTGGTTAATACCATTCCTGCCCAGGGTACGGCGACTGTTAGAACTGAAGAGGCGCTTCTGGCTTCACTGGCTATTTTCAATGAAGAATTTAACTCTTGAATCCCTAAGTAAAGCCTCGCGTCGTTCGGTCAGTTTTTAGAACTTGTTTTCTTTGATTTGCTTGTATCTGAAGCAAAACAGCAGGTGGTCGTTAACTAAACCTGCGGCTTGCATGAAAGCGTAGCATATTGTGGGTCCGACAAACTTGAAACCCCTCTTTTTTAGGTCTTGGCTCATCGCCCTTGACTCCTCCGTTTCCGCAGGCAAATCTGCTAAGCTTTCGAAAGAGTTGTGGATTGTTTTCCCGTTGACAAAACGCCAGACGTAGGCGTCAAAACTGCCGAATTCTTTTTGGACCGATAGGAATTTTTCAGCGTTGTTTATGGCTGCTTTAATTTTCAATTGATTGTGGATGATATTAGGTGTCCTCATTAATCGTTCTGCGTCGATAGATGTGTATTTTGCGACTTTTTCAGGGTTGAAATCACTGAAGGCTTTTCTGAAGTACTCTCTTCGCTGAAGTATTATTAACCACGTTAAGCCGGCCTGAAAGCTGTCGAGGACTAGGAACTCGAAAAGATTGCGGTCGTCATGAACGGGGACGCCCCATTCTTCATCATGGTATTTGACATAAAGGGGATTAGTCGTTCCCCAACATCTTCTGGGTGTTGATTCCATGCGTGTGGGTAATTGGGTTGTCGTTCTTAAGTTTAATCCAGGAGCTAGTCGACGTAAATGCCGATAGTTCTTTTCTGTTTTGGCTAAAGAAATAAATGCGTCGCTGATTATTGTGCTGTCTATGCCATCCCTCGACGTTGCAATGCCTATTGCACTGTTAGTCGTGGTTACCGTTGCCATGCTTCTTAACAAGCGTGTTTCTGGCAAATTGCAGTCAACCATTGAAGAAAAAGAGCTGAAGACAAGAGACGTAGTTTTACTTATAGTCTTCATGGCTATAATTATTTCAGCTATTGCAATCACTGCAACGTACAATCCCGGGGCAACATTTGAGAACATTCTCTTAGTCTTTTTCCTTTCAGCCTACACTATGCTGCTGTTTACAATTTCATACGTGTTCTCTGGTCTCACCAAAATTAGGGCACAACTGCTTTCAGTCGGCTTCGGCGTAGCGAGCATTGTGGCGGGCGTCGTTTGCCTTTTGTCTCCATTCCGTGACGCTTTTACAATCTACCGAGTAGGGGCGTTTTTCAGTTTAGCGGTTTTCTGCTTTGTTGTTTCAGTTTACGCAGGGAAAGATACGTCGCTTAGGCAGCGATGGTATGTGGCTGTTCAGCCTCCCGCAATATTTGTGCTACTGTTTGTGTTCTTTAACTTCATCAGCAACCGTGGCACAGCGGCGGTTTGGGCGCCTTACCTTATGGATGTATTCGGGTTAACATTTGCGATCTTAATAATTCTTTATCTTAGCTCCCTGTTCAGTTGGAAGACCGTGGGACTCTTCGCCGTTCTTTTAACGGCAATGGACATAATTCTGGTGATTGGGACACCAGCAATGGTTACCGCCGCAACTTCGTTCACTTCACTTGGTCTTCCGGTGCTGGTTTGGCTCCCGAATATTCCCCTTATGACTCAAGCTGGCGCGTACTTGTTCAGAGGACTTGGACTCGGCGACTTTTTCTTCGCAGGGGTTCTGATAGTTCAAACGTTCAATAAGTTCGGAAGGAAAACCGCCTTGATCGCCGCCGTGGCAGTAGCTGTTGCCTTCGGTATTTGGGAAGCTTTCCTGACGGACATAATAATCGGTCTGAAACCTATCGTTGGACGAGACATCGGCGGGTTCCCAGGGACAGTAATGATCATCAGCGGTTGGGCACCCATCATCGCATGGAAGTTGATTAGTGAAAGGAGAAAAGCGGCGAAAATGCCAATTGTTAATCAGCCGCTCGAAGCTGCCAAAGAACAAAGCAGCTTACCAATAAAATAACTGTTTTTTTTGCTTTTTGTCCTTGTCTTTTAGCGTGTTACTTGAAAAATAATTAATTTGGGGAAAAATTGTTTAAAAATAAGAGAGAGGCTAATTTACCCGAATAAGCCCTACGCTAAAGGGTGATTAACTATAAATAGAACTTATGCGTAAGCATATTCAGGGATAAAAATGCGAAGATTCGCAAGAGAATATATCGAAAAGTACCCCAGTGTAAGAAAAATTAACGAAGCCATAACCGGCTCAAGAAGAATGGGCAGCGAGAAAACAGTTTCTAATTATATCAATGGCATATCAAGATTCGTGATGTACTTAGGTTTTTCAGATCCAGAAACCGCGCTTACAGCGATGCTTGAGTGCAAAGTGGATGCTGGAGCTAAGGTTGATTCCTTTATTGACTACGCTCTAGACAAAATGGAAAGAAGCCACAAGTCAGTTAGACTTTACGTTTATGGTGTCAAAAAGTGGCTTGATCTCAATGGTGTCAAGGTTGATTGGGCAAAGATTGAACTACCGACAGCAACCGAGATAACGGAAGAGGATAGAGCGCCAACAAAAGAAGAACTGAAAAAACTTCTTAATCATGCTACGAGATGCAGAGATCGGTTTGTGGTTCTTGGAGATTCGAGCAGCGGTTTAAGGATTGGCACCTTTCTAAGTTTGAAAGTTGGAGATATTGACTTAAACTACCCAGACGTGGCGCGGTTAACTGTTGAAAGAAAACGTGGCCGTAAATTCTCAAATAAAGGTAGAGCAGCCGGACGCTTTTTCTGTACTTTCATAAGCCCTGAAGCTAAAGCAGCTTTGCAAGAGTATCTAGCTGAGAGAGAAAACGCTGGAGAGATCATAACCCCTGAAAGCCCCTTAGTAACTAACTATACTTACAAAGGTTCTTTCATCGGTATAGCAGCTTTTGAGAAAGTTTGGGCTAGGTTACTCAAGAAAGCAGGATTAAACGAGAAAGCTAATTACTTCTATGTTCTTCATGTTCACACCCTAAGAAAGTATTTCCGTTCAAACTGTATAGGTGTCGACGCTTCTTACCGCGAGCGTTGGATGGGGCACCAGGGTCTTTATTTGGATATGTCTTATTTCAAGGCTGAAGAACATTTGCATTTAGCTGAATACCGTAAGGCTGTTCCACACTTGTCGGTTTATGCTGTTCCAACTGAAGAGAAGAAACTTAGAAGCCAAATGCTTTTAGACTTCGCAAGGTTGCAGGGATATGAACCTAACCAATTAAGGAAGCTGGAAGAGGTATTAGCAAGGGCTAAAGACCCAGATGAGGCTATAACGGAATTTCGCAAACTAAAGGATGACGCTGAAGGCATAAGAACGAGAGAAATACAGAAACAACAGCCCAAGAATATTATCGTGAAAGGCGATACTGAATTACTCAAGAAACTTGAGGACGGCTACAGTTTGGTTCAATCCCTAGATGATGATAAATTCTTAATGAAACTATAAATTGATATTTAGGAGAGAAACGTACTTGGTCTTTGAAAAGATAGGCGTGGCCCAGGTCGATAAAGACCTTCAAGCCCTGAAAATTGAGATAGACAAGAGACTTTATGTTATTGGCATTCAAGACCTACTGGAGCAGGCCGTCAAGAATCACCGGATAATAGGAGTTTTCCAAATCATAGAAAAACCGCTTCAGCAAGAAACAACTACGAGTGAGCAAGTAGTTACAAAGTGAAACTAACGAAAACCTGAAAATCCTAACCTGAGACTAACCATATTCCGTTATTTTTCTATTGGCGACTAAGTTTGAGCAGTTTGAATGAATTTGACCGAGATTTACCTGCAGAAAAATACGCTATGCGATTCTGTGCGTGTTGCAACCAACCGTGTATTTTTTCCTTACAAGACAAAAGAGTCGATACTATTGGCTGCTTCGTATGCGATCAACTCCTTGAAAATATGCAGTTTTCGCAAGAGCAATTAAGAGGACAAGACGCGCATATATTGGAGCTGTACCAATGTCCTGGTCTTTCTGAACCATGCGATACGACATCCTGCAGAAACATAGCACATCAATTTGTACGACATCAACGGTTCAGCATTAAAACCAAGGTAAATACAAACGGAAAAACTGAGGTTGTAGGGCACGAAGAAAAAGAATTCATTTGGATTTTATGCCCTCGTTGCGTAGAACAATTCAAAGCGCGTGCGCAAACTAAGAAAGATGGGCCAACCGTAACCATAATTTGGAGAGAAGAAAATTGACTGACAACGAAAAATCTAACGATGACGAAACTAAAAAACCTGAAGAAAATAAGGAATCTGAGAGGGCAAAAGAACCAGAGCCATCCAAAGATAAACTTGTAACCCTAAACATGCGTGTGACTCCAGCAATCAAAGAGGCTCTGAAGAAAATATCTCCAGAGGGCAAAATGACGGCAAAGGTTACAGAGCTAATCGAAAATGAAGCTAAGCAATCGGGAGCGCACATCCAGATTGACGTTTCTTATGAAAGACTTGTTTCTGAAGTTGAAGAGCACCAGCAAGAATTACAAAGTATCAAAAAAGCGTTGAGTAGCAGGTTTGACTTGATTAACGCTGTAGCCCAAAAAACAACACCGTTGACAGTTGAGAACGTGGATACAATCATAAAAGGATTATTGACATACAAAGTAAGTTCTCAAGACGACTTTACTGAACGTGACAAAAATACCTTCATAAATTGGTTGGAAACTTGGCAGAAAAGCAAAAAGGCTGAAAAAATACGTGACAAACTCCGAGCAGAAAAATACGGCGTAACCATACCAGAAGCTGAAAATGTTGACCAAGGCCCTGCGGTACAAGAGCGTTACATATCCGAAAAAGATAGTTGTAAATGCAGTTACCTTCCCAAACATACGTTGTTTGAGCATAACCAAAGAGCCTTCCATATCCATGATGGAATGTTACATGGAATTAACCAATTCATCAACACACCTCAAAAAATACTTGACCGGATTAGCCAAATGGGTATGGATCACACTTCAAGCAAAGAAGAAAAGGAGCTGATAGTGAAATACTTGATTGAGCATGGTAGTTACAATCAAAAAGTTATGGTTAACGACTATTTCTTTAGCCATAATTTTCCAATGCCTTTTCCCGAGTGCATGACAAACGAACTTATAGAGAAACAGAAAGATGTAGTGCCTTGGAAACCTGAAAAGAGCGACAGGGATTAAACTTTCTAACACCATTTTTCTACATGTTTCCTTAACATTATTTCTTCACGTTTTAATCATGGACTTTTACCATGCAAAACCCCAAACTGACACCTGAAAGCCAAGCCTAAAGCCTAAAAGGTAACGCTCAAGCATGGACTCCTTTATATGTGCGTTACAAAGCTCTTTTATGTCATTACCCTACCTGAAACACAATACAAATATTTTAGCGCTAGTAAAAGACTAATTTTGCATGGGCGCTGCGTTACGCAACCCGTACGTACACCTTTTATATATGGTAAATAGAGGGTTTTAGCGGTTAAATAATGTTAAACGAGGATAAGAGGAAAATGTAACGTGCGTTACCGTTTTCAGTTTTTTAAAAACAAAAAAACCTTCTAGGCGTGAAGCTTGATGATAAATTGCCATGACCTAAAGGATAAAGCTGTTCTGACTATAGCATATAGAGCGATAGCGTCTTAACTATTGTGAGTGTTTAGAGTAGGGTAAATGAGTTGAGAAACCTCAATGCCGTTCATAAGCATAAAGAGAAGCTGAGAGCGAGGTAATAATTTAATTGAGTCAAGAAATGGATTGTTGCAAATCGCTCCCAGCTCCTCACACGAAAAAAGAAAACATTGACTTATTGCTTTGCTGTTCAGATTGTGTCTCCATACTGTTTCGGACTAAGTTTTATATACAACTTATGTGCATGGACATAATGGGCACCCTAAGACCAAAGGGTAGCTCTTGTACGCGGAATGTGCGTCTTACTACTTTAGATTTAGAATTTAGAGGACTTAATCAAGTCCTTCGGTTCCTTCAGTTGGGGCAGAGTGTACCCGTAGGTTTCAAGTCGTTTTAATTGCTCTTTATCTTCCTTTGTGAAGGGAACAATGCTATCGAGTTCAGGATTCCATATGTGTATGTCTTCTGTAGGTGAAAACTTCTTCATGCCACCTTTAACGCAAGAAACATTGTAAGCAATTGCGTTGTAAATCGGAGATAAATATAGGGCGTTTGCAATTTCATCTTTGCCTTCCATGGGTTTATTTGTTGCATAATAGAATGTGAGAGGATGTTTGATGAATTGTTTTGTATTCGCTTGAATATCTAAATCTGGGGCTGTTGCTTTTAAAATAAAGCCTCTTGATCCTAAATTGTGAAACCAGACTTTTCTTTGAGAACAGTAACTTGTGCATCTATCGTATAATGGTTCAAGCAGAGAGCGCCCTTCAACTGTTCCCCTGTGAAAGATTCTAATTAGCTTAAGAATCAAATCTGCTAATGAAATAATTGGGTTACATTCGTCACCACCGAAGTAAAATTCTATTTTGATGCTTTTCTCTGGGATACTAGACAATTTTCGCCATGCTGGAGTAGTAGCGGTTTGCATTGAATCTATTTCAAGTGTAAGTGGATTTTCTGTTTGCTCATATTTAGAGACATACCACCAAGCACACACATGTGGGAAAGCGCCTTGTGTCTTCTTTACAAAGACTGGAGGTGAGAGTTGTTGTGGTTCACTTTGTCCATAGAGAGAAATGTATTCTTGTGAATAATATGCACAATATACATCTACATGCAAAATCTCGGGGGCTAATTCGTTAAGCATCATAGCTATAACTTGAGGTGCATGTTCAGAAACTTGGCCGACTAAATGAGCGCCTTTATAAAACCTCTTTTTCCGTGTTGCCCCAATTTTTTTGAATGCATGTTCAATTGCAATATCATATGCAACCTCAAACCTTTCTTTATCAGCAACGGAAACTGAGACACCCAAGTTAGCAACAAACTCTGAACCTTTTTTACCATCTGGAAGAACAGGTACTTTCCTTATTGGTGCGCTATCAAATCCAACATGAATCATGACAAGTAACCCCTCTTTTCATTATATCTAAGAGGTTTTAAGTTTTGTCATGTTAACAAAAGCTTGCATAGAAGCTTCGGCTAACGGTAAAAGGCATTAATCATAGAAAACTTGCAGTTTTCAAAAAATAGCTCTTCCGCACAACCCTAGATGGATGTAGTAACTTGTTGTTCGGTTGTTTTAAATAGCCCTTCAAAACGAATAAGACTTGAGGGAAAAACATCTATGAGCTCGGAGATAAGTGAGGATTATCAAAGAGGCAGATATGACGAATTAGTTGAAAGGCATAAAGAATTGCTCCAACTCTATCAAAACCTCATTTGGCAAATGCAAACAACTCAACTGACAAGCGGTTCAGGGGTTCACGGAGCCCAAGTAAATGTTTACGCTGGAAGTAAAATTGAGGCAAAAACGATAACATGGGCTATAGGTCTTGCAAGTGTTGCTTTTTCTATATTGGCTTATTTTGTCGGATTGGTTCCTGTGGCTTTCGGGGTTGCTATTACTGTTTTTAGCGTAAGCTTTGGAATCGGGTTATATCTGAGTAAGAAAAAAGAAGATAAGGAAAATCAACCGATGCCCAGTTTGCCGAATATGCCAAAATAGAAGTAATTTACTTAGGTGACGATTTTTCACAAAAAGGTAGGAATTAACTAATTTTTAGGTAGGTGACGTTAAATACACAGAACCCCTAACAAGCCCTAGGAACATTGACACACTAAGCAAAAAAATTAAAAAAGAGAAAAAAAGGATTTGAGACGCTAAAAACTTAGCATCATTCTTCTGTCTCTTGATTCTCAGCTTGGTTCTCAGGCTCCTGAGACTGATTTTCAAAACTCTCATTGTCATTTCGATTCTTGCTTTTGCCGTAGCTATGAAACCCACTTTGGCCGCCGCGTCGCTGATTGTAGCCATAATTGCCTTTTTTGTTGCCTTTATAAGACAATCTCTAACCTCAATAGAAAAATGATTACTGAGGCAAAATCGTGTAACCGTGAGGCCCTAGACTGTTTTTTATGTTTCCGACAAGAGGATAATCGCTGAAAGACAAATTTTTGTCTGTTGGTAACTGAGAGCTAATTTTTAGGATGCGATACTTTTTTACTGAGCCGTCACCCGATTGCGCTTCGATGTTAAGCCGCTGGCTTTCAGCCAAAAGTGCGATTTGATACCCAAGTTCCTTTTGCAGGGTTAGGTCAACAGGCAAAATCGTTCTAGCACCGGTGACTGTTAGAGTTTCTGGTCTAACAAGAAAAATCCTTATGTCCGGAGCCAAGGGTCTATTTTGCCAACTGATAGTTTCGGGAGCTACTGTTTGAGGTTCTGGTTCATCCCTAACTTTTTGAGGTTCTGAATCATCTTTAGATGATTGAGGCTCAGGATCGTCTTTGATGTCAGTAATGTTTTCTTTTGGTTTTGCCTTTTTAGACCTAACCCATGAAAAACGAGATTTCTTATACGGAGCATAAGAGCCCTTTTTTTGACCGCGATAGCTCAATTTTGAAACCTCTTAGGCGACACTCAGAACTAACGATCCTGAGAAGACAAATACAGCACCAAGATCAAACTCCAGCATACGAAGCAAAGGTACACTGGAAAAAACAATCGCCAAAGACCCCGAACTAATTGATAACAGCGTTATTGAGCCATATAGAAGTGCTACGCCTATTACGAGCAGAACCAAAGATACAAGAATGAAAGCAGGTCTTTTTGCCTTTTGTTTCTTAACCAAGTCTCAAACCTCTCTAGAAAAATAGAGAAGCCGAGGGAAGTGAAAAAAATTGAACTATCGCGATATGCAACAAAGCCCCCGACTCCTCTACAAAAGAAAAACAGAGAAAAAAGGGCGAAACAAAACCAAGAAGCCCTAGGTAGTAGCCCTGGTTCAAGGGGCATGATGAGATGAGTTTTGAGTTATCGGGCTCTTGGCCGCCCTTACAAAAGAAAAAATAAAAAAAAAGAAGGTTAAGATCATAATGTTTGCAGAATTCGTTCTCTCAGCGATTCCATAACAAACTCGTTTAAGTCGTTGTAGTATCCTGTTCTTGCTATGTAGTCCTTTACGGTTTTGAGGAAGCTTTTTGGCACTTTAACGGTCACGGATTCCAGCTCTAATTCAGACATTCTTCATTTCTCCCTAGACCTTCAGCAAGTAGTTCTGAGTTTGGTTCTTTGGCAAAGGCCAACTGTTTATCTCTCGGCAAGTTTCTGAGCGCCTGGATGGCAATGCAGGTCCTACAAGCGGTTGTAGCTAACGCTTTTTGATACGCTGCGGTGCCTTCTTTGAATTTCTTTAGGTCCACTGAGTCCGGAATTGGAACATTAGTCATAGCTATGTAGGGTTTCTCTGATCTGATGCCATGTCGGCAATGTTTACAAGGTTTGAGGTATTGTTGCAAGTTTTCTATTGTATCCAAAATTTCTTCAGGTGACATTTTAAAAGTTTCTGTTTTTTCCATATTCTTATTTCTCCTTGTGTATTCTTATTATTATAGGGTAAAATATATAAGCCTTTGCATTACATATTTTATCGTATAAAGCATTTAAAGGAGTTGATTATGTATTGCAAAGTATGAAGCAATCGATTAGCGTCACAATAGACAAGGAACTAGTTGAGTGGATCGACAAGCAGGTTGAAACCAAAAAGTATCGAAACAGAAGCCACTTGGTCGAGCTGGCCCTAACAGAGTTTCAAGAAGCAGCAAAAAAGAAGGAGTAGGCCGTAACACTATGCCTAGAAAGAGTAAGAGAAAAATTCCGAAGGCAAGAGAAAACGACACCATAGAAGACCTACAGGAAGACGGCGCGGTGGGAAGCAACGGTTGGAAAAACTTTCACCTTTCAAGTAGAGGAAGAAATCTTATGGACCTAACTTCAGAGCAGATAAGAAACAAGTTAATAGAAATCAACAAAGGCTTTTCAACCGGCACGATCCGCTATGACGGTTGCCTTGATAACTTGGAATCAAAGATCGCCTTGGAGATTGCTTTAGTTGTTGCAGAGCAGCATCCCTTCACTGACGGTAACAAGCGAACAGCGATAAGGTTCTGTGAGTTAATGCTTAAGGAGAAAGTTCCAGAGTTCGTTTATCAAATATTAGAGAGAGCGTAAACCCAGAGTTTCATTTTGACAAGAATGGTAAAATTTGCTCTTAACTCTTTTTTCTATTGAGGAGAGGGGAAAAAGAACCTTGAAGGTTAGGAGCTGTGGCAAGGACTGGCTCAATAACTCAACAGTTGCCTTGTCATGGCTCTAGCCTTCTTGGCATTTTTCGTATAGAGAGGAAAGAGGTGAAACAAATGCAATGTTTTAAAATGGTCGCAGAAGAGAATGAGAAAAAGACTTTAGAACTGTTGGAAAACAGTAAGATGCCGGTCAGCATCGGATTTGTCGCGTTCAACTTGAAGATTACTTGGCAAACAGCCAGGGGTCTTCTATTAAAAATGTCATTGAACGACAAAATCCGAGCACTACAAACAAGCAAAGGCTACTTATTTGAGCTGAAAAGCGCCAACTAAAATTCCTTCCCCTCTCTTATTTTTTAGCTTGAACACACTTTTAGAAAAGTTAGTTGCCCAACAGTTTTTTCTATTCAGCCATGTTTCATGTGCGACCAAACTTTCTGATAACCATATTTACGAGAGAAGCAGAAAAACATGAAGAGAAAGAAGTCGATAGTATCTTGAGTACTAACAGTCTGCTGAACTGCTTCAGCAGATTGGTTCGTATAACGAGAAAGGCATTTTTATTAACTGTTCATAAACCTTTTACCTCATCAGAGTCTGATAATCTTCCCCCACACAAGCGGCTTGTAAAGTTCACCAGAGTCTGGTATCTTTACCTATCGAACAGTTCGAATTAGCAGATGTGCTAACGATTTCGTATATAGTATATTTTTCTTGTGGATACGCTCGCTTTGAGCGGTCCATAAGGTAAAAACACATTGGTAGAAACAGAATTAGAATCGAGCCCAGTAAGCAAAATTTCAAACCCTAGAGTTTTTTGTAAGAACCCAACTGAATTATCGAAAGAAGAAAAAAAACTGAAACCTAAATTTCCAAACGCTACAATCGTCAAGATTAGCAGCCCAGACGTTAACTTTCTCGACCAAGTCATAGCCTACCTATCTATTGGTTTCGCCGTCGCACCTACAAGCGCCAAGATGTTCAATTCTGAAACCAAGCAGTTTTTCGAGTTCGTCAGCGTGGCACCAAAACTAAAGGAGGCTCAGTAACTTTGACCGAGCAAATTTTAGACTTACCACTGACATGCATAATCGCTGATTCAGAGCAGCCACGGAAATATTTTGATTCGCAGGCGTTAGAAGAGTTAGCGGATAGTATCAAGCAACATGGGTTATTGCAGCCGATTCAGGTTAGACCCCTGAGTGAAGGCAAATATGTTATTGTTCATGGTGAAAGACGCTTTAGAGCTCACCGCATAGCACATCTATTGACAATCAAGTGCATTGTAAGGGAAATGGATGAAGCCACGGCCAAAGACCTGCAGTTAATTGAGAATCTGGAAAGAAACGACCTCTCTGATATGGAGTTAGCAAAAGAGTTTCAGAGGCGCATTGAAAAAGGGCAAACGCATGAGGAAATAGCAGCGGTCATTAAGAAAAGCAGAGCCTATGTTACACAGCGCCTTTTATTGCTTAAACTACCTGAAGAAACTCAGACAAAACTTGAGCGGAAAGAAATCACTTTTGCTAACGCAAGAATCCTATCAAATTCGATTCCGCAACCTATACCTACACCGCAAAAATGTTACGCCGTAACAATAGAAGAACTGGAAGTTTACAAGCTAATCCAGCAATCAAGCAAACCCGATTTAAAAACACTCCATGAAGCGTACAGAAAAGACCTTCTAACCATTCGGAGGGCTTTATCGTGAACCAATATATCTATACATTGATGCAACTGCAAGCCATGACTCCAGAGCAGTTAATCGCAGCTTTCCCTCAAAAAATGTCGCAATGGGTAAGAAAAGGTTACTTGGTTGATTTTAACAGTTTAATCGAAGCTGTAATTTTAGCTACTAAAGCCATGCATTATCCGTTATCTGACCAAAGAGGTTGCCGCGAGGTTTGGTATAACCCAATTAAGCCAATATTGCTGAAGATTGAACGCAAACGCTCAGAAAAATACATGAAGACTTTTGAGGCAGTTCTAGCGAAAATGGTTAAGGAAGGACGGTTAGCTTACGCGGATTTAGGCATAAATGAGTTTCGCATGCTAAAAGAAACTTATAACGTCAATCAGAATCAAGCGCAATGCTGGAGCAACATTTTGTTATTCGTTGAAAAAGACGCTGTGTATGTTCATTTATTGCCTTTGCAAGAACTCTTTAACATCAATATCTTAAGCGGTGGTGGCTGGAGCAAAGGAGCAGGTATTGAGCACATGTTACGGCTGCTTCAGGAAAAAGGTATAACTGAAGTGGTTATTTTTTCGTTGACTGACTATGATCCCTTTGGTTTTGCTATAGACCAGGAGTTTGTTAGTAAGTGCCAAACCTTTGGATTAACCGTAAGCAAACATTATAGAATAGGCGTTAACGTTGAACATGCTACACCAGAAATCTTAGACGTACAAAAATATCCAATTAAAAGAGGCAGAAAACTAAGTTGTGAGGGAATAGACTTTAACAGTGACAAGTGGTTAGCCAAGTATGGCATAGAAGGCGCTTATGGCCTAGAAATCGAAGCAATATCAGCACAACCACAAGGACACGACAAAATCAGGGAAATCGTAGCTACAGAACTTTTAAAGTATCTTTCGGAGGTAGACCGAATAAACGAAATAGTTACTACAGCATGGAATAATGCACCTAAAGAAGCATTGCAATCTTTGATGTATGCTATTGATAATTGCGATACCTCTGAAGAAGATTTAGCAGTTCCGCAAGAGCTACCTACCGAATACTTATCTTATGACGAATATAGTGAACGTGTTAGCCCTATTGAGTCCGAAATGGAAAAGAAAACAGAAGGGATAGCTGACGAAATCGCTGAACTGGAAGATCAACTTAGTGATTTAGAACAACAAAAAGAAAATATGGAAAAACCCTATCAGGATCAAATAGAAGAAATACAATGGCAATATACAGCAAGCCGTCAGTTGTTAACCTCTGCTCTATGGATACTGTACAATGAGAAAAAAGAGAAGTGGACGCGGGAAAAGTATGATTTAGGTTTTCCGCAAGGTTGTTTAGTGCAAGCAGTTAAAGAAAAGAAAAATCTCAATGCGTTCAAACAGCAACTTGATACAAAACAAATAATACTTGACATAAAAAACGGTTTACAAGAAGCTATAGACAACGGCAGTATAGAAGCATCAATCCAACGTTTTCTTAAAAGAGAGCCAGAACCGTGATTATCTACTGGAATTTCTTTTTTTTCCTTTTTTCTATTAGTGATATAGTATATGGTGATAGAAGAAGACAGATCAAATTTTGAAACAACCGTAAAAGTAACTTCAAAAAATAAGGCGATTATCGACCAAGTTTTCAACTGTCTAAAAACTGTTTTTAACTGCGAAGCAACTTCACCAAAGATGTACAATGACGAAAAAGACATTTTTTTCCAATACATAACCATCCAAACAAAGGAGGCCTAGCCTTGCCTTGTTTTGGTGTATCATTGAACGGTTTTCTTCCTAAGAAACCCGAAAAACCTGAGTCCTGCGCTGATTGCGTTCATTTCCAATACTCAAAGTGTAATTTGGGTTATTTTACCAATGCGCGAAACAAAAGCTGTGGCCAAGGATGCGGAAAACAGAATAACAGTGGAGGTGCCTAGAAGTTGGCTGAAACAGAACAACAGACAAAAACTGAAGCAAAGACTGAAGACCGAACCCAAATCTTTCAAGTTCTTGACCATAGAGATGAAAACCAAATCTTAGCTGAAATGCGCGGCGAAATCTTAGAAGACCTTGTTTATGATGTTACGATTCAAGGCAAACGAGTTACTAACTTGTCTTATGCCGGTGTCAAAGAAGCAATTCGACATAGAGGCAATGTAGAAATCCTCGATGTCCACATTGAAGAAACGGACAAGGAAATCCGAGTAACAATAAAAATGCGTGATCTTCAGAACCGCATTGATGTTATCGGCGCGAGCAGTGTCGAAAAGGAAAAGCCCTTTGCGTACATATTAGCAGTTAACAAAGCTGAAAGGAATGCTTTTGCAAAACTGATTCCAGCGAAATGGTTAGCAACCTTGATTGATGACTACCGCACCAAAAAAACTCAAGTACAAACACAAAGCAAAATCCCTGAAAACGTTACACCAACTCCTCAAAAAGAGCAGCCTATTCCTCATGTGCCAATAGTCAAAGATACTCTGAAGATGGAAGGGTTACGGCAGTTCCCGTTATGCGAAGGCTTGAAAGCCATAGGCATGTTGAACGTTTTCGAGGATGAGATAAGTATTTGTCCAGAGCATCCATTCAAAATAGACGGCCCCACAATCACTAATTTTCTGATCCCAAAAGTCTTAGAACCTATGGTTGCAAAGTACAGCTTTTCATATAGTGTTGCAAAGAAAGAAAACGGAGACCTTGACTACATTCTTGTTATCGGTAAACTCTCGGACCAACAAATTAAAGAATTGCAGGCAGCAGCGCGGTGGAGTTTCTCTAAGGCTTTAGAAAAAACAGAGGAGAAATGACAATTTGGGCTATTACTATGTTGTAGGCCACCTTGTGCGCTCTCTTGGCAATGGTTCTGTGGTAGTAATTTACCTGTCAAATAACACTGAAATACCTCGTATTTTTGGTGGATTTGCAAATGCTTCAAGAGTTGCTCTCCTTTTGCAAAAACAAGTGGAAGAAGTTGACTTATACATTCACAGTAACAGCATTTTGGAGAATCGTATTCAGATTCCGGCTGACCTCATAGAGTACAACAAAAAGAACCCTGGAGCTATAACACAGTGACAGATCCAGAGCAGACAGCAACCCCAGAAAAATCGCCAAGAGATAATATCACTTCAGACATACCGACTGTAAAAGAGCCTTGGTTGGAAGAACCAACACCGCCAAAAAAAGAAGATTATAGCAACCCTGAAAACTTCGAGTTTGCCTTGAATGAATACAAAGAAAAAATGGCACGATACCAAGCTAGGTTGCAATTTAAGAAGGCTTGTGACGAAACAAGAGAAGAGGAATTGGAAAATCAACCGTCAGTTTTAGAGCATATCAATAACATTGAGAATCCCTCTTTAGTTGGTAAACCTGTTATTATTGAAGCTGTTATCTCAAGCACAAGCATAGCCTACATTGGTGTGCCTTCAAGAATCAAGGCATTTATAAAAGGTGAAACTGAGGACGACAATTATGAAGTTTTTAAAGTAATTGATGTAGATAACCCAGTGAACATTGGTTTAGTAGATGTTTCAAAAGAAACTCAAGCAATACGACTAAAAAGTTTATTCTATCCGCTCCATGCCATTATCGAAGAAATACAACAATATCGCACTATGTACCGGTTGAGAGTAAGACCACCAGTTTTTACTTTGGAAAAATGCGGTGACAAGATTGTCGATGAAAAAGGGTACGAGTACAAGGCCTTAGACATTTATGTCGCTTCCGATGTACCGTTAACTTTTCAACCGAGCACTCTCATGCGGATTGTTGGTTTACCATTACCGAATCCAAAAACCCAAAAAACAACTTTGCTAGCTTACAAAGTGGAATTCCCAGAGGATATATTAAGTTTTGATGTTTCAAAATTGGCAGCTCTCAAAGAAGTTTTTAAGGGGAAAAGCGTAAGTGACCGGCTAAACTGGATATTAGACAACTTCGAGTTATACAGTCATATTGTTGGCAGAGAGAACATAGCTACTGCGGGATTCCTAACTTACTTCACACCGCTATACGTTAAGTTGGACGGTGAAGTAAAAGAGGGCTGGGGCAAATGCGGAATTATCGGTGACACAACCACAGCTAAATCTGAAACGGTTAAGAAACAAGCCAAACTCTTAAAGGCAGGGTCCATAATTTCAGCCGAAACCGCAAGCACCGTTGGCTTAACTGGAACAGCAACGCAAGTTGAAAAGGAAGGCTGGTTCATCGATTGGGGTTTCTTGCCACTTATGGATCGCAAACTTTTAGCTATTGATGGATCGCAAAAACTTAATGCTTCTTGTTGGGCCGCTTTGGCGGAAGCCGAAAGGAGTGGAGTTCTCAGTATAGCGAAGGCAGCAAAAAATACGACATACGCAAGAACTAGGCAACTCAGAATCTACAATGCTGTAGACCCAGAAGATGATAAGTATAGTACGAAAAGCCTAAGTTCCTTTTTACATCCGGCGCAAGCATGGTCAACAGTATTAGACAAAACAAGCATAGCAAGGTTAGACGTAGCAGTTTTTTCAGATCAACGTGACGTTGCACCTGAGAAACTTAATGTTAAGGTAACTGAAGAATACGACCCAAAGCTGGATTATATGGCTGAAGTTTTGAAGTGGTGTTGGAGTAATACCGCTAAAGTTCAATGGGAAGAGGCAGCCGTAACCTTGCTTTTAGATATGTCAACAGAGCTCTATAACACGTTTTTCAGCGAAGAAATCCCATTAGTAAGTATTGATGTAAAATGGAAAATTGCAAGACTAAGTGTTGGATTGGCTTATAGCACCTTATCAACAAACGATGATAACACTATTGTCACAGTAACGACAGAGCATGTTGAAACTGTTGTAAACTTCTTAACAGAAGAATACATGAAAGCCGGTTTAGGAATTTTAGCGCAAGAAAACAAATTTGAAAAATTGACCCTGGAAGACATTAAAGAAATTTTTGCGATAATCTTTTCCAAAACACAAGGCAAAATCGAAATCGAGAAACTTGGAAAAATACTACATTGGATAGTAACGCAAAACAGGGTAACAAAAGAGGTCTTAGCATCAAAGTTTCA
The DNA here is from genome assembly GCA_049515895.1 of Bathyarchaeia archaeon. Lineage (GTDB taxonomy): Archaea > Thermoproteota > Bathyarchaeia > Bathyarchaeales > Bathycorpusculaceae > Bathycorpusculum. The sequence continues at coordinate 22,046 of JBEKTQ010000003.1, read as the reverse complement.
GTTAACAGACACCAATGAAATGCGTCCATTAATGGCAGTTCTACAAAGTGAAGGCCTATTAAAATCTGGAAAAGGCTACTACTCAACACCAAAACTGATAGAAGCCTACAAAGTGACTGAGGGTTTTACCACGATTACCACGCTTACCACACTTGGAAACGATACCCCTACTGCTAAAAAGGAAAAAAGTATAGGAGATTACGATAATGATTAACAGTAAACTCCTAAAAACAGTCAATAAACTAGCAGTGGTCAATGTTCAAATCAATATACTAAGGAAAAGAGGGGTAGGGGGGTCTTATTCTGAGTATGTTAAACGTGGTAATCGTGGTAACATACAAAGAAACTCTCTCGAAACATACCCTTGCAAGTTTGATTATCAATGCAAATTAGAAGGCAAATTTAAGAAGGATAATTATTCGTGCACTCACGGCGGCGGTATATCCTGCAGAACTTGGCGAAGGAAAACAAACCTTGAGATTGGCAGCCGAAGGCTTCCAGGGGATGCTTAGTCTTTGTGCGGTAGTTTCTTTTTAGCCCAACAATGCGCGCTTGAGTTACATTCTCAAAAAGTGGAAACGTTCAGGCAACATGCAGTTTTGCTTTCCCAAAAACTAAAGAACATAGGAGTTTTAGGCCATGATTAAAGCTGAAATCGCTAAGGTTCAAAAACAGATGCAAGATTGCCTAGGCCGTTTAGGTGTTAACCTGGTTGTTCTCTGGAAACCGGATAAGGCAAAAGCTAATCATGGAGAGATCAAGGGCAACGTGATTTTTCTTTATGATGCTTCAGAAATAGAGGCATGGCAGACTTTCACGCATGAGGTAACAGAGTATAAACTTCAGAATGTTACTAGGCCCTATAGGCTTTTGATTAATAATTTAATCGAGGCTGTTGAAAAGTCAATTTATGCGGAGAAAGAGCAGTTCATAGACTTTTTGCCAAAAATGATTGAGACTATTAAAGAGAGTCAACGAATAGAAACTAAGACTTGACCAAAAAATAAATTATGGTGAATAAATCACCCATTAACGGCGTATTTACCCGAATAGGGCGCCTAATCCTTCTAACGCTGCTTCTTCTTTGGCTTTCTCTTCTTCAGCTTTCTTCTTCTTGTCTTCTGGAGCGGCGGCTGCTGGCTTAGCTTCTGCACCTGCTGCTGGAGCTGCAACTGGAGCGGCTGCCATCATGGTCGGTGCTGCTTTAAGCGCCTCATCAATGTTTACCTCGCTAAGAGAAGCGACGAGCGCTTTGATTTGAACTACGTCAACAGTGATTCCTGCAGCTTTGAGAACGTTTGTAACCGAATCTTCGTTTATTTCTTTTCCTGCCTTGTGAAGGAGCATCGCTGCGTAAATGTTTTCCATACCTTTTCACCTCTTCAACGGACTATTTTAACTTTTCAGTTGGCCAACACCAGCCTCTTTCATGATGCTGGTCGTTACCTTGAATTGGCAGTTAGTTCTGCCATTGTTGCCGTTAGGAAAAAGACCCAATTACTTAAGAACCTTTCGTCCATACTATTTGGTAGATCAGCGTTCTTTGGTTTGCTTGCGAGTTATGTTTCAGGAGGTTGTTTTTTGATATATCTACCTTTTTTGAAGAAAAAAACTTAAGCTAAAAATATTTAAGAATTTGAAGCGCATGTTAGAGCCATAATTGACAAATATCAAATCAATCAGGCAAAGTCCTTGATCATCAAAATGTTACGGTCGCCATATTCACGAGAAGGCAAAGTTTTGATAACGTTAGTTATAGCGGTATTGATAATTTTCAACTTTTTTGTTTTGATGTCTGCTTATCCTCAAACTCTTCAACTCGATGGCGGCGGGAAAGTAGCGAAAGATTTTTCAGCGTATTACATAGGCGCTTGGCGGCTGTGGCATGATACCTCAGCGTTGTATATCCCCGGTTTAATTCATGATGGCGAACCAATTATCTACCCGCACCCGCAAGATTACAAATATCTACCTTCCTTTCTGCTACTGATTATTCCCTTTCAGTTTCTCAGTTACCATCAAGGCTTGGAAGGGTTCGACATTTTTCAATTTGCCCTACTGCCTTTAGTTGCAATGATGCTGTACAGTTTGCTACATCGAAAAAATGCAATCTTGCTCTTGGCAGTTACTGCAATAGTTTTGCTGCCTTTCCCCTTGCCACATTGGGGAATTCTTGCTACTTATTACTGGCAATGGGCGGAAGGACAAGCCAAAGTTTTTGAAACATTTCTTTTTATTTTGTCTTTCTACTTGGGTTTCAAGGGTAAACCTTATGCATCGGGGATAGTTTTTGCCTTCGCAGCTTTCGACCTAAGATTTGCCCTTTTAGGTTTGCCTCTTTTTCTTTTCTACAACAAAAATAGCATGGCCGCTTCGGTAAAAACCGCTTTTGTCGTATTAATCGCTTCAAACGTAATTCTTTTCTATCCTCCAACAGGCGACGGATTCCTTGACATGGTTTTTGGCCAGGCTTTTAAGACGGCACTTTATGCTTACGCCTATATCCCATTGTTGACGTTGACCGCGCTGCTTCTTGTTAACAGCAAGGAAATCATCGAAAATTTCTTCGTGGTTTGCGAGCAGTCAAGGCTTAAACGATTTTTCGCTAAAATTGAGTTAAAGGAAGGCCATCTTAGGCAGCTTGACTCAGAAAAATCCTAAACAGTTAACTCGTTCCTCAGGAAGCTGCTAAAACTTTCACAAAACTTATCTTTAAGGCGCGGCACAGTACGTTGAATCTTTCCAGGTCTTTGATATTATGGGAAATATAACAGTCGCGGCGCTCGGCGCTTTAGGTTACGCAGGGAGCATCGGCAAAAAAGGAACATCGACAGACATAACTTTCTACAATCTTAAAAAAGGCGAAGACACCGTGACTCTGATTGAACCCGAAAGGTACCCTGAAAGGCTCGCGCCTCTTTTTTACGCTGTCTCGCTGGCCAAAAAAGCCATAGTCGTGGTGGATCAGATAGACGCTACCTTTGGCGAATGCCTTGTCATGCTTCAATGCTCAGACATCGAAGCAGGCTACTTCGTTCTCAGGAACTACATTCCCAAAGAGAAAATTGAACCCCTCATAAAGGGAACAAGTCTTGAAAAATTCGAGTTCGCAAACGACGACCCCAACCACCTCCGAGAGCAACTTTTAATGGAAGCCTCGCGACAAAAACCCGCAGAGATTACCGCTGGGCAGCAGGCGGTTGGGACCGTTCCAGTTGACCACTCTTTTAACGTTAAAGGCGTCGGTGCCGTCGTACTCGGCAATGTTGCTTACGGCACAGTGCAAAAACATGAAATCCTCAACGTTCTGCCAGCCGGAAAATCGGCTCAGATTCGTTCAATACAGAAACATGATGACGAGTTCGACGTTGCCGGTGAAGGTGACCGCGTTGGGTTGGCCCTAAAAAACATCGAAGTCGAAGATTTGGATCGGGGCGTCGTCTTGTCAAATGACCCGTCAATTAAGTCTTCATCTAAACTGAAAACGCATGCCTCTCTCGTGAAATATTGGCAGACCCCAATGAAGCAAGGAATGGTCATGCACATTGGACATTGGACGCAATTCGTAACCGCAAAGGTCGAAGCTGCCGAAGACGCTGGGGACTGGAGAAAACTAACTTTAACCCTAACTCTCGATAAACCGCTTATCTATCGTCCAAACGACACGGCAGTGTTGATGTATTTGGAGGGCTCGAAGCTCCGAGTGGCAGGGAACCTGGCTTTACCAAAGCTTGGTTAAAAAAGAAGAAAATAGTCTCAAACGAAAATTTTGGTGTTTCAAAAAACGGCATGGTTCTCAACGTAAAATCTTATTTGTAGCTATGCCATACCCTTCTAACAGGAGCTTTCTATGAGCGATATGGAACTTAGGGTATCAAAAATCAAAGATGACACGGTGACTGATCATACTAAAGGCGGATACGCACTTGATGTTGTCACGATCTTAGTTGACTTTGAAATGCCATTACTGCTGTGTAATTCTTGAACAAGCTGATATCTTGCAGCAGTTTTAACTGCCAGTTTTTTGAGCTAACCTTTCTTGAGCTATATCGAAGAGTCTATTGAAGTCGGCTTTGTTCAGAAGTTTGCCCTGATTTATTCCTGGGCACTCAACGGTGAAACCAAATTCATGCGATTCTTTATCTTCGTTGAATTTTAATTCAAAGGGGTAAAACGCGCAGATTAGCGGTCTTAAAGAGTAAATGGTGCATTGGTTATTTTTTAAGAAGACGCATTTGCCTTCCCTTGACTTTTTCACCTCGTAAACATAAGGATACTTGCCGCTAATTTCATCTAAAAAACTAGTTATTGGTTGGCTGGTTTGGAGTGAAATTTTTTCTGCTTCGTTTTTCAAAAGGAGAATATGCCTTGTTCTTTGATTTGTATCGCCGCAGCATAATCCGCATCGGTTGCATTCAAACCGTATCCCAACGGGGTAACCAAAGTCCACTTTCATTCAACAAGTATAGCTAAAAGCCTCACATAAAAAAGTTGGCGGTCACTTTTGTTTTTCTTCAGGATCTTTTGCACGGTGGCCTTCACCGTACTGGAAGGGTCGGCTAAGGTTTTTATCCAGTTTCCTCGCGAATGCCTCATCCATGTTCGTGTTGGGACAGGCCAAGCGACTGGCGTCTAAAACGTAAAAAATCACATCGATGAGCTCTTCCGCTATTTTCTCCTCCGGCAAACCTTTTTTCCAAGCGTCGCTTGCCTCACCTAACTCTATGAAGGCAAAAAGCAGCTTTTTTGGAATGTCCTCAGGCTTGTTGTAAAATCCTTTTGCAATTACCAACGCTTCAATTTGATTCTTCATTTCTTCCAAACTCAACTTCGTTTCCCCCAAGCTTCAACAAAAACCGTTTCTCTCTTATTTATACTTAAACGTGGTAGCGGAAGCTTGAAGGCTGCCTGTGACTGCTTATGTACTATCACAAATTTTTGTAATCTGCTTAGCGCGTAGGAGTTTATTTAGCGAACAAAACGAGTCGTTTGGCAGGTAAATCTTCTGTCATGATATGGCTCTGATTTCGGAATCTGTACTATGGGGCTTAGGCTCCCAAATGTATATTTCTGAGCATCCTTTTAGACAGTGGAAAAAACTGCCAAACGGCACCTGAAAAGATTAGCTTCTGTTTATTGACTTGGTTTTTTAGCTTCCTAAATGGAAAAGAGCCATGTTGTGTAAATTAGACGCCCTATTCATTTTTCCTTTCTTTCAGAAAAGCGCTAATTTCAAATGGGTAGGAAGCATTGGGAAATTGCACCATTGGGCAAGGGTACAATGTTTTCTATGCCTCCTACCCCAATCATAACAGTGTTATTTTTCATATTAATTTTGCCCCTTACATTTATGGGTTTATTGAGCTATGCAAGCACTTTGCGCACAATGGAAAAAAATGCACTTTCCTTCAAGTTTGCTCACTTTATAAGTATAAGTGAAAATGGTGCGGTAACCGATGAAATATCGGTGTAGCAAAAATTCCTATGCCTATTTCAATAAAACCGTAGTACAAAGCGTAAATTCCCCCGAATATTTTTCCGTCCGTGCGCCGGAAAGCGTTTTTGAGTAACTATCTTTAATTTCAGGTTTTTCTGTTTACATAAGATAGGGCTGATAGACGTGGTTGATGCTTGGCGTGAACCTTACCATGTTGTGATTGAAGTAGAGAACAAGCAATGTAAAATGGTTAAGAAGCTTGCTACGCTTGGGTTTGAGCATTTGAAGGTAGTTGACGTTAGAAGTTCCAGCAGCGGGTCAGTTAGGCACCTAATGGATGTTGGCGAGGAACAGGCACGTAGAGTTCCGCGTGAACTTGCCGCTAAAGGCCATGTTGAAGGAAAATCTGCCGTTTGGCTTGAAAGCGAAGGCTGCGAAGTCTGCAACACCATATTGTCCCATGAAGCCTTCCTGGTTTCAGGCAAAAGCATGCAAGGCAACATCATCGCTTACAGTTTCATGGTGCCAACTTTTGAAGCCTACAAGGGTATAATAGACGATTTAGAAAAAGCATGCGGCACCGTGAAGGTTCTAAAAGTAGGTAAGTTTGAGCAGCAAATCGGGGTCTTAACTGAGAACCAAGAGAGGATTTTTTGGCTTGCTTTGAAAAGCGGCTTTTTCGATTATCCCCGCAAAGTTGGTATGGCAGAGCTAGCGGCTAAACTCGAAATTAGCCCCGCAACGTTGTCGGAGATCATACGAAGAGGAACAAGAAGACTGCTTGAACACTACTTCAAAAAAGAACTATAGCCAGCAAGCGATTTTATTCTCGGCTTTTCCAGCACACATTTATGTCCGAATAGCTAAATGGGATAGCGTTTATTAGTCTCGAAAACCATTTTTAGCATGCCCAAAAAGGGTCAAAGTCTTTGTCGGTCAAAAAAAATTAAGCAAGCGATTGGTTTGGCTCGCAATGGCTTTGATGGCTTAATGTTCAACTTAATCAAGAGTTGAAGAAAGCAATCGTGTAAAATGAAGGAATAATTAATGGCAGGATCTAAAAAAAACATACTTGTTGTTGATGATGACAAATCGATTCTTAGAACGTTCACTCGTATTCTTCAGAAAAGCGGCTACGAAATTGATGTTGCGGAAACCGGTAGGGAAGCCATTGACAAAGCGGAAAATCAACATTACGATTTAGCATTAGTTGACATCAGGCTTCCAGACATGGATGGCACAGACCTGCTTGCAAAACTCAAAAAACAACTCCAACATACAGTGAAAATCATGATTACTGGTTTCCCATCCCTGGAGACAGGTGTCAAAGCGCTCGATGAAGGGGCAGACGCTTACCTGGTCAAACCCGTGAAACCCCAGGAGCTGCTGCTGCTTTTGGAAGAGAAACTTAAAAACCGGGAAGAACCGACAGAAGTGCGCAGCTAAAACCTGAACGATTCAAAGCCCAATTGAGTTATCTTTGTTTAGCTTTTAAACGGACAAAAGCAAATAAAGGCTTGATGGTTGACTAATCAGCGCACGTTTACTCGATGTATATTGCTGGTTGATTGGGCATAGCCATCGCTGCCCGATGCTTAGGGTCATAACGTTTCTCGTCGTTTTCGCTGTAAATTGACACTTCAGCTTTGAAGCGTTCCTTCAAAAAGCCAATCGCGTCCTCCAAGATTTCTTTCTCGCATAGACCTTTAAACTTAAGCATGTTAGTTTTCCGTTCGGTAGGCAACTTGGTTAAAGCCTTCATTATTTTTGGCACCAACCCTGCAATGTCCTTAATGCGCGGCTTGAATTCACTGTCAAAAGCGAACTCCTTCATTAGCTCGTTAATTTTTGCGTCGCCAAGCAAGCTTTTGTCTAAGATTTTAAGGTAAACCTGCCATTTCCAAGGTGCGTTTGTGTAATAGCATATGCGTTTAGGCGTGATTTTCATGACTTTCAGAATATTAGACGTGTCTTCAATGAGGTCGATTATCATGTTTTCTTGTTCCTCAGCTGCTGCGTCAATTTTTCCTTCTTCACAAATTGGCCATGGAGCAACGGTGACCAAGCACTTTTCGCCTGTTCGGCTCCAAAGTTCCTCGCATAGAAACGGAGCGAATGGTGCAAGTAGCTTGACCCAAGTTCTTACTACTTCAGCCAACTCTTTGGCGTCGTTGCTGCCTTTTCGTTGAATGTACCAACGCAAGTCATTCCAAGTTTCAAACAGGGCAACCTGTAGGGCCGTACGTGTCTTCAACTCCTCAAGACTTGCAGTAACTTCTTTGACTCTACTTTGAAGTTTACTTTGCAGCCACCGCTCCATTACCGTGTCCTCATCATGTTTGGCTGAAGCGATCACTCCGCATGCAAAGCCATTTAACGCTTCAAACTTGCTCTTCAAGTCGCTTACGTTTTCTGCTCGCCAATCAGGGTCATCCATGCCCTCCGCGCCTAAAAGTAACGCGCATCGAGTTGCGTCGGCACCGTACTTTTCAACTGCTCCCTTCATGGTTATGAAATTTCCTTTGCTCTTGTGCATTTGTTTTCCTTCAACCATAAGCATGCCGTTGACTGCTATGGCTTTGGGCCAATATTGGGGTGGAAAAAGGGCAGCGTGGTGGAAGATGCAGAAGGTCAGATGATTCGGCACGAGTTCTTTGGCTGAGTTTCTCAGGTCAAATGGGTACCAGTACATGAATTCGCTGCGCATCGTGTCAAGTAAAGAAGCCTTTATGCCGACCGCTGCTTCAAGATGGGACGGGTTACCTTTGCCGTAGAAAATGTAGTCGAAAACCTCGGGCGTCAAGGCTTCAGGTTTGAGGTCGTTTTGTTTAATGTACTTGTTTATGGTGTAAAACGCCATGTAAACCGTTGAGTCGCTAAGAGTCTCGATTATCCAGCCTTTACCCCACGGCAGCGGGGTTCCGAAACCTGTGGTTCTTGCACATGCCCATTCCCGGAGCCAGTCGATTACGGTGCAGAACCATTGTTTGGCTGAGTCGGGGTAAACCGTCATTTGAGCCACGACTTCTTTCGCCAGTGTTTTCCACTGGGGGTCAGAGTAGTTTAGGAACCACTGGTCGCTGAGAATCTTCACTATGCACTGGGTCATGCAGCGGCAAATCACTGGCTCAGGCAAATCGTACATGCTGTCGGCGACTCCGAGCTTACGGAAATCATTGATCAAGATGTCTTTGGCATCCCGTATAGTTTTCCCGGCGTAGGGTCCGCAGTTTTCTTTTAGAACTCCGTTGTGGAACTCTTTCTTGTACAATTCTTTTGTAGCTTGATCCGCTTTAGGGTCCTTCTGGTCTTTTATGCCCATCTGCCGCGTTATTTCAACGGCTGGAAACTCGCCGAAGCCTTCAACCTTTATGATTGATATAGGTTTAATCTGCTTGACAACCTCTGAGTCAATGCCGAACTCGGAGAGAACTTCTGGTTTTTCTTGCAAGTCTTTGAGGGCTAGCCAATCGTAGGGTGCATGTGCGGGAACGCTGTAAACGACGCCAGTGGCGGTTTTAGGGTCAACAAACCAGCCTGGCAAAATGGGAAGTATCTCTTTTGTGATGGGGTTTTGGAAGGTTTTGCCGATAAGCTTCTTGCCTTTGAAGGAGCGTTTCACTTGTACCTTCTTTTCTTGTTCTTTGAGTTTTTCCGCTGCTTCTTGGCTAATTATCCAGTTTTCCCCGTTAACCACTGCTTCAACGTATGTCGCGTCAGGATTTATCCACATGTTTGTTATGCCGTAGATTGTTTCAGGCCGGAATGTCGCTGCCGGCAAAAACGTGTTTTCACCTAGCACGTATTTTATCAGGGTGTATTCTTCGGGGGTCACTCCTTCGCCCACTTGGCGGTCGTGGTCACCTGTTGGGCTTTGGTCCTTTGGGCACCAAACCACAGGATGGGTTCCCCGTGTAACGTAACCTTTTTCTCTGAGGTTCTTGTACTGCCACTCGATGAATTTCTGGTAAGTCGGCATCACCGTTGTGAATTCCCGACGCCAATCCACTGAGAACCCTATGCTTTTAGCCGCTAAACGCCCTTCGTTAGTGTAGTACTGCGCCATGTAGAGGGGTTCAACGAACTTTTTGAGTTCTGATTCGGGTACGCCGTCGACTTCACGGAGCACTTTGATGAAGGCTTCGTCGCCCCTTGCAACACGTTGACTTGCTCCTAAAAGCGGCTGACCTGTCCAGTGCCAACCCCAAGGCCAAAGCACGTTGTAGCCTTGCATGCGCTTGAATCGGGCGTACGCGTCAACTCGTGAAGCAGTGAAGGCGTGTCCAACATGCAAGGGACCGTTCATGTACGGGTACGGGAAAGTCACCATCATCTTCTTTCTTTTCGGGTCCGGGTCAGCTTCGAAAACGTGGGCGGCTTCCCATTTGGCCTGCCATTTCTGCTCGATTTCCTTGGTTTGGCTCATGAAACTTGTTGATTAAGGCATTGGCTATTAAGAGTTTTGCTTAAATTTTTGCTGCATTGCTTGTTTTTTTGTGTCAGCGACAAAGTGTTGTTGCTTTAGAAAAGTATCAAATAATTCTTGCGTTAGTAGCCCGTTTTGCTTGTCTACAAGAAAAAAGGGTTGCTGGAGCAAAAAAGTTTTATGTACTTGTTTTCAGCTTACAGGGAAGCGGTGAAGATGTTTGGCAGAGGCTGAGGCAAAACTTAAGCAGGACCTTTTTGTTGAAATCAAAAATTTAGAGCAAAATCATGGTGTTCTTCGGAGTTTCATTTCAGGGAAAGATTATGATGCTTTGGCTGTCGGCGGGGCTATTCAGTCTTTCAAGGATAGCTTAAGCCGAGCCAGCGCGTTTGTGCTTGCCCTATACAATCTTAAAGGCAGGCGGGTCAACATCCCATGGGAACCCCTATTTACAAGCCTGGATTACGCGTTGGCGACCGTTAGTGTTTCTTCCTCGCCTAAGCAGAAGACGGCGGTGCGGACGATTCTCGCGATGTCTGAAGAGCAAATGGAGCAGGTTCTAGCGTATTTTGCTGCATTAAAAGAATCGCTGAAATAGCTAATTTACCATCATAAATTTCCCTTTGATGTCACCTTCAATGGATTTTATGAAAAAGTTCTTCTATCGATTGAGGACCGAAGTTAAGCAAGCTGTTGTTTAACGATTTAAATAATAAATCTCAGTTAGCACTTGTTTGGAAGCGGAAGTCTATGCTTGAGCGTTTGGCGCTTTACTCTGATGGAGGGGCAAGAGGAAATCCTGGACCAGCCGCCATAGCTTTTCTTGCCGTAACGGATGCAGGGCAGACCATTAAGGCAGATTCGCGTTTCATCGGCAAAGCAACCAACAATCAGGCAGAGTATAATGCGTTGATTGCAGCCTTGGAGTTTGCCAGAGCCTTCAAAGCACAAGAAGTCATCTGCCATTTAGACAGCGAACTGGTTGGGAAACAACTCAAAGGCGAGTACAGCGTAAAAAATCTTGAGCTGAAAAAACTGTGGTGTAAAGCTCAGAAATTAAAAGGGTGCTTCAAAAAAATAGGTTTTGTTAACGTTCCGAGAAGCAACCCGTACATTTCGAGGGCTGACGAGCTTGTGAACAGAACTTTAGATGAACAAGAAAGAAAGCTTGCGTAGCTCAAGGGTTATTACGAACAGTGTATTAGAAAAGTTAGGGATGGAAAACCATGTTTGTTCATACAAGTATTCGCACTAGCGATGTGGAGAGGTCAATTGATTTTTACACGAGGTTTTTAGGATTGAAAGTCTTAAGCCGCCGCGAGATCAAACAGAATAATGCTGAAATTGTTTTTCTTCAAGACCCAAAAGCCGAGGGATGCACGCTTGAGTTAACGTTTTATCGCGACCAGAAGACATTTTTGCAGCCTGAATATGAAGAGCGGCTGTTCGACCATTTAGGTTTCGCAATTTCAGACATGAATCAGACCATAACTGCAATGCGCAAAGAAAAAGTGAAGGTTACTGATGAGCCATTCAAACTCGGAACGAATGGACCAATAATAGCTTTCGTTGAAGACCCTGATGGAACGCTCATTGAACTTATAGAAAGGCAATCTACAGATTAATCATGATGTCATTGTTTTCGACTTTTAACTCGTATTTCGGTTCGCCTTTCTTTGTGGGTCCCTTGAGAAAGTTGCCTGTTTTAAGATCGTAAGTGGATCCGTGGCATGGGCAAATCACTGTTTCTCCTTCTAATTCTCCTTTAGAAAGTTGGCAACCTCTGTGCATGCAGACGTCACCTATCGCGTAGTAGTTCCCGTTCACGTTTGCAAGCAATACTTTCTGGTCCTTGACAACGACCTTCATCATGGTGTTTGATTTTACGTCGTTTTTTGAAGCTAACTTGACAAATCCCATTGACAAACATATCGCCTCCTAAAAACTTATTTTCAAAAAGCTATTCATAGAATCTTGGCCTAACTTTCTGGCTATACTCATCAAGAGCTTTAGCTCTTACTTCTTCCTCTTTGTCTTTAGCTTGAGCCTCTTTTTCTGCGGGTTGGGTAACCGATTTTTCAAAGTCTCCATCGAAACCCTTGCATTTGCCCTCAAGGGCAATTACGTAATTCTTAAAATCGCCGATCGTGCTTTCAGCTTGTCTATGGGACGAGTGCACCTTTTCCGACACGAGGATAACTAGGTCTTGGATGCTTCTAACTGTTAGCTTGTCTGCTTCCGCTGCTTGGTCATAGAAACGTTGAAAAACGCTTAAAAGATCCATAAACATCTCGTCTACTTCCTTGGTTTCTCGTTTAAACACGTTTTCAGAAGTGAGCGATTTAGTTTTTAGCAAAAGCATAAGGTTCTTAAGAATAGCTGAGTCGCAACTTGACAAAACAAAAACCCAGACTTAACTATGCAAGCTGCATAAATTATATTTTTTGGTCAAATCTTTTAAGCCTACTCTATTTTGACCCAATAAGGCCACTATCTAAGCCGTCTCTATTTCAGCTTAGCGTGTTCAGCTTTGAAAGCCGCGTTGTATGTTCTTTTTCCGCTCTCATTTAGGACAAACGTCACTTTTCCCTTGAAGGAAACTCCTCTTAAACGCCTCAAGTCCCGAGTCATGTCCGGCTCAGAGTCGTCAAACCAGCACATGACGTAATGGTCTGCTGCGCCTTTTGCTGACGAAAGGTAATCAGCGTCGCCCATCAAAGTGAAGAAATCTTCAAGGTTTCCTTCGACTTTACCCTTATCCTTTTGGGACAGCGATATTTTTCTGGCTTTGACAACCACGAATGGGTCTATCTCTGGGTTATCGTCTCGCTCCTTAAAAATGCATACAACAGGCTTATTCCAAACAAGTTCTGACAAGATATTTTCCTCAAAATAGCCTTAGTTTCAAGTTATATATAATCGTATTGCACGCAGGGTGATGTAGATTTGCGTTTATTCTACGCGCCCTCCTAGATTGAGCTTGGAGAATCTTTTTGGTCTCCGATAGCAGTGGACTACGGTTCCGCCGATGCTTAATTCGTCGTACTTGATCCATCCGGTTTGTCCGAGTTTCAGTACGTCTTCCACGGTTGTGGCTGTTGCTGTTTCAAATTCGTCTTCTTTGAAGTCGATCATGCCAATGTACTTCATGCTGTTTTCAACACGTTTGTGGCCTAGCAGTTTCTTGACGATTAGCACGTTTCCGTTTGTATGGTACGCGATCATGGTGCCTGCCCACTGTCTAAAGGTTCTGAGTTCTATCGATAGAAAGCGAGGGTTCTTTTGGAGTTCAGCGGTACGTTTTCTGAGTCGACTGAAGGCGCAGCTGACGCTGCGGTAAGTGCAAGCGAAGACTCTGGGTGATTTTTTCGGAAGACTATTAAGCATTGAAAGCAGGCGGTTGGACACTTGCAGGGTTCGGGGGTTATGGTGAATTCATAGGTTCTCTTGCGCGCGCTACGCTCAATCATATATATCCATCATAAAGTCTACGTGCAGTCTGCCTCTCATCTTATAGTTTATCAATTCTGTCCAGCTGATTTAGTAAGCATTAATTAGTGTTTGGTCTTATTGGAAATCGAGTTTTCTAAGCACTTCAACCGCTTGGAAGGTGTTCTCGAAGGTGGAAATGCCGAGGTCTGAGCGGGCGAAGCCTCCGTTGTTATTCTGGCACCCTAGCACAAAGTCTATTGTTTGTGAAGGGTACTTGCTTTTTTCACCGAGCAAGTGCAGCGTCATAACCCCGTAGTAAGTATGTTCCATATAAGGCGTGAAATTTATGGGTACGACTGTGAAGCTTCCATGGGGTTTCTCGCATTTTCTCATAAACGCTAAGGTTTCAAACTGGTTGCTTAAGCTTTCTTTTAGAAGATGAATGGATGCGATGGCGTAGTAGGTTGAGTTAATGTTTGAGTACCCTTGAACACCAAATCCTCCGTCGTCGTTTCTAGACTCAAGCAGCCAATTGGTAACATCTTCTGCGTTGACCTTGACTTTCAGCAAGTGCGCAATTTCTAGAGTCATGAAAGTTGTAGTGAACTCTGAGGAGGGCTCAGAAAATAACACGGTTGAACCAAAATAATTCTTTGAGTTAAGAATTGAAACAAGGCTTTTTTTCAATTTTGGTTCAATGTTTTTGCCAAGAAGCAGAGAAGACTTGGCTACGTAGTAGGTGGAGTAGATGCCGTCCAAACGGGCGTCGTCTATGAATTTGACGGTTTTTTCAACATCAGAAAAATTGCCTCCCAGCAAACTTAGCATAGCCAAGCCATAATATGTGTCCTGAAGATTTGACTCTGCACCTTGACAGAAAGTGTAGCCGCCATCAGCGTTCTGACGATTAACCGCGTAATCAGTTATCTTCTTGACCAAAGAGGAGTCTTCTGTCCACCTTCCAATCAACGCACTTAGCACTCTTCAAGTTTGGCTTTGAACCTAAGATTTAACAGAACCCAAGCAGATAAATCAAATGGATATGTTTTTCACTACACACGTATCGTTAATTCTGATTTCAGATTGCTCCTTAGACGATTAGTATGAGGCGTTCCAAACTAGAAATGTACGTTGACATTCTTTCGGTTCTGGCTCATAGAGGCCCTTGGTCTTAGAGGAGAAACTGAAGCTTAGACACGCTCTAACTATATTTAAAAGAATAATCGCAGAAAACTTAAAATCAAATAGCTTGCTAGATACTTTTAGGAGAAGATTAAATGGTTAAGTGTGAAAATTGTGGAGCCGACTTGTCTGAAGGGGCCAAATTCTGCTCAAAATGTGGGGCTCCTGTAGGCGTAAAAGAGGAGTTTACAGTCCGCTCAGAGGATCTTGTTGCGAAAATCAAAGAACTGATCCATGAGGGAGACATATCAAGAATCATCGTGAAGGACGAGGCGGGTAAGACCCTCTTAGAGATACCGGCTTGGGCAGGTATTGTAGGAACATTACTGGCTCCTTGGCTGGCAGCCTTGGGCGCAATAGCAGCTTTAGCAACAAGATGCACCATCACCGTTATTAAACAACAAAGCTAGCTAACACAAAGCGCGCTGCCTTGTCCCTTTATTACGTGTTGAAGTATGTTGGTGAGCACGCCGCGCGATTACAAAGCTTAAAAAAATTTCTTGTCATAACCCAAAAAACACACTCGGATAATCGCCCTAAGACCAGTAGTTGAAACTCAGTTGAAGAATTTACTATGAATGCGTGGTTGACCGACAAAAGCTATGGGAAATAAACTATTCTTCCTTTTTGTTAAATTTTTAGGTGTTCTGTGGTGTTGTTCTTAATTATTTTTTTCTTCGTTTTCTTGTCGGATTCTTTGTTCGCAGCTGTCAAATATTTTTTCTCCCTTTGTTTTGTTTAGGTAGCTGATTAAGGAAAACTGCAGTATACCTCCAGTACCGCTGGCAACTAGCCATGTCCAAGCCCCAAAAGTGCTGAAAGCAACGCGAAGATGGCGGTTCCGACAAGGAAAACAAGAAACCTACCAAATTGAATTTAATGAAGGCTAGAAGCCACTTCTTTGCTCTTTCTTCAAAGCTCTTCTCGGCTGGCTTACTCATGTTTATCACCCCAAAACTTGTGAAGCACACCCCAAAAGGGGATAAGCTATCTGCTTAACAATTGACAGTATTTTTCCAATTTCTTGAAAATCTTATTTCGGCTGATTATTGAAGCTTTGAATAGTTGGTTTTAAGCTTTGTTAGGCTTTTCTTTTGGCTTTGCCTACGTCTTCTTGGATTTTCCCTTTTACTTTTTCAGGTGCACTCATACCGGTGTCGTCCGGGCTGACGATCGCTTTTTGAACTTTTTCGACCGCGTTTTATGGTTACTTCCTCAGTTAACATAGTTTGTAAGGCGTTGTTGGCTCGACAAAGCCTAAAATGTACGGCTTTCTATTTTTGGCTTAAACTTCGCTTGAAAAGAGAAAGTCGTGCGCCTATAAAAAAAGCACCGTTGATGCTCTCCTGCAAGCATCAAAATTTGTTTCTTCTTAGATGCTGAAGATTTACTGAAGAAACGGAAAATTTTTTTAACGTCAATCCTGTACTGATCCCTTAGATTGAGCGCTTTTGAATCAAAGAAGAATTCTGCTATTTTCTATCCTGTTCATGATTTGTTTCTTACTTGTTGCATCTTTTAGAGACAGCTTTGACACGGTAAATTTGAGTCTTAACTTTTGGTCGGCCTTAGTTAACACGGGCTTTTTCACTTTGGTAGCCCAAACCATATCTGTCGTCTTTGATACTATCGCGTTAACAATCCTATCACTTGTTTTAGCTGTCTTTCTTTTCGTCTGGCATTACAGAAGGTACGGTTTGTTGTTGATAGGTGCAATGGCTGGAGTCACTTTTCTCGTAGAATTATTCAAAACCATAATTAAGTCTCCAAGACCATTAAATGGGATTATCGCTGTGTCGGGCTACTCTTTCCCAAGCGGGCATACTACGAGCAGCGTGGTTTTCTTCGGGGTACTAACATACTTCGTTTGGAAAAACTGGGACTCACCGAAAGTTAAAGCTTTAACAGCCGGACTCTACGTTTCCATAACTGCAATCGTGGGTTTTGACAGAATATACCTAAACGTTCACTGGTTCAGTGACATCGTAGGCTCAATTTTCTTGGGCGCTTTCTGGGTGACAGTTTGCATTCTGCTTTTCAAGTACCTAGTGTCAAGCGGAAAAATTCAGCGGTTCTTAAGTCAAGATGCCAAATCAAAGGTCAACAGCCGACTTCTTAATACTTAAGCAGGTTTATAGCCTGGATTACTGACGATGCAATAACTAACCCGCCATATTATAGTCATCTCTCAATAGGAGCAAGAATGAAGGCTTATTGTTTCCGCTTGCGACGTTGATGAATCTTTTTATTTTAGTCTTAATTATTTTTTAGTAGGTCTCAGTTTTGAATCTCGGTGCCCACATCTTTTTCGCAGGCGTATTAACAGCTATCTTCACGGGCAACCCTTACTTTAGTTCATACCTTAACAACTTAGGTTTATTTTGGCTTTAGACTTAGCTTAACGTTGACCTCAACAGTATATTCTTTTTCAAGTTTTCCAACAGCAAAGTTCCAGTCCTTTACTTCCACATCCATTACTAGGTTACTTCTTGATGTTTTTATAAAAAGCCTGCTAAGTAGAGAAGATGTAGACCTTTGTGTGTGGGATTAAATATTAGTAAAAACCCTAAATCCGAACCTCTGAGTGTATACGCTCACTCGTATCCTCGCGACTTTACTCAAACAAAAATAGCGTCATAAATTAGAATGAAAAAAGAGTTTTTAGTTTTTTCGATTAGCAGCTAAACCGTAAATTGTTACTGCCAAGCCGATGATTGCCATGATGACTCCGCCAGCTGCCATAAACTTGTCTTGAGCAACCTTGTCTCGAACCTGTGCGGAAAGGGCCTGTGATATTTGACCAAACAAACCGCCGTATTGCTGCAAATCGGAGTAGCCAAGAGCCAGAAAATCACACACCGATAGCCAACAGGAAAACACCAACCGCCAACGCCCCAGCTCTCATTTTTCTACCTCACACACCCATCTACATTAGATTTATGCATGTTATATTCTGCGTCCTGAAATTAGTCGAACAAGTATTATGATGATGGCGATGACTAGCAGCAGCCATATGATGGCGCCCAGGTTGAAGAAGACAAAGCCAAGAAGCCACAGCACAATAAGTATCACAGCAACCACGAAAAGGAAATCGAGTGCGCCCATTTTCAAAAACCCTAGTTATCCTTAACTTGGCATTCTATTTTAAGATGTGTGACTGTCAATAAACAGTTACAGCTTCCTTGCCCAGTATCTTGTGTGGATTTCTTTAATCAAGAATCTAATTTATGCATGAGGATAATGGTATTTGATGAATATTTGACTGGTTTAGGTGTTTACAATAGTTGGTTGTTTTCTGCTTTTTGGCTTTTTGTAGACCTACGTTTTTTGTCAGGTTCCCACAAATAATACACACATGAAATAATCTCAAACCTCCTTTAAGCCTTTTTTCAATAGTTTTTCTACAAAGGGGAATGATTGTTTATGATGAAATGAACCCGATGACAAGACCAGTCATTAGCCCTAAACCAAGTGGCAGTATACCTATGAGATTTACTCCATATTGAATTGGAACGCAATCGTTTTGTGCTATCTTTTTTCTTCTGTGGGTTTTTGTCCTTCCGATGTGGGTGATCCTTGCTGCTGAAGTTGAGAAACATTAGCATATCCAGTTGAAAAGGGTGTTTGGAATTTACCAATATTCTCCCTGATTATGCCATATCCTTTTTCTGCAAGGTCATTTGGCAAATTATCCAAATCCAACGGTTCTTCCAGATTCTTTCCCTGATTCCCTTCCTTAGGTTTAAGCATAAGCTTAATAGTTGAACGCAATATTCCTTTATCTAATTTTACGTTTATAATGTCTCTGTAACTGTAATCAGTGTAATCCTTCTTCAAATTAAGCGCATGAGGATGCCGCAAAATTATCCGTTCATTCGTAACGATCACGGATTCAATGTTAATTCGAGGATGATAGATTTTTTCCTGAATAAACAGCTCAACCTTTTCGTTCGAGCCAAGAATATTTTTTAAATCATCCGGTGCAGACATTATATAACCACCTTTACTATATTTTTGGGAAAAACGGCGCAGGATATACTATTCCGAACAGAGCACCAATTATTATGCTTAAAACGATAAAGAGAACCCACGCTAGAATCGCTATGAGAATTGCTCTAAGCCAGCCTGTTTGAAAACTTGCCTTGAAAACCCAAATCCAAGCAATAAGCGCCAAAATATAACCGAAAACCAAAGCTGATGCTCCGAGGAAAAAGCCCACCACAAAAACAACGATGAAATAGACAATTGGCCCAGCAAGCGTTGCCAGCAAAGCATCTCCAAAAGTCGCTTTTCCCCCAGTAACAGCCTTTCCAGCAAGCCAAACAGGAATAGAAACAATTATCCAAAGAATAATTAACCCTATTATTGTATAAAGTATGCCTGGAAAAGACACATCAAAACCAGCCATATTCAATTAAAAAACCTCAAGTTATCGTAAGGTAGAAGCTTTAATTAAAGCTTGCTGTGTTGGATAGCAACCGTCAATTCTTAGCGGCTGATTCACGGAATTTCTGTTTTATTATCACGTAGAGCTAACCAACGTTTAAACTCTAGTCCTGTACACTTGCCTTTTCCTAGCCAGTTGTCACCGTACTTCTTTCTCAACTTCTCATTGTAGGACTCAAAAGTTTCTGCTTCACTTACTTCTACGCTGTCTTTTTTCCTCAATAATTTATACTCCATCCAGTTGAATTCTTATGTATATATCCGCTTAAAGTTAAGCCTAACTGGTTTGTCGTTAGTAAACGAGGCGCCAGCATAAGTATGATTTAAATTATCCAACCACTAGCACACAATTCAGCATATATTCATACAAAAATGAAGCGAGCCACCTACCGCTACTCACCATAATTTTTTTTGATTAAAATTTAATCCCCAAACCCAAACCCGATTTCACTTGTTCTCCAGACAGAAAGCCAAGTGCATACATTCAGACGAACGTGAGTAAGCGTTTACTCCTTTGTATGCCTATGTGACAGAAACAGATGACTGTGACAGACATTAGGAATCATGGGTTGCGGTGTGCGGTGTTGTATGTTCTGAGTTGAGTCGTGTCGCGAGTGCTTACACGCGCTAATAGTTCTACCCTCAAGAAAATTTGTCGCCACAGAATCTTGGCTTAGGCTAAACCTTGTCAGTTCCGAAATTCGTTCTTGCGTTATTCTGAGTATTTCTTCTCTCAGGTCTTCCGTAGATTGTGCTTCTCTAATCCTGTCTATTTTTTCACCAAGTTCTACATCTTTAATTGTGTCCTTTATCCATTTTTCGAAGTCTTTGCGTTGAAAATGAAACTTGACTGACTCTTCGGGAATGATTTGCAGTTTTGCCTCGAACTCGCTGAGATTGGTTGCAGTTATTCCAGTGTAGTTGCGGATAGCTGTGAAGAAGTGGAAACCATTATCGAACGGTACAGTGTTAAAGAGTTTTGCAGCGAGAGTGCTTTGGGAAACAAGCTTCACTGCTTTTATTTTCTTTATTGGTTGGTTTGAATTTTCTAGAATAACTTCGCTCATACCTCGTTCCCACCTCCAAGTTGGTTGTGTAGAAACGTGTTTATGGCAAATATTTATTGAGGCTACTTATAGTATTTATGAATTTCAAATTCATAGTACTAATAAGTAATTTAAGCCAATATTCAGGGTAAGCTGCGAATCCTGCCAAAATAATTATGATCGGCCCTAACCCTCAATTATTTCCCCCAAAGCAGGATTCGCTAGCTTGAGGGTAATCACATGGAGGAAGTTTCAAGAACTCTTTCCGAGATGCAACAAAGAATAGCGTCTAAACTTAGAGCGGTGGGAGCCAATTCAAGAGATAAAGCGGTTACAGCCCGAGAGGCTGACTTTGACGATCCAGAGCAAAATTGGTTGTGCTATGTAGCTGGAGGATTGTTTGCACTGGTAAAAAAGACTCAGGACAAGCGATATTACGTTGAAACTCTTTACTAGATTAGTCCGGGAACTTCAGGGATAAGCCCGACGGTTGAGTTATAGTTTTTCACGCTTGAATACGATAAGCCTGTTTTCAAACGCGGTAACCATGTCGTCTAACAGCATCTCCTGCAGTTCAACAGAAAGCCCGTTGATTTTTTCACCGAAAACCGTGGCCATCTTAGCTTCCAACTCTTTTCTACCTTTGACTGCCAACTGTTGGTTCAACTTCCGCCAATCCTGTTGCTGAACAGGTAAGATTCAAGGTGCTTAACTCACTTATGAAAGCCAAAATAATATTCAAGATATGAATGTGAGCGTCGGTTATGAATTTCCGCAGCTTATGTCTCCCTGACTTAGGTAAGGGTGGAATAGCTGTCTTTGAACAGGGAAAAGTTTGTCCACGAACCACCACAACAATTACCATTCATCTCGTTTGCTGACTGATTCCTTTTTCGTGTTTTTATGGCACTTGCTCGATTTTTCTGTTGACCTGTCGTACAGTTCCTTTTAAGCTACACAAATTTTTGAAATATTGGTTTTTAGGACGTATTTTATGTATTGATATGTTTTTGTGTTCGACAGCTATGGTTTTTCGGTATGATTTTGTATGCTTGTGTTATGTGTGAGGGTTTATTTAGCCGTTTATGCATATGAAGACATGAGAAATATGTCTTAAAACGACATATTGTGTATGTGTAGAACAAGACTACACAAACAGAAGGAACAAAAAAATGATCGACAACCACCCAAAAGAAATCCAAACAAAACTCACCAAAGGACTACTAGACATGATAGTACTCCAATTTCTCGAACAACAACCCATGCACGGTTATCAAGTAATCACAAAAATCCGAAAAAGCTTTGGCGTCTACTTCGGCCCCAGCACAATCTACCCCCTCCTCAACATACTCGAAAAAAAAGGCTACATCAAAAGCCAGTGGAATATGGAATGCGAACGACCCCGAAAAGTTTACAGTCTCACACATGACGGAGAAAGCGTGTTGAATTTCACTGAAGGATCACTAAACCTCATATGCAAAACCATCTCTTCCGAGAGCAAAGTAAGAATCGAAGCGGCACCACTCCAAACAAAAAGGTCCGAGTTCCCACCATTAGGAATTCACGTGAGATAAAAGCGACTCTTGAACAGAGTCTTTCACTTGGCTATAACCGACGTGAAAAACTCATTCGCTTTCTGGTTTGCTTCTAGCCGCAGAGGTACGGGACTCAAGTTGTTAATTTAGGAACGTGCACGTGCGCTAGATTTCTAAGAGAATCGAAAAGAATGGCAAAAACTAACAGAAAATCTAGGTACAGCCTGCCTCTCATCTTCCAGTTTTTCCAGCGTAGAATTGCAGTTTTCTATCTTGTTTCATACTTTGCAGTTGATATGTGTCAAAGGTCGGAACATTGCCTATAATTGCCAAAACGGTTTGGTTGTGGTTGTGGAGAAAGGAGAAGGCAAAATAATTATGACCTGCCGAAAGTTTAGGTGGTGCCCCGACTATAAATTCGGCTCCTACGAATGCGACCACGTTGGAGACTGCGACATATCAGGGATTCTGATTAAAAATGTCAACCAAAAATAAATGCGTTTGTGGTTGGTGCTTTAAGCCATTAGAAGAACATGAAAGGT
>JBEKTQ010000002.1:0-187974 GCA_049515895.1 Bathyarchaeia archaeon | reverse complement strand
TTCGTTCAGTTTCTGCGGGCAGCTTCTCTAAGGTTTCGCTCATGCGTTTATCGGCTTCTTCATCAGTTGTTATGGTCTCTAGGGCTTCTTCGGGGCAGAATTCTACACATTGAGGTTCCCCGCCGCAGAGGTCGCATGCTACTGAAAAGCCTGTGTCTGGGTGAATTGAGATGCCGCCGTGTTCGCAGGCTTGGACACACCAGTCGCAGCCTTTGCACTTCCCTTCGCTTCGCATTATGATGCCTGTAGCTTCTTCTTGGGAGAGTGCTTTTTCGGGGCAGGCTATGACGCATTTGGCGTCTTCGCATGCTCTGCATGATAAGGCAAAGTTGAAGAGAGGTTTCATGCGGACAATGCGGATTCTGGACAGCAGTGGGGTGGATTCGCCTTTTTCTTGGATGCATGCGTATTCGCAGATTCCGCATCCAGTGCATTTGGATGGGTCGACGTAGACGAATTTCCTTTGGGGAAATTTTGCGGGTGACATTATTGTAATAGAATTGTTGGGGTTATCTAAATATTGCGTTGCGTGGCTCTTTGAAGTCTTCTGTTGGCGAGTGAGGGTAGACTGCCAAAAACTGGTTGGTTTGGATCAAAATCCAATGTATACACAAACTACGCCGCGGGTGCTTCGTTTGGGTTTATACATTTCTTGAATTTTAAGAAAGTCTTCAGTGTGCGATTATATGTTTGCTGGGGAAGTCATCTTAGTTCTCGTTGTGATATTGTTTTGTGTTTTAGTAGCAGTTGCTTTTTTTAGGATTTTGAGTGTGTTTTTAATTTTGGGATTATTTGGGGCAACACTGCGAAAGTTAGTTCTTCGTGTTTAGTAACTTTTGGTTTGGCTGGTTTTTGTTTTGAGCCTAAATAAATCAGGGTCCATCCGATAAGCCAGATGAAAACAACTATTGGCATTACCAAAAATACTGCCACTCTGTTTCGTCTGTGCATTGGTTCGTTTTACGCTTAGAATTGTTTATAATACTTTCTGCTATGCGGACACATATTTGGCTAATATGTTTTTGAGCAGCCGCATGTTTGAATTTTAATTATTTATTATATTCCGCGCTCAGCACCTCTCAGCATCCGTTGTCTTGAACCTGTTGGCTAGTTTTGGTTTGTCTTATGGAATTTGGATAGTTATTGTTATCTACCCTCTTGCGGAAGCAGGGATTTGAACCCCCAGTCTGGCGGAGATGTCACCTGCAAATCCTTTTTTCCTATTAGTTAATTAATAAATCTTGCAAAACCTTGCGGCGCCCTTAAGCGGGCAAATCTTATTCGAGTTGGTATTAGAACTTGTTGAAGCCAAACAATTCCTCAAAGGGCTTTCTGTTTTTTGCTTTTGGCTGCTCCGCAGGATAGCCAAGGGTTAACAATGCAACAACTTTCCACTTATCTGGAATTTTAAAGAGTTCTTTGACTTTTTCTTCACTAAAAGACCCTATCCAACATGAGCCTATACCAAAAGTCCAAGCGGCAATAACTATGTTCTGCAGGGCAATTGTAGTATCAACGGCTGCCCATTTTCCAGTCAAAAGCGATTTTTCATCTGCGCATCCAACGATAACCATAGGCGCATTCTTAATATGTTTACCAAACAAACTTTTGGATAATTCATTTTTAGGTTCGGAATCTGTTACTACCACAAATCGAATCGGCTGTCTGTTAGCTGCGGATGGTGCTTGCCTGCCAGCTTCGAGAACTTGGCGTAATATTTCTTGGGGTATTTCTTTATTTTCATAGCTTCGAATGCTCCTACGGCTTAGAATCACATCAAGCAAAGACATCGACTTTACCAACTCAACATTTAGTTAACGTTCCTAAAATTTGTTCCTTATGCTGAACATTAATAACCAATTTGTTAAAATGAAGGTAAAGAAGGAAAAGGAACAAAATTGATAATAGAACTGCCGGCTTGGTTGAATTTCCACCCTCTGGCAAATCTGGCAGGGGGCTGGATTGGACGCTCCCTCCAATGGAGACATCACCCGCATTTCCCTTTTTTTAAAAGTAATTAAGTAAATTTAGCCTCGGATTTTTAGTCATTAAGAAGCTGCAGTATTGTATGCTGTAAATCCGCTGGAAGTCTGAATTTGTATTTGTAAAGCATCCCCTTTCAAAACTTCACTCCATGAGAACTGTGAACCAAGACCAGAGCCAAAGCCACCTAAAACTATTCGAGTATCATTCCAGCTAACAAGAATAACACCGATAAGGTCAGGAGGTCCATTGGTAAAACCAGACCATGCACCTGCCGCACCAGCCGAGAGCAAATTACGTTCATCTAACACAACAATACTGGGCGTAGAACCACCCCAAACAGTATCAACTGACCCATCACCTAAACTCATAAGCTGAGGTTGAATGTCTCCAAAGCCATTTCCTTGAATGGTTATCGTTTGCGATTGTGCTGCACAAATTAGACTAACAGATGTAATTTCAGGCGAATTCGTAGTCGAAGAATTTACGGGACTAGTGGTTGGAGTTTGGGTAGGATAAATGATTGTATTTCCTTCCCCTAAAGTGATTGTACTATTAGTTATTGTTACATTTGAGTCACTTATTGTAACATTAGAGCCATTAATCTGAACATAAGAATCTTGGACTGACACATAGTTGCTGTATGCATAGACTCCTGTTGAGATGCCGAGAATTGTTAATAGGGTTAAGACGACTAAAGCTTTGATATTCAACTGAACCATCGACTAGCCCTGTTCCTCTTATCTTTAAGAAGGTTTCAGTCAAAGTTTCTTAACTGCGCTTAGTCAAGGTTTCTTGACTGAGAATGCCACGATTGCCAAGTTTTAAATAGCCTTTGATTACATGGGTGGTTGACTGGAAAAGAGCTACAATAACCGAGGATTCAGAAATTGTTTGAGGAAAATTGCAGAAAATGCCGGAAACAGTTTGTTCACATCCTTAATCTTCAATCATACGGCAATTATCGCATGTGCCCCAGCCTTTACCAATGCCTTTGGGCTAACTTCATTACTAACGGAAGCGAAATCTACTGCGGCCCTTCAAACGGATCCAAAGCACCCCTTCCAAAAGTTAAACCCAACCATTGTGTATACTGCAACCAAAAGCTGGTAAAGATGGCGGCAGTGGTAGGAATGAAACACTTTGAAGTTTGTCCTTCTGCCTTTGGTCTTTTTCTCTGTACTTATCAAACTGAACAGAGAGGTATCACCACAAAGATTTTCTGCGAAACAAAACCAGAAGTAATAGCAAAACTAACTAAACCTTACACATCAGACCGCAAAACTAATCCAAGCTAAGCAACAGTCGCTTTCAGCAAACACTCCACTCTGCCAATGAGCAGTTTAGCTCGCGTTACTTTAAACCTAAATTGACTATCAGGGCTTGCCTGCTTGTTGTTGGTGCCACACAATCACAATATCATTTATACTTAGAAAATAGTTGTTATTTTGCGAGACAATACAAAGAGATACACCCATGCTTGGCGGGTCAGCAGCTAAACGAGGCGCGGATTGCCAAAGCCTGACAATTCAAGGCTCTTTTGATTCGCGTCTTGGGTTAACATGGGGCGATCCGCCAAGCCTGCTTTTGGTTACTGGTTGCTCCAAATTTATTACACGTGTGACAAACATCAATCGAGAATTTTCGAGAAAGCCCTCGTTTTGAAGAAGAAAAAAAAGAAAAAATAGAGAAGTAAATGTTCTCATACCGAGGGTTTTACTTTTTCTTTGCCGGAGCTTTCTTCTCTTTCTTAACTGGTTTCTTAGCCACTGACATAACCTCGGGATTTTAAATATGTCAGTAATTTGTATTTATAATTTGTTAAACCCACACGCTGTATTTTATTGCATCAGGTGGCACCCCCTATAGTTTTGCTTATAATGGTGCAGGGGGGTAGATCTAAACCCACGTCTAAATTTAACGCGCAAAACCTAATCACTTTAACTACGATAGAGGTTCACCAAATCTTTTTGAAGGCAAACCCGCCGAGTTGCATACCTGAACGGGTTCAAGCCGCAAAACTTCTGACAACGCATTCTCTGAGGAAGGCAAATCCATTTTTTAATGGCCCATGACTCTTACCTAACCTGCAAATGATTCAAGCCAAAATTCAAAAGAGCAACCCAAAACAACTCTGCCAAAAATAGAAGACCAAGTTATCATCTTCAACTGAATGAAGGCACAACAATTACATAAAACTAGAAACCAAACAGCCTTCAGCAGATACTTGTTTCCACAAAACTTTATTAGTAATTCAAGTTAAACGTATTTGTAGATGAATTTTGAAAAACTTATCATTAATAAACTGGATGAAGATATGGAAAACGAAATAGTATCGATAGTAGAATTTATTCTGAATCAATAAGGAGAAATAAGCAATAAACCAAGCAATTTCTTGGAAAGTCGAAGGCGACTATTTCGAAGGATGTAACTGTCAATCCATCTGTCCATGTATCTTTCTGGGCGATCCATCTGAGGGCGACTGCAAACTAACCATCGGCTGGCACATTCAAAATGGTCACTACGGCCCAACCCAATTGGATGGGCTTAATGTAGCGGGCATCTTCCACACACCCGGAAATATGGTCACTGGACCCAAATGGCGGGCAGCGCTCTACATAGACTACCGCGCCACTAAAGAGCAAGCAGAAGCGCTAAGCAAGATTTTCTCGGGGCAGGCTGGCGGCTTCTTAGAAAACGTTGCGGCCCTTATCGGCGAAATAATGGGCGTTCGCACTACTCCAATTCAATTCGGGCTCGAAGGAAAGCGGCGCTGGATGAGCACTCCAGAAGTTTTGGAACTTGAAGTCGAAGGTGTCACGGGAGGCGATTCCAAGCGCGATGCAACAGTGACAAATCCTTCGCTTTATGCTGGTGCAGGTTTCGATCCCGTGATTTCACGTTCAACCAAGAATACATACCATGATCACGGACTAAAGTGGGATAATACTGGCAAGAACGGTTTCTACTCTCGTTTCGCTTACGCTCCGTAGTAAAGGTCGTCATCGGGCGTGCTTAGGGACAATGTAATTTATCGGCGCAATGATAACACCGCGAATTTTTCCACAGCGGTCTTAAGAATCGCAGAACGTTTGTTTTAGCAGCACCTAACAAGGAACATACAACAATGGCAGCGAAAAAAACTTACCCCATGCCTAATGAGAGAAATCTGATACTGGCTTTGCTGCTCATTTTAGCTGCTGTCTCATGGGCGATTCTTGTCTGGCAGTCTACTATGTCAGACAAGCAAGCAATGGGCGTCACGATGGGGATGGATGCTCCTCTGTTTATTGCTATATGGATGGTTATGATGGTAGCGGTTATGTTCCCCACTGCAGCACCGATGATCTTGATATTCGCAAAGGTTTACGCTGCTAAGCGTGAACACGGACACCCCTTCGTGCCAACCTGGATTTTTGTCAGCTCTTACCTTCTCGTCTGGACGATAGTCGGTGTACCTGCTTATGGAGCTGCATTGGTGGCGCAGGAGTTGGGAAAGCAGTACATGTGGCTCATGGATAACGCCGCTCGCTTAGGAGGAGGCGTTATAATTCTGGCAGGTCTCTACCAACTCTCACCACTCAAAAACTCCTGTCTTTCCAAGTGCAGGACACCTGTGAACTTTATTCTCCACTCCTGGCGCGAAGGCTATTGGGGCTCATTTCGCATGGGACTCGAACACAGCCTTTACTGTCTCGGTTGCTGCTGGCTGCTCTTCATAATCCTCTTTCCACTTGGTGTCATGAACGTGGCAGCTATGGCTGCTATCACACTACTGATCTTTGCTGAAAAGTCGCTCTATGTTGGCAAGCAGATCGCGAAAATCGCAGCCATAATTTTGATAATCTATGGAACATTAGTAATTTTCATCCCTGGCATACTGCCAATTATGATTTAGTGAAAACATCAACATCTATGAAAAAATGTAAAAGGAGGCTTGAAACGAGTCAAGCTGAAATAACAGCTCAATTCTGTACCTCCTCTTACCGAGTATAAGGCCAGACTCAAAGGCGGTAAATTTATTCTTAACCAAAGACCGAGGCACAGCTATACTCCACTGAGTATTCAGTTCCCAATCAAACAATAATGAGTAAATGTCTAAGCAATGGCGAACCCGCGGGATTTGAACCCTGCAGAATTCGAAGTGCCTTATTGACTTGGAGGTTTGAACCCCAACTAAAGTGAATATACCTTGCTCTTTCTTTGCGAAAAAGCAAGAAATTAGCAAGAAAATAATCAAAAAAGTGCAGGGGGTGGGATTTGAACCCACGAACGCCTGCGCGATAGGGTCCTAAGCCCTACTCCTTTGACCAGACTTGGAGACCCCTGCAACTGTGATGCAAGACGAGGTAAACTCTGTTGTACCTAATTAATATGAAGTTTTTCCCGTTAGGCTACCTGAATCGTGTGGACTGTTGCCATTTGTGGAGTTGATTAACCGTAAGCATTTTATTGCCAAGAAGCAGTTCTTTCACGGTAACGGCATCACGCGCCTTCGTAGCCTAGCCCGGTGGGGCGTTACCTTGGTAAGGTAATGGTCGCGGGTCCAAATCCCGCCGAAGGCTCCACTCTTCCCCCTGATTCATTGAAAAGACTTGATTTGCGCCTCTTTTTTGGTTACTGAATTCTGTAACTTGATTACAGTTTTCCGCTATTAATCCAGCATTTGCCAGCAGGCGCATTTCTTCCCCGAGGTCTCGTGTCTTGCTATTGATGCGGTGGCAAAGGTCTTCCGAAAACTGGAGGGTAGAGAGAAGATAAGTTTGAATTTATTTATTTGATTCTTATGTGTTCTGATGATTAGCTTAAACCAGAAAAGCCTTCCTTCCTATGGGGGTAAGATTTTGGAAGACCTTTGAACGGTCGTATGCCTCTGGTTCGCTGCAATATTCCCATGTATTTTACGCGCTTAAACACATACACTTATAAGTGTGTATGCATATATACATTTGTGTGAATAAGTGAAATCGAAGGGACAAAACATGAAACAAACAAAAACTGAATACAAGAATTGGCTGCTCACTTCCTTCAAAAAAATGTAACCAGCAAACACAAGTGACTAAAATTGGGCCGCATCCACATTGACATCTCAGAAAAACTAGAAAGATTCGGACGCAAAAAGGCGACTTATCCAAAGCGGCCAAAACAATGAAGCCGTCCCTCTTCAAATCCCAATAACTATCTTATAAGAAGCCTAGGTAAAAGGCCAGGGAAGCCAGTTAGCCTGGAACTCCTCGCATGAGGATTATGGGCAATCTAACTGAAAGTCCCTTTTTAGAAAAGTGCCAATCTACGACGCTAACCTTATACAACGTACACTGTGTCGGGCAAAGGCCTTTCGAGAAATGGGCAGGGATAGGATAAATCAAATCAAAAATTATTTTATATTTTTTATATGTTCTGATGATGAGATAAAACTCATGACCTCTTTCCCTCTAGGGGGGGTAAGTTTTTGGAGGGCCTTGGTGCCCCATTTCTCTTGTAAAACCTGCAATGCGGTGTCGGCTTTCAGATATAACGGATGCTTCGGGCTGCCGTCTGCATTAATGCCCAAGCAATGTACAGTATTCAAGCCTTTGATCATCTTCAGAACTTTCCCGCCTCTGTCGGTAACGTTTCTGCCCCATGCCGCAACTACAACGTCGGCTTCTTTGACATGAGTTCTGAGCCAGTAGTCATTTTCGGGTCCGTTCGGGTCTGCAACCTTGCGAATGGCGGAAGCATCGGTACTTCGATACCCATACACGTTGAGCATGATGAATCGGCCAGCTCCTTCGCGCCTTGCAAAATTGATGCATCGGCGAACCGTCGGATCATCGAAATGCTCATCGGCTTTGGAAGGATTCATTCCGATAAAAGCGAACAACGGCTTAGACACGTCCCAGGCTCGGAACAGATAGTACCTGTAAAGGGGAGGTGACTCCTCAGACCAGCCGGCGTAAGTTTGCTCTACGTCGGCTTGAATTGGGTACAAGACAGCCATTGTTCTTCGACAGGCTTATCGTCTGCCTTTAGATAAGGCCTTCCACGGATTAGCTGCCATAGGATAAGACACCCTCAAAATTATTTATTGTATTTTATATGTTCTGATGATAAGGTAAAATCAGACAAGCCTTTCTTCCTCTATACCCCCCAGATTTCGTCCGCCATCTTTTATCTGCTCGCTGTATCGTTCATTGTTGTAGCGGAAATATAAGATTTCTCACTTAAATAGAAAAGCTAAGAAAGCGACCCAAAATCTTAACCTGGTTTCAAAAATAGTCTTTCAAAATTGCATTGCTTAATTTCAAGAATAGTAAAAAAAATTGTGCAGATGAAATCTTCAGGATTAGAAAAAAATTTCCTGCGGATCACTTCGGGGGTTGTTGTCGTCGGTCTCCCAAGGGTTCGCACGATGAAATCCGCAGCGGGAATGATCCTTAAGACAGTCGAACCAGCTCGGTAAGAATTATTAGTCAATTACGCCAATTTAACGGAGGCGAATGAAATGATTTTCTTAGGGGCAGGGGCATCAAGACCTTTTGGAATCAAGACATTAAAAGAAATGGGCCAAGACATAGTAAAAATGTTTGAACAAAATGGTCATGGCGAATTGGCGAAACAGCTTGAGTTAGGCTTAACTAAGTACGGAATGACGCTCGATTTTGAAGCCGCTTATAGCATAGTAGAAGGGCTAACAAATCTTGAGGATTCAGTGAAACAAAGTGGGCCATTTACTGCCTACGTTGGTAAGGACCTAAAGGATTATTATAAAAAAGACTTGAATGAAATGCTGCAGTCGCTACGAAAATTTGTCTGGAAGGAATGCACACTAAAGAAATTTTATGAAACTAAGATAGTAAATGTGTATGACAGACTTTTTAGAATAGCAAAAGAATCACAATTCAGAGACGTGCGATATGTGCCGAACCGCGAGCCCCAAATGAGCTCCTTGGTAGAAGCGGGTAATACTTTCCAGACTGAGGTTGATGTAGGGAACACGGTTGTAACTACAAATTATGATCATATTCTGGAGATTTATCATCGAGCAAAAAAGCGAAGTTTTACTGATGGCTTTAGGCAATCGGAAGATCCTGCTCAAAGCATTTTGGACTTCTCAATTTTTCCTGAAAAAGCACACAACAGATGGCTAATTAAGTTGCATGGATCTCTTTATGAATACAAATTTGAAAATTCAATTTTCAAAACTTTAGAAGCTCCTGAAAAACTTTCAACAAAAACAATGATACAAGAGAATATGATGATTTACCCCACTCAAGAAAAATCTATGCTAAAATACCCGTATCATAATTTCTACAGCATTTTTAAAGCGCAAGAATGGGAAAAACTAATTGTCATAGGATATTCTTTCAGAGACTACCCGATAAATGCTGCAATCATTGAGAATCTCTGTAGATGCAAAAAATCAAATTTGATTGTGTTAAACGGAGAGCCTGAAAAAGCCCTTATTAATCTGGGGAAATGCGCTTCGACTGAATTTGAAGACAGAATTATAATAATTAAGAACAAATTTGGAGAGGAGGCAGGCTCATCAAATTAGAAGTTGCCCTAAAAGTTCAGAATAAAGAACGGTATGAAATAAGGTTAAAAGAGAAACAGGAGGAACTTAGCAAGTTATTTGGTCTTTCTGAGTAAACTTCTGATCCTGAAAACAAAACTTCCTCTTTCTTTGTCTGTAAAGAAAAAGAGGGACTGTACAAGTGAAATCTCCTCGGGGGATGGGTTCAAATTCTGCTCCGCTTTTTTTTGAGGAGCACTTTTTATCCTCAATCAAGTCCTATAGAATATAAGAGTCAAAGAGAAATAGCACGAGTCAACTTAGGAAGATGAAAACCTATGGTTGGAAGAGTTTTCATAAGTTGCGGTCAAAGACCGCCAAGAGAGAAAAATATCGCGGAAAAAATAGGTAAACTGTTGAAGGAGAAGTTCGATCTTGAGTACTATTTGGCTTTTAAGATTCAAGGTTTGAATGACATCATGAAAATAACAGACGAACTGAGATCTTCTGACTATTACCTGTTCGTTGATTTTCGTAGAGAGAATGGAAACACATTGCCTTGTTCATTGTTTACACATCAAGAATTGGCTCTTGCGCATCATCTTGGGTTCAAAGAGATCATTGCATTTCAAGAAAAGGGGGCTCCGCTGGAAGGCTTTCTTAAGTATGTCCAGGCGAATCCCGAGATTTTTGAAGACGAAGAGGATTTACTCAAGAAAATTGAGAGTTCGGTTAGAGGGCGAAAATGGACTAAGGATTATTCTAGAAACCTTGTTCTTGCAGAAATCAAAGTGACTCCCAAACCCATGCTTTATGGAGATCACACGGGACGACATATGGAGTTTATTTGGCACGCGAAGATCGAAAATCGAAGACCTGATGCTGCTGCGGTCAACAGTGTGTGCATTCTGGAAACCATTGAATACCCTGATGGAACTAAGATTGAATGCAGTGATAGAAGCTATCTGAAGTGGGCGGGTCAGAAAGAAGGATATCAAGGAACAATTCTGCCAAGAGATTTCGGAGCCGTTGATATTTTTTCCATACATGCTGACGAAGAGGGGGTATACTTGCATAGTGCGTTGGATCTTATTCCGCGACAACCAATTCTAAAGATTGAGGGATTATGCAAATTAAACTACAAAGTGTTCTCCGAGAGTTTTCCACTGCTTTTCTTTTCTGTAGAAATTAACTATCGCCGCTCTTTGCCGGCTGATTTACAATGGGGAAACCTGACGGGCGCCAGAATAATTTAGGACTCAGGATCTTGCTTTTCATGCGCTGCCTAAATAAAGGGAAATGCAGGTGACTTCTCCAGCAGGCCGCAGTCGCGGCATATGTAAGTCTGCATTTGCCCGGTTCAGGTGCCTCAGAATTTGTTCCCGACATCATCAATAGGACAACTAATCCTTTCTCCGACTAACGTGTTTTTCTTCACAGGCAACATGCTCTAATGCAGGCTGTTAAATAAAAATAGTCGCGCACTTTGCGCCATAAAAGGATCAGACAATGGGATGAGGACCAAATCTCTCCCTGCCCCGTCACGAAAATCGGTGGCAGCAGTCGCGGCGTATGTAAGTCTGGATCTGCCCCGTTCCGTTCTTGGCTGCCGCAATGGGACTAAGGCCTTCTACGATTTGGGAGGTATAGGAAGGGACTACTTCGAATTATTTTGTTTATTTTTATAGGTTCTGATGATTAGATAATTTACTGAAGACCTTTCGACCTCCCTCTATACCCCCCAATTTATTGAAGGCCTTTGACGCTTATTTCTTCAAGAGCCTTCAACGTTCGTTCTCTAAGTTCCTTTATCGCTGGAGAAAAGTAATGTCTGACAAATATACTGGGCGGAATCCTCCCGCAAAGCAAGTCTGCCTCCTGTGCAACGAGCCCATGCCTGATCATGAAGGTGCCATAGTAATCCCGTAGCTCGCTGATTCGAGTCGGAATCTTTCGTCTTTGAAGTTTCTTTGTGATGGCCGCATAAGTTACAGGCCGGCTCCCCGTAATTTCGCCAATCAAGCTTTCAGGCACTATACTGATGAAGGCATTCTTTGTGCCGCGCAGGAATTTGTCTTTGTAACGAAAATGCTCTAGGATCCCAGTTTCAGCGCTGAGGTACTCATATAATCTTCCCTTCTCCGAAAGCTCGATTATCAGGTTGAAGCTTTCAATGCCCTCGCTGCATCGTAGCCCTGTCAGGCGCAAGAATTTCAGCAGCAAATTCTCCTGTGGCGTGAGTACTGGCTTGACTTTGGCGAACCACTCGTCCAAATTGCTATTGTTATTGTTGTATATTCTGACGAAGGCGGCAAGCGCGTCTGGCCTGCTAGCCTTGATTCCGTAGCTTTTCAGAGAAGCCTTGAATTGCTCGTAGCACCCGATATACTTCGAGATTACGATGAGACTTTTGATTACTTCCGATCTGACGGTTGATGGGACAGCATTGAGTTGCCCGATGTTGCCAGATTCAAGTACATGGTAGTAGCGGTTAGCGTAGCACATGACTCTTTTAGCGGTGGTTTTGCGGTATTTTCCCTGGACGAATTTTTTGAATTCAACCCAATCAAAAGCTCGAAAACTCATTGGTTCAATGAATCGGGCTTCTTGGTAAGGTAATGGTCGCGGGTCCAAATCCCGCCGAAGGCTCCAATTTAGAAATAGAGTTAGAATTGGAGTGACCAAAAGCAACATCTTTTCATCTAGGACTCATTCACTCACCCAAAACATTTTTCTTGCTTTCCTTCTTTTTTTGGTGCACGCTTAATTGTCAAGCCTATAACTCGAAAACACTAAGAACAATTTCATGTAGGGTGTTACTTCTTAAAGCTGTGTGGCTGTTCGGATGTTACAACCCGAGGTCAGATGGCTTTTTTTATTATGAACTGCAAGTTGCTTGTGGTGTGACAAGAAACTGGAAAATTCATAAGACCTTTAAGATGGATCAGTCATTAACTTAACATACAATATGATTTTAGCAGATAGTATTAATGAGCAATGACTTAACGAGTGTGGTAATAGCCGGTTTTATAGTAGTTGTTCTCGCTGCTATTGTTTTGGGAGCGATAATAGGGTACGATTTGAAACCTGCCACAACCACAGTTTCTAACACTGCAAAATACGCAGACATAACCTTGTTGGTTCAAAGTGACTTGACTCTTGGTCCAGATAACCAGACTCATGATACTTTTGTTCCATGTAACTTTACTGTATATGCAGGTCAAGTAGTCAATCTCACAGTCGTGAACTACGATAATGGGGAACATAGCTTTACGAGCCCAACTTTGAACGTGGATTTCCAGATACCGGGATGCCAGATAAATGGGGTTCCGGCGGTTTCACACTTTCAGTTTACAGAAACACAATCTGGCGTTTACCGTTGGTGGTGCACTGTACCATGTGACACCGATTCAGGGGGTTGGGCAATGACAACTGGCAGCGATGGACAACCTGATCAAATCGGATTTATGGGCGGATTCGTGACAGTTCTCCCAAAGTGACCTATCACTACAACTTATTGACCGTTATTGTCACTTTCAATTGATCCTCCACCGCACGCGGTTATGGCGCCTGAATGGCCTATGTAAACTGCTTTGTATAGAATATTATTTTACAAGTTACAATATATCTTTCGTTAAGTGAGGTCGCAACTTTTCTTGGTTTCTAACAATCCGCTAGTGATTTTCACTGGAATATTAACTATGGCATTGGGAGCTTTCTTAATTATCTGAGGTTTGGCCAATTTTCTTATCCATTGGTAAGGTAATGGTCGCGGGTCCAAATCCCCCAAGGGTCAATTCATAAGCATCGCTAAAACTGGCTTAATCATACAAAACACCGCTTTGACTGGGAACTTCATTACTCAGCTTCAAGATAAGTATTTAAAATCTGAGCGAAATAATTAGAATGGATATTTTCTTATGGAGTTTGTTAGTGATGCAGAAGCATTTTGAGACAGTCGACGATTACATTTCTTCTTTTCCCAAGAGCGTTCAAACTGTTTTAGAACAAATAAGGCAAGCAATCAAGGACGCCGCACCCAAAGCAGAAGAAGCAATTAGTTATAACATGCCAGCGTTCAAACTGAATGGCAACTTGGTCTGGTTTGGAGCATTCAAGAATCACATAGGTTTCTATCCGCGGGAGTCGGCCATCGAGGAATTCAAAGAGAAACTGTCAGGCTATGAAGTAAGCAAAGTCAAGGGCACCGTCAAATTTCCATTGGACAAACCGGTTCCGCTTGACTTGATAAAGGAAATGGTCAAGTTTAGAGTTAAGGAAAACTGCCAGAGTCATTAGCGAATAATCTCTAAAACAAGTCTAAATATAGATTCCTCAGCACGCATTAGACTTTCCCGAAGATTCTGACGTCATAATTCAAGGTGAAGTTTTATCGCTTAAAATGTGGCCGCTGCCTCAATTCTTTTCCATGTTACGCTATGAGGAGATTTAAGTAGATTTAGGGAGAATTTGAAAATTTTCCATCGTCTTATGTCGTTAATCCCTCATCAGTGTTGACTTTTTTAGACGACTATTGACTTTGGCAGACGACTATTGACTTCTATTGACGTTAGTAGACTTTAGTAGACTTTTTACGACGAATTTAGACTTTTTAAACCGCAACCTGCAACCAAACCCAACCCCAAACCAAGAAAGCAACCCAAAACACAAAGAAAAATTTCTGCGCCAAAATCATTCTGAATTCCTTCGTTACCTCAAAAAAAATGGTGCAAAAGGACGGAGAACGCTATCTTAAATATCTAAACCGCCTTAGTTGTTATTGGGGAGGAATGGTGTCGGAGGTACAACATTTGTGCTTCAAAGAGTTCCCCGATCAGTGCATCGGATGCCCCGAATACACAGAGGTCCGCCATGATCGAACAGCGGAGATTGCGTGGCTTTCAGGTACAGGTCTTTTCTCTCCGCCGCAATTCGCAAGAAAAATAATTAAGGAATGCAAAAGGTACCACAAACGAAAAGTTGAATATGTAACGTAGCTATCCTCATGGCAAAGTCAAATCCATAAAAGGCTCACAGAGTCAAGGCAACCTAATTGCTGGGGAAAAGGATTTGTTACCATATTCCCTTAAACTTTTTTACATTATCCAAATATAATAATTCGGTCACTGAGCAGCAATTCCCGTAGCAGTTTTTCTGCCTTCCAAGATGAGTCCATTGCGCCTTACTTAAAAAGTATTTTAATTCTAGTTTGCCCCATTCATAAAAAAAATCAAAAATGCAATCTTGAAAAACCTTCTTATCCCATGAACACAAATATTTTCAACAAGGCGGAGGGGAAACGCGATTAACTTCACTGCAAAAAAGGAAATCTCCATTTTAGCCGCCACCCTTGCCGTTTCCTTCCTAATCAGGCTTGCCCTGTTCCCGCTCAAAGGATACACTATTGACACAAACGACTTTCTCTCTTGGTTCAACACGGCGGCAACACATGGAATAAGACCATTTTACAGTGACACCGGATGGACAGATTATCCGCCCTTTAACGTATACATTTTCTGGTTTTTCGGCTCCATTGCAAACGCAGCATCAAAAGTCGGCATCAACGCAGTTAACATTGTAAAGTTAGCGCCCAACATCTTTGACCTGGGCACGGCGATTTTGATTTTCGTTTTTGTTCGTAGACAGTCAAGTTTCAAGCTTGCAATCTTGGCGACGGCACTGTACACTTTCAACCCCGCCGTTATCTATGACGCGGCTGTCTGGGGTCAGTATGACGCAATCTACACTTTCTTCCTTGTTCTCTCTCTTATGCTTGCTTTAAGAAGCAAACCCAAACTTTCTGCAGCCGCCTTCGCTCTCAGCATTTTGACTAAGCCGCAGGGAATAGCCTTGGTGCCGCTGGTTGCGTTTCTGATTTACAAGAAAAATGGATTAAAACAGATGCTTCTTTCAGTCGTCTCCTTTGCGGTGACAGTTTTTGTGGTTATTGTTCCGTTCAACTGGGGCGGGAGTCCGATCTCTTTCCTAACCAACATCTACTTTGTAGCTTACAAGGGGTACGCGTACACTTCAATTAACGCCTTCAACCTATGGGGCTTGATTTCAGGCATGTGGGTCCCCGACGGAAACCTCTACATCTTAGGCTGGGTCCTATTCGGAGGCTTCACCGTTTTCACCCTGTACCTGCTGAACAAACGTTTCAAAACCTCAAGCGAGTTTCTGGCGGTCTACGCAGCTTTCATGCTGCTCTTTGCGTTTTTCATGCTCCCAACAAGGATCCATGAACGGTACCTGTTTCCAGCAATGAGCGCCATGGCGTTGATGGTTCCTTTCATCAAGAAAGCAACTGCAATTTATGCAGTTTTAACGGTGACTTTTCTCATCAACGAAGCCTACGTTCTGAACAAGCTGAACGCAGCTTATCCTTATGCTCCGAACTTAACTGGTGATCCGGTGGTTTGGGCAGTGAGCGCGATTAACTTATTAATGCTCATATATGCTTCAATAATCATGTGGGATAAGCGGACATGGCTTAAAACTGAATCGCCGCCACCTTTGCCGCCTGTCGAGAGAGGTGAGCCAACTTGAACTTCGGATTAAACATCGACAAGAAAGACGTAATAACCATCATTTTAGTTTCGCTGGTTTTCTTCGGAATAGCTGCTTGGAATGTGGGTTCAATTCAATATCCAGTAACAAATTGGCAAGCAACTCAACCAGAAAGTTTCTATGTCAACCTCGGCGGGATGCAACACATTCAAACCGTTTACTTCTGGGTTAAAAGCGGCAACGCAAGCGTGACGATATATTCGGGGTCTCCTGAAAACTGGACTTCCGTTGGAACATTAATTCTTCAACCGGCAGGCACCGACTATTCAGTTTTTCAATCATGCAGCATTAACGCGAATACACAATTCTTGAGCTTTGATGTTCAGCCAACCAATTATGATTCTCGCCCCGACTTCTATTGGAATGTCCCCAATCCTTCGGACCAACTACCAAGTCCTTTCATCCAAATCTCTGAAATCGGCCTGCAAAGCCAGAACAACCGGCAAATTCCGATCCCAACAATTACAGGCGAAAACACCACAGACCCAACGTTAGCCAAGTTGATTGATGAGCAGAACAAGCTGCAGATCCCCCCTGATTATATGTCTAAAATGTATTTTGATGAGATCTATTTTGCCAGATCTGCTGAAAACTACCTGCACGGTCAGATACCTAATGAGAGGACTCACCCTCCACTTGGAAAATTGATTCAAGCCTCCGGCATAGCAATTTTTGGTGAAATTCCGTTTGGCTGGCGAATTATGGGTGTGATATTTGGAACTCTGATGGTGCCTTTGATGTATCTTATTGGAAAGAAACTATTCCAAACATGGATCGCAGGTTTTTCTGCAGCCTTCCTATTCGCGTTTGATTTTATGCATTTCACTATGGCTAGGATTGGCACTGTAGATACCTACGTCGTTTTCTTTTCTTTGCTGTCACAGTTGTTCTTCATAATTTATTTCATGAATGTTGTTAAGGACGGGTGGAAGACTTCTGCTTTGCCATTGTTTTTGGCAGTAATTTTCTTCGCGTTGGGATTCTCTACGAAGTGGTTTACAATTTTTAGTGCAGGTGGCTTGCTCATTCTACTTGCGGCTTACCGGCTCAAAGGTGTCATAAAACTTAAAGGTGGCTGGGGTGACAAGTACGTTGCCTTCTTCGACTACCCTTTCATGCTGTTGCTAGGCTTCATCGGCTTAGCGGTTGTGATTTACTTTTTGACATTCATTCCTGAGATGTTGGCGGGTGATTCTTTTTCGAAGATTTTGACATTGCAAAATGCAATGCTTGGTTTTCAGTCAGGCACCATAAAAGACTCGTCTTCGTCTCCTTGGTGGTCTTGGCCTTTTATGTATGGCATAAATGGTTCTGTTCCGAAATGGTTTGACATCACTTACTTGCCTAATAATGTGGTTTCTACAATCACAGCGATGGGTAATCCAGCGGTTTGGTGGGTTGGCTTTGCCTGCGTCCTCACGTTGACTGGAATTGTGTTGTATGAGAGTGGGTTGGTTCAAAAGTTGGGCAAGCGATTGTCTGGACAAAAATTAGGAAAGCAAAAGAACTTCAAGTTGGAGTTGCCCGCAGTATACATTATTGTTGTATTCCTTTTCTCATGGCTTCCTTACATCATAATTTCCAGGGCAACTTACATTTATCATTTCTATTTGAGTGTGCCACTTCTCTGCTTAGCAACAACTTATTTCATTAATAAGACCTGGAACACACGTCTAGGGAAAGTCGCTACCATAGCCTTTTTTGCTTCGGTTGTAATTCTATTTGTGGTTTTTTACCCAGTAATTTCAGGGATGCCCGTTTCTGACTCTTATGT
Organism: Bathyarchaeia archaeon; assembly: GCA_049515895.1. Lineage (GTDB taxonomy): Archaea > Thermoproteota > Bathyarchaeia > Bathyarchaeales > Bathycorpusculaceae > Bathycorpusculum. Next base: position 170,149 of record JBEKTQ010000002.1, on the reverse strand, counting down.
CCATAAACTGAAGTGGGTCCAAGGCTGGTTCTTCGCGCCATGACGGAACGGAATTTTTTCGGCGTGTCGGCAGTCACGGTTTCAGTGGTTCTTCCAGCTTACAATGAAGCAGATAAACTGGAAAACGCCGTGGCGAAAATTGGTCAAACCCTCAAAGAAGATGGAATCCCTTGTGAGATTATCATTGCTGAAGACGGCAGCATTGATGGCACCGCAGAAAAGGCCGAAGAGTTGGCGCAGAAATATTCGTACGTTAGGCATATTCATCGTGAAAAACGTCAAGGAAGGGGAGCTGCCCTTAACAATGCGTTTAGAGAAAGTAATGGTCAAGTTTTGGTTTACATGGATTTGGACTTAGCGACCGACCTTAAATCGCTTAAACTCTTGGTTGACGCCATCACGATTGAAGGGTATGATGTTTCGACGGGTTCGAGGATGCTTCCAGAAAGCAAGGTTGAACGGACAATCCGCAGGAGCATAAGCTCCAAAAGCTACAACTTTTTGGTCAGGCATATGTTAAACTCCAAGGTGAGGGACCACCAATGCGGTTTTAAAGCTTTCAAAAAAGAATCAGTCTTGGTTTTGCTGAGCGAGGTGGAGGCGACTCATTGGTTTTGGGATACGGAAATCCTTGTAAGGGCGCAGCGTCACGGACTTAGGGTTAAAGAGATTCCTGTGGAGTGGACGAGCGGCAAGGGCACGAAGGTCAATTTAGCCAAGGATTCTTGGAACATGTTCTGGCAAGTAACACGGCTCTGGTGGAAACTAAAGATCAAGGGCTAAGCCTGTCGGCTTGCAATAAGAACAAACGATCTTGCCACTAAGGATAAACCGCCAATCAAAATTACGCCAGCCCAAAATACAAACCACTCACTGATTATTGTAACATTAATCAAGTAGGTTGCTACCAAGTAGCTTGTTCCAAGCCAGAAAACAAGGTTTTCGATTGTTTCCGCCTTTCTGGGAAGAGGCGAGTTAAGCCATACTCTGAGCACTAAAACGAAGATTTCAATTGTGCCTAAGCCTAGGCAAAACTGGAATGCAGCGTTGTAGAGGACAATATAGGCTGCGGGGTTTTCTGGAGCAGGTAATTGTAGGCCTGTACCTGGAACAGTGGCTAGAATAAAATTGTTGAGGAAATGATTGAAGCTGTTCCAGAGGTTTGTGTGGACGTTGATAAGGTAGAGTACTGCAAGCAGGACAAAAATGAGACCTATGTATAGGGCTGAAATCAAGTTTTCTTTTTTCTTGTCAGGCAGCGCTTGCATGTTATGTGCTAGCGTGTTAAACTTGCTTTTGAAGCCCATTTGTTTCCCCATCGACTATGTACTCTTGTAACATATATCTTTCTCTTCGAGTATTTAATGCATGTTTTTAAATAGTTACAGCGGGTAAAATACGATGGCAATGGAGAATTTGCATGCCATACTGTCTGAAATGCGGCACTAAAGTTGAGGAGTCAATGACTTTCTGTCCCAACTGCGGAACACAACTCAAAGGCGACACACCAAGCACAGCAACGGCACCTGAACCTGAACCTTCGCAGAAACAAGAAAAAGCAGAAGAGACTGTAAAACAACAGAAGCCCGCGAGTTCAGATAAGGGCAAGAGGCAGGAGAAAGCTGAACATGGCTTTATCAGATATTTGGTCAGCGGACTAATACTGATTACGGTGGGCGTTTCAGCGATACTTGAACTAACCAACCCCGCAATAGCTTCGGGCACACTTTTGGCAATCATGTTGCTCACGATAGGCTTAATCGTGATACTCGGCTCTGTTTACTATGCTCTCTCGGGAAGGAAACACGAATCTTCCGTCCCAATAGATGAGCCATCTAAGAAGCCGGCACAACCTGTGGCGTAGGCATCAAAGAATTTGCCACAGACTATCCGCGACAAGATAGTGTCAGAATTGCGATTTGCAGCATATTTGCCACAAATCTGCTTATATGCTTCTCTTCTAAGTAATAAATCAAGCACAAACCGACATTTACCAAGGGTTTGAAAATCATGAGTGAAACAGTACAAGCGACAGCTGAACGAATAAGGAAACTGGAAGTTCAGGGGGCACGAAATGTTGCCATAGCAGCCCTTAAATCGATTCAAACGTTAGCGAAAACAACGAAGGCAAAAGACAAGAATACCTTTTTGCGCGAACTCGAAGAAGCTCAAGTGATGCTTTTCGCATCACGAGAAACAGAGCCGCTAATGAGAAATGCCGTTCGTTACATAATTATGCAAGCTCAAGACAGCAGCACCGAAAAAATCGATGTTCTAAGCGAACTGATTTCATCTAACACAGCGTTGTTTTTGCAGAATCTTGAAGCTTCAAGGGAACGAACCGCGGAAATAGGCGCCAAACGCATCCGCGACGGCATGCTAATTTTCACGCATTGCCACTCATCAACTGTAACCAGAATGATTGCCAAAGCCAAATCTGACGGCAAAAATTTCAGTGTAATCTGCACCGAAACCCGACCCGCCTACCAGGGGAGGATAACTGCTAGGAAAATGATTGAGCTTGGTGTTCAAACGATGTTCATTGTTGACTCGGCTGCGCGTTCATACATGGGAGACGTTGATCTCGTCGTTGTGGGGGCGGACGCCATCACTTCTGAGGGCAACGTGGTTAACAAGGTAGGCACCAGCGGCATCGCCGTGTTGGCGCATGAAGCAAGAAAACCGTTTTACGTGGTTTCGGAACTGCTAAAATTCGACCCTGAAACCCTTGGTGGGGCCTACGAGCGGATTGAGCAGCGAAATCCCAAAGAAGTTTGGAGTGAAGCGCCACAAAAACTGTCGGTGCGTAACCCCGCTTTTGACGTTACTCCATGCCGTTACATTTCCGGGTTAATCTGTGAAGAAGGAGTAGTTGCGCCTCAATCAATCGTAGAAACTGTGAGTCGAAGTTACCCGTGGATCCTTAAGCAACTTTAGGCTTTCCACTGCTCCAATGCCTCTTTGAGTTCCTTGTGGGTTTTGGCGTACTCATTCAGCGTAACTCCTTTTAATGTTGAGTCAACTGCTTGTCGCATTGCTTTTGCGCCCGCCATTGTTCCATTAGGGTGCCCATGGATTCCGCCTCCGGCTTGGATGATTACATCGTTGCCGAACGTTTCAAGCAAAGCGGGAACCAGCCTCGGGTGCAATCCGCCTGAAGCCACAGGTAGAACGGATTTCAATTTGACCCTTGGCGTTTTGCAGGCGTCAATATTTTCCAACACTTCTACTTTGGTTTCAGACATTTTTCCCACGACAGTGCCCACATGCAATTGGTCGACTCCGATCAAGCGCGCCACGGTTGCAATAGGACGCATGGCGATACCGTGCAGCTGACTCTTCGTGAAAGCTGCGTGTCCAGCTCTGTGAGCGTGAATTACAAGTTTGTAGTTTTGGTCTCTGAGCGTTTGCAGTGCTGACCAACCAGTTGTTAAAATGTCAACCATCACATATTCGCCGCCTTGAGCCACAACAGCTTCCGCACGCTTTATCATCAAACTGGTTTCAGCTGTGACGTTAATCATGTAGACTTTGCGTTCACCTGTTTCTTGTTGCGCTTTATCACGACTCTCTAATGTTTGCGCGAGTCGTTCTTCAAATGGGTTGAACGATTGACTACTGAGGTTTTCATCATCTTTTACGATATCGCATCCGCCGCTCCAAGCTTCGTAGGCCACTTTTGCGTGGTCTTTTGTTTTTAATCCGAGTTTAGGCTTGATTATTGTGCCGACAAGCGGGCGCTGAGGGACTTTAAGGAGGCTGCGGATTCCTACTATACCGTAGTTAGGACCTTTGAAGCTGCTAACTAATGCTCTTGGCATTTCAATGTCGAGGAGGCGCAGGTTTCTTAGAGCTTTAAGCCCGAAGACGTTTCCTGCTACGCTGCTAAGAATGTTGGGCATGTTAGCCGGCTCAAAAAGTTCGATGGGATAAGCGATCTTGATTACATTGCCTTCTATGCTGAAAACGTGTGCCGCTAGGCACTTCACGTAGGGCTGTTCAGTTGTGAGCTCTGTCCAGGTGCCGACTGAGCTTTCTGCGGCCACTCCTCCGGCGGCTTCTTGTATGCTAATGCCTTCGGGTTCAACGTAAAAGGTGCAGATCAAATCAGTTCCCTTGGGTTTGTAAGTTGGATCAATAAAGTCAAGGTACTTCATGTTGTTCTCACCGGCTAGTTTCAACTGGTTTTTCCTTAAAATCTTTAACTATTCCTAAATCTAATCAAGTTATGGCGTGATTCAGAATGGAGTTAACGGTTGAAGTCTTACCCATATTTACTGGCGGAAACAGAATCGCCATTCTCAGCGAAGAAAGTGCCAGTTCCTTGGGCGTACATAGTTCAGACAGAATACGAATAAGATATGGCAACCAAGAAATGATTGCAATCGCAAATATTGCTGCTTTTTTTTCGCGTAAACGCATCGGGCTCTACGAGGAAACCGCCACCGCGCTTGGCGTGAAGGAAGATGAAACTGTTTCGGTACAGTTGGCTCCCCTTCCTGAGTCGCTCTTCAACGTGAGGGCTAAGCTGCGTGGGGAGCGTTTACGCGAGAAAGATATAGTGACTATTGTTAAGGACGTGGTTGAGCGGCACTTAAGCTCCGCTGAAATTGCTGCTTTTTTGACGGCGCTTAGCATTCACGGGTTAAGTTCAAGCGAGAATGAGGCATTGTCGAGGGCTATGGTTGCAACAGGGAAGACGCTTAGCTTCGGCGATGGGCCAATTCTTGATAAGCACAGTGTCGGCGGGATTCCGGGCGACAAAACGTCTATGCTGGTTGTGCCTATTGTTGCTGCAGCTGGATTCACGATTCCTAAGACTTCTTCGCGGGCGATCACTTCTCCGGCTGGAACTGCAGACAGGGTGGAAACCCTGTGTCCCGTTAACTTGAACATCGACGAGATAAAAGATGTAGTGGCGAAAACAGGCGGATGCTTGGTTTGGGGCGGCGCTTTGGAGCTTGCTCCTGCCGACGACCTCTTTATCCAAGTTGAGTACCCATTGGGAATAGATCCCATGCTGTTGCCTTCAATTCTCAGCAAGAAGAAAGCCATGGGAGCTACCCACGTTGCCATTGACATCCCGACAGGTATGGCCGCGAAAATTAAGACTCGAACTGAAGCGTACACTTTGGCTTCAGATTTCGTGGATTTAGGAAAACGTCTAGGCTTAAACATTCAATGCGCCCTAACTTTCGGTGACCAGCCGCTTGGCTACGGAATTGGGCCGGCACTTGAAGCCAGAGAAGCCTTAGCGACTCTGCTGGGCGGCGGTCCATCTGACTTGCGGGATAAAGCCGTTAGCCTTGCGGGAATGCTTTTCGAGATGGTTGGAGCAGAGAACGGTCGAGCCAAGGCTGAAGACATGATAGATTCTGGCAAAGCGGCGGCCAAGATGCGGGAAATCATCGCTGCACAAGGAGGAAACTCGAAGATTCAGCCCGACGACATCCAAGTCGGTCCAGAATGCGTTGAGGTAAAGTCTAAGAGATCTGGCAAGGTCATTTGGCTCAGCACCGAGGACATCGTGCGGGTCGCTAGAGAAGCTGGTGCGCCTAAGGAGAAAGGGGCAGGTATAGTTCTTCATTCGAAGCTTGGGGAAACAGTGCATAAAGATAGTGTGCTTTTTGAGATTTATGCTGAGCGCAGTAGCAAGTTAGACTCGGCGCTTGAGCTCGCCAACCAGTTGGCACCAGTCGTGCTAACTAAGAAGCCAGCTGGGAAGATGGTTCTGGACCAGGTGCCCGAGAAGCTTGCACACGAGAAAGCATTCAGTTTAGACAGATGACGTGGGCACCTACTAAGAACAGAAAGCCATTTGAAGAAAAACTGTGCCGTTGGAAGCTGTCGGGAGAGTCGCATAGAGACGCAGGGAGTCGAATAGAGTCGTTAGGAGTCGCAATGGGTCGCGTAGGGTCGCTATGGGTCGCAACCTGCAAACACTTCAAGCCCTAAAAACTGAAAGCAACCTGAAACACAAACAACAAATTTTACCCACCGAATGAGCGACAACTTGTTTCAGAAAGCATTATTGCTTTTGATTACTCGTTCCATCAAGCCTCAGATTATGACCGCGTCAAGACCGACATCGTGGAAAAGAAACCCAATAACCAGACTGACCTTGAAACCGACGAACTTTGGGTGTAAGCAAGGGCAAAGTCGATTTTTTAGGAACAGTTAAGTATTTTTTTCCCATTAACATACGTTAATTATAATAAAGGGATGCTGCAAGTATCCTAAAAGCAAAGACAGAGCGCAGCTAAAAAGGGGTAGTTTCTGAGATTTGACAAAGCGTGAAGCCGTTTGGGTGTTGACTAAGAAAATATTTAGCCTAACCCTGATTCTGAACGCACTCATAACAATAACCACGCTGTCTGGAATCCTCTATGGCTTCTACGTTGCGTGGCCATGGTGGAGACCCTATTTCCCCGACCTAATCAGCGGAAACCTTTTCCTCATCGCAGCGATAGCCGCATTCATCAACATTTTTCCGAGCGCAAGTATAGGAAGAACACTTCATACAGGACGATTCTTATTCCACCATTACGTGTACGGCTTCTTTGTTCTATTCACATCCGCCATCTACGTAGTGGCGTTTACTTCGGTTTCTTTAGTGATGCTTTTTCTTGTAAATTCTTCAAGCTTAGCGGTTAACACGGGAAGATTCTTCGTTTTAACTGGAGTAACACTAGTTCTCGACGACCTTCCAGACGTTTCAACAAGAATCGAATCAACCCTGAACAAGATAAAATCACAAGCGTTCCGAATACGACATGCCTTCCATATCCTGCAATTCCTCACTGGGGTAATTACTTTCTACATCGTTCTCGCCATAGTCATCTTTGAAATTCAACATCCATCCACAAACTTCGCAAACTACCTGACAATGGGCACTCTGCTGGTAACCAGCATTACGTCGTTTGCCTGTGTAAAAAGAAAAGCGTGGCTTAAAATTACGCCTCCAGAACCGAGCCAGCATTAGTTTTTTTGTTTCAGGATTTCTTTTCCAATCGTTTCAAGCTGCTGCGGAGTTAAGACGCTAGAGCTTCTTTGTGAGGTTATGTGGTTAACAAGTTGAGGAAGTTTAAGGACAGGAACAGTTGGGTTGTTCAAGTGTAGGGTGGAATGGTTGTTTGTGAAGACCAGTATGCCTTCAACCCAGACTCCAGGCAACTTCAAGACAGGGGAAGAGTCAATTATGAGTCTTATTTTGGCGGTGTTCCGCTTTACCTGCAGGCTTGGGCTGGCTTTAAAGTTGTGTCTACCTGATCTTTCCCATTCATCGCCACGACATGTTATCTCGCCACTCCAATTCTTCGTTTCTAAGACAAAGATGCCGCTTGGACCGAGAACGATGTGGTCAATGTCTCCGGCGCCGTTACGCAGATACAAGTCGTTTAAGAGGACATAGTCGTCGTTTAGTCTGCTGCTTAACAGTTTAGTGACTTGTTTTTCTCCTGCCCAACCGCCGTTGTAAATTCGGTACTTACGAAGGTAAAAGTAAAACGCTGCCAACGGCACCAGAGAAACAAACAGTCCAGCTGCGTCAAACACTTCCGAGGTCAAAGCAAAGACCACATTTAAGCCTACGAGGAAAACGATTAAGCAGAACAAGAACAGGCAAAGAACCGCTTTTGCCAAGTTTTTTCTAACCTGATTCTTAAGGTAGCTGCCTGACCCGTTCATTTTCCTCATAATTCAATCGCTTCATGACCTTTTCGTCTTAATGCTATATTACTCTAATGGCACTTTCACTTGGAGCTTTTAGGAAAAAATTATTCAGCTTTCGCGACTTATGTCAAAAAGCAATTGAAAAACAATGATATGTGTCTTAAAAAAGAGACATTGGCTTATTTCTTGCTCATCAAGTATTCGTTCATTGCTTTTGCTGCGCGTTTGCCTGCGCCCATTGCGCTGATGACTGTTGCTGCTCCTGTGGCGACGTCTCCGCCTGCGTAAACGCCGTCTAGGCTGGTTTTGCCTACTTCGTTAACGCATATTGTTCCATGTCTGGGGTCGCTTTGCAACCCTTCGGTTGTGCGTTGTATGATCGGATTTGGTGTTTGCCCTATGGCAACGATGACTGTGTCAACATCCATCGTGAATTCTGAGCCTGGGACCTCTTTTACTCCGCGTCTGCCTTTTGCGTCGGGCTCGGTGAGTTCCATTGCGATGACCTTCATTGATTTTACCCAGCCTTTCTCGTCTCCGTAGAACTCGATGGGCGCGGCGAGGAACTTGCAGACTAAGCCTTCTTCTTCAGCGTTTTCGATTTCTTCATGCCTTGCTGGCAGTTCAGTGCGTGAACGCCTGTAAAGCAAGCATACTTCAGAGCCGAGACGCATGCTGCTTCTTGCACAGTCCATAGCTACGTTTCCGCCGCCTATGACTACCACCTTTTTGCCGAGGCGTATGGGTGTGTCGTAATCTGGGAACTGGAATGCTTTCATGAGGTTGACTCGTATGAGAAATTCGTTGGCTGAGTAGATTCCGCCGAGGTTTTCTCCTGGGCAACCGGTAAACTGTGGCAAGCCTGCGCCGCTTCCGATGAAGACTGCATCGTAACCGCCTTCCTTCATGAGTTCCGGTATAGTGTGGATTCTGCCGACGAGATTGCCGAGGCGTAATTCAACGCCGAGTTTCTGGATGTATGAAACTTCGTTCTGCACGATTGCTTTCGGCAAGCGGAACTCAGGAATACCGTATGACAAAACTCCGCCGCCTACGTGCAGTGCTTCAAACATTGTAACTTCGTGACCGAGCTTTATCAAATCCGCAGCTGCCGTCAAACCCGCGGGGCCGGCGCCGACGATGGCGACTTTCTTGCCTGTTGGTGCAGCTTTCGGTGGAAGCTTGGAACCGTTATCGCGTTCCCAGTCTGCGAGGAAACGTTCAAGCCTCCCGATGCTGAGCGGTTCGCCGATTTTTCCAACGATGCATTTAGATTGGCATTGCACTTCTTGAGGGCAAACTCTTCCGCAGACAGCCGGCAACGCATTCTTGGACTTTATCAGAGCGATAGCTTCATCGTACTTCTTTTCTTTAAGCAGTTTGACGAAAGCTGGAATGGGGACTTCAACAGGGCACCCTGAGATGCACTGAGGCTTTACACACTGCAAACATCTACTTGCTTCTTCAAGCGCTTGCTCTTCAGTGTAACCTAAAGCGACTTCGTTAAAGTTTTTAGCTCTAATCTTAGGTTCTTGCTTAGCCATTTCAACGGCTTTCTTATTCAATTTCGGTTTAGGCTTTGGTTCCGCCACACTTACAACCTCCTCTCATTTCCCACAGCACAGAGCTTAACCTTTCTTCTGGCAACATTGTGCGTTGCCGAAGGATTAGCCCGTCAAAATCAACTTTGTGACCGTCAAATTCTGGTCCGTCAACGCAGCCAAACTGCATTTTACCGCCAACTGTGACTCGGCATACTCCACACATACCCATGCCGTCAATCATTATTGGTGTAGTCGTAACAATGGTCGGGATCCCGTAAGGTTTAGTTATTTCGCTCACGTCCTTCATAAGGATAACCGGACCCATGACTACGCAGCGGTCGAACTTTTCCTTCTTAAGCAAATCTTTAAGGAAATCCAAGCCTTGGTAACCCATGGTTCCATCGTCAGTTGCAATGTAAACCTTGTCGCTCAAACGTTTGGCTTCATCCTGCATCATTATGAACTCCTTTGTTCGCGCGCCAAGAATCGTGGTTACGTTGTTACCTGCTTCTTTCATGACTTTGGCCTGCAACAGCAATGGAGCAATCATTACGCTTCCGCCGACGCAGAGAACTTTGCCGAAGTTTTTGACTTCAGAAGGATTCCCAAGCGGACCCGTCACGTTGTCGATACAGTCTCCTTCGTTAAGTAAGCCTAGCGATTTTGTGGTTTTGCCCACTTCATGGAAGGCAAATGAAACCGTTCCTTTCGTCGTGTCGTACCCGCAGATTGTCAGAGGTATCCGTTCGCCTTCTTTACCGTTGATGACGATTACGAATTGTCCAGCATGCGACTTAGCCGCAATGTCGGGAGCTTCAACTTCGAAAAGTTTTATTTTTGGAACCAGTTCCGTTTTAGTTACTATTTTGTACGTTTTGCGGTCGCCTCCACAACTATTTCCCTTTTGGGTAACGCTGAAATCTTCTTGTAGAAAGCATTCAGCTTCTCGTTGAAGTCGCCAGCACATCTGGGTGACTCCTCAAAAAGCTCGAATCTGTCCAGTAGACCATTCTTTTTGAGCACGTTCAATATGACGCCTAGGTTGCGTTCTGCGGTGTCTTTGCCTTCTTGAAGTTTGCAGTCTTTAGATGGACAAACAACAGCCATAACCCCGTCGAAACCGCATCTTAACGCGTTAACAACGTGAACGGGGTCTAAAGATTTGAAGCATGGAACTTCAAGGGCTAAGACGTTTTTGCCTTCAAACGCTTTGCTCGGGTTATCTAAGTCCGCGAACTCTGACCATTGACAAACGAAAGCAAGAATTGCTGGACAATTGTTTTTGGCTTTCAACTGTTCAGCTGTAGTGCCATAGCGGTTCAGCACGTTTTCAAATTCGAAGCCTTTAACTTGGATTGCATGTTGGGGACAAACGAGCTGGCATGCACCGCAGCCAACACATTTCTCCAGGTTGATTTTGGGAGTGGCGAATGGTTCAAATTCAATTGCTTTGTAGGGGCAGATGAAGATGCATTTGTCACAGCCGACGCAAGCCTGCACATCGTAGATCGCTTTGCGAGAAAACTTCACGATCTTAACCGCGTTCTCTTCATAGCCTAACTGCTTCAGAACGTCTCTGGCTAAAACGAGCCGGCGAGTGTTCAATTTCGTGCCTTCCTTGTAACGGCAGAACGGATCCTCGCATTGAACCGAAACAATATTGTTTACACCTAAGCTTAGCGCTTCAAAAACAAAATCAGTCGGAACTCTTCCTGAGCAGGGCAAACGCAGTGCAATGTAATTGCCAACTTTCAATCCTTGCTCTTTAAAGATATCCTGCACTTCGCCCGTTGACGGCGAGTTTCCTCGGCACATCAACACAAGGGTATCAACATCCTTGGTTTTTTCAAGTGCCTGTTTAACGTAGTTTGACAGGTTATCGTAGGTGTAATATTGCGATTTGATAGCTGAACTTGGGCAAGCGCTGTAGCATATACCGCAGACTTGGCAATCTTGGCTGCTGACTTCCACTTTCCCGGCTGAGTCGCGTTTTATTGCATCAAAGGGGCAAATTGACTGGCAAACGTAACATCTGCAGCACAAGTCCTGGTCGATTTCTACTACAGCGAGACATTTTTCACTCATTTTGAAACCTCTTTTCATACCGCTGCTACTTTAAACTGCGAGCTTAAAGCTGATTAAACGCATGGAAAGGGTTTTGGAATGATATAATCCTTTCCCCAGAATTTAGGCAATATTCAATATGTTTTCCCAGGCATTATTTTTGTCTTCAGAACTTCTTTTCGGCAAGTTGCGTTTAATTTTTATCCAGGCTCGTTCTTGCTGAAATAATAAATCCTGTTTTTTTCTATTTCCTGTAGTATGGTTGCCTAATGAAGCTGTATGCTTCTAGGGCTGCAGTGATGCCTTGACCCACAGCCGTGCCAACCTGCTTAATTGGCTGATCCGTAACATCTCCCGCGGCGAAAACACCTAAAAGATTTGTCTGTTGTTTTACGTCGACTTTGATGTACCCATGCTCATCTGTGTCTACCCCTGCGGCTTTGGCTAGCTGGCTGTTTGGGGCTTCGCCGATCTGAACAAAAACTGCATCCACCGCCATTTCGGTTGTTTTGCCTGTCATGTTATTTAGTAAGCTTACCGCTCTGACTTGCTTGTCGCCTTTGATTTCTTGAACTTCAGTGTTCCACAATACCGTAACGTTGTTCTTGGCAGATATATCCGAGACCAAACTTTCTTCAGCCCTGAAAGCTTGGCGTCTATGAATTACAATAACTTGGGACGCTAACCCTGAAAGATAGAGCGTTGTAATGCAAGCGGTATTTCCGCCTCCGACGACCAGTACTCGCTTGTTCTTGAAGAAGGGTCCGTCGCATACGCCGCAGTAGCTTACCCCTTTTCCCCTGAATTCTTTTTCGCCTTTAACGCCGATTTCCCTGTAATGTGAGCCTGTAGAGTAGATTATTGTTTTAGCTTTGTAGGTTGAAGCTGAGGTTTTTACGGTCTTTTCTTGGCTATGGAGCTCTAGTTCATTGACGAGTTCTAGTTCGTGAATGGCGGCGCCGACCTTTCTGCAGTGTGAAGTCATTTTCTCCGCGAGTTCCCCGCCGCTGATTTCAGCAAACCCGGGGTAATTGACAACCGTGGATGCGTCAGCGATTGTTCCGCCTGACAATTTCTCATCTAAAATCAAGGTTTTTAATCCGCTTCGAACGGCGTAAATTCCTGCTGATAGTCCTGCGGAGCCAGCGCCAATTATTATTACGTCCCAGTTCTCCATAACCATGCATCTCTTTAATGAGATAAGGGTTTAAGGCGGTTTATGAATTGTTCGATTGTCTTTTGCTGTTGCCAATAAGCTGATAAGGACGAGGCCAATTTATTTGTTGTAGATAGCGTGTTTTGAGGTGCAGTTCTTTGGCAAGGTACAGGTGCACAGTCTGTAACTACATTTATGATGAAGCAAAGGAAGGAAAGAAATTTAGTGATTTGCCCAAAGAGTGGGTTTGCCCAGTTTGCGGGGCGCCCAAGTCATCTTTTGTTTTGTTAGCTGAACAGGTTGAAGAGAAAAAGGAGAAAAAAGCTGAGCACACCGTCTCTGAGGTTCTGATTAACCAGATTGCTGAGTGGGGTGTCCAATACGTTTTCGGCATCCCCGGCACTTCAACACTGGGCGTTGTGGATGCGATACGTAAAACCAATGGGAAAGTGAAGTATATCCAAGTTCGGCATGAACAGACCGCGGCGTTTATGGCTTCAGCCTACGGAAAACTAACAGGGCACGTTGCCGCCTGCCTCGGTATTTCTGGTCCAGGCGCAACGAATCTCGCAACCGGTTTGTACGACGCAAAATTAGATCATGCGCCTGTTTTAGCGTTGACTGGTTTAGTGGCTAGGCAAATGATTGGTCCAGGTTCGATACAAGAGATTGATCAGTACGCTTATTTTGAGCCGATATGCGTTTTCAACAAGATTTTGATGTCTGAGGACCAAACCACTATGCTGGCTACTCTGGCGATTAAGCATGCGCTTTTGGATCAAGGCGTCTCCCACATAGGGATTCCTAACGACGTTCAAAAGTTGCCTTACGAAGCTGAAATTTTGCCGTTTGAGGGCAGAATGCCTAATCTTGCATATGGACAGGAAGAATGGCTAATTGAGAAAGCAGCGAAACTTGTCGACCAAGCTACGCGACCCGTGATTCTCGCAGGCTTCGGCGCAAGAGGCCAAGGCAACAAACTTTTGAAGCTGGCATCGAAGATTTCAGCACCTATCATGACAACATTTAGGGCGAAAGGCGTCGTGGATGAACAGGAGCCCCTGCTTGTAGGTTGCCACGGCGACCTTGGATCAACTGCCTCTGCAGAGCTTATGGCAAAGACGGATTTGCTCATCGCCATCGGTTCTTCGTTTTCAGATTTGACACATGTGCCTGTCAAACGCACTGTTCAAATTGACATTAACCCCCTTATGATTGCGCGGAGGTATCCTGTTGAAGCGGGGTTGCTTGGCAACAGTGCCGTGCTTATTCCGAAGTTGACTGCCAAGGTCCAGGAGAAGAGGAACCCGAGTTACTTAGCTGAGATTGCCGGTTTGAAGCAGGAATGGCTTAGCCAACTGGAGAAAGAAGCTAACCCCACCATGAAACCGATTAGACCCCCGTACATAATCAAAGTTTTAAACGACAAGCTTGCTGATGACGCAGTGATTTCTTTGGATGTCGGCGAGAACTGCTGGTGGTTCGGAAGGAACTTTAGGATGCATAAGTCGCAGAAGATGGTGATGAGTGGTACTTTGGCGACGATGGGCTTCGGGTTGCCCGGTGCGTTGGCTGCGGCGTTGGCTTATCCTGGCAGGCAGATTGTTTGTTTGACTGGCGACGGCGGCTTAACGATGGTTTTAGGAGACTTCTTGACGGCTCTGAAGTATCAGTTACCCGTCAAAGTTTTCGTTATCAACAACAAACGCTTGGGCATGATTATGCAGGAGCAGAAGGTGGAGGGCTACGAAAGCTGGCAAACTGACCTATTCGATTTTAGTTTCGCTGATTTCGCTGAGCACTCAGGCGGCTTGGGCATCAGGGTTGCTGAGCCAAGTGACCTTGAAGCTGCCGTTGACAAGGCACTAGCATCTGACAAGCCAGCGATCGTGGACATAGAAACAGACCCGAGAAGATTCTAAACCACGCGCTTCATCTGGCTGTTTTTGTATTGACTTTTTGTCAAAAATAGCACATGTACCCTGTTGGTCCCTGCTCTTTTGCTTGTACAAGAGACCCCCCGGTCCGCTAGATGATCCAAATAGAGACTGCGTAAAGAGTAAACGTCTTTTTGTCCGTCAAAAGAAGAAGAAGAAGACCGCTGGTGGTAGCACTCTTCTTCTACTTATTCAGCAATCCAAACCGTGACCATCAGCTGTTTGTGGGCTTATTTGCCAGCGCTTCTTCTTTCATGTTTTCACACGATCTCAATGGGTGAATCTAGAGGAGCGTGATGGGCAAGCGTTTGGGTTTACAATTTATATCGTAAGCTCGCTTAGAGTACTGCTTAGGGCTTGAGCATGAAGAAAGCAGCTGAAGCTAACCGAAAAATCATCGACCAAAGCCTCAAGAGCCAAGTCGGCCTTGCGCTAAAAATGGGTGCCCTCGAGGCAAAACTAATAGACGCAAAGGACATCATCGTCGGCGATTGGGTGCGGCTGAAATGTCAATACGGCTGCGGCGCCTACGGGAAATCGTTAACCTGCCCCCCATACAGTCCCACGCCACAACAGATGAAGCAGATTTTGGGCGGCTATTCGACGGCGATCCTGATGCAGGTCGCGGACGAGTCAACGGCAACTCAGGATATGATTGCAAACTTGGAGAGAAGCATTTTTCTGAACGGGTACTATCGGGCGTTCGGAGTATCCGCTGGTCCGTGTGAGCGTTGCGAAAAATGCAATCTTGAAAAATGCGTGCATCCCAAACTCGCTAGGCCTTCAGTGGAAGCCTGCGGAATAGACGTTTACGCAACGGCAAGAAAGAACGGGTTTAACATCGAGGTAAGGAAATCGCATAAAGAACAACCAATCTACTTTGCGTTGGTTCTTGTAAAATAGAAGTTTGTTGGTAGCGGGGACTAGATTTGAACTAGTGATCTCTGGGTGTCTCACAGCGACAATGCGCCGTTATGAGCCCAGCGGGTTAATCCTGGCTACCCCACCCCGCTATACGATTCGACAATTTTTGTTTTAGCATCCTATTACGTGATTCGTCAAATATTAATAGTTTCTTTTCGCGTCAGCAAAAACATTTTAGTGGCGACTCTTACTCTATGGTGCATCGGTGTTTGCTGATGGATAAGGCGCATTTACGTAAACTGTCTGAGCCAACTTTGGAGAACCCCATTTTTGTTCAGGGGCTGCCCGGCTTCGGCAACGTCGGCAGGATTGCGGCTCATTTGCTAATAAAATTCTTCAGCGCCAAGCCTTTTGCAGAGCTGTATTCGCCGAGTTTTCCTGATTACGTTTCCATATCGTCTAAGGGCATTGCACATCTGCCGAGGTACGAGTTTTATTATGCTCCTATGGAGAAGAACAATTTGGTTATCATGACTGGTGAAATTCAGCCTTCCTTCGATGACGTTGTTGCTCACTATGAGGTCTGCGAGGAAGTGATTGATTTCGTTGAGTCTTTAGGCTGCCGCTTCATCGTGACAATGGGCGGCGTACCGATGACGGAAGAGAAAGCTCAGGTTTACATCGCTGCAACGTCCCCGAGGCTGGCGAGGGAATTTATGGAAAAAGGCGCTGTAATATACAGTAAAGGCAGAATCGTGGGGGGCACGGGGCTTACGTTGGCGATGGCTAAAGAACGAAAGCTTGAAGGCGTCGGTTTGCTTGGGACAACGACGGGTTTTAGGGCGGATCGCGAGGCTGGATTTCTCGTTTTCAAGTTTTTGATGAAGGCTTTAGGAAAAGAGATAAAAGAAGGTTTAGTAGAAAACAATGCACCAGAAGAACCGTAGGTTGGGGTCGAATGATTGAGAATGAAAACGTGAAAGTTACAGGTATATACAGTAAGTTCTGGAGAATAACTTTGGTTATTTTTTCGATGCTTCTGATCTTTGTCGGTCCGACCTACTTTACGTTGATCTTGACTAAACTAAAGATAGGTTATTTCGCGTCAATAAGCACTGGGTTTGTTCTTTTCATCGTAGGCTTGGGACTAATGATGTTCCTAATCAGAAAGAAACTCATAACCGTCTAAGTTTGCCTCAGATACCCTAGGGTGCATCATCAATCAGCGGTTTAGATTCTTCATCGGCAAGCTTCTAGAGACTGCCACCTGTTTTATTTAACTATTCATTGAACCCTATTGGGCAAACTGATTTTGAATACTTTTCTTGAATACATAAGTCATATTAAATATGCTCGTTGAAATAGCCTGTATGCAAGAAAGCAGTCGAGTACTACATGCGTTGCCCAAACAGAAAAGTACCGAAGCAAAGAGAACAACAATTATTCTTGAGAGTAGCGAACGTGAATTCATTGAATCATTAATTGCGGAGGGGAAAGAGCCAGGAATTAAACCGCTAATTTCCAAAATGCTCTACATCTACAGGAGCCTGACGATTTACGATTGGCACTTTCCAGGAGAATATTACTGTGGAATAAGCCGAATGGCCCTTGTAAACGTTGAATTGTTCAACCTCCTGACCCAGCAGATACCCAAAGAACAATGGCATGATTTAGGAAAAAAAATGGGGGACGCCCTTAACGTTTCAATTGATTCAACGCTTGGTGTTGAGTCAAGTGAACAGGCAAATTGGGAAAAAGTCTTTGAACGGCTGAAAGCCCAAGGCTTCGGAGATTTCTATTTGAAGGATAAGTTTCTGCTTCTCAAAACACCGTTCATTAACGAATGCGAAATTTGGAGAGGCATAATGGAAGGACTACTCCGAGTCGAGTTGGAAACAAGAAACTCTGTGCCACCGCTAGTTTTCGAAATAAAAAAGCATAAGCAGCCTTTGGTTTAGTAGCTTTGTCTTTTGGACAAGTTAAATATTAGGATACGATTTATTAGGAAGACACGGCATTCAGGTGTCTCTCAGTGGTATATGATGAGGGATTGCGTTCATTCAAGGCGATTGCGTTCATTAAGAGCAATCCAAACTGTGTAACTTCAAAGACGAAAATCCACTTGATGCCAGGCGCACTCCTTCGAAGTACCGTTTTGTCAAAGCAAAAAACCCTTAGTGGTTTCTCTAAAAATTTAGGTGAAAAATTATGGATAAAATAAGATTCGCCATCCCGAAAGGCTCTCTAGAAAAAGCTACAGCGGAATTCTTCTCTAAATCAGGCTTTAAAATCGGCGGAACAGAACGAACATACCGCCCAAGCATAAACGACCCCCAAATAGAACTAAAAGTTCTCAGACCCCAAGAAATCCCCGTCTTTGTCGGAGAAGGATTACAGGATCTAGGCATAACGGGAGAAGATTGGGTAAAGGAAAACCGCGCAGAAGTTGAAGTTCTACTGAACTTGGAATACGGAAAAATCAGGCTCGTAATAGCTGTCCCAAAAACTTGCGAAAACGCTACGATGGGCGACTTCATGGAGTCCATCTGGAGCAAAGGCAAAAACTTCCGAATCAGCACAGAATACCTTAACATAGCCTCCGAGTATCTGAAAAGCACATCGCAATACAAGAAACGTTTCGGCAACGCCGACCCAATGCTTGTCACGCCCTGGTGGAAAAAAGGCGACAACCCAAAAGCCAAAATCTTCCTGTCCTTTGGCGCCACCGAGGCGAAACCGCCGGAAAACTCTGACGCCATATTGGATGTAACGGAAACAGGCACTACCATGGAAGCGAACAACCTGAGAATCATAGACACCGTCATGCGATCTTCGGCAATCCTTATCGCCAACAAGAAAGCTATGGAAGACCCCGAGAAACGAGAAAAAATTCACGATATATTAGCGTTGCTCAAGGGCGTAGTGGATGGGTCAAAGAGAATTCACATATTCGTTAACGTCAAAAAAGCAAACCTGCAAAAGCTGCTGACGGAGCTGCCAGCGTTAAAGAACCCGACAATCTCCCCGTTGGCGGATGAGGCTTGGGTCAGCGTCAACACTGTTATCGAGAGAGACTGTTTAATTGAGCTCTTGCCAAAAATCCGCAAACTGGCCCAAGGTTTAGTAGTGTACGAACCGCGACAGGTGTTGGCGTTAGATGAGATCGGTAAGCGAGAGGAGACCCCGTGCAAAGGCAAAGCCAAGTGAGAATCTGGAAAACAGACTCGTTGCCAGCAGACTGGTTTAAACGCCAGAAAGCGGACGAACAAACAGTTCAAGATATCGAAAATAGTGTTAAAGCTATCATAAAACAAGTTAAAGAAAATGGGAATTACGCTCTGGTTGAGTTTGCACTTAAATTTGACAAAGCTGAGCTAACACTGCGAGACCTCAAAGTCAAGCGGGAAGAAATCAAGGAAGCTTACAACAGAACTAGCCTTGAACAAGTCTGCGCCATAAAATTGATAAAAGAAAGAGTCAACGATTTCCAAAAGCAGTTGCTTCCCCAAGCCGAAATCAAGACCTCCAACGATGGCATTTTGGTTCACACTGTTACGCGTCCCATTGAAAGTGTCGGCTGCTACGTTCCAGGAGGACAAGCCGCCTACCCAAGCACGCTTATCATGACGACAGTTCCAGCCAAAGTAGCAGGCGTCCCAAGGATTGTCGTTTGCACACCATCAGACGCAAGGGGCAAAGTTAACCCTCTCGTTCTTGTCGCCGCTGACATTTGCGGAGTCGATGAGATATACAAGGTTGGTGGAGCTCAAGCCATAGCCGCTTTGGCTTACGGAACAAAAACCATAAAGCCTGTACGAAAAATTGTTGGTCCAGGCAGCAAATACGTGACGGCGGCGAAAGTTCTGGTCTCGACCGATGTCGCGATTGACATGCCTGCTGGCCCAAGTGAAGTGCTAGTTTTAGCAGATGAGTCTGCCGATGCAAGGCTAATTGCTTTTGACATGGTTTCACAGGCTGAACATGGTGGAGACAGCGTCGCTGGACTCATAACAACTTCCGAAAAGGTTGCTTTGCAAGTTCAAGAGAATTTGTCAACCATTTCTGCTTCAGCAGAAAGAGGCGAAAAAGTCTCAGAGGCACTAGCCAAATACGGCTTCATAATAGTCTGCAGAAGCATGGAAGAGGCAATCAAATTAGTCAATCAATTTGCTCCTGAACACTTGGAAGTCATGACTACTAAGCCCAATGAGATTGCAGAGAAACTGACCGCTGGCCTGATACTATTGGGTCCATACAGCCCAGTCGCACTGAGCGATTACGGCAGCGGAACCAACCACGTTCTACCGACAGGAGGCTTCGCCCAATCATTTTCAGCCTTATCCGTTTTGGACTTTATGCGAAGAGTGAGCATAGTTGAAAGCTCAAGAACAGGTCTAGAAAGAATAAAAGACAGCGTTAAAGTTATGGCGGAGGCTGAGAACCTTCCGAATCACTATAAAGCGATAGAGGCAAGGTTCGAGAAATGAGCGCGACATATAGAAGATGGTTAAAAGATAAGCTTGCGAGGCTCCAAACAATAGACTGCTATTCAGCCGGAGCTACACCTGAGACCGTAGCGAAGCAGATAGGCGTCAAACCCGAAGATATTGTGAAGCTGAACTTTAACGAAAACCTCTTTGTAAACAAAGCAAAGCAGACGGAACTTCTAAAGAACCTTGCTGACGAATTTGATTTGCGTTTGTACCCTGAGGATGAGGTTCCGAAGTTTCTTTCCAAACTCACAGGTTACATTGGAGCGCCGGGAAACTGCCTCGTCGTCGGTAATGGAAGCGACGAATTAATCGACCGAATAGTACGACTCTTCATAGGAAAAGGTGAAGTAGCAGTTTCTTTTTCGCCGACCTTTAGCATTCCGAGGCTGTGCATCAAAAGACAAGAAGCCGAATTCTTAGCAATCCCCCTTAAGAAAGACCTGCAGCTCGACGTTAAAGCCATGCTCGACAGCTTTTCAGATAAAACAAGGCTGCTTTACCTTTGCTCACCTAATAATCCGACGTCGACCCAGTTCAAGATGGGAGACGTTGAAACCTTAGTTAAAGCCTTTCCAGGAATCGTGATCTTAGATGAGGCTTACGCGGAATTCGCCAGTTACTCTTTCGTGCCCCGAATCAAAGAGTTTCAGAATCTGATTATTCTGCGAACGTTCTCCAAAGCCTTTGGGATAGCCGCCCTTCGACTTGGCTACGCAGTTGCAAACCCCATGTTGGCGAAGATTCTTACGGAAAAATCTCCGTTGCCTTACCCAGTCAGCGGTTTCACGCTGCGGATGGGTGGAAAAATGCTGGATAACGCGGATTTAATGAAAAAATCCGTGGATGCGCTATTGAGGGAGCGGAAAAAACTGATAAAGTCACTGAATGAAATAGAAGGGGTGCAAGCGTTCGAGTCGCAAGCCAACTTCCTGCTGGTTAACACTCAAATGGATGCTGACAAAGTTAACCAGAAGCTGTTAAAAAAAGGGATTATGCTCAAGAAATGGGGCAAAATCCTGCAGTACGAGAATTGCTTCAGGGTCACAGTGGGCTTGCCAGAAATGAACGCTAGACTGGTTGCAGCCCTAAAGGAGATTCAAAGTGATTAATGATGAGGACAGAAGAAGTTTACCGAAAAACAAAAGAAACTGATGTTCAAGTGAAGGTGAATCTTGATGGAGAAGGGAAAGCGTGCGTAGCCACCGGCGTGCCGTTCCTTGATCACATTTTGACTTCTCTTGCCACGCACAGTTTAATCGACATAACTGCGTCGGTGAAAGGCGATTTGGTGCATCACTGCGTTGAAGACTTAGCTTTAGGCCTCGGCGAAGCTCTAAACAAAGCGTTGGGCGCGCGAGAAGGCATCGTACGTTTCGGTAGTGCGGCAGCGCCGATGGATTGCTCCTTGGCGTTTGCTGCTGTGGACCTTGTAAAGCGACCCTACTTCAAGGTTGACTTAAAACTGAAAGGCAAAAAAGTGGAGAACATGCCGACGGAAGACATTAACCACTTCTTCGAATCATTCGCTACCTCACTTGGGTCAAACGTCCACGTCTACGTCGAATACGGCAGCAACGATCACCACAAGGCAGAGGCAGCCACCAAAGCTCTCGCCCTATCACTTCGACAGGCAATAGCATTGGACCCCAGACGCAAAGGCGTGCCAAGCTCAAAAGGAGTCATCTAAGCGTGGCGAAAGCAGTAATATTCGACTATGGTGTCGGCAACTTACTCAGCCTAAAAATAGCGCTGGAAAAAGCAGGCTTAGAAGCAGCAATCGGTACATCAGCGAAAGAATTAGCCAAAGCTGACGCCATCGCCTTGCCCGGAGTCGGAGCCTTCACAGCAGCAGCTATGGAACTAGGCTCGGTTAAAGAAACCCTCAGAGGCAAGGTTGAAGATGGGACTCCGCTAATCGGTATCTGCCTAGGCCTGCAGCTTTTCTTCGATAAAAGTGAGGAAGGACCTGGAAAAGGCCTTGCGCTCTTCAAGGGTAAAACGGTTCAATTGCCCCGGACAGTTAAGGTGCCGCACATGGGCTGGAATACACTGAACATTGTGAAGCAAAACGAGCTTTTCGACGGCGTAGCAGAGGGTTCGTACGTCTATTTCGTGCACTCACTCTACCCTATGCCAGCGGACAAAAACATAGTTGTGACGCAAACCGAGTATGGCACAACATTCACTTCAGCAATAGCCAGCAAAAACGTTTACGGAACCCAATTTCATCCAGAAAAATCAGGCGACATCGGCTTGAAAATCCTCAAAAACTTCGCCAAAACCGTGGTAAGGTGAGTAATTTTGCAATTGATTCCAGCGATAGATTTGATGAATGGTAAAATAGTCCGTCTTACACGAGGCGAAGTGAAAACCGCCAAGTTCTATGGAGCCAAATTCGGAACACCAGTTGAAGCCGCGGAACGTTGGAGGGATGAAGGCGCGAGTAAGTTGCATATTATCGATTTGGATGCAGCCTTCGGGCTTGGCAATAACCAAGACGTTATCGCCGAAGTTGCAAAAAATGTCAAGTTACCCATTCAAGTCGGCGGCGGAATACGCAGCTATGAGACAGCAGAAAAACTTTTCCAAACGGGAATAACCCAAGTAATCCTTGGCGCCTTAGCCTTCAGTGACCCTTCGGCCATAAGCAAAATCCGGAAACGATTTGGCGCTGATTCAGTTATCGTTGCCTTAGACAATAAGGAAGGACAGATCATGGTTGAGGGTTGGAAAACAGCAACGGCCATGACCGTAGACGAAGCACTTGAAAAATACATCTCTATCGGTGTTTGGCATTTTCTTATAACTTCAATTGCCCAAGACGGCATGCTCAACGGTCCGGACTTGCAAACGCTCAGCCAAGCCACACAGTACCCCAACACCAAAATCATTGCGGCAGGCGGAATCGGCACCCTAGGCGATTTGGCCGCTCTCAAAGACATCGGGGTAGAAGGCGCAGTCATCGGGAAAGCCCTTTATGAAGGCAGATTCACTCTAAGAGAAGCCATAAGCAAAATAGGAGCCTAAAAAATGCCGTTAGCCAAACGCATCGTCCCCTGCCTTGATGTTGACCACGGAAAAGTAGTGAAATGCATAAACTTCCTCAACCCAAAGCGCGCGGGCGACCCTGTTGAGATGGCAAAACGCTACTCTGATGACGGTGCGGATGAACTGGTTTTCCTTGACATAACGGCGTCCTCCGAGAAACGCGATATTTTGCGCGGGGTTGTCGAAGGTGTGGCCAAAGCCATTAGCATCCCATTTACCGTTGGCGGCGGAATACGCAATGTCTCAGACGCCAGGCTTGTCTTGTGTAGCGGCGCCGACAAGGTTTCAGTTAACACCGCCGCCGTCGAAAACCCAAAATTAATCGCCGAGTTAGCTGACGTTTTCGGCAGACAATGCGTAGTCACCGCAATAGATGCAAGAAGGAACCGCACGTCAGGCGACGGCAAAATCTTGGTTGACACAGGCGAAGGCAAGGTATGGTTTGAAGTTGTCACTTACGGAGGCCGAAAGCCCACGGGAATCGACGCTATAGCGTGGGCGTTGCAAGCAGAAAAGCTTGGTGCAGGCGAGTTCCTTGTGACTTCCATGGACAGAGACGGTACAAAAGACGGTTATGACATCGAGTTAACCCGGGCAATCTCAGAACGCGTCAACGTTCCAATCATCGCAAGCGGCGGCGCTGGAACACCTCAGCACCTTCTTGAAGTTTTCACTGAAGGAAAGGCGGACGCCGCGTTAGCAGCTTCGATTTTTCACTATAACCAGTACCCTGTTCCAGTAGTGAAGGACTACCTGCGCAGGGCGGGGGTGATTATTAGACAATGACAACAAATTCTGAGTTGATAGATAAGTTGGATTTCAAGAAAGGCAACGGGCTCATCCCAGTCGTGGTGCAAGATGCGAAAACTAAAGAAACGCTCATGCTGGCTTACGCGAACAGGCAAGCCGTTGAAAATACGCTGAACACGGGTAAAGCCACTTACTGGAGCCGCTCCCGAAACGAACTTTGGGTCAAAGGCGAAACCTCAGGGAACACACAAAAAATCGTTTCCGTTTCAGCTGACTGCGATTACGATGCAATCCTGTATGTGGTGGAGCAGAAAGGCGTTGTATGTCATACGGGCGCACCGACCTGCTTCTATAATAAGATGTTATGAAATGGGGGTTGCAGGAAGGGTAAACTCTTTCCTAAATCAATTGTCCGTGCATTCTTAAGGTTCACAGTAAATGAAATTGCGACTTACTTGCCCGAAACTAACTCCAGAATAACGCTTAGTGGAGGAAAGGCATTTTTAGTTTCATAAAACCCCATAGCAAGCCCTTGTAGTTAATGCTTTTAAGAAAAGACCCTTCTATTCTTTATGAGGATTAAGTGGGAGAAAATGTCACTTCATGAGGCTATGCTTTATGAGAAGCAAGAGGAAGGCAAAGTCAAATGTTGCCTGTGTTCCAGACGTTGTCTTATAAATCAGGACTCAACCGGCTTCTGTTTAGTAAGAAAAAATCAGGGCGGCACACTTTACACCCTTAATTATGGAAAAGCGGTGTCAGCTGGAGTTGACCCGATTAGCAAAAAGCCGCTGTCGCATTTTAACCCCGGCGCGCTCGTAATGTCGGTTGCTGCTGCAGGCTGCAATTTCCGTTGCCAATTCTGCGATAACTGGATGATAAGCCAAGATAAAGAAGTCGCTGGAAGACCGTTTCCGCCCGAGGAAGTAGTTAAAGCCGCATTGGATAGCCAGTGCCAAGGAATAAGCTTCACCTACACGGAGCCAACCATCTTCATGGAGTACGCCTACGACACCGCGAAGTTGGCACGTGAAGCCGGCTTGTTCAACACTTTTGTCACCAACGGCTACATGACTCCGGAGGCAGTAAAAACTATCGCCCCATTCTTGGATGCCGCAACAGTTGATTTCAAAGGCGGAGGCGACCCAGACTTCTACAAATCAGTTATGTCTGTGCCAAACGTCGAGCACATCTATGAAACGCTAAAAGAACTCAAACTTGGCGGAGTCCACATAGAAATCACCAATCTAGTTGTGCCGAAAATGGGTGATTCCATGGGTAAAATCCTGGAAATGGCAACTTGGATTAAGGATTATTTGGGGGCCGACACGCCGTTCCATCTTCTACGTTTCCACCCTGACTACAAGCTAACTACAATCCCAGCGACAAACATCCAAGACATGGAGAAAGCTTACATGACCGCTAAACACGCGGGGTTAAACTACGTTTATGTTGGAAATATTCCTGGGCACCCGTCCGAAAACACTTATTGCCCGAATTGTAACGAAGCAATAATCAAGCGCGACGGCTTCGACATAATCCAGTGGAAACTGACCAGCGACATGCGATGCCCAGTCTGCGGACAACAAATCCCCATAAAAGGCAAACTGTACCAATCTAACCTGCGATACCCCTACTCCCTGTTCTAGAAAATCAGCCAGTAAACAGCTTTCACATTCAATTCAGCGTGAAACGAAATCGGCTGGTTGCAAAAAACCAAAATGCAAAGCATCGGAACAGAGGGTTGCTTCAAAGTGAACGATTTAGACGTAGAGTAATCCGATGCCGGCCCAATTCTGTTTTTGATCTTCAATTATTTCTGAGTGGTCATACCCGGTTTTTATTTCGTACCAGAATCGATCAACTTCGCTGATGCCTACGTCGTGACCGCAAATGTCGTGAAACGCGATTAAGCCGCCTCTACGCACCAGCGTGCTGTACATTTCAAAATCTTTTTTGACCCCTTCGTAAGTGTGGTCACCGTCGATGAAAAGAAAGTCCACTTTTTCACCCTTCAGAGTAGACTTTGCATTCGCAAGGCTTGAGGGGCGATGGGAATCACCTCTCAAAAGAGTCAATTGTTGTCCTTTTTGTATGAAGCTGGATAAGTAAGATGTCTTGAAACGGTCGTACCCACGTTTGAGCGACTCTGCACTCGGCAAATCTAAACTTATGATTTTTGCATCCGAAGGCAGTGTCCAACTGAAAAGGAAGAGGGTTCCACCGTTCCGAGTACCAATCTCCATCATAGAATGAACATTTTTCTTTCGAACTATTGCGAGCAGAGTAACAATTTCTCTCTTAACTTGTTGAAGGCTAATCGTCCAGCCTAACGGTTTCAAAGGAGCGAAAACATTGGAAATAACGCTTATTAACTCCTCAGTTTTCACGCATCCTTGCGCCCTCCTTCCGAGCACAGAACCAGCTGTTCGCCCTAGAAATTCATATACCAACGGGTAATCATGCATCATATAAATTACATATTTGCCGTACTGTACCATTGTTCCCTATCTGCCGCGCCTTTTCATTTCAAGGATTAATTTCTTGTTTTATGTGGTTTTAAGATTTTCCTACGTTGCGGGCTACACAGATAGCGATAAATTGTTGAAACCGACGTTCGAGATGGTTTTGAATTTCGGCTCGGCAGAATTGAAAAACATAGAAATCTGGTCAGGATCCTTCGAACAAAAGCTTTGGTACAATTCTTTTAGGACTTTGCTGACACATCATTCAACGGATGGATTCTTTGAAGAAAAGTCCAAGCTAATTACACGTGTAAATCTGAAGAATGAAAGAATCCTTTGCAACGGCTTTTACTGCAAACATTTCAGCTACTGCAAATTCTTCAATTACTCGGAAACCCATATAGCAAAAATAACTTAAGGAATGCCGGAGAAAATAGACATTATTATTCCTAACACTAAAATAATATTTGCAACTGCTTCTTGCTTAAGAAAATTGATTTTTGGAGGCTGCAAAAAGAATTATGCTTAAGAGAGAAAGGAGCAGTGGCACGAGTATAATAGGCAAAGCAGAATTATATTGTGGTAAATAAAATCCGTTTTGTCGTGGAACGTAGTAGATCAGCTATAAATGAAGCAGGGATAAAAGAGAGCCTATAATTGATAACGCAAAATGTTTCAGTTTGAAACAACCATACCTTTTCGGGATAATTAAGTGTGAATTTCAGGCAACGTAAGTTGAGCAGTTAAAACTGTAGGAATAATTGGGAATTTCCAAACCCAATGTAGGAATAATGATTTCTTTATGGTCAATAGCATCTGAGAGTATTGTTGGTTCAGTTTGATTAACTTCAACGTGGATTCCAACGTAGAGCATGTATGTTTTTGGGCTTATCGAAGAGTTTTCGTCCACCCGTGTGTATACGACCAAGTGAATGTTTTGCAAGGACTTGACAGGGTCCTGAGTTGAACCTATCCAAGTGACATTACCGGTTACGATGTTCCAGCTATACCCCGGTCCACCTGCGCCTGATTTTCCAGCAGCTGTAAGGTTGAGGTAGCTGCTTAACGCTGGATCTACGGCTGCACTTGTCTGGAAGCTTTCTCCATTACCGCTAAAGCGCGTGCTGTAAATGCCATGGTTGGTTTTTTGTGCATTTGTGAATAAGCCAAGCGCTATCAAAGGTGATAAACATAAAACCGTAACCGCGAGGATGACTATTCCCTCTTTGATACGAATATTCGTCTCTTTTCCTCCCTATGAGCAACATGATTTTCTATTTTGCAAAGTATAGATAAACTTTCAGTTTATTGTTTGCATAATAGTGTAGGTTGAGTTTCTATTAAGCTTCTTATTTGAGTTGAAGTCACCTTTAAATCTAGTATATTTCAAAGAAAAACTAATCGTTAGCCTGAAGGAAGCTGTGCTATCTTGCAAATCCAATATTATTTTAAACCTGACTTAAACTGTTAACAGGTGTCTTTCCATGTTAATCAGGAATAACGGGGATTAGTTAATGAATTCTTATGTGAGCCCAAACTAGAATTCAATAGCCGTGAGTCTGTCAGTTTCTCACTGTTTAGTGGCATTACGCCGATTTCTATTTCTTGCCCACATCAAATATCCAGTTCCGGTAGCTACTATTATTGCGCCGATTATCAGAAAATAAGAGATAGTTGTGTTCCAAGCTGCCTGAAGACTGAAATAATAATTCGGCGGATAATAATCAAGGCTCGTCGCCAAATTCGCAGCTAACACGGATGCTCCAACAAGCATTACGGCAAACCCGCCAGTTACCATAACGTAACCAAGTTTGTTTTTTGTCTTTAACCCGAGGATTATACCAAGAACTATAAGAAAGCACGCTGCCATCAAGACTGAAAAGAAGCTAAGTGCCCAATGCTGTTGGAAATCACCCCAACCTATTCCGCTTGGTCCTTGTGTTCCTTTTAGAGTAATAGCCAGTTCAGCTGCTTCAACGGCGATTAAGCTGAACCCCACAGTTATTGAGGAGTAGCTCCACTTGTTTCTAATATTTTTTAGGTACACTCCTCCAATTACCACAAGAAATGCCCCTGCTACAAGACAGATAGAAATAATTGGAACAATAGATTTGTAAAAATGGATCCAATAGGCATTTGCAACTTGGTTTGTTGTGTTCTGTAATTCTAATACTGAAATAATAATCAGCAAAAATCCTATAGCTATTGGTATTAATGCAATAGCCACCATTTTTTTATTCATTCAATCACTGGCATTCTGTCTACGCTATTTCTCTTTCTTACAAATACAATCGATAACAGTATTGCTAATGCAACAAGTGGTAGAATTATCAAAGTTGGAAACTCTGGAACGGTAGGAGTTGGAGAAGGATTAAGCATTGTTATTGAGGCATTAATATTAGGCACTGCCTCTGGATTAGGTGCTGTCAAGAAAGGAACAAAGTTCACTGTGCCCAAGGTAAAATCATATTTAAAATCATAAATTGAGTTGCCTGTTGCCTGTTGGTCTGTCGTTCCCCACCAGTTATTTGTACAATTAAATGAGTGATTATTATCAACTTTGAAATTAACTGTATTATCGTAAATATTGTTGTTTGATATCAATTGTGGATAGCCATAATGAAGCTGAATCCCAACGGCGCTGTTCGTAATCGTATTATTATTTATGATCATTGAGCAACCAACATTATTTGCAAAGGCGATATCAATTGCCGCATCTTTGCTATTCGTTACTAAGTTTCTTTCAATCACAACGTTAGAAGCGAGTGGCGATTCAAGATAAAGTATTTGACCAGAAATTGAATTATCATCGATATAGGTAATTTGCCCATTAGAAAAGACAGCACTTGAACCTTCAAGAGTAATTCCTCCCATCACTTGATTGTTCGATATGATTGGTGTTCCACCTAAGATACTTAACCCCGATTCAATTGTGCAACCAGTGATTACTGGTGTTCCTCCTTCAATTGACAAAGCATTTGCAAAAGAATCTTGTGTAAATTTTACTGAGCTTGAAATAGTTAACGTTGTCGAACTAAAAATTGTGTTCTCTATTATTGACCCTGATAACGTTTGTTCGTTCCAACCCCTGCTCTCTTGGGAAAAAGTTATTGTTGAATAGTATGGAGTAGTGTTGAACATGATTGGTAATGTGGCTTCACTGCCAATTATGTGGATTGGAGAACTGTTTGTTCCTAATGCCTGCAAAATACCATCTACTTGGATGTAGCCACTTGCGTTCTGTATATTTATTGTAACGCCTTGCTGAATAATTAGTGAGCCAGTCACTATCATGTAGCCATTTAGATTTAATGTGGTTCCTGTTGCCAGCGTTAATGTCCCATTATTTATCAGAACATTTCCTTCAATGTTGTAGGGGCTATTCGCTTGCGTCCAAGTCGTGTCTGAACTAATTACAGTGCTTGTGTTTGTGCCACTTTGACCTAATCCAATAGGCATAGTAGAGGCTACAATTGTTAGACTTGACACGGCTAAGACAAGAATAAGAAGCAATGAGAAACTCTTGCTTATATTACCCATAGTTAGCATTAACAAGCCAAAGGAGATAAAAGGCTATTCGTAAACGTTCCTTGACTGATTTAAGTCAATGTTTCTGGACCAACACGAAGTCACAGTCTCAGAATAGGTTAATGGTTCAAAGGATAAAATTAAATTGTTTCAGTATGTTCAAGAAACTGTTTCACGACTGTTTCAGCCAACTTCTATACCAAACGCAGCTTTAGATGTATTGTAGAGGTAAATTGAAAAATGAAAACTTTGAAATTAGTTGCCGTATTAACCCTTGTAGCATTGGCTGCTGCACTGTTGATTGCGTCGGCTTATGCCTATACGGGTGGGCGCATCGGCACGTCCGCAAACTCTGTTTCCACAGGAAGGTCATATAGCGGATATCGGGGAATGATGGGTTACGGTGGAATGATGAGAGGATATTATAATTCTGCTCCAGCCGTCACAGCTCCTCCACAATCGAGCACGCCTTCAACTACAACGATTTCAAACCCATATCCAATTGGAGGATCAGGTTGTAGAGGGATGATGAGTCGAATTCCATGAATCTCAAAAGTTACCTTCAAGGAGTGATTGAAGTGTGTGGTTGTGGGTGCGGTTGTGGTACAGAATCTGACCATGACAAAGAAGAGGCAATCCCCAAAGTTGTAATGGTTCCATGCAAATACTGTGCCACGCTTTTTCCTCAGACTATGTCTATATGTCCAAATTGCGGAGCAAAAAGAACTGCCTAAGGTCCTTGCTTGGAAGCCAAACACAGAAGAAACTGTTTCAAAACTGTATCAACAAACTGTCAAATCAATCCAAGCCCTTTATGGCATTAAGGGAGAAGTAAAAACATGAACACAAAGAAAACGGTAATTATTGTAATGGTTGCCGTAATGGCAGTAGCTTTAGTAACTGCCTCAGCCTTCGTATTCATATTTATACCTACATCGACAACGACAACTCCAATCCACGCCTTCAACTAGTGGAACTGCGTTGACAATTAATGATGCTGCAACGTTGGCTCAAAACTATGTAACTCAGTTGGGTAACTCAAATCTTTCAGTTAAAGAGGTTGACCAATACTCACAGTGCTTCTATGTAATGGTAGTAGAGAAGAATACGGGTGCAGGAGCATTCGAACTAACCATCAACAATAAAACAGGAGCAATTGCAGCCGAACAAGGTGCAATGATGCTTTGGAACACCAAATATGGACTCAATAGCAAAGGCATGATGGGCTACTTAACCACTGGCGCAAGTGGAGGAATGATGGGTACAGGTGGAATGATGACTTGGCTCAGAGGAACACCGACCACAACCATGGCAATCAAAATGGAGCAAGCTGAAACTGTAGCTCAACAATATCTAAACGCCAACTACACTGGAACTACAATTGGGCAAGTAACAACGTTCTACGGGTACTACATAATGCAAGCGCTTAAAGATGGAAACATCTATGGCATGATTACCATCAACGGGCAAACTGGACAAGTGCTCTACTGCTCATGGCTCGGGACATTTATGCAGCGAATGGCGGTCGGTTAATCACAAAAGTAGACTATCTGTCATTCGGTTTTTTTAAGCAGCTTGGATTTCAAGGAAGTTTGGGGTTCAGATGATTCTTTCTCCTTGAATATCTGCGTTTCATAACCCTAAAAGTTTCCACTTTGTATTGCGAAACTGGTCAAAAAGTTAATAAGGAAATCGTCCTGTGGAATTTAGTGAGGGAACTTATTTGTCTTGGGAAATATTAGATGAAAAATCACTTAGCAAAATCAAGCAGCAGAAAGATTTTGAGGATCAGACTGCTAAAAAGCTCACTCCACTGTATGAATCAGCGCAAAACCCCGTCATTAAGCTGTTTATTCACAACATAATTCTTGATACAATGAGACACTCAGACACTTATCAAATGCTTATAGACTTGAATTCAAGTGCGCTTATAGGCAAAGAAAGCGAAGCTATTGGAGAAAAGGAGCTTGTAAGTCATATTGCAGAAGAAGCTAAGATGTTGAAGCAGGCAAAGGAAATTAGTGAAGTGGTAAAGGACAAAAAGATTAAGCAACTGATTCTGGGTATATTGGAAGATGAAAAGAAGCACCACAGAGTTCTGAAAGACTTGCTTGGAATTCTTAAAAAGGAATCCACCGAATGGGACGCTTACTTGTACGACCTGATAGAAGGCTTTCCGTGACCCCAGTTTTTTCAATAGGAAACTATTAGATGTCTCCTCTATTCTTGGCTTCCAAACTTTTTCTTCATGCATTCTTCACAAAAAGTGTTCTTGAACCTTCTTATTCGTCTGGGTTGAAAGAGCTTTCCACAGTTGCTGCACTTTATTCGATTACCTCTCTTAGGCTCAAGCAGTTATAGTCTTCTCGCTATCTCAGCTTTAACTTCAGAATCATCCTCCTGCTCCCCAGCAGCTTTCAACAAAGACGTAGCTTGTTCCAAGCTTCTGTCTAGCTGTTTTAAACAAGATATTTTATTAAGATTGAGCCGGAAACTTCATCTGTGAAAGTGCCGAACCGATGGTTAAGTACAATGCGTTGGCAGTATGTACCAGTTACTGGAAACCAAAGGATGATTACATCGCCAAAATAATCAACGCCTTAGACAAGAAACTTGAAAACGGGGACTTCGTGGTCATCTCTGAAAAAGCGGTCTCAACAGCAAAAGGCAACATAGCCGATGAAAACCTCGTGAAACCAACTTTAGCCGCCAGGGTTTTAGCACGGTTTTGGATGCGAATTGTGTGGGGCTATCCTGTTGGAATCATGTGTCATTTTGGGCAACGATTGTTGGGTAGGCTAAGGAATTATCCGCTTGAATCAGGCAGCCGACATAAACAGTTGGCTTTGGAGCGGGCAGGTGTTTTGCAGGCGCTTATGTTTGGATCTGAAGGCGGCATAGATGGCTCTAACCTTCCATTTTCGTATGTGTCTTTGCCTCTGGAAAACGCTTTTGAAATGGCAACTGAAATCCAAGGGCAGATACTTCTGAATCTGAAGAGAAATGTCTGCGTAGTAATGGCTGATACTGATAAAACTTACAGATTTAGAAATTTCTTTTTTACGCCAAGACCCAAGCCTATGAAGGGGATAAATTCCTTTGGCGGCGTTACGACCTATGTCATAGGGAGGTTTCTTAAGCTTAAAAAAAGCTCAACGCCATTGGCCGTTGCCGGTTTAAGTCTTCACGCAAGCCAAGCATTGACAATTACCAATATAGCTGACAGAGCCAGAGGCGCCGGTTCAGGCGCGACGGTTTGGGATATGGCATCCAGATTTCAAGTGGAGGTTAACGGGGTAAGCTGGGAGATGCTGTCGAAAATCAAGCATAAACCATTAGTCATTGTGAGAAAAACCTTGGCAAAGAAGGTTAATAGATAAGGACAAATAATCTTGTATTAGAAAACTGTGTTTTCGAAGAGTAACGGATAAAAACAAGGCTTTGAAGCCAACATAAGGTTACAGGGTGAAAAGTGATATGGAAGAAGCATTAAGGAAGTTAGATGCTTTCTTTAATCCTCAGTCAGTTGCGGTAATCGGCGCCACGAAAAAAATTGATAAAGCAGGTCACGTTATCTTCAAAAACTTTTCAACAAGCAAGTTGCGTGGTGTTTTCAAAGGAGAACTTTATCCTGTTAATCCGAATGAAGATTCAATCTTGGGCTTCAAATGTTACCGAAGCCTAAGCGAGGTTCCAGGTCAGGTGGATTTAATCGTAATCATTGTTCCAGCGATGGCTGTACCTAGCGTAATGGAGGAAGCCGCTGCAAAAAACGTCAAAGCCTGTGTCATAATTAGTGCTGGCTTCAAGGAAGTTGGGAACGTAGAGCTTGAAGAGCAAGTGGTCGCTATCGCGAAGAAAGGCGGAATACGCGTCTTGGGACCTAACTGCCTAGGCGTTTACTATTCCAAAACGGGTATCGACACTCTTTTCCTTCCAGAAACCAAAATTCTCACCACCGGAGATGAGGTTGTAGCAACTCCGAGGCCGATTCCCGGCAACATCGCGATGATTACACAAAGCGGTGCCTTCGGATCTGCTGCTCTTGACTTCTTGACAGGTCGGCAGATGGGCGTAAGCAAATTCGTAAGCTTCGGCAACAAATGTGACGTAGACGAAACAGACATTTTTCATTACCTTCTTTATGACAAAGAAACTCACGTGATGCTGGTTTACTTAGAAGACGTTAAGAATGGGCGAGAGTTCTTGGAAATATCAAAAAGAGTGACACTCAAAAAACCTGTTGTCGTCCTCAAAACTGGCAGAAGCTCCGCAGGCGCCCGAGCTGCAGCCTCGCACACAGGTGCCATCGCGGGGTCAGATAAGATTTATGATGCTGCCTTCGAGCAGGGAGGAATCATCAGGGCTAGAGACATGGACGAGTTTTTCGGCATGGGCAAAGCCCTTGCAATGCAGCCTCCAGCTACAGGCCGAAACATCGGCATCCTCACTGATGCAGGCGGACCTGGAGTCATGACCGTTGACGAATGCGAATTTTTAGGCTTAACGGTCAACCCCTTTTCTGATGACACATTAAAGAAGTTCCAGGAGCTTAAAGACCAAAATCTCATCCTTAAGATTGCTGCAACATCAAACCCAGTTGATCTCACCGGCTCAGTCACCGATGACCAGTTTGTGACTTCAGCTGACCTGATGTTTCAAGACTCAGAAATCGACGGCATTATTCTGCTTGGGCTCCACCACATGCCTGGACTGCGGGAAAAGTACATTGACGGCATTGTCAACATCTCATCAAAGTACACCAAGCCCATTGTGATGTGCGACATCGGCGAGACAGAAATGGCGCTCTACACACGCTCAAGATTCGACAGACTTTGCGTGCCCTCGTATTCTTCACCTGAGGACGCTGCCCGAGCAATGAAAGCTCTGGTAACTTACGGCGAATACCTTGAGAGAAACGGCGCTGTAAACGAACGCATCGCTTTTATAAAAAAATCATGCGGCACTACAACGTAACAACAACGCAAACTTCACTGCCGTCCACCAGTTTGAACCGTTTCCGCAGATTCCAAGTGGCAACAACCTCTAACACGTCTTTAGGGTAGCTGGGTACTTGGGGCTGCACTATCGCGCAATTCAACTCTTCAATGCACGCCACAATTAGAATTCCTGTGCAGTAACCTTTCTCTGGGGAAATCTCGAATTTTTCAGCTTTTCTAAGCATCTCTTTCTGCAGAACGCTTTCTTTTGTTAGGCGGATATTTAGTGTTCCAGCGTAAGGGGTAAAACCGAGTTTTTCATGTATCTGCCGCTTAACCCATGGCAAACCAATAAATTTTCGTCCTTCGCCGTTCCCAGAAAAAATCGTGCCCTGGAAGGTTATCTGCGGCAAAGATCAGCCTTCAGTCGAGGCTTACTTCTGCAGTTTCAGCCATTGAGCAACCTGTTTTAGAACCGGATCCGATGAAATATCGACTACAGGGACAATCATTTTCTCTTTCGTTTCAATCGTCTGCGCGTATTTTGGCATGAGTGCATAACCAACGAAGGTCCAGTAAACCTTGCGGTTCTCCAGCAGTTCTCTAGCCACTGCGGTTGTTGAGGCTGGAAGGGGAAAATACAAAAAGACTACGCCTTCAACCCAGTAGAGGCCTGCTAATTTGCCGCCTGCTATCACAGAAGTAAATCTTGCTATGTCTTCAGGCGTGTTGAAGAGTGTTTTCTCCATGACAACGATTTCTTTGAACGGCGAATAAGAAATGCTAACTTCAGGTGTGCTCATAACCTTCATCTTCGGTTGGCTAGTTAGTGTGCGAGCGTTCCCTTTTAATTTTGCCGTTTAGAAAAAGTTATAGCGTAGGTGAACATTAAGCCTTCACTAACATAACATAAACTTGGATGGTTACCATTCGATGCCTGAAATACGTGTCGCATTAGTCGGCGTTGGCAACAGCGCATCAGCCCTTGTTCAAGGAACACAATACTATAAAGACGCAAAAGAGAACACCACTGTTCCCGGATTAATGCATGTGAATTACGGCGGCTACCACATTAGTGACATACGTTTTGTCGCCGCCTTCGAAGTTAACAAAGACAAGATTGGAAAAGACCTCTCCGAAGCAATTTTCACCAAGCCAAACTGCTGCGAAAAATTCGCTGAGGTTCCCAACTTAGGAGTGAAGGTTTCTCCAGCGCCAATTCTTGACGGCGTCGCGCCGCACATGAGGCAGATCTTCAACGTCTACGATGACAGTAAAACGGATAAGGAAAGCGTCGTCAAAGTTCTCAAGGACGCCAAAACGCAGGTCCTAGTAAATTATCTTCCAGTCGGTAGCCATGACGCAGTCCGATTTTACGCCCAATGCGCAATTGATGCGGGATGCGCCTTTGTGAACTGCATGCCTGAATTCATCGCCTCAGACCAAACCAAAGAGTGGCCAAAAAAATTCGAGAAAGCAGGCTTGCCTGTTTTGGGTGACGACATAAAAAGCCAAGTTGGCGCCACAATTTTGCATCGTAACCTTGTTCGTCTATGCCTGGACCGTGGCGTCATCGTCGATGAAACTTACCAGTTAAACCTCGGAGGCGACACCGACTTCCAGAACATGACCGTTGAGAACCGTCTCACATCGAAGCGAATTAGCAAAACCGAAGCCGTCACCAGCCTAGTTCCTTACGCTTTGCCCACAAGAATCGGGCCGTCAGATTTCGTTCCTTTCCTCAAGAATAAGAAAATCTGCTACATCTCGCTTAAGGGACGCAAGTTCGGCGACCGACCCATCAACATCAGCGTTAAACTTGAAGTAGAAGATTCACCAAACAGCGCCGGAGTAGTGATTGACTTGATTCGCGCTGCAAAAATCGCTTTAGACCGCAAAATCGCCGGTGCCCTGCTAAGCATGCCGTCCTACGCGTTTAAGCATCCGCCGATTCAGGTGCCTGACCCACAAGCGAGGCAATGGACGGAAGATTGGATAGCTGGCAAACGCGACCGCTAAGCCCTTTTCCTTTTGTGAAACCTTTTATAGCTTGAAAACCAAAATTGATACTGATTAGTATTTAGAAGGTTCGAAATGCATGGTTAAAGTTGAATCATATGAAGTGCCCGAAGGGCTCTATTTCTCCAAAGATTTTGAATGGATAAAAATTGAAGGCGACATGATTCGCATGGGCATCACTGACTACGCACAAAAAGCTCTTAGGGAAATCGTTTACGCCGAGTTGCCAAGCGTTGGGACAGAAGTCAAGCAGGGCGATCCTTATGGAACACTGGAATCCGTTAAAGCCGTGTCAGACCTTGTTGCCGCAGCAAGCGGTACAATCGTGGAGGTCAACGATGAAGTCCAGTCGAAACCTGAAACACTCAATGAGGACCCATACGGGAAAGCCTGGTTAATTGTTGTTAGACCCTCCAACTTGCAGGCGGACCTCGCAAATTTAATGGACTTTGACAAAGCCGTCGAATGGCATAAGAGTCAGGTTCAATCCAAATAGTTGAAGGCATCAGTATGGCAAAGCGCGTAATAGTCATCGGCGCCAACGCTGCAGGAGTGGAAGCAGCTTCAGCCGCACGCAAAAAAGACCGTGCCGCCGAAATCACGCTAATAACGCAGGAAAAAACCGCTGGATACTCACGCTGCGGATTGCCTTTTGTAATTGGTGGACAAATACCGGGCTTCTACGATTTGGTTGTTTATCCACCAGCTTACTTTCAGATGCTAAAGCTAAACCTGCGTAATGAAACAAAAGCCACAGCCATTAACACCAAAGAAAAAACTGTGACCGTCGTAACTAAAGAAGGATCCACCGAGGTTCTCCAGTATGACAGCCTGGTTATTTCCACCGGCGCCGACTCTTTCACTCCCCCGATTAAGGGCAGGGAAAAACCTGGGGTGCTAAGCCTCCGGGGCATCGAGGACGGCGAGAAAATTGATGCGGCCGTAAAAGCAGGCGCGAAGTCAGCGGTTATTATGGGCGCAGGCTTAATAGGGCTGGAACTAGGCGTCGCATTGATCGAACGTGGACTAAAAGTCACGGTCGTTGAGATGTTGCCTCAAATTCTTCCTCAGCTGCTTGACGCGGACATGGCGCAACAGGTTGCAGTTCACCTGCAAGAGAAAGGCATGGTTATTCTCCTCAGCAAACCCGTTGAAGAATTTCTCGGCGAAAACAAAGTCACAGCTATCATAGCTGGAGGCGAAAAAATTGAAGCTGACCTTTTCGTTAGCTCCTTTGGCGTAAGGGCCAACACGAAACTCGCCTCTGACGCAGGCATACCTTTAGGGGAAACAAGAGCGATCAAGACAAACGCACGCATGGAAACAGACGTGAAAGACGTTTACGCAGTAGGCGACTGCGCTGAAGCTCCCAACATCATTACGCACAGGCCAACTTGCGCTCAACTTGGCACGATTGCGGTTCGGGAAGGCAAAGTCGCGGGATCGAACGCAGGCGGCGGCTACTCGCAGTTCTCAGGTGTCCTTGCATCGGCTGTGACCAGGCTCTTCGAAGTTGAGGCGGGCTCAACAGGCATAAGCGAAACGGCGGCTGCACGTAACAGACTCGAGGTGGTCACGGGCACGATCAGTAGCAAGACAAAAGCTGATTACTACCCATCGGCTAAGCCCATCAAAGTAAAACTTATCGTTGAGAAAGAATCAGAGCGAATAATCGGAGCCCAAATAGTCGGAGGAGAAGAAGTCACCCAACGCATAAACGCGCTATCATTCGCTATACAAAAGCAAATGACCGTTAGGGAATTGGCGAAAGCCGACACAGCCTATGCACCGCCACTATGCGAAACATGGGAACCCATGGTTTTAGCCGCAGAACTGGTGATAATGAAACTGCGCTAAGCAGTTTTCCTTTTATTTTTGTTTGGTTCTTTCGATTTGTAAGTAGCTCGATTTGGCGTTGGGTTTTAGATGAGGTAGGCTTCCGTGATGTATCTTCGCACAACCCATTGGGTCTCGAAGTAGTAGGCTATTTTTGCGATAGAGTTTTTCATAAGATTTATCCAAGCATCTTTCTGCGTGTAGAATGTTGGAACTATTAGGTATTCGAGTTTGCTGTAGAGATCTTGGAGTTCTAGTTCTCTTCTCTCACTTTCAGCAAACAATTCTCTTGGGTGTGGACCTATTGCCCAGCCAGTCACACCTTCGATGCAGCCTTCCATCCACCAACCATCGAGGACACTGAAGTTTACGACACCGTTGTGGGCAGCTTTCATACCGCTGGTTCCGGAAGCCTCAAAAGGCGGTAAAGGCGTGTTCAGCCAGACGTCAACGCCTGAAGTCAGTTTCGCCGCGATGTCCATGTCATAATTCTCCAAGTAAACTATCTTTACTTGGTCTTTCAGTGTACGAGCGTAATCGTGGATTTGCCTTATGAGCTTCTTTCCGTCAATGTCTTTTGGGTGTGCTTTTCCAGCGAATATCATTTGGATTTTTTCTTTCCGATTGATGTCTGTTAGCCTATGCAGGTCGGTGAAAATGAGAGTTGCACGTTTATATCCTGTGGCTCTTCTAGCAAAGCCAATTGTCAAAGCTTGAGGATCCAATGTTACCCCATTGGTTTTTTCAACAAAAGTCAGTAGGTCCGTTTTCGCTTTATAGTGGGCGTCCCAAACTTCTCGGTTCGGAATCTCGCTGGCTCTAGCAAGAAGTATGGGTTCGTTAGTCCAGCCCGGAATGTATTTGTCGAAAAGCTGCCTGAAGTAAAGGCTCGTCCATGTGGCAGAATGGACTCCGTTTGTAACCGCTCGAATGTAACGACCTGGAAAAAGTTTTCTAGAATAATCCACGTGCGCCATGGAAACGCCGTTTATGTATTTACTTAAGTTTAATGATAGGAAAGCCATGTTGAGGTTTTCTGTTCCCGCATACTGCTTCATTTCAGCCAATGGGTATTCTTTGTCAAGCATTTGCTGGACAAGTTCATATGAGAACTGATCGAATGCGGCTTCCACCGGGCTGTGCGTTGTGAAAACGCATAGGTTTTGCACTTTTTCGGCGTCCATGTCATTCTCTTTCAGCAGTTCAAGTGTCAGTAGGCTGGAGTGACCTTCGTTCATGTGGTACTTTCGGATTTTGAAGGGCAAGTTCCTTAGGAGTTTAGTGCCGCCAATGCCAAGAACGATCTCTTGTTTTAGCCTGTAGCTTTTGTCGCCGCCGTACAATGAATCTGTGATCCTTCTGTCTTCAGGAAAGTTCTCTTCCATATCGGTGTCCAGAAAGAGAATTGGCACCATACCCCCCGTAGGGCTCTGGTACTCATGAAGCCAAGCTTGCACTTTGACGGGGCGACCTTCAATGGTTACGGTGACAACATTGGGCATACGAGTTAAGGTTTTCGCTGGGTCCCACTCGTCAGGAAACTCAAGCTGGTCCCCATGCTCAGTGAGTTTTTGTCTGAAGTAACCTTTTCTACTTGCAAGTGTGATGGCCACCATCTGCAGTCGCAGGTCCGCGCTGGATTTCACTATGTCCCCCGCTAAGACTCCTAATCCGCCGCTGTACGTCGGCATTTTACTTGAAATACCGATTTCCATTGAGAAGTACGCAATTCGGGGGTCTTCTAGAAAGTGTCGTCGACAGTTTTCGCTGCAGAAACAGTGTTTTTTGCCCCCGAAACTTTCGCACGCCGCTTCGATTCTTGATGCCAAGTTCTCCGTATCTATCTGGATTCCACAAACTGGGCATCTCAAAAAAACAGAATCATCCAAGCTTGGCACCAATGAACAACACCCATCTGCCCGCGTTGATATATGTGTATTGCTTGAGCCTTATGGAACATTAGAATTGGCGAAACGAGAGACATATTGATAGCTATTAATTTGGATTATTAAAAGTAGAACAACAACAAACAAAAAATGCTTGTCGTACTTCTAAGCTTAAGTTTGGCTGACCATAGACATTTGTTTTGTTATCCCAATTGGGATGTTCCTGGTTGTGTGAATGGTTCCGTCATGCCGACAAGCAGCTTACCAAAAGTGTTAATGTGCGTTTCCTCATCCGCCAGAATCTCTTCAAGCAACCGTCTTGTGGTGTAGTCGCCCTCTTGATGCGCAACCTGTATTGCCTCCTTATAGAGCTCGATGGCTACCTCCTCCTCAACCTGGTCCTGCCTGAGCATTTCGACGAGGCTGCCGCCGACAAAAATGGGTTCAGGCTGGGTTGTGGGCACGCCGTTGAGGTAGTCGAGCTGTTCAGCTAAGCGTTCGGCATGCTTCATTTCAGCGATAGCTATCTTGCGGAAAATGTCTTCCACGATAGCGCCGTCCAACCCTGTAACTTGTACGTGCTGCCACATGTACTGAATGCTGACTTGGAGTTCGCGAGCTATGGCTTTGTTTAAATAATCTAAAAGTTTTTGAGAAACCAAAATTGTTCACCTAAAAAAGCTAAGTTCAGCTTGATATATAAATCCGTCTCAAACAAACTAAGGGCTCATCTGCCTTTTCATGTTAAAATCAATTGAGGCGGGTTTAACGCTTAAAAGGCAATCGGCCGTATTTTGACGCATGGCTTCCCGTTCAATCAGTCCTTTTCAGGCTTTCTTAATGGTTTTGCTGATTATTTTCTGGGGAAGCTCCTTCGTGGTTGTCAAGCAGCTTCTGGATGATGGATTGACGCCCATCGCAGTAGCAACTTTTCGGTTTCTTTTAGCAGGTGCACTCTTCCTTGTCGCGCTGGCTTTAAAGAAGCGGGTGAGCCCAGCTTACCGACTAAGCATCGAGCGGAAAGACCTGCTGGTTTTGCTGGCGCTAGCGCTTACCGGCGTAACGTTTTTTTTCACCGTACAGTACACGGGGATTCAGCTCGCTGGAGCCTCAATAGCCGCAATTATGGTTTGCCTTCTGTCGCCCATATTGATCACTATTTTCTCGGCTAGGCTGTTCGGCGACCAGTTGAGAAAAAAGCAGATCATCGGCATCGCAATTGCTGCCGCTGGCACATTGCTCGTTGTCTTAGCTGACCTCCTAAATCTTGAGGGAAGCATGAACTTCTTAATCGGCACCTTGATTTTGCTTTCAACTCCCATCATGTGGGCGACCTACAGTTTGCTGGGGCAAAAAATCATGCAGAAATACGATGCCTTCCTCGTGGTCGCCTACGTCAGCCTGCTTGGAGGAGCATGCCTAATGCCGTTTTCGCTTGCTGAAGGCTCCTTCATGCAGCTCTTTAGCATGACCCTCAACGATTGGTTAAGTATATTGTACCTGGCTTCAACTTGCTCGCTGCTCGGGTACTTCATCTGGTTCTACGTGCTCAAGAAAGCGGGAGCAACAGCAAGCACATTTCTGTTCGCCGAGCCCTTAATAACTGCGGTTTTCGCCGTGATGTTTATCAACGAAGTCCTCTACCCTTCAGTCATCGCGGGCGCAATCCTGATCTTCATAGGCGTCTTCATGGTAACGTTCAACACTGCAAAAGCAAAATCTAAAGCGTAGTTGGCTTTAGCCCAACGAAAATTCTAATATGGAACCAACTTAGTTTCATAATACACACAGCTTCAATCAAGCCTTGAATAAGCAAATTGTGCGGGCCGGTCGTCTAGCTTGGTTAGGACGTTGGCTTTACGAGCCAAAGGTCGCCGGTTCAAGTCCGGCTCGGCCCACTCTCAATAGGTTCAAGCCGAAACAATATTTAAGCATCCGCAATTACCATTATATTCGCGGGAAACGGTTATGGTTGTTGCTGGGAAAATTTTTACGGTCTCCCAACCTATGTCGATAGCTGATATTGCCTCGAATCTTAACGGTTACCACGTTGAAACGCCATTTGAGGAAGGCAACAATAATTTTACGCTCATAAGTGAAGTAGTAGGTCTTCAGCAGAAAGCGAACATGCTCAATGGCGTCTACTCGAATGACTACGTAACATACGCTTTCCACCGAGGGACACGAGCACCCTTGCCTCAAACTATCGAAGCCATGTTCAGTTTCTCCAAAATTCAGGGTACAACATTTCTAACGGTGGTCGAAAGGAAACGCATCGCCAACTTCGTCGCCAACAAACTCGGAGAAGTCCTCTTTGAAAAAGTCGGCATTATAGTCGAAGCTTGCATCACGCCTGAAACCATAAAAGAGTTCCACCTCAAGAACCCCGAAGGCACAAAGATAACCTTCTTTGACGATGTAGACATACCCAACGTGGACAAACTGTCACTGTACGGACCAGACCTTTCAAACACCCAGCTCTTCGACGACTACACTAAACATGGCAAACTCTGGTACATCGTCGCCAAATCCAAAGAAACTGGATATGTCGTTGGCATCACCCGAGACGCATCGGTCACCATATTCAACACCGCAGACAAAAACAAATACACCGAATACATCACTAAAGAAATATACCCGATAATCTTTGCGGCTTGAACCTGCCTGAGACTGTGTAAAAACTATTTTTAATTTCAAAAAATTGCCAAAATTATGCTAATTAAAAAGATCTTCAATTAAGTAAAAATGGGTTTGCTGGGGCTCTGGACCCGAATTTTAAGAAGAAAAGATTAAATGCAAATTGTTCAACTGCAGCTTTTGCCTTTGATTGTTAGATTTAACCAGAGCCTATTCAGCCCCATTTTCTCTCCATTATTTTTGAAGGACTAAAAAAGGGGAAGTTGATGTTTTTGTTTGGTTTTGCCGTTTATGGGTGTTTTCTTGTGACGAGTATTGCGAGTACTGCGCCGATGACGACTATGATGATGGCGATTGCTACGATGCCGTATATGACGGTTGTGTTGGATGCTAACCCTGTCGCTGGTGTTGCTGTCGGTGCGGTTGTTGCCGCTGGTAAAGTGGCGTAGAAGGCTGCATTGGCGGAAGACCCATAGTATGCGTCTGTGCCCGCAAAGACGGCGGTGACAGTATAGTTACCCGTGATGTCAGGCGTCCATGCAAGGCTG
Source organism: Bathyarchaeia archaeon (assembly GCA_049515895.1). Taxonomy (GTDB): domain Archaea; phylum Thermoproteota; class Bathyarchaeia; order Bathyarchaeales; family Bathycorpusculaceae; genus Bathycorpusculum. Next base: position 126,763 of record JBEKTQ010000002.1, on the reverse strand, counting down.
TAGAAACCGTTTGCGTTAGTCGTGGTTGTGCCAATTGAACGGTAATTGTGGTTGCTGTCTAAGACGTATACTGTAACTGGGACTCCGGTTATGCTAGTTGGCATCGGCTGCTGCATATAGACTGCTTCCATGAACGCGGACATGCTAGCGTCAGATACGCATGGCAATCCGTTGGGGAAGGCTTTTGCGACTGCCTGCTGTGATGAGCCTGCCGAAATATCCATGACTGAACCTGTAATTGTTATTGGTGTTGCAGTTGTTATGCCTACTTGAGGCGCACTGATAGTAGTTTTGCTGGGTCCCATGCTATACGCGTAAATTTGGTTATCGTATGCATTTAGGGCCATCATGACGCCATACGCGGTGGTTGGATTGCCGTCAACGTCGAAGGCATCTATGCTCCATACTAGTTTCCCGTTGGTGCAGTTGATAGCCAGCTGCTGTGCTCCGAGGAATAGCGGCGGACTGTATTCATGTCCCTCTGCCAAGAATAGAACGCCGTCAGCAACGCCTCCTTCAGCGAAGACCCATATTGGCCACACGTCATAGGGACTGTTAGTGCCAGAGTGACCTTGAAGCGCTGTTGTGTTGGTGTACCAGTTGATTTTTCCATTTGCCATGTTTATTGACCATATGTCTCCGCCAAAGCCTGCATAGTAAAGAGTGTTGTTGGCGATGACGTCAGTGTAGCCGCCAACGGTGTCGTAACTGTCAGGGGTCGCTCCATTGGCGCCAGTGAGTTGAGTTGTCCAAAGCAGCGCTCCCGTAGTCTGACTGTAGCCGTTTACTGCGTAAACACTTTTTAGAGCTAGTGTAAAAACGCCGTCACCACTAGCGTATCCAGTATTAACGTTTCCAGCCCACGGTGCAATTGTTACATTTTCTATCCATAGCCGTTGCCCTGTCGTCATGCTGTAGCCTGCGTAAAGGATCCATCCTGGGATGTAGTACGAGGATACGCTTGTGCTAGAGTAGGAGCTCAGAACAATTGCATCGCTATCAGCTACTATCCCCCACGGACTCTGCACTGCGTTACCTGAAATGCTAGTAGGAAGTGCCACTGCCCACACTATACCACCCGAAAACGGAATTACGCCATCTTGTGGAGGTCTCCATTGCCAGCCCGATGCTTGGGTAGCCCATGCTCCTGCCAGAATGCATTCTGTTGAGTTCCACATCTCCAACGCGGGACCGCTAATAGTAACCGCTGTCGGTGATGGTCCGATGTTGTCATTGATTATGCCCATGACTGCTTGTGTGCCGGCGGTATTATTAACATAGTAGCCAATCATGTTGCCAGCACTATCAGGGTTAGGACCTGGCGCACCTGAAGCCCCCATGGTAGTACCGTTTACAATGCTCAGAATGTATTTGCCCGTCATAGCATCAAACATGTTGTATGTGGTTCCAGTCGAGACCATTCCGGCTAGTGTTCCTTCAGTCCATAGATATGCGAGGCCACCGAACTGGTTAGGCGAGACGAAATCAAGTATTTGGCCGAAGTATAGAGGCGTTACCACGCCCGCTGAGGTTAGGGCTGTTTGCGCTGGAGAACCGCCGCCGTAGTTGGAGGAATCGTCAGTCCATACTGTTTGTCCAGTGTACAAGTCTAAGCAAACGTTGGCCGTCGGATTGGTTGAGCTTCCTGGGTGTTGTGTGTAGTATAGATATCCGTTAATTATTATAGGCTCAAATCTTTTTTCGTACTGTGATGTGGAGTAATAATTGCCGTAGGTTGTTGTACCGCCGAATTGCCCTCCGAGTACCCCTCCAAACGCGACGGGTTTTGTCCAAAGTATGTGAGAAGTTAGAGGCGCTGTAGTGTAAGGGTTATAGTTTGAGGAAGCGTTATAGGCTGAACCTGAAATCGTGGTGTATCCACCAGCATCAAGGGATGCACCGCCAAGAACGTACCAGTTATTGACGTTCATTGCATTTATTGGTGTCTGCCAGTAAGATGTCGGAAGAGGAGCTACTGAGACTCCTCCTACTGGTGCCTGCTGCACTGTAACTGAGAAAATATTACTAATGGCTGGCTCCATGTAATCACCGACGAACGCTTTGATTGTCGCGGTGGCCGTCGGGATGAGGCCGTTCGGACCCCCTGTCAAATATTGTCCTGGATAGCTCATTTGGAAGTTGTACGTACCAGTAGCAGTAGGAGTGTATGTAGTAGATGTTCCTCCTGTGTCATCAGAAGTAAACGGTCCTAGTGTAGTGTTGGTTCCATCAGGCGCTGTAACAGTAACCTTCATGCCGGTAAATCTATCGCCGTATGGACCGCTTGCTGTCGGAGGAGGAATGTTAATCCAGAAGCCGACGGTGATTGTTTGGCCGACGCCTATTGGATTAGGCCCGCAATGAATGAAAGCGTAGGTTTGAATATCTATCTTACCCGGTGCTAGAGTTTGTGCGTTAGCATTTGGTATTAGCGTCATTGAAGCTGTCATTGAAAGTATAAAGAATATCGAAATCGTCATGGCTGCAATTTTGTTTTTTAGCGTTTTCATTTTTCTTTTTTCTCCTTTTCTTGGGTGAAGAAATACACTAGACTATAGTTGTTATTTCGAGAATAAGCAAGAATGAAGTTAGGTACTTCTTCCCGACTTTTCTAGGAGTTGTATCAATCTTATAAAGATTCTCAGCGCTTGATCAATTGCCAGAGCGCACGCGTGCGGAATGAAGCGCTGCATAAAAACCGTTAAAACCTTCTACCGAGCTAACGGAGTAAAAAAAGTCGAACTTAACGAGCCACTTAGCCGAAAAGCAGCCTTCAAAGACAGAGCTCCTAAACCAGAAGAAGTCGCGACCATGCTGGATAAAGCTGCATTCAGAGAAGCCTTCATTGTCTCAGCCATAACGACAGGCGGTTTCATAGAGGGAACCTTTGCAAAACTCAAGTACCGACACGTAAAAGAAGATCTAGAAGCCGGACGAGTACCTATCCACATTCATGTTGAAGCAGCCATAACCAAGGGCAAATACCATGACTATGACACCTTCATAAACGCTGAGGCGTGCCAACTGCTAAAACTCTATTTGGAGGATCGACGCAGAGGAGGTAGATCTATGCCTCCAGAAGAATTAACCGTCGAATCACCGCTGATCAGAAACGAGCACATAACCAATAAGATATTGGGCGTTAGCGAGAAAACCATTAGAAAAATCGTCCATGACTTAGCTGTTAACGCTAAAATCGCCAAGAAACTCCCCCGCCAGCTGGATGTACAGCGTCAGAACTCATAGTCTTAGGAAATTCTTCAGAAGCCAACTTAGCACCGCAAAAATCGATACAGAAAACATCCTTTATAGGATGGGCCACACCATCGGCACCTACGAGGACGTGCAGAGTCTAGGAGTAGACAAACTGCGTAGCCTATATGTAACAGCTGGACTTGCAATCCGACCCAAAACACAACTAAACCGCATCGAACAACTCAAAGAAATCATACGCGCCTGGGGAGAAAACCCAGAGGAAATCTTAAGCAGAGACGCATTAATAAGAGGCAACATAACAGAAACCCATGAACAAACAGAGAACCATCAGCTAACACTACTAGGCCACGAACTGAAGGAACTAATCAAAAGAGAGGTTATGAAACGACCCATAAAATTAGTACCTTTTCGCTCATATTTCTACGAGCCCCACCGGACCCGAACCTTGTCTAGTATGGGTCTCTATGGGAATTTGGCTCCAAATGAGTTGGAGCTTGGCTTCAGATGTCTAGGACCCATTCCGTTTTCCACTAAGGTGATTAGCATTATGCTCTGCTTCAAGAGGGTATACAACAGGTTTTAGACGGCGGAGAAGGGCATCATCTCAACGGACGTTTATAAGCACTTGTGCAATGATTTGCAAGAAGAAGAATTTGCCTGCGTCATTTTTCTGTCAGCTAAGACGGTTTAGAACTCAAAATAAGCCCGGTTAGCGAACGCCAAGACCCGAGGCCTCCCCCCAAAATTACACAAAACTGTGTAATGGCCATGAGTGTTTTCGCTCTACCTGGTTTGGGTTCAAGTTCGGTTCGGCCCACCTTAATTCCAAAATCTGTTTATTTTAGCGTCTTTTCCCCAGGAGAGGAGTGCTCTACTTTTTGAATCGACTTTACTTTATTCTTTGAAACCGTACGACAACACAAAAGTGGTTCTTCACTTATGTTAGCTTTCCTCTTTTTTTCGTTTTCTAAGCGCAAGCGCAGCTGTAATGGACACTGCTGCTACAATGAACAGCGACAATATTGCTGATGATGGAAATTCTGGGACAGAGGACGATTCAAGTGCTATGACTATTGTGTGGCTGCTGTGGTGATAAGTAAAAGTTATTATCCAAACGTTACCCTTCGATACGGAATCATAACTGACTGTAGTGCCGTCTAACATGACGTTGAGCTTTGAAATATCAGTGACAAGTGATCGTGGAATGCAAACTTCTGTAAACCCTGTCGTTCCTGAAGATCCAGAGACGCCGAAGCTTAACTCGTTTGTTGCTGAGTCAAACGTTAAGCTCGTAAGCGTCGAATTTGAAGTAACAGAAAAAACATTTTGATTTTGATTATTGAACGGTGCAATTGCAAAATTGTATGTCGCACTTGCACTTGAATAGTTGTTGTCGCCTGACCATATAGCTTTAATAGCGTAATTACCTGAGGCAGAGGGATACCATGAAACAGAGAAACTTCCATTATCATCCGTGTTAACATAAGTTAAGTCTTGCCAAGTGACTCCGCCCGTGACACTGTCTGAAAGTTGTATTCCATCACCAGATAAGCCTATTCCATTATGTGTCAATGATCCCTGAATTTGAACGGTAAACCCAGAAGTTGTCGTGGAACTTATGCAATAGAATGATAAGGTCGGCACTGGCGGCGTTGGCACGGGAGTTGGAGATGCTGTAGGTGAGGGCGTTGGTGTCGGAATCGGGGTTGTCGTAGGAACCGGTGAAGGGGTAGGACTCTGTTGTGGTTGTTGTTGCACTTCGAGAGCAAATGCATTGCTGTTGGAGGGTTCATAATATGCGCCTGCAATAGTTTGGCCTGGAAAGAGCGCCTGAAGAGTGAAATTGCCAACTTGGGTAGGCGTGAATAACGTTGATGTTTGCCCATTTGCCCCCGTGGTAAATGGTCCTAATCTTACAGAAGTTCCATCCGGATACGTAATTCTAATCGTTATGTTATTCCACAAAAATCCAGTTGGTGGCAATTGGTTAAGCCCAAAAGTAATGGTAACTATCTGACCGACACCTACAGGGTTAGGCATAACATTAAGGGAGGCTTGAGTGAAGATTTGTGGTGCCGATGTTGGTGTTGGAGTTGGCGTAGATATTGGGGTTGGCGTTGGTGTTGGTGTTGGTGTTGCAGTTGGTGAAAGAGTAGGTGTTGGATAAGGACTTGATGTTGGACTCGGCGTTGGAGTTGGAGCGGGTGCTGGATTTTGACTAGGAATCGCTGGAGCCCCCGGGTCAGGTGCATTCAAGAAAGGCACAAAATTACCTGAACCAGAAAGTATCTGGGCGATTGCTTGCTGGTCAGTCGTTCCCCACCAATTAGAGGCGACATTTACACCTATGCTATATTGCGAGTTGTTTAGGATGTTGTTGTATGAGATGGTTACAGAGCCAAGATTACCAGAACTACTAAGTCCAACAGTATTGTAAACGATTGAATTATGTTGAATTGTTGTTGATACTGCTGACATGGGCCCTGTTAAAATTATTCCTTTTGCGTTGTCAATAACCAAATTTCCTTCAATTACTGACGTGCCATCATACACGTTAATGCCGGTAGCACAATCAAAGACGGTGTTGCCGGCTATGTACACATTGCTTCCGTCAGCTCTGATTCCAGTACCCAAATAATAGCTTATAGTTGCTCCGCCTTTTACAGTATTATTCATAATTACAGGTGTGCTTTCAAGCAACCCAGTACCCCATATTCCACCGACAACAAAATTGTTGATTATTGTCGGAGAAGCATCATTTATGCTTTCAATATCCCCGGTAACACTATTGTTTGAAATTATGGGTGAGCCACTGGTTGCTGAAATTGCAATTCCACCAGAGTTGTAAGAATACGTAATTGTGTTATTGTTAATTTTTGGAGAAGTACTGCTGGTGGTTATCGAGACGAGATTTAGAATAGAGTTTTCAATTATGCAGCCACTAGCTGCTTGTTCATTCCAGCTTGTGCTACTTGCCGTGAAGACAATACTTCCACTACCAGATGAACTAAAGACTATGTTATTGTTGCTGCTGCCCCGTGCGTTAAGAATTCCGTTTACTTGTATATTATAACCATTAAGGTTCACGGTTACACCGGCATCGATGGTTAAGGTTGCCCCATTGCTCACTATTACAGGCGATGTGAGATTGTACGGACTGGTAGCTTGCGCCCAAGTAGTATCTGAACTGATTACGCCACCTACGCTTGTGCCACTTTGAGCCATGCCGGCGGGTGCATAATCAATCGTTATTAGAGTTGAGAAAGTTATTATTAGAATCAGGATTAATGAGAAACTTTTGCCTACGCCAGTCATATTAAGTATTGATAAACCGTTAGTGATAAAAGGCTTCTCGTTAAGGTTTCTTGACTAAGCGCAGTCAAATTTTCTTGACCAATAGAGTACAACTGCTGCGATTGCCCCGATGACTATGGCAACCGCTATCCAATAGATTGTTGGTGATAGTGCAAACGTTGCCGAGATGGTGTATGCAGTTTGAACATTGTTGAACGTGTATGAGCTAACCGCGCCAACTGAACTTCCATTCACCCTAACCTCAACTATGTAATAACCAGTATTGGGAGTTATGGCGAAAGTTTGATTGTCACCATAGTTAACGCTAATAGATTCACTTGGGCCGATAGAGCCGCCAGCTCCAGCAGAAGAAGTAATATTGAAGGAGTCAATCGCGAAAGTCGCAGTGATTGTGTGGTTTGCCTGAATGTTGGTGAAGCTAAAGGTTTGACCCGAAGATGATGTAACAGCCACTGGAGAACCATCAACGGTTACGCTGGTGATATGGTGGCCAGTGGCGGGAGTAATTTGGAAGCTTTGAGTGATGCCGTGGTTAGCAGTGACCGTATTGGGAGAAATAACACCGTTAGCAGTCTGAGTAACAGTAATTGCGTACGTGTTAATCGCGAAAGTCGCGGTCAATGAACTATCAGTCGATATCGAATTAAATTGGTAAGTTTGACCCGTAGGCGAAGTAACATTCACTAACGCATCATTAGCAGTTATGCTCGCAATGTGGTAACCGGCGTTTGGCGTAATAGTGAAGCTTGGAGTAGCGCCATAGGTAACAACACTTGTTAGAGGGGCAATCTGGCCATCAGTACTCTGAGCAACAGTGACTGAATAGGTGTTAATCGCGAACGTCACAGAGACAATAGTTGAACCAGTAATCGTCAAACTCAAAGAAGCAACCGCGCCTTCATCAATGTACCCGTTAACTACGACGTCGGCAACACTGTAGCCCAAATCAGGAGTAAAGACAAAGTTCAGTGCCGTGTTCCAATCAGCTGTCTGAGAAGCAAGATTTGATGAACCGTGAGTGCCCACGTTAACAGTGACACCGTAAGTGTTAGTCGCAAAAGTCGCAGTGATCGAGTGAGCAGCTTGGACATTGCTGAATGTATACGATGATGCAACCGTCACTGGTGAACCATCGACCATTAAAGAGGCAATAGAGTAGCCAGCGGCAGGAGTAATAGTGAAGATTTGACTATTACCATAGTTAACATTGGTTGTTCCAGGTGCGATCTGGCCGTCAGCACCCTGAGTAACACTTATCGTGTAGGAGTTAATCGCGAAGCTGGCTGATATTGTGTGAGGACTAGTAACATTCGCGAAAACATACGAGGTTAACGCGCCAACAGAGATGCCGTCCACCACGACATCGGCGACGTGATAGTTCGCGTTAGGGGCAATAGTAAAGACTTGATCGCTGCCATAATTGACAACTACTGATCCGCTCGGACTTATCAGGCCGTTAGCATCAGCAGAAGAATTAATGTAATAAGAAAGTGGTGACGTGTACATGTATTGCCTGTTTGACGGCAGTCCAGATATGAAAGTAATATTCAACAAATTGTTCCAATCAGACGAGAATTGCACAGCGTAAATGCCAGGCGAACCGAAACTGCCAGTCACTGTCTGATTGAATTGAAAGTTCAAAGTTCCCGCTGCAGCCAAAGATACTGTGACAACATTAGTGTTCAGGTTTATATTGCAAAGTTCAGGATCGAGTATATTGTAGATGTATTCGTATGAATTCTCTTCTATCGGAACAGCCAGAGATGCGGTCTGAGGAACAATTCCAAGCATGAACAGTAAATCGGCTCCCGTAGCAGTAGCGTAGTTACTTGTTCCAGAATCATCTGAATGCTCTAAGAAATATGGAAAATCAGAACCGCATAGAGAGCTTTGCAAAAGCCCTAACCATGCTGGAGTTGTCGTTCCTCCTGCCCCTGTTAGCATGTCTTGTACGTCAGTTTGGTATGTGCTGCTTAATTCTCCATAGCTTCCAAGGATCGCTGCCCAAGCCATAACCGTGTTTTCAAGCCTAAGTTCTGGATTAGATACTGCCATGTGGCAAACTACCCCGCTCAACCATTGTGGACTAGAGAATTGCTCTTGAAGGAACCTGTTTTCTAGATCCGCTATCAAGTTTTGAGTGTCGGGCAATAAACTATCAGCGTGCCATAGTTTCAATGCGATTTGCAAGAAACCTCCTGCTTCACATTCGTAACCAGCCCAATTTAAACCATAATTGTAATTTGTTCCAGACCAAAGGTTGTTGTTTGCCCAAAGCCAAGTAGATAATGAATCATTTAGCGCCGCTGTTATCCCCAAGTTATAGAAATCTAAGAAACAGTCAATTGTCTCTCCGCATTCATCGTAATATCTGGGTCCATAAGATATTGTATAGGGCGTTCCATCTTGGTCCATCCATAAAAGCGCGGGATGCGTGCTGGCAACTACAGCTGCTTTAAAGCTGTCATATGCCTGCGTCAAATTCCACTTAGCTAAGTCATAGTTGTATTGAATGGCATAGCCGTACGCGAGGATCATATATCTGTCGTAAACGAGGAATGCTTCTTTTGAACCGTTCAAGTAGGTGTATGGTAATCCGTCGCTCATCATTTGTTGGTTGTCTAACGCCCATTCTATTGTTGTTTGATTAACATACCCAAGTTTTGAGAGTATAGGCGTCCACTGAAAAACAAGCGTTGCAGTCGTCAATGCATTGTATGCATTTATCAATTGTTGCATTGAAGATTCCCCAACAATCATTCCTTGATATACGTCATCTATGTCATTGGCGTAATCGACTGAGTTGACGATTGTTTCCAGGCTCCCTATCAGCGAAGAATCACCGCCAGTAGCATGAACTTCAGGAATAAAAATTAACGAAACCTTAAACAACCCGGCAACCATTGAGAAACAAAGCAAAGCAAGGAGGAAAATAGTAGTAAATTTTTTTCCTCTAATTTTTTTCAATTCTTGTTGCCTCAACGTGCCGCCAATAACTTGCCGAGAGAGAACATTCGTTCCTTTTTCTCATCTGCATGGTGACTAGGCTATGGGTAGTGTCAGTATATATTTGGTGCGTTACTGAGTGTTTGAGTCGGACCCAGAACTGCATTCTCAGTTATGGAACATACTCGCCCCGTGGGATTCGAGTCCCAGCAAACATACTTTTTAGAAAATCGATTGGCTTTCTATGAAATACCGTTGCCAGAATTATTGTGACTTGAACCTCTGGATTCAAGTTCGGCTCGGCCCACCACAATATCCCTACTCACTTATTCTTGAAGAATTTAATATAAAAATTGCTTTTAATTTCTAATCTTATTAGAAATTTAAAAACTAACTTTCGATTTGGTTTTCCGGCAAAATCTACTCTTTTGGCTTAGGCATAATCTTGGTTGCCCATTCAGTTTTAGTAGCGTAGATTTCTCGTAGTTTTGGAGTAGCGGCTGGTGTCCATGGTTTGATCGTGGCGCGTTTTTTGGCTCGACCCGCAGAGTTTCTTGCTTTGGGTTGTCCTTTCCTTTTTGTTTTGTAGTTTTCAGGGTTCATATTTGATCGCTGCTATCCAATGCTTGCTGTCTAACATATAGGAGTTTGCCCTCTTTTTCTTATTTGCATCGTCTATGTTCATAAGGAAAAGTGATTCTTGCTTGAGAATCGTGGCAGGCTAATTATTGAACATGGGGCTGGAAATAATCATGTTGGCTGTCGCTCTGTTGCAGGCGGTTGGAATATTGTAGAGCACAGCCAATCTGAGAACAGCTTTAACGTCTACGTCATGAGGTTGCGACTCCAAAGGGTCCCAAAAGAATATCAAAATATCTAGTTTGTTATTGGCAATCAAAGCTCCAAGCTCCATGTCTCCGCCGTAAGGTCCACTTTTCAGAAGAGTTATCCGCAATCCGGTTTTGTCAATTATCTGCTGACCAGTTGTTCCAGTCGCATAAAGACAATGCTGGGACAACGTTCCTTTGTTGAAATCGCACCATTCAACAATATCCTTTTTCTTATTGTCATGCGCGACTAATGCAATACTTTTCATGAAGGTTCCTCCGAGTCGTACTGCAGCCTAAATGAAGTATCACATAAAAACATGCTCGAATTGGCTGGGCCATTTCAATGGATGTTTTCATGCAATTGGACCCGGGAATGTCCAAGGGATTCTAAAAATGGAAATTGCATGGAAAGAATCATTTTCAGGTAACTAGCCTATATACTAAGCTGTACATTACACATAATTGTAGGGATTATTAAGAAGGATAAACCCTGCGCCGAACTTGATTTCAGTATAGTTTCTGGCAAAAACACAATCATGAGGTTTAGGTATTTGAATCAAAAAAAGACAACGATAATGGAGTATCTCGCATTTCTTTCCGTAAAAGAAGGTGTCTACCTGCCCGAACTTCATCACGCCATGGTTGAAGCTCAAGAAAAAGGAAAAGCCACTCTTCAAAATTTAACGATTGAATATCGGGGCAAAATAAAAGGTGAAGCCATATTTTTAATTACCAAAAATATCAAAGTCATTGTTCAGTTTAGGCTTGCTGAGGAAATTCTTCTTAGAAAAGATATCTGTTTCGAAAGTTGGATGGACACCGACAAGATTCGTCGACAGATGAACAAACAAAATACACAACCCAAATTATCCATGATGGTTCAAAACCTCCGACATGGAATGAAAAAAGTAAACCTAGAAGCTAAAGTTCTTGAAACTCAAAAGCCCTCAATAGTTCAAACGCGTTACGGAAACAGCGCCAGAGTGACCAATGCGTTGATAGCTGACGAAACTGGAAAAATTAAGCTTTGCCTGTGGAATGAACAAGCAGACAATCTTGCAGTCGGTGATACGGTTCAGATCAAGAACGCTTCAGTTTCCACTTTTAAGGGTGAACGACAAGTGCGTCTTGGAAAAACCGCGACTCTCAACGTCCTGCAAAACCAACTCATTTTGTAAAATGAAGTTGAACCACCCAAAACTAAAAAGAAATTCTGAGTTAATTTCGCGATTGGAGAGATTGCAGCGTTGGGTTCGAAGATAGAGAGCTGTTTTTGAGAAAAGGCTTGATGGAATTTCCGCCCATCTGGACCATTATAGTGATAATGTTATTAGTCATTATAATTTGACCTAAACCAGTGTTATTTTAGTGTCATTAGTGCTATAGTGTTATATAGTGTGTTTTACAATGTTACTTAGTGTGAAACAAATGTCTAATCCAGAAAAAATTATCCACAAAAAAATACTCGCAAAAGCTACTCCAGTAAAGGAAATACCTGAAGGTAGAAAGCGAGTAAAGATTCCAGAGTACGACGCCGTTTTCAAGCAAATCATTGAAAGTCCCGAGGAAATGTTCAAAGTCGAGGTCGAGGGCAAAACAGTAAGATCATTATACGCACCATTCTCATTCAGAGTTAAATCATACAACAAATTGCCTACCAGAAAATTCAATGTTGCACTCAGAGTCAGAAACAAAGAAATCTACATAGTCAAGCAGCACAAAAAAGACTAAAACTCGCACAATCTATTTTTGCAGCTTCCATAAATTCCGAATTTTCAAAGCTGGAAAACTGTTTCCGCAAGATAAGATGTTTTTCCATCCAAAAACCGCGACTTTAAAAGATTTCCACTTTCTCATTATTTTTCCGTAATGCTTAACCGTGACCTTTTGCGTATATTTGTACTAAAAGTTCAATTTGAGAGGTAACCACTTGACGACTGCAAGAAAAGTTTGGAAAAACGAGTATTTCAAAACTGTGGTTGCCGTCATTTTGGTTGTCGCTGTGGTTTTCGGCCTATTCTTTGGGTTGCGGGCAGCATTGAATACGCCTGATCCAGCGTTGACCGTCGTAAGCGGCAGCATGAGCGTTCCTTACGACGCGGCCGACTACAACTTCTGGCTAAATTTAGCCACACCGTTTGACCGAACCCTAAGTGTGGGCGACATCATAATCGTCCAAGGAGTTAACCCCAAGGATCTGAACACGAACTACCCCTACAGCAACATAATAGTATTTCATGAACCAGGCGACCCAGGCACATTGATTGTGCACCGCATCGTCAGCTCCGAAACAGTCAACGGCACCATTTATTTCATCACTAAAGGTGACGGCAACGGGAATCCATGGCCGCAGAAGCCGCAGTCGGGCTTTGACGAGTGGGACGGCAATAATCCGCCGGGAGTTCCAGCAAGCATGGTGGTTGGCAAGGTGGTTATGCGCATTCCATGGTTTGGGTGGGTAACAATCTTTGTCCACGATAACCATTGGGGTCTGCCCGCGATCATTATCATTATCATATTGATTGCAATCATAGAATTCGTGTTGCCCCTGCTGAGAGAAAAGAAGCCTCAACAGGACAACCAAATCCAAGCCCAGTTATAGATACTTTGGTGGCCTTCATCAGACTTTTCTATCGCCCGTATTTTTCATTTATAACTTGGACCCAAATCAAGTTCTAAAAGAGAAAAGCAATATTGGTCAAGCACTCAAAAAAATGAGAGGCTCCGCTATTTACAATTGAACTAATAGAAAAAGAAAAGTGATTTAGTTTCTGTCTAACTTCGTTTTCTAAGCGCCACAATGGCAACGGCGATTACTACGATTAGAACGATTATGAAAATCAGGTAGTAGTCGACGACGGGTATGTTTATGCCCGTGCTGGTTGAAGGAGTTGTGCTGCCTGTTTTTTGGCCGACTGCGTAAACGTTGTGGTCGTAAGAGCCGAAGTAGGCTACCCCGTTTGCTACTGCCGGGGAGGAATAGATGTTGCCGCTTGTCTGGTAACTCCATATTAGGGCGCCTGTTTGGGCATTAAGAGCGTAAGTTCTGTTATCTAGAGATCCAACGTACTCGGTGTTGCCAACGACTGCAGGAGCCGTAAAGATCCCGCCGCCAGTCGCGTAATGCCACTTCGTCACCCCCGTCGAAGCATCCAAAGCATACACATTGTTGTCAAATGAGCCACCAGTATAAACCACGCCGTTAGCGTAACCAGGGGAGGCTTGAACGCACTGATCGTAACCCGTTGGAACTTTCCACATTAACGCTCCCGTTTCAGCGTTTACCGCGTAGGTCTGGTTATCGTAGCTTCCGACGTAAACGTTGCCGTTGGCCACAACAGGAGACGATTGGATGACGCTGCCCGTGGTGAAGTTCCAGTTTTCTGCTCCTGTCACGGCGTCAAGAGCGTAGATTTTGTGGTCGTATGAACCAAAGTAAACTATGCCGTTGGACAATGCTACTGAAGAGATAACGTTGCCGCCTGTTGTGAAATTCCAAAGCAACGTTCCGCTGGTGGCGTTTACTGCATAGAGTTTATTGTCACTTGAGCCAAAGTAAACTATTCCGCCCGAGACAGTTGGATTAGACTGGACAGCGTTTCCCGTGGTATACTTCCAAGCCAAAGCGCCAGTGACAGCGTTTAACGCATAGAGGTTATGATCGTCTGACCCTACGTAAACTAAACCGTTAGCGACGGCAGGCGAACTAAAAGTTATGCTGCCAAGCGGGTAAGTCCATATTTCGGTGCCTTTTGATGCATCTATGGCGTACAAATTTCGGTCAAATGAAGCAATGTAGACGACGCCGTTGACAACGGCTGGGGATGACCAGACTTCGCCGTTTGTCTTGAAAACCCAAAGAGTCTGATTGCTGCTTGGTCCTGAACCGCTTGAGTACCCCGTGTGTGCTATGTTGCCATGGAACATTGGCCAAGAATCCGCCGCTTGAGCGTTAATCGTAAAGGCAAACGATGAAACAAGTAAGAAACACAAAATTACTATAGTTGCAAAACCATAAAATTTCTTCATATTTCTCAATTACTAACTAATGATTTCTTTTTTATTTATTCATTGTCCCTAAATGATTAGGGTTTTAAGAACTTAGTTCGTACCGAAGACTACCTGTGCCTACTTAGCCTGCAATGGGAAAGTTTAAGAAAACCGCAAATTGAATATCCTTACAACCGGTGTTGCAGGATGAAGAAGAAAGTGTTTATCGCGGGACCAATTCTGGGCAGGGAGAACCGGCAGGAGTACAGGCAAAAAATCACCGACATTCTAACTAAATCAGGCTTTGAAGTCATAGATCCGTGGAATAGAGAGAAGGTCCTCTACAATGGAGATGAAAGATGCTGGTGGGACAAAGTTCCCGCATTCGACTTTATTCAACGGGACCTAGATGACGCTGACCGATGTGACATAATGATTGTTTATTTGCCGATACTTTCGGCTGGTGCCTGCATGGAGATGTTCTACGCTAAACGCAAAGGCAAGAAAATCATCGTAGTCTCTGAAATCGACTGTCTCAGCCCCTGGATTATAGCCCACTCGGATAAGGTAGTGAAGAATTTTGACCAACTTGAAGATGCCTTGAAAGGAATCCAGTAATCTCCTAAGGGTTTTTTGAGAAATCACCACCGCATTGTTGTAGGTCACGTGCAACCACATAACGTTATTAGTTTTTACGTTGAATTTCATGTAAAGCTTGCAATGAGGTGATTTTTTGTCAAAAAAGCGCTCAAGAGAAAAATCAAACATAACTGTGCCCAAGCCTGAGATGACCGACCATAAAAAGTTCAAGTGCCCCTTAGACCAGCAAATATTCGATAACAAACAGGACTATGAAGCACACTGTCACGAAGAGCACGATGTACTATAGAATAAGCATGTGTAGGCTTAAGCCTCTATTTTTTAGCAAACGAAATTTAGGATTATGCTGGCGTTTGGCTTGATTGCTTACATTTATCTTATGGCTCCATCGATTTTGGAGTCACGCTTTGTTTTCGTGACTTCCATAAAAAGTTCCAGGCATTCCTCTTTAGTCGGTGCTTCTATGCCAATGCTGCCATAAGCGCCAATGTCAATTCTATATTTTTTCCTATCGCCTCTATCGTCTACTTGGCTCACTACTTTCTCCCCCTTCTCCTATTAGCCTAATTCGGATAATGAATAATTTACGTAATAATGTAAATTACTTATAAGGTTAATGGCATTTCACCGATAAGGCGAAATACCTCCCTGGGGTTAAAAACAACAAAAACCGAGTTCCGCATGTACCTTCCCATCTTCGGAATCAATCCGGCTGCGTCAGTCCCGAGCTTACACGTTAAAGCGTACTCAAACAGACCCAACCGCTCAATGTCGATAACGTCCCGGTTAAGCCTAGTTCGTTCGAGTACCTCCTCGATTTCTCCAGCACTTGCTCCCAGAACAATCAATCTATCCAAAAAGGACTGCTGCCACAAATGCATTTTTTCTATTTGCGCCGTTGATAATTCAGCTTGCAGCCGCTCTTCTCCATCTTCGCCGACACAGTTAATCACCTTGATATTTAACGGCAAACTTTCATGTAATCCGTAAACTTCTTCAATTCTTTTCAAATCGATTTTCTTGCCATCTGCAAGTTGAGCCTGCATGTAAGCTAATGGGACGGTTGCCAACGTTATTTTTGGCTCAAAAATTCCGACATCCACAGTCAATTCATTTTTAGCCGTGTTAATTTTTGTTACGAATCCTTTGAGGACTGAGGATTTTTCGAATCTTTTGATGCTTATTGGACATGTGCCTATTTCTTTGTTGATGTAGTTTGCAGCAATGACCTCGTCTTCTCCTGAAAGAGAAACTTGAACCCATTTGTTGACAGGAGCCCCTAAAACTTTAAAGTCTAAATCCAAGTTTTCAAACTCAGCGTTTAGCAGGTCATCTACCTGTTTGAGCTGTCTAGCGTTGCGCGCTTTTACGAGTAAAGTCAAAATGGTCATGGTCAATTACCCAACATTGCTGTTATTTCTTCATGAAGCTTTCTTACTCTATTTGCGGCGTCCTTGTGTCCTGCGGCTCGAAGACGTTTAATTTCGACCTCTATGGATACGCGTCCCCGTTTGGAGTTATCAACCAGTTTGTCAGCGTACGAAACAATTTTCTCCCCCAGATTAAGCGGTGTATACTCGTCTTGTGGCCAACCGAACCCCGCTGCTTCTTCGGCTGTGAATCCGCCGCCGACGTGTGTCTTAATTATTCTAATGAGTTCTTCGGGTAAACCTTCTGACTGGGCGATTTGGGCACCAACTACTCCATGGTCAACAGCATTTGTTTTTGAACGGCCAATATCATGTAGAAGAGCGCCTGCCTCAATAAGTTTTAGATCCAACTTTAAGCCTTTCTTTTCTATTTGGTTTGCTATTTCTAGAGATATCTCTGCAACCGCTTGGCAGTGGCCTATTACTTGGGGTGAACAATTGTTTTTTCGAAGAAGTTCTATTGCTTGCTCCCTTGTAGGAAGCGGCTTATTCACCCAGTTCCTTCCTAAGGGTATCAACTTTCTCAGAAAGTTTGGTTATCATTAGTTCGTTTGCAAAATGCACGAGAGGTTTGCCACAGCCTGAGCAGTGGAAAACTACTTCGACCGCTTCTTCAAAAGGAACCCGTTTGCATTCGGGGCTCCCGCAATAGTAGAAGTCATGGTTCTTTTCGTACTCCAGTCTGACGTTGAGTTTTTCCAGCACGCGCCTTTTCTGACTTAGGATAAAGCCTTCAAGCTGGTCGGGTTGAAGTTTCCAGTGGAAAATGAACCAGCCTGTCTTGGGGTCACGGGTCCTTCTAAGGCTTACAAGAGAGTGATCGTAGAGTTTGTAGAGAATTTTGCGTACAGAGTTAAGGCGGATGCCTATTTTGTTTGCTATTTCATCGTCAGTTATCTCGTCTACTCCCTTGAGGTACTCGATAAGTTTGACAGCTTCTTCCTCTCCCAATGCCACAGCAACCTTCATCAGGGTTGCATCATCAATAGTCGATAACATAGCCTATTGTTCCTTTACTCATAATACTGGAACTTCCTATAATAAAACTATTCTTGCCCATTTAAAGTTATTCAACATCGCTTTTAATTTCTTTTCCCCTTGCTTTTGGAACAATCCTCATCTTGGCTTTTTCAAAATTCCTTGTTAATTCTTCACCCATGAAAAAACGGTCCAGGAATACAGCGACCGCAGCACATTCTGAATGAGGCTGGTTTCCAATAGAGACGTTGAAGTCTGATACATCGCTGAAATAGAAGTCTCTTGGAACCTTCTGGCTGCCAACTACGATTAGGATGTCCTTGCCTGAACTTCTGATTCTACTTAAGACATCGCTTGACTGAATGTTTTCTCCGTAAGCTGTCAAATGAACGATTGCGCCCCCTTTAGCCTTCCAATCGCGGATAGCTTTTTTCCAAGGAGTTCCCATTTCAAAATGGAACGTTCCACCCCAACGGTCAGTTATCTTTCTAACTGTCTCTTCTATACTTGGGTCTTCCACGTCTGAAAGAATAAAGCCTGAAGCACACAACGCTCTAGAAGTTAAGGCAACGTGAGTGGTCAACCGCACGTCTCGTTGCGGACGATGGCCCCACCTTAACACGAAAACCTGGGGTGTGCTACTGGATTCTTGGGCTGGTTTCGAATCTGCCATTTAATTCTTCCACTTTTCTTCTAACATGATCAACTAACTCTGGGGTAGCCTCAAAGACCACATCAACCGAATCATTAGTGAAGTTTTCTTTTCTCACGTCTGTCTTCCCGTGAACCCATGAGATAAAAGGCATGGTTCTTTCATTTAACGGAACAGAAAACTGGGCTTGAACATACTTTTCAAGAGTTTTTAGTATTTTTTCTTTCAGTAAGTCAAGGTTTGTTTGGCACTTTGCGGAGAGAAGAACTGGATTTTTGGTCTTACCTTTTAGGTCTTCGAATTTTTGTTTTCTTTCTTCTTCATTTAGCAAGTCGATCTTGTTTAGAGCAGTTATTGTTGGAATTCCTGATGCACCCAAGCGGTCGATCGTTTCGAGGCAAACGTTATACTTCTTCTCGATTTTCTCCATCGGCTCGCTTAAGTCCAAAACCAGGATTATTAGATCTGAAAAGATTGTTTCTTCAAGAGTAGAATGAAACGCTTCAATCAAAGATAAGGGTAAACGGTCAATGAAGCCAACGGTATCAGTTAAAAGAAACTTGCGGTTATAAAACTCCATTATCCTCGTGGTCGTTGAAAGAGTGGTGAATAATGCTTTGTCAACCATGGTGGTTGCTTCGGTTAAAGCATTAAACAAGGAGCTTTTTCCAGCCTTGGTGTAACCAGCTAGCGAAATAGTCAAGAAGCCAAGCTCCGTTCGCCTCTCTCGATGCAGAACTCTTTTTTCCCTGATTCTAGTGAGTTTTTTAACTATCGTTTGAACTTGCCGTTTTATTGCGTCGCTGTAAACATCTGCTTCATAAGCTCCAAGACCCATAAAGCCCGGCTGCTCGCTTCCTTTGGCTAACCTGACTTTTTCCTTTGAATGCTTGAGTTCATTTCGCAAGGTAGCCAGTTGAATCTGCAATTGAGCTTCCGTTGTTGTGGCTCTTTTGGTGAAGATTTCAAGTATAAGCTGGAAGCGGTCAATAACTTCTACATGTGTCGCTTTCGCTAAATTATATGTTTGGCGGGTCTTTAGTTGGTTGTCAAAAATTACTTTGCCCGCGCCTGTTTCCTGCACCATTTGTGCGAGTTCTTCTACTTTTCCAGCGCCTATTTGATAGCGCGAATCAGGTAATCGTGTTTGCTCCATTTCAGCGACGACAGTGTACCCAGCGGATTGAGCTAATCTCTTAAGTTCAGGTAAACTTGACTCTTCACGGTTCAGTCGCCGCTGAACTATGACGGCTTTCGTTCTGTGGCCGCCTCCGAGTTCTTCTCGTCTATCTTGATGAGGTCACCTAAAGTCAACTCTTTGTTTGCGGACTTAGGAATCTGAACAGCTTTTTCTTCAGAAATTGGAATAAGCAACTTGATTTTCAACATGTGCTCAAGCTTTGAAGCAAGCTGGTTGTTCGGCTCCATTTTACCTGCTTCAAGGTTTCGTAGAACAGAGGCTTTTTCGTTTATTTTTTTGCCCAGTTCTTCATGTGTTAGCACTAGTTTCTCCCGGGCCACCTTTATTTTGTTCGCATAGTCTTGAGTGAGTTCTTGGGTGATTTGTACGCTGGCAACTACGGGTTTCCTTTGAACGACGGTTATCGGTCTCTGCGGTTTTTTTTGGGCTGGTTTTGGAATGGCAACTTCTTCTTGATGGATTATTTTTCCATGCTTTGCGCATTCTACGCAAACCGTTAGTCTTGCTCCTTCTATTACTGCCGTTATCGGTTCTGTGTGGATTTTGTGTCCGCAGACTTCGCATCTCAATGTAAACTTTTCACCTTTCACACTGTTTATTATATTGTTATGTTTATACTTGTCGAAAGACGAAAAAACATGTTGACGGTGAACACTTGAAGAATGAGCTTGTAAAAATAAGAGCCATTGCTGACTACCAATTTGGAAAAAATGTAGGTGCAATGCTGTTTCCAGAAAATGTACAAACAGAGCATTCTCCGCGAACAGGACGAATCCGCTTTATCAACTTGGACGGCGAAAGATTAGCTACACTTCGCCCAACCGACGGATTACTATCGCTAAGCGTCAAAGCCGCAAAACGCCTTGCCGAAAAAGCTGCTTTCGCCCATTGTTTTGTCACAGTGAAAAATGACATCTCAAAATACATTGCTTGCGGCGGAGATGTTTTTGCGACACACGTGGTTAAAGTAGACTCTGAAATCCGTGCCAGCGACGAGATAATTGTCGTTGACGAAGATGGAAGTGTCTTAGCAGTTGGCAAGGCTATGCTTTCAAGCTTGGAAATGACTTCTTTCAAAAGTGGCGTAGCCGTTAAAGTGCGCCACGGCGCAGAAAAAAGTTGACTTTTCTTAGAGTAAAATACACTTACACAAGGTTCAATGCAAGTTTACCACAACTGAAGAGGTAGCGCCTGTGACCGCGACTTCTCCTTTCGAGTAGGTCCATCCTTTGGATGCCGGTCGGCCGTCTATATCAACTGAAACTGGAGCATTGTTTAGCGAAAAAGTTTGGCTCCCGATTCCACTTACCGTATAGCTTATTCCGCTTGTAACGTCATATTTGCTTATTGTGACGTCAGCGCCGAGCGTAGTAAACGTGAAGTTTGAATTGGCTCCGTTCAAATTCAAACCGTTAAACGTGAGCGAGTTACCGTTCTGGCTGAAGCCGTTCATTGCTGCTGACGATGCAAAGTCAACTTTGCAGCCGCTTGCCTCTAAGAAATCAGTACCCTTTGCAACGTTGACGGTTGAAGGCCAGTAGGCTTTCAGATTGGTGTTGAAATTGAACTGATTTAGCGGGTCAGTTATGTAATTAGGCGTGTTGAAGGTCTGATAAGTGTAAACGTTTACAGTTGCGCTTGCTGGATTGCTTATTTCGAAAGTGTAGATTCTCGCGCATGCGGCGCCTTGGTCGTTAACTAACATTTGTCTGTTGAAGAAAACCTCTTCTCTGTTCCCTACTTTCTTATTGAACGCCGTACCCATACCCTGCTGTGCTGCGTGCCCGTTTAGGGTCATGAACACGTTTGGATAGTTGCCCAGTAACTTTTCAAAGTTGGTAGCCCAGGTTTTATCGGCCGACTTTGAGGTACCATAATTTCCTACTCCATTAAGAAAATCATGTGCTGCTACGATCACGTTTACGTTTGGGTTGGCTTTGATAATAGTTTGCATCCAATCCAATACTGCTTGGTTTGCGTTGTACTCAATGTTAATGATCATAAAATGATAGTTTCCATAAGTGAATTGTGCAGCTGTGTTTTTGCCGCCAAAGATATCTCCGACCCAGTAAGGCCTATGCCTCATGGTTGTAACGCTAAATGCGGGGTAATTTCCTCCGATCCATGAGCCGTTGGGATTTCCGCTTCCCGCTGTTCCGTTACCGTCAATCTGGTCATGGTTTCCGGCATTCCAACAGTAAGGGATTCCATTATTGAAAAGTGTCATCATTGCGTTGCTGGCGTTTTGCCAATCAATAGTAGAATTTGGGACTTGGACAATATCGCCTGTGTGAACAACCATAGTGAGATTCAACGCGTTTGCTTTTTCTGCAATCCAACTGGTTAACCCGTCGTATAATGTTGAATGCGTATCGCTCAAGTATTGAGTGTCTGTGATCTGGATTATGCTAAACCCGTTAATGATCCTGTTCGGGTCTAACGAAAGTTGTCCTTCCAAGTTTGTTATTGTCGCGTTCATTTTTGCTATTGTTGATTTCATAGAATTGGTTGCAGATTTATCCGAAGAAAGCTGGCTTTGAAGATTAGCAATTTGCAATTGCAATACTCCACCGACAATAACCATTAGAACCACACACAAAACCCCGAATGCCAAAGCATATTTTCTACTTACAACCTTCTCCGTAACCATTCAAAATTTCCTCTTCTATCCTCTATGCCCTTTCCCACAGTATTTTCTCCGAATTCATTTTTTAATCTTGCTCAAAAAACGGATTCAGGTGAAGTTATCTTAAAGCAGCTGAAGTGAAAAGTTAAAGTTTATATCAAGTTCTACTGCAGATACTTCTTGGAAGTGAAAATCAGTGAACAAGCGCATGAATCCCAGAGAGCAAAGACGCATGATGCAACGAATGGGCATGAACATGGATACTGTCCCAGATGTTCAGCAAGTCATAATCAGAACAAACACGAAAGACATTGTCATCGACGAGCCTCAAGTGGCTATTTTACAGGTGCAAGGCCAAAAAATGTATCAGGTCATAGGCGGCGAAGTTTCAGAGCAAGCCCCCTCTCAACGTCAAACGGCAAAAGCGGTTCAGCCGACGTTTTCTGAAGAAGATGTCAGGCTGGTGGCGGATCAAACTGGCAAAAACTTAGAAAAGGCGAAAGAAGCGCTTGAGGAATGCCAGGGTGATTTGGCGAAAGCTATACTGCTACTTCAATCTTAGCTGTAAAAGTTATTTATATCTTGGGTGACCACATAGTAACTTGAAGGGGGCTGGGCAGTGCTTCAAAACGTCGATGTATTAGTTATTGGTCATTTATCCATCGACAGAATTTTGCTCCCCAGCAGAACTGCTCCCTTTACTGTTTTGGGAGGCGCTGCAGCATACACTTCACTTTCCGCTAAGCGATTGGATGCAACCGCTTCAGTAATCTCTAAAGTCGGCGGAAATTTTCCAGAAGCTTACCTATGGTGGCTGAGGCAGGAAGGCATAGACCTTTCAGGCGTAGTAAAAAAGGCAGACCAACCTTCAACAAGCTTTGAGCTAGTTTACAGTGCAGACTTGTCGGAGAGAAAACTGAACTTGAAGGGAAAGGGCCCACCAATAGAGTTGACTGATTTGCCGGAGTATTTGAAGGCTAAATCGGTTCATATTGCGCCCATCGCCAACGAAGTATCCTTCGAAGTAATCGAACGCCTCAAACAATGTTCAAACGTCTTGTCGCTGGACCCTCAGGGTTTGCTACGAAGCTTCGACGAAGCCGGAAACGTTACAGAAAACGCTTCAGTTGACAAACGAATTCTAAGCTTAATCAACATTTACAAATCCTCACAAACCGAAATCTTAGCTTTAACTGGTCAATCTGACCTTAAAGCGGCAATCAAGGCTGTTCACGACTTCGGTGTAGGAACCGTTATTGTCACGTTGGGAACTAAAGGCTCAATGCTCTCCATCGAAGGCGCTCAGTTCAATATTGCAGCTTGCCCTTCACAAGTTCTGGTCGACCCAACAGGTGCAGGGGACGTCTTCATCGGCGGTTTCTTAACTGAGTACCTACGGCAGAAGGAGTTAATATGGTGCGCCTGTGTTGGTTCAGCCGCTGCTTCGTTTGTTGTCGAAGGAATCGGTCCCACTTACTTTGGCAAGAAAGAGGAAATTTACCAAAGAGCCAAGGTTTTGTACGAAAAGGAACTTAAGCAATAGCGTGCATTACTGAACAAAAATATTGTGCATGAGGCTTTGACCGTGGGTCGCATAGAAAAAGGGGTAAAATGTAGCGTTTCAGGTTGCACTAGAGAGGCTGCCCGTTCCATCTCATCTGACAAAGTCAAGGCTGCTGGCTTAAGTGTTAGCAGCAAAGAAAAACGCGCTTTTGTCTGCAAAGAACACTATAAAGAATATAAGAAAAAGACTAAAAAGGATAAGACACTTGACAGGTGGCGTTGGGGTCACTAAGAGAGTGGGTTGCCATGCGAATACTTCAGTTGCATTCTGACTTTATAGTTTTCAAACCAATCCAAAAAGAAATCGCCATTGCTGAAGAGGCGGAGCAAAAAGAAAATCGCTTTGAAGAGATCGTGGTGCTTTTTACAGCGGTGGAAGAAGGCGACAACGGGGAAACTGCTAAGAAGGCCATTGATGACGTTCGCGCCTTTTTAGGTAAACAAAAAACCAATCGAATTCTCATTTATCCCTTCGCTCATTTGAGCAGCAATCTAAGCAATCCAAGCCAAGCTCTTAAGATCATAAAGGACATGGAAACATACGCAAAAGAGAAAGGCATTGAGACTTATAGAGCTCCTTTCGGATGGAATAAGCAATTTACTATCTCTATCAAGGGCCACCCGCTTGCTGAACAGGCACGCAGTTACGCGCCCACCCAGGTTGCAGCTGAGGGTAAGGCTGAGGCGATTTGTAAAAAAGAGGAAGAGCCAGTTTCAACGGCGCTCAAAGCCGAGGAGAAGATGAAGTCATTCTGGCATGTCCTGATGCCCGACGGTTCATTGGTGCCTATCGAGGAGTTCAAGTTCAAAGGACACGTAAACCTGCAAAAGTTCTCGCAGTACGAGATCAAGAAGGCTAGGGCGGTGACTGTGATGCCTCCCCATGTAACCTTGATGAAAAGGCTGGAGATTGCAGATTATGAGCCGGGAAGTGATCCTGGAAACATCCGTTGGTATCCCAAAGGACGAATGATCAAATCATTGCTGGAGCAGTATGTTTCCGAGCGGGTAGCTGCTTACGGCGGCATGGAAGTTGAAACCCCCATCATGTACGACTTCAACCATCCGAGCTTAGCCAGCTACCTCAACCGTTTCCCAGCGCGACAGTACACACTTAAATCTGAAGACAAAGAGCTTTTCTTGAGGTTTGCAGCGTGCTTTGGGCAATTCCTCATGGCACATGACGCCCAAATAAGCTACAAACAGTTGCCAATAAAGCTCTATGAGTTGACGCGTTATAGTTTCAGGCGCGAGAAAAGCGGCGAAGTCGTCGGTTTAAAACGGCTAAGAGCATTTACGATGCCTGACTGTCACGCATTGTGCGCTGACTTGGACCAGGCTAAGAAAGAGTTCATGGTTCGCTTTAATCTTTGTATCGATGTTCTGAAAGACATCGGATTCGTAAGGGATGATTATGAAATTGCTATGCGTTTCACTAGAAGCTTCTACGATGAGCATAAAGAATTCATTACTGAAATAGTGGGGGCATTTGGCAAGCCTATGCTGGCTGAAGTATGGAACGAGCGGTTCTTCTACTTCGTGCTTAAATGGGACCTCAACTTCGTGGATAACCAAGACAAAGCGGCAGCGTTGAGCACCGACCAAATCGACGTTGAAAACGCTAAACGTTACGAAATAACCTATGTTGACGAGAAAGGCGAAAAACAGTACCCACTCATTCTGCATTGCTCACCAAGCGGAGCCATCGAACGGGACATTTACGCGTTGCTGGAGAAGGCATACCGCGAACAAATAACTGGCAAAGCCCCAATGCTGCCAATGTGGCTTTCTCCGACTCAAGTGAGACTTATCCCGATATCTGACAAGTACCTAGATAGAGTGGAAGAGCTCGCGAAGCAGATCGCTTCACATTGCATCCGCGTAGACATAGACGACAGCGCATCCACATTACAAAAAAAGATCCGTGAAGGTGAGCAGGAGTGGGTGCCATACATAATTGTCGTCGGCGAAAAAGAAATCGAGTCTGGAAGCCTATCTGTCAGAGAACGGGGGCTCAAGGGCCAGCAGCAAAACATGACTGTCGACGAGTTGATTGCCAAGGTCTCCGAGAAGATCGTGGGTAAACCCTTCAAGCCTTTGCCCTTGCCAATTTACCTTTCCAAGAGGCCACAGTTCCACGGTTGATAAATGAAATATGCGTATCATCTGCATAAACTATATCAAACAATCGAATAATATGAAACATCCAGTTGAAGAGTGAGGCAATTGAGCGGTGAATTACTAGTCTACATAGACGGCCAATACTTCCCTAAATCACAGGCTAGAATATCTGTATTTGACCACGGGTTCTTGTACGGCGACGGAGTTTTCGAGGGAATCCGCGAATACAACGGCGTAGTCTTTAAGCTGAAAGAACATATTGACCGGCTTTATCGTTCGGCACACGCAATAACTTTGAAAATACCGTTAACAAAAGAAGAAATGGCTAAAGCCGTTGTTGAAACATTGAGAAAAAACAAGATGAAAGACTCCTACATACGCTTAGTTGTCAGCAGAGGCGTGGGAGACTTAGGCCTGGACCCGCGTAAATGCCTCAACCCGACGGTCATAGTTATCACCGATACTATCTCTATCCGAGCTGGCAATGCCAAAGAAACAGGTATAACAGCCATGTTCTCTTGGGTAAGACGAAACACAGTGGATTCGACCTCAACGGAAATAAAATCCCTCAACTACCTGAATAGCATCCTCGCAAAAATTGAAGCCAACGCATGCGGCGTAGACGAAGCCCTCTGCCTCGAAAGCAACGGCTGCATAGCTGAAGGCGTAGGCGAAAATGTGTTCATCGTCAAAAACGGGGAGCTCTTGACACCACCCACTTCGACTGGAGCACTCGCAGGAATCACGGCCGAAGTGGTAACTCAACTCGCCGCTAAACTTGGCATAGAATTGATGGTGACAAACTTGACGCCCTTTATGATATTTACCGCTGACGAAGCTTTCTTCACTGGAACAGCAATGGAGATGGTGCCAATACGAGAAGTCAACAAGAGGCAAATCGGCACAGGCAAACCAGGACCTCTGACGAAGAGGTTGATGGCTGAATTCCAAAAAGTAATCGAAGACCCAACACAAGGCGTAAAAGTCTGATTTCTTTTTCGTTTGTTTTCTTTTGTTTTTGTAGCTGTAAATAGGAGCTTGCTGCTTCGTCGCGTTACTTATTTGTTGCTTTTGTTTTTCTTCATGAACTCTTCTAGCGCGTTGAAGGCTTCCTCCAGTTCTGCTATCGGCGGCAGGAAAACAGCCCTGGCGTGTCCTTTGCCGTAGACAGGGTCAAAGCCTGAGCCGTTAACGGTTAGCACGCCTGTCTCCTTGAGCAAGTCGACGACGAAATCCATGTCGGTTTTCCAGGTTGTGCCTATTCCTTGGATTTTTGGGAATATGTAGAATGCTCCTTCAGGCTTGGTTGTGCTTATGCCTTCGATTTCGTTGAGGCGTTTCCACGCGAAGTCTCTTCGTTGCCTCAGTCGCTCAACTGTGTCTTTTACCAAATCCTGCGGTCCGTTAAGCGCGGCTGTCGCAGCTATCTGCACTGGCGTGTTGGCACATATGCGGATTCTGCACTCCTTCTCAACGCCTTCTTTGAGTGATTCGAGTTTTCTGCCTTCACCTTTAAAGTACATATAGCCTAAGCGTAAGCCTGTCATTTGGTAAACTTTGGAGAACCCGTTCAACCCAACAACAGGCACATCTTTTGAGAGATAGGCTGCGCTGACGAATTCTTTCTCATAAGTTAGCTGGTCGTAAATTTCATCCGATAGGACAGGCAAGTCATGTTCGCCCGCGATATCCAAAATTTCCTTGACCATTTTCCTGTCGTATACTGAGCCCGTGGGGTTGTTGGGATTAATTATTACGATTGCGCGTGTTTTTTTGCTTATTTTTTTCCGCAGATCATCGATGTTGGGATGCCAACATTCTGTTTCGATTGTCTCGTACGAGATAGGGATGCCATCAAAGAATCTTGTGTAGGAAATGTAGGGCGGGTAGGTTGGGCCAGGAAATAGGATTTCATCACCTTTTTCAACTAATGCTCCGAGAATCATCTGGATTCCTTCAGAAATGCCCTCGGTTATCAGCACATTATCTGCCGCGATGTGTACGTTGTTGACTTTTTTCTCTTTTCTAACGATGGCTTCCCTAAGGTCAAGCCTTCCTTCGGAAGGCGAATAGTAATTATCGTCTCCTTGTACTGCCGCACACAAGGCGTCTTTAACGTTTTGTGGAGTTTTGAAATCGAAGGCTGCCGGGTCGCCGATGTTTAAGTAATAGATTTTTCTGCCGTCTTTTACCAGTTGCGTAGTGTGCTCTATTACGTCCCTTATGGCATACTCAATGTTTGACGCTCTATTTGTCACTTTGACGCCCATTTAAGTTACCTGTCACCCAAACACTTGCGAAGGAAAAAATAAAGGTTCCTAAGAATGATGCAAAGACTTAAAACTATCTTTTCATGATCAAATTCAATTTAGCTCAAAATTTTCAAACTGCCTGGGCTCCATTGAAAGCTGAGGCTGGTTTGACTCAGAAATCATACAACGCAAAAGTGCAAAGAATCCTGCCAGTACTCATTCCGCTCGTAATAATGCGGCACTCTTTCTATTCCATTCTTTTTTCATTTCCTGCTCAGCAACTAGCACACTTATTGAACATATTTTTATGCATGATTTCACCTTGAATATTCAGTGACTTCTGTTGACAAACATGTTTGGCTGGACAGGGCTCTTTCTAAACATAGATCTAACCAAAACTAAGGCCATTCCCGAGCAATATGATGAAGCTCTAGCTTTTAATTTTCTGGGCGGTCGAGGCATCGCGGTCAAAATCCTCTGGGATAGGCTCAAACAGGGAACTGATCCTCTCTCGTCCGAAAACAAACTCGTTTTCGCCACTGGACCACTAACTGGCATTGGTTTACCTAACAGCGGCAAGCTTGTGGTTGCGTCGAAAAGCCCTTTAACCGGCGGTTATGGGGATGGTAACACTGGAAGCTGGGCAGCCCTTCACATGCGTAAAGCAGGTTACGACGCGCTCATCATTGAAGGTAAAGCCGAAAAACCAGTCGTTGCTCACATTAAAGACAGAACAGTCGAGTTTCTTGACGCCGGCGACCTTTGGGGCTTAAGCTCATTTGAAGCAGAAGAGCAATTGAGAAAAACCTATGGGCGAACGGCAGGCATAGTTTCGATTGGACAAGGCGGAGAGAACCAGGTAAAGTTCGCTACCGTTGTTTCCCAGGGGGGACGGTCTGGCGGGCGACCAGGAATGGGCGCTGTCATGGGCTCCAAAAAATTGAAGGCCATTGTAATTGAAGGCACAGGGCATATACCGTTGGCAGACCCGGAGGGCATGAAGAAGCTATCGGCTGACGGGTATCGCGAAGTTCTCTCTAAACCATTATACCCTTTTTGGAAGCGGCAGGGAACCATGTCAACGGTAGAGTGGTCACAAGAGAATAGCGCACTTCCAACCCAAAATTACAGGGAAGCCGTTTTCGATAAAGCTGACGACATCGGTGGGTTCGCTATGGAAAAAATAAAGGTTTCAAATCGTGGTTGTCCACAGTGCAACATGACATGTGGCAACGTTGTCAAAGACAGCGAAGGAAAAGATTCAGAGTTGGATTATGAAAACGTCGTTATGTTGGGTTCAAACATTGGACTGGGAAATCTTGCTCAAATCTCAACTTTGAACCGTATGGCTGACGAGTTCGGGTTGGACAGCATCTCCCTTGGGAACGTGGTAGGATTTGCCATGGAAGCCTCTGAGAAAGGTCTCATTAAGGAGAAGATCCGTTGGGGCGACTTTGAAAAAATCAAAGAACTAATAAATGATGTTGCCTACAGGCACGGTTTAGGCGTGGTCTTGGCTGAAGGAGTGAGGGCTGCCTCCAAAACGGTTGGCAGCGGCTCGAACGATTGGGCTATGCAGGTTAAGGGCTTGGAAGTTTCGGCTTATGACTGCCATCTCGCGCCCGGCATGGCTTTAGCTTACGGGACCAATTCGATTGGCGCCCATCATAAGGATGCTTGGGTAATAACTTGGGAGATAAAGGTTGGCAGAGCAAGCTATGACCATGTGAAAGTTGATCATCTCATCGAAACCCAGCTTATCCGCGGGGGTCTCTTTGAAGCCTTGACAGTCTGTCGCTTTCCATATAACTCGCTTGGTTTTGAACTTGACTGGTACCAAAGATACTTGAAGGCGGCGACGGGCAAGGATTTTTCCTTGGAGCAGCTGAATTTAATCAGCGAGAGAATTCTGACTCTGATACGTGCCTTTTGGGTTCGTGAATATGCGAAAAATTGGGGCAGAAGCCTTGATGTCCCACCGATGAGGTGGTTTAGTGAGCCGTTAACTGAGGGGGTGATAAAAGGCTCGATGCTTGATTTGGACAAGTATAATGAAATGCTCAACGCTTATTATGCGAAAAAAGGGTGGGATGCGGAAGGTGTTCCAACGCGGTCCACTTTGGAGCGCTTGGGTTTGGACCAAGAAGCTAAACAGCTCGAAGCACAAGTCGATTAAGCGGAGTCCTTGATCAGTATGAGCGTGCGAAATACACTGTATCCTTGGCTTTCTGCCCACAGTAAATGCAGTTAGTTTTCGGCTCTTCTTTCCCGAATGGCAAAATTCTGATGGTTGCGCCTGTCTCGTCCTTAATCTTAGCCTCACATTCGGCGCTGCCGCACCAAGCCGCCTTCAAAAAGCCGCCTTTGTCACAAAGCATTTCTTTGAACTCCTCGTAGCTCTGAACAGTGCTGGTCATCTTTTGCATCAAAGCTTTAGCCTTCGCAAATAGGTTTTCTTGAATATCTTGCAGAAGCTTCTCCAAGGTTGCCGGGATATCTGTTTCTTTAACAGGCGCCTTTTGACCAGTGTCCCGCCTCACCAAAACTGCTTGCCCTTGTTTGAGGTCCCGCGGGCCAATCTCTACTCTGACTGGGACGCCTTTGAGTTCCCACTGGTTAAACTTCCAACCGGGCGTATACTCTTCCCGATCGTCAAGGACGACACTAAAGCCCTTGACCTTGAGATCTTCCGCAATCGATTTAGCCTTTGCCAATACTAATGCAGCTTCGGCTCCCTTGAAAGGAATGGGCACAACAACGACTTGAGTCGGAGCCACTTTAGGAGGAAAGACTAATCCTTTGTCGTCGCCGTGAACCATAACCATCGCTCCGATGAGCCGCGTGCTGATCCCCCAACTGGTTTGCCAAACATAATGGTCCATCTTGTCTTCGCCGATGTATTTGACGTCGAAGACTTTGCCGAAGTTCTGCCCGAGGTTGTGGCTTGTTCCCATCTGCAAGGCTTTGCCGTCCGGCATCATTGCTTCTAACGATGTGGTGTAAACTGCTCCAGCAAACTTTTCGCTGTCGCTTTTAACGCCTGCGACGACTGGGATGGCGAGGTAGTTCTCGATTATGTTCCTGTACTCGCCGAGTGCGTACATGACTTCTGCTTCGGCTTCCTCTTTGGTAGCGTGGGCGGTGTGGCCTTCTTGCCAGAGGAACTCTCTTGTTCGCAGAAAGAGCCGTGTGGATTTTGTTTCCCAACGAACGATGTTGCACCACTGGTTAATCTTGATGGGTAGGTCTCGCCAGCTGCGAATCCACTTGGAAAATGTAGCGTACATTATCGTCTCGCTCGTAGGTCGAATAGCAACTCTCTCTTCAAGCTCGCTGTCTCCTCCTTGGCTAATCCAGGCTACTTCAGGAGTGAAACCCGCAAAGTGTTCAGCCTCTTTCTTAAGCAAGCTCTCAGGGATAAACATAGGAAAATACACGTTACGGTGCCCCGAAGCCTTGATTCTCTGGTTAAATGTTTCCTGGATTTTCTCCCAAATAGCGTAGGCGTCCTCGCGGATTATCATGCAACCCTTAACCGGCGCGTAATCTGCGAGCCCAGCTTTCAGAATGACCTCCACATACCATTCTGAGAAGTCTTGACTTTTCTTTACGGTTACTCCAGTATCCGACATGGCTCTTTCTCTTCTTCGCTGTCTTTACTCCTACAGAATATAAAACCGTAACGGGACTATTATCTAAATTAGTCATCAATGAAGATGTAAAGTGTAAAATGACTCACTTTAATCTGCCAAAAAAGTCTTTTTTAGGATAGTCTTTGCATTCATAGATACGCAGTTGTCTTTGCGGTTCAATGCGACATCTTTTGCGTGCGTTTTTGCGCCTTATCAGGGGAGCAAGTTGAAAGAATGGGCATCTAGAGCAAAGTGTACTCAAATTTTCCATCCCTGCTCTCTTAGTGCGTCATCATTTTTCTAAACACTGGCACTGCAATAGCTATCATGATTGCCCCAAATGCTATGAGCACGATAATGTCAGTGGATATGGCTGGAACTCCAGCGCCTAGTACCATGACTTTTCTGAGCGCGTCGGATGCGTAGGTTAATGGTAGGGCCTTTGAGATGTCTTGCATGAACCATGGCATTTGCTGGATGGGAAAGAAGACGCCGCTGAGAAACATCATTGGAAACATCAGTGTCATCATGAGCATCTGTGCAGTTTCTTGGTCTTTTGTAAAGGATGTAATTACTATGCCTAAGCCGACAAAGGAGAACACACCCAGAAGCAACAGTGCAAATACGAGGATTATGCTTCCTTCTATTGCTACTCCAAAGATGCCTACAGCCAACAACAATATGATAACTCCCTGAATTAGGCCTCTGGCAGTTTGCCCGACAGTCTTACCCAAGATTATTGACAGCCTGTTAATTGGCGCAACCATCATGCCGTCCATCGTGCCAACCTCTTTTTCCTGAGAAATAGCAACTGGTAGTCCCGTCATGACACTCATCATAACAGTCATAGCCATTATGCCTGGAGCAATGAAAGTGAAGTAATTCGAGTTTGTAGGAACTGGAATAGAGTAAGGTTGAACTATGGCTAAGGCATTTGTTGCGTTAAGTGTTGGATTCATTGCCTGAAGGGTTTGTTGAGCACGCATTGTGCCCATCAGATCTATTACTGCTGTTGCTGTCCCATGGACTGTTGCAGCCATCTGAGGATTAGATTGGTCGGTAAGGATGATTATGGTCCCCTGTTGACCGCTGTCACACATTGGCTAAAGTTGCTGGGAATCACTATAGCGCCGTTAAGTTCGCCTCTTTGAATTAAATCGGTAACAGCACTTACGTTCGTCTCGTTAGTGAGCTTCAACGCGCCACTTTTGTTGTTAATAGTCTGCAGTGTCATCACAAAGGTTTGGCTTGGAATCATGGAGTTATTGAAGCCTAAATCCTGATTAACCACTCCAATTGGCAAGTTACTTGGTGCATCACTATTGGATGGATAGATGAATCCAACCATAACCATCATGAACAGAGGCATCACGATAAGCAGAACTAAACCTAATCGGTTTCTAAATAGTTCAGTTAGGTCTTTCCAGGCAATTCGCATAGTGTGTGAAAATAGAGTTTTCGCGGTCATGTTACTCACCTGATTCTCCTTTGGGGTGCACCAAAACGCTTATGCTCAGATGGAATTTTTTGGTCTGCGCTGTCGCGTACTTGATGACCTGTAATGTGAAGGAACACATTTTCAAGGGTTGGTTGAAGGTTTTCCATAGAACTGATGTTTCCGCGGTTCTCTCGTATAGTATCAATAATATTATCAAACGCGTCTTTCCCATGACCCAAAATTTTAAGTTCTGTCTGGTTTTCTTGAGTGACTGCGTCTGCACATTGAAGCGCTTGAAGTTTTTCAATTAGGACAGACGAGAGATTGGGGATGATAAGTTTCATTATGGTTGTATCCGTTCCTGAAACAAGTTTTTTCAAATTAGCTGAAGTGTCTAATGCTACTATTTTTCCGTGGTCAACAATGGCTATGCGGTCGCATAGTAAGTCAGCATCAACCATCATGTGAGTGGTTATGATGACGGTTGTGCCGTTCTCCCGGTTTAGCTTCCGGATGAACTCCCTGATTTCAACCGACGATTGAGGATCTAAACCTAGTGTGGGCTCGTCCAAAAACAGCACCTGAGGAGTGTTTAGTAAAGCTCGAACCACGTTCATTCTTTGGCGCATGCCTGTTGAAAAAGTGCCTACTTGAGCGTTTTTCCACTGGGTCAGCTGAACCAGATTGAGAAGTTCATCGATTCGTTTGGATAAGATATCTTTTGGAATGTTGAAGAGGCTGCCGAAAAACCAAAGGTTCTCTCTGGCGGTTAAGCGGTTGTACATTATCATTTTCTCGGAGACGATGCCGATAAGCTTGCGCACTTCAGTGTCTTCTTTAACAATATCGAAGCCGCCTATGGTCGCGGTTCCACTGGTTGGGCGCGCTAAGGTTGAGAGTAGACGCAGAGTGGTGCTTTTGCCTGCCCCGTTAGGTCCGAGCAAACCGAAGATTTCGCCTTTTTTGACGTCGAAAGATATGTTGTCTAAGGCTGTGAATTTGCCGAACATTTTTGTAAGGCTCTTGACCTCAATTATTGAGTCGGTTGCCATTTTGTTGACCTCTATGTTTGAATATTATTCATTGCAATATATTGCGATAAAATATAAGTATTACCCAAGTATAGTATAGATTCGAAAAATAATGACCTCGGAAACTGAAGAAAAGACAACTGAAAACTGGCTGAAAGAAGCGCAGAAAGGCTACATTCGCATGGGAGTTCTTATTCTACTCAACAAGAAACCAGCCCACGGATACGAAATAATGAAGGAGATCAACGGCCGCACTCGAGGCTTCTGGCAGCCAACGCCAGGCGGCGTCTATCCAATTCTGCGGGATTTAGAAGAGTGTGGGTACATTAAGGGTCAATGGCAAACCCAAAAAAACCGCAGGCTCAAAGTTTATAAAATCACAAAATCGGGCGAACTTATTCTTCGACGGGCAATCGTGAAGCAGGCTGAAATCTCAAATAATATCGGCAATCTTTTTCGGGAATTCGCGAGAGACGTCCTCAATATCGAGAACATAACCGATTCGATGCCGAACCTTCCTTCCTTTTTCACTCCTTTCCACGAGGATGATCCCAACAGTGAGGAAAATCTCAAACATCTTGAGCATGAGCGTCAACACACGTATGAATTGATTAAGTCGATGAAGGATAGGCTTAGAAAGATTGACAATCGACTAAGAGAAATCAAAAAACAAACTTACAGCGGTTCTTCCCATGAGCCCTAGTAGTTCTTGATAGGGGAACTGCGATGCTGTTGGCGTAAACAATTAAATGTGTGTTACGTAATATTTGCTAACTTAGAGTGACCTGAATGTTCCGCGTAAGAGTTAGCAAAATTGAGTCGAATCGTGACCTGGACGGCAACCTTGGAAAAAGGATTGAACTGTTGGAAGAGCGAGAAGTCAACCCGTACGTGCTAAGACCTCAGTCGGACGAGGCAAAAATGGCGCAGGATATCATGCAAGCGCTACAACAACAAATGCCCTTCCTGCCGCAGAAAACCCAGCTTGCAACGCCGAAAATCATTCTGTTCCTAACTGAGCAGGAATACGACAGTTTGGGAATAAACTTCGACGTAAACCAAGTCTACGAGGTCGTACTGCAAAACCAAGCAATTTGCTTTAGGAAAATTTAAGAATTTCCTTTCTCATCTGCTGTAGTGCAGCATGCTTAGGGTGAAAGGATAAAACAAACATCATGCTTCTAAGTGCCGAGCTTATCTCGTCTAAACCCGATGTTTTTCCTTCGTCACAGTAAAGCGGAATAGGGTCGTCGTCACTGTCGTCTTCATAGTAAACGTAGATCGGCGTTGCGCTCCCATGGAGCTTTTTTATTTCGAAGTTTAGGTTTAACCGTTTAGCTGTTTGCTGTGTGGCAGTTCTAACTGACTCCAATCGCTTCCGGTGTGGATCGCCTTTTGAGGTGTAAATCATCAGCTTCCCGTTGTTCTCTTTGAACATGACACATTCGCCAACACCAAATCTCCCAAATTTCCTTTTAAAGCAGGCCTTGAAGCGACTGTTCAGGTAATGGGAGGGGTGACTGAAAGTGAAGGCTTACTAATTGTTGTTGTGAAGATACACCAACATTCGCTTAAATGGCAAGGAAAAGTTCCAATCTTAGTGTGAGGTGAAAATAATGGTTATTGGCGAAAAACTATGGGAAGGCAAAGGCAAAAGCGATGGGCCGGGCTTCATAAAATCCGTTGGGATGGAAGGCGTTGTTTCGATGTATTCGTGGTCTGCTAACATGAAAGGTATGGGCAAAGCGAAAGGGGTGGACGGCAACTTGCATGTGACAGCCAAAATGATGGCTCCGCCTAAGGGCATTTCAGCAGCGAAAGATCAAGGAATATTGATGACTATGACCGGTGACATGTGCGTCGTCAAAGGCTTTGACCTCATGAAGATGCCCGCTCCAGGTGCTAAACCAACAGCCGTCGGCTTGTGGAGCTTTATGACAATGTCTGAGAAACTTGCTTGGGTAAACGATGTAGTTGCACTCGTCACGTTTGAAGCGCTTGACCCAATGTGGATGGAGACCAACATCACAGTCTGGGAATGGAAGTAGCCTAAGGAGTCATTTTGATGGAAGAACATCATTGGCAGATGCCTGAATGGTGGTGCAAAGAAAATCGCCCAGCCAACGACGAAACATATTTTGAGAACATGTGCCGAGTGATTTTTCAAGAAGGCTTAAACTGGCACGTAATCGACAACAAGTGGCAAACGACCCGAAAAGCTTTCGCGAACTTTAGCATAAATGAAGTTGCATGCTTCACACCTGCAGACGTTGAACGGCTATTGAAGGACGAAGGAATCGTGCGAAATCGGTCCAAAGTTGAAGCAATCATATATAACGCCCGAGGATTCAAAGCGATAAAAGAACGATTCGGCTCCTTCCAGGCATACTTGGATAGCTTAGACAAATCCAAAAATTACGATGCGGTCGTGAAAGATTTAACAAGCAAATTCAAACATTTGGGCCCAGCTTCAGCTAGCCTTTTCTTATATACTGTGGGCGAAAAAATCAAAGCATGGTAAAATACTGTCTTCTTCTTTTTTTCTTAAATAGATTTTTAGACTTGAGCAACCCAATATCTGCCGAGAAAGAATAATGGCTAAACTTCGAGCGCATGTTTTTGTCAGCGGCGTTGTCCAAGGAGTGTTCTTTAGGCAAGAAACCAAGCAGCAGGCAGAAAACCATGGGGTAAATGGGTGGGTCCGCAACTTGGATGATGGCAGGGTGGAAGCGGTTTTTGAAGGCGGAGAAAACGATGTAAAAGCCTTGATAGATTTCTGCAAGAAAGGACCATGGGGCGCTCAGATAACGAACGTTGAGGTAGAATTCGCGAAGTTTGCAAGTGAATTTCAAAATTTCAAAGTTGTTTATTAGTCGCGCAAAAATTTGAAAAGAGCCGCGAGATGAGGCGAACTTAGGTTTTTTTCTTTGGCACTCTGAAATGCGATTCTTTCCCAGCGCTGATGTATTCTCCTCCCATGCCCCGGACGGCCGACGCGATTTTTGCAAATTTTTCGGACCCAAGGAAACCCATCAGCTTAATTATTATGTAGTCGCCTTTTTCCTCAAAACCCAATAGGCTCTCCAACTCCTCAGGAAAAGACATTCGAATCTCCTCAAGCGTTCGCACCTTTTGCCCTGTTGCTTGCGAGGTTGGGGCTTGAACAGCTTGAGCGGGCGGCATAGGCTGGTTGATTTGACCAGTTACCAGAGACTTTAGCGATGTGGAAACAGATTTCAACTCTTCGGAAACTTTGGATAGTTTAATGGTAAGCTCTTCAACTTTATTAGCCAGTTCAATTAGCTTTTCCTTTTCAATGCTCATCACTAACGCTTCCTTTAAACTCCTAAATAATCCCAAGACGCTTATTAATTGTTTGCAAACTCAAACTACAGGTCGGATTCAGGAAGAAAACAGGATGATTGAAATTGATGGAGGCCAAAAAAGTGGCAGCGGCACGATTCTTCGCCTTTCTGTAGCATTGGCAGCAATCACAAACCAGCAGCTGCACATTTATAACATCAGACAGAATCGACCGCAACCAGGCTTGAAGCCTCAGCATCTCGAAGCAGTGCTTTCTGCGGCCAAACTATGTAACGCTAAAGTGCAGGGGGCGGATTTAGGTTCAAGAGAGCTCTGGTTCACTCCTCAGCAAATAAGGGGTGGCAACGTCGAAGCCATAATCGAAACTGCTGGAAGTATCCCGATGCTGCTTTTAGCGGTGATGCCGATCTGTTTGTTTGCTGACAATGCTGTGCGCCTGCACGTTGCTAAGGGAGGAACGGACACAATCCACGCACCGACAATCAACTACCTGCGAAATGTATTTTTGCCGATGCTGAAGCAAATGGGCGCTGAGGCTGAAATCACTGTCCAGAAATACGGCTACTACCCCAAGGGAATGGGTGACGCCACTTTGACCTCCAGCC
Organism: Bathyarchaeia archaeon; assembly: GCA_049515895.1. GTDB lineage: Archaea > Thermoproteota > Bathyarchaeia > Bathyarchaeales > Bathycorpusculaceae > Bathycorpusculum. Next base: position 89,013 of record JBEKTQ010000002.1, on the reverse strand, counting down.
CCAACCGAACGCTGAAACCCGTTATTCTGGAGAATTTCGGCAATTTAAAAAGCGTGAGCGGAGTTTCTGTCTGCACTTTTTTGGCTGATAGACAAGTTGCAGAGCGGCAGGCGAAGGCTGCAAGAAACTACCTCTCGCTAAACGGGTACACCGCTGATATTCAAATCATAAACGATGAGTCGAACCCCTTCCAGAAAGGCAGCTCAATCGTTCTATGGGCCAAAACCAACAATGGCCTTATCATTGGTGCTGACGCCATCGGCCAACTACGCAAGACGGCAGAAGCGGTGGGAAAGGAAGCCGCGGAAAAACTCGTCGAAGAGTTGTCTGCGAAGCCAACTGTCGACGTTTTCTTGGCTGACATGTTAATTCCCTACATGGCGTTGGCACGGGGTAAATCAGCCTTCTTTGCCAGAACAGTCACTGAGCATATCGACTCTAACATTTGGTTGATGGAAAGAATGTTAAACGTCAAATTCACGATTCAAAAGGCAAACAACCTCTACAGGATAGAAAAAAGTAGCTGATACCATGCAGAGAATAGCGGCTTGCATAAAAGTTCCGAAAGCTCAGGGAGAAAACACAATTGCGTTAGTCAGCAAACTCGGGGTGTTGGACAAGTCATTGGAGATCCAAAAGGATGAAAGAAACTTATGCATCCCTATAGTTCGCCAGCTTGAAGAAAACGAGTCAGCAACTTTGAAGAGCCAAGTGCCCGAATATCAATTTGAGACTGGAGTTTTCACCCAAAAGCAGCCGACGGCAACAACCTTCATTCAAGCGCTTGAAACGAGGCTTTCGCCTCACCTGCTAACTAGCCTGCCTCAAGCGTTCGACATAGTGGGCGACATAGCTATCATTGAAATCCCACTAGAACTCAAACCTTTTGAGGGGATAATTGGGGAAGCAATCCTCAGAGCACACAAAAACATCAAGACAGTGCTTGCGAAGGCAGGATCAATAAGCGGGACATTTCGGCTGCGCGAACTCACTTTTATCGGCGGAGAAAATAAAACCCAAACAGTCCACAAGGAATTTGGATGCCGATATCATGTTGACTTGGCAAAGGCGTATTTTTCACCTAGGCTTTCACACGAGCACATGCGGGTAGCTACGCTCGTGCGCGAAGGCGAGACTGTGGTGGACTTGTTTGCTGGGGTCGGACCCTTCTCAGTGTTAATTGGAAAAAATAACCCGGGAGTTCGGGTTTTTGCTGTTGACATTAATCCAGAAGCCGTTGAGCTGCTTAAGGCTAACGTGAGGGCTAACAGGGTTGAAAACAGGGTTTTTCCTATTCTGGGGGACGCAAGACAAATCACTGCTGATAAACTTAAGGGCTCAGCTGATCGTATTATAATGAATCTGCCTGAAACAGCCATCGAGTTCGTCGATGCCGCTTGCCAAGCAATTAAGCTTCACGGTGGGGTAATACATTTTTACGGTTTTGTCCGTTTGCCCGATTCCGCTGGAAACCTAAAACTTCGTTTTTGCGATGCCGTTGAGAAAGCAGGACGAAGGGTAGAGAATTTTCTTTGTGTCAAAAGCGTTCGTGAAACTGCGCCCTACGAGGCCCAGTTCGTTTTGGACGCTAAAATCTCTTAGGTTTTAACGATGAAGGTTATCTTTATTTTCTGTTGAGGATTTTTCAGTTTTTCAACGAATTCTCTTGGCAAGTCATTGGATGATTTGTCAGCGTGGACTGCCAACGTCCTGCCTGAGATATACTCGCTTTTTCTAATCACCATGTCAGTCGGGTCGGTTAGAAGCAGTTTTGGCGAACCAAAGGCGTTTACCTGCTGAGTTAAACTTTCAACTTCAATTATTACAGATAGTTTGGCGTTTGGTTTTTTTAGGTTTTCCTTGAATTCACAGTTTAAGTCCGCCACGGCTTTATTCGCCGCCACAGCGATAATGCAGTCGCCTGTTCTTGAAAGATGGTTCTCTTTTGTAAACATCAAAGTTGAAGGGTGAACAGCTTGAATGTTCCCATGCCCAAAAGCCAGGACTGTTTCTTTTGTTTCTTTAGAAACCAATTATTCATTGACCTCGATGGAATCCACCTTGCCGTCTCCGTCCAGATCGAAACCCTGGATCACCACCGCAAAGGTGTCCTGTCCCTTGTATTTCTGCAGGGTTTTCTTCCAGAAATTAGTCAAAGCCAAAACGCAAGCTTTTGTCCCGACCGCTTTGTTACCTGCCAAGATGACGATACGTTTGGTATTGTCCCATGGATTAACGATCTTGGCAACTAAACCTGAAACATCAGAAGTGTAAACCTGAAAAGTTTTTTCCGAAGATAAACCTCCCAGCAGAAATCCCTGTTCGGATGATTGCATTATGAATTTGATAGGCAAGTACTCGTTTACTTCCTGCGTGAGAAGGTTTGTGCCTGGGCCGCCGACAAGGATCAGGTTGTTTTTTTCTTCTTTCTCCACTTTAACGTCAACGTCCAGCTTAACCGCAAATTCACTTGGCATTTTCGCGAATTGCCCCAAAAAAAGAGCCAAATGTGCCGCGTAGTGTCCGTCTCTGGCGCTGGTTTTGAAGGGACCGTGCGGCTGAGGGCTACCTACGACTATTTTACCGTCGAAAACGCCGTTGCTGATGAATTCTTTGAAGAAATCTTGAAGCTGCTTGTCCAAGCTTAAGGTGCACATGTTCCGGATTGGTTTGTACCCATAAGGGAACTCGATTCCGAAGGCCGGTGAGACAGTTTTATAGTATTTTGCGGTTGCCCCTTTCTTTTTTTCTTCCCGCTCAACTGTTATTGCGCCTGCTTTGGCAAGTTTTCTTATATGGTAGTAGATTTTTTGTTCGTGCATTCCCAGCTGCTTTGCGATTTCTAAGGGGTACATCTCTTTTTTTGAAAGCATGGTTAGGATTTTCCAGCTTAGGCTGCCCAGCACCATTTTTAGTTTTTGCGAATCGTTTATCATGCTGATTTCTTTTATTTCTTGCATATTGCCGTTATCTTGGAGTAGAAGTTTTTTGTCCATAGGTTTGTCCTGATGAATAAGAAACTAGTACTATAAAAAATTTATTTATAGTGGTGCAGGAGAATCAGACTGCGCTCTGACCTGTAAGTGACCGTTCGTATGAAGAAGTAGGAAAAACTGCTACAAAGTTTTTTTTAGCAGTCAAACTGAAATGCTAAAAATGCTTATTAGCGAAACTTCCGACCATAACGTCATGTATTGTCTTCAAAGCGAGGCTTAGGATATGTGTGGAATATTTGGTTGCGTATTAAAAGAAGGAAACGCCGCTCCTCTCATACATTCATCACTTAAACGGCTTGAATATCGAGGCTATGATTCAGTTGGCATAGCGACAATTTCGGACAACAAGATTTACCTAAAAAAGGACCAAGGAAAAATCGACGAGGTTCATAAAATCCTAAACCTTGACGATTTACCAGGAAACATTGGGATCGGTCACACTCGATGGGCAACACATGGCGCACCCCTAAAAATCAACTCTCACCCTCACTCTGACTGCACAGGCGAAATAATGGTCGTTCATAACGGAATCATTGAGAATTTCATGGACCTTAGAACAGAACTAGAAAATCTTGACCACACCTTTGTTTCCAAAACAGACACAGAAGTAATCTCACACCTGATTGAGCAAACCCTCAAACAGAACCCAAAACTTTCTTTTGCCGACGCGGTGCAAGAAAGCATCAAGCGTCTTGAAGGATCATATGCTCTTGCCGTAATCTCAACAAAAGAGCCTGACAAGATTATCTGCGCAAGAAACGAGAGCCCTTTGGTTTTAGGCATCAACGGGAAGGGCGTTTTTTGTGCTTCTGATATTCCCGCTTTTCTGCCAGTTACCAACAAGGCAGTCATGGTAAATAACGGTGAAATGGTTATTCTGTCAGCGCAAGGTTATGAGATTAAGAAGATCCAGGATTCCAGCCCTGTAAGTCGGGAACCAGAAACTATCGAGTGGTCAGCGGAAATGGCTATCAAACAAGGCTACCCACACTTTATGATCAAAGAGATTCATGAACAGCCTGACACTCTTCGCAACACGCTAAGAATGCAGGAGCATTACTTGGATTTACTAACCACTTTTCTGGACCGTGCGAACGAAGTATTCCTTGTCGCATGCGGAACAAGCTACCATGCATGTTTAGCGGCGTCATACATGTTCTCTAAGCTGGCCTTCTTGCCGACTCACCCTGTTTATGCTTCAGAATTTATAGAGCAACATGGCAAATCAGTAAGCATCGACAGCACCATTTTAGCGGTTAGCCAATCAGGCGAGACAGCTGACACCATAGCTGCAGTTACCTGTGCCCAGCAACGCGCAGCCACAATCTTAAGCTTAACAAATGTGATCGGCTCTTCTTTAACACGGATTTCCCGCGTTTACATCGGCACGCAAGCCGGTCCCGAGATCGGCGTTGCAGCTACGAAAACTTTTACTTCCCAGCTTTCAGTGTTGGCGCAGCTTGCGCTTAGGCTAGCAAAGAAGAGAGGCAAAGTTTCTCAGGACGAAATGGACAGTCTTGAAGAAAACTTGGCTAAATTGCCTGAAATTGCCAATACGATAGTTAATACCCAAGAGGAAAAAGTTAAGCAAATCGCCAAGAAATACAAAGATTCTAAAGTGTTCTTTTTCTTGGGTAGAGGAATCAGCACCGCCACTGCATATGAAGGCAGACTCAAGCTGATGGAAATCGCGTATATTCCTTCGATGGCGTTTCCTGCAGGCGAAAGTAAACACGGCCCAATCAGCCTCATCGAGAATGGGTTCCCAGTGGTTTTCGTTTGCCCCAGGGACGATTGTCACAAGACGCTGATTGGCAACATTATGGAAATGAAAGCCAGAGGCGCCCACATAATTGCGGTTGTTGAGGAAGGAGACGAGGATATCAAAGTGTTGGCTGATGATTACATTGAGGTTCCAAAGGGTATTCCGGGTGTTTTGTCGCCGATTCCTTTTGCGTTGCCCCTGCAGCTTTTAGCGTATTATGTTGCACTTGAAAAAGGATTCAACCCTGATATGCCAAGAAACCTGGCGAAGTGCGTTACTGTCAAGTAACCTTTCCCTTATTTTTCCTTTGATCTTTCTGTAGAATGCTTTTTGTTTTGGTCTCTGCCATGAGGGTTAGGGCATTTATGGTCGTTACTTCTCTGGTAGAAGCCCCAGCAATTTGGCAGATGATCCAAATAGAAACAAGGAAATGTCAGCGGCTATTTGTCCTTAAAAGAAGAAGAAGACACTTGGTGGTAGCGCTCTTCTTCTTCTTCTTCTTCTTCTTCTTCTGCTTCCACAGTCCAAGCGGTAACCTTAAAAATTGATTCCTGCGCTTGGATCAAAAATCCCCATGAAGACTTTTGAGGGTCACTAAAAGAGGGAGAATGGAAGTGGTTTAAAGACTGTAGGGGCGCTCTTACGTCGTAATATTAAATTTCCAGTGATGCTGGACTTATATAGAAGAGCCAAATACAATCAGATTCTTAACCAGACCCAACGAGTTAGCCGAACCATTTTTCCAGTGTCATTTTTGCCTTCTGCTTCTTGCTGCCTGCAAGCATTTTGTCAAGGGATTTTCTGACGCGGTCTTCTGAGAATTCTTTTTGCCTAACCATTAAGTCAACAACGCCTTCAACGTTCGGTTCGCACCATTGGAGCTTGTAGTTGTCGGTGACTTCAGGATGCAGGAAGACTCGGCGTATGCAGTTTGGCTCAACGGGGAAAGACGGGTTTTTTATGTGGGGAAGCGCGTTCTCCAATGACCCATACTGCTTGATCAGTTTCAAGGCGGTTTTTGGTCCGAGCCCTTTTATACCATCTGGGTTGAAGTCTGTGCCGATGAGAATGCCGACGTCGATGAGCTGCTCATAGGTTAACCCAGTTTCGTTTAGCGTTTTAGACAGCTCCATCACCTCTGGGACTACGTCAACGTAGACGTTTTTGCTTGGAATTTTGCGTCTGCCAGAAATCGTGATGTTTCGCAACATTTTTGGCGCTCCGAAAAGCAAGCTGTCATAGTCTTGGCTTGCACAGTAATCCGCGTCGCCTTTTTTGGTCATGTGGGCTGCTTGGGCTTCCCCTTCGCTTGGCGCCTGAATCCATGGTAGACCCATCAGCTCTAGAAGCTTGCAACTGTCCTCTTGCATGTAGTCTTTCATGCTTGTCGCCGCCTGAGCAAACATACGCATCTTCACTGTGTCGCCCTTCGCCGCGGCTTTTTCGTAACTTGCAACCGCTTGAACTTTTACCTGCTTGCGCCGCTCAATCTCAGTCGCCTTCAAAGTGGGCGGAATCCCATCGAAAACATAGATCGGCTTCAGCCCCATTTCCACAAGGTTGCTTGTACGGTAAAACAGGCCGCTTAGGTGGCTGGTGACTCTTCCCGAGCTGTCTTTCAGCGGGGTGCCGTCAGGTTGGCGGATGATGGAGAGAAACTGGTAGATGGCGTTGTAAGCGTCTATGGCGATTATTTTGCCGCTTAAGTCTTCGAGTTTAACCGGGGTTTTTGGAACAAGATCTTTGAAGTCTACGCCCAAAATTCATCACGAAAATAAAATAGGAAAAAACTTTCTTAATAAACTTGCGAATTAAGTCTGAATAATAATCCAAGACTTTAGATGAACCTGTTGTTTTAAGCTGCAAAATTCCAAATGGGAAATCAACGGATTATTCCGATTCGTTGAGCATAGCAGATATAAGGAACCCCTACAATTTAAAACCCCACGAGATGACAATTATGACAGAAAGACAAACCGCACTGTCCCTGGTTACCTGCACAAGCTGCGGAAAACCTATCCCGCCCGGCAGCGAATCAACAAAATTTCTCTGCCCAAGCTGCGGAGAAATCCAAATCAAACGCGACGGGAAATGCCGCAAGTTCGGACGACTCTACAAGTGCCCAAAATGCGGTTTCACAGGACCATAAAAGGCGATTAGGAATGGGTAGCGTCATTGTAACATACAAGGTGTTCCCAGAAGATATAGCACAAAACTTTGACAGCCTGAAAAAGGATATTGAAGGCATTAAGCCCGAGTTCGCTTCCATTGAAGGGTGGGGCGAGGAACCCATTGCTTTCGGGCTAGTAGCTCTCCTTGTTCAACTGAAGTTTCCAGAGGATAAGACAGGCGTCGTTGACGAGTTTGAGGAAAAACTCGGGAAGCTGCCGGGGATAAGCCAAGCGCAAACCATGTTTGTGCGCCGAAGCAGCCGATGACCCACTTAATGCTTAGTTTAGGAAAAAAACTAACAGCATCCATGTCTAATATGCACCTGAATGTCTTAAAGGTTAAGCTTGAAAGTTTATATAGGTTTGATGTTCTTTTCCACTAATATCTTTGACCACCGATCATTTGGAGGATTTTGTTTGAGCGAAGTTCAATTACGCGTTGGAGACGCACGACAGAGAGATGTAGGCAGAGGAATCGCCCGCATAGACCAGCGAACCATGCAGAAACTAGGCATTAGCGCTGGCGACGTAATAGAAATAATAAACAAACGCACAACCTCCGCTATCGCTTGGCCTGCTTACAGTGAAGACCAGAACCGAGATATCATCCGAATCGACGGTTTCACACGCAAGAACAGCGGCGTAGCTATAAACGAGTACGTTGTTGTACGACCGGCAAAAGTCAAAACAGCTTTGAGCTTGACTCTTGCTCCAGTTGACATGCGCCTTAACGTCGATGAAGACTTCACAAACTTCGTGAGAAACCGCCTCATGGAAAGAACACTTGTAGAAGGCGACACCACCTTGGTGATGATGCTGGGGCACGCCATACCATTCACCGTGTCAAAAACCCGTCCACATGGCATAATAAAAGTCACAACAGAAACACACCTAACCATACTAAACGAGCCAGCGCCTGAAGGCAAGGGCTTACCGAGAACCACCTATGAGGACATCGGCGGCTTACATGAGGAAATCCAACGAGTCCGCGAAATGGTTGAGTTGCCGCTAAGGCACCCCGAACTTTTCCAGCGATTGGGAATAGAGCCTCCAAAGGGAGTTCTGCTTCATGGTCCTCCAGGCTGCGGCAAAACGTTGCTTGCACGGGCGGTCGCGAACGAGTCGGAAGCAAACTTCTACTCGATTAACGGTCCAGAAATCATGAGTAAATTCTACGGCGAATCGGAAGCGCGCCTGCGGGAGATTTTCCAGCAAGCCCAGCAGAATGCTCCGAGCATAATATTCGTCGATGAACTCGACGCCATTGCGCCTAAAAGAGAGGAAGTCACCGGCGAAGTTGAAAGACGCGTCGTCGCGCAACTTCTTGCATTGATGGATGGATTGAGCGGAAGAGGAAACGTCATAGTTATCGGCGCAACTAACCGTCCAGGTGCACTTGACCCAGCTCTGCGTAGACCGGGAAGGTTTGACAGGGAAATAGAGATTAGCGTACCCGACAAGCGAGGAAGGCACGAGGTGTTGCAAATTCACACAAGAGGCATGCCACTTCACGGCGTTGAAAAATCTGAAGGTGAAAAGTCCGTTGAAGATGTTGACCTTAAGAAACTTGCAGATATGACGCATGGTTACACAGGTGCTGACTTATCGGCGTTAAGCAGAGAAACAGCCATGAAAGCGCTCCGCAGATATCTGCCGCAGATCAACCTTGAAGAAGAACGCATTCCACCCGCCGTTCTGGAGAAGATGGAGGTTACAATGGAGGATTTTTTGGGCGCGTACAAAGAAGTTACGCCCACTGCAATGCGCGAAGTCTATATTGAAGTTGCAACTGTGCATTGGAGCGACATAGGCGGTTTAGATAGTGTTAAAGAGCATCTTAAGGAATCTGTCGAGTGGCCGATCAAGAATCCTGAAATGTTCACTCGGCTTGGGATTAGAGCGCCAAAGGGCATCCTGCTTTATGGTCCACCTGGCTGCGGCAAAACGTTGCTTGCACGGGCGGTCGCGACCGAGAGCGAAGCCAACTTCATATCCATAAAAGGACCTGAAGTTTTCAGCAAATGGCTCGGAGAATCAGAAAAAGCTATTCGTGAAGTCTTCCGCAAAGCCCGCATGGCGGCGCCGTCCGTCATATTCCTAGATGAAATAGACTCTCTTACGCCGAGACGTGACATGGGCATGTCTGACAACGGCGCTTTCGAGAGAGTCATAAGCCAATTACTGACGGAAATGGATGGCATAACAACATTGCAAGACATCGTAATCATCGCTGCAACGAATCGCCCTCACATGGTTGACCCAGCAGTTCTGCGCCCAGGTAGGTTTGACCGTTTAATCTATGTGCCGGAACCAGATGAAAAGAGCCGTCTGCAAATCTTCACGTTGTACACGAAGAACATGCCAATTTGCAAGGATGTTGATTTGAACCAGTTAACCACTTTGACGAAGTACTATTCTGGCGCCGACATCGAATCTTTATGCAGGGAGGCTGCAATGCATGCATTGCGACGAGATGTTCAATCACGCGAGGTTTCGATGAAGGATTTCCTGGATGCCATGAAAGAGATGGGTCCGTCAATAACGCCTGATATGGAGAAATGGTATAAGGGCTTCAATCAGCAGTTCCGACAAGTACAAAAACCAGCAACACCCGTTGCTTAGAAGGTGAACGTATGCCTCAAATGAAAACTTGGAAAACTCGACCAGACTACTTTGTTATTTTAGAAATCCTAAAGAAAAAGGGCGACATGACCGACGATGACTTGTTCACGGCGCTTAAAGGAGAGTTCGAAGACTTAGGCTTCAAAGACTTCAACGAATTGCTGCTAAAGTTAGAGGTTACCGGCAAGATCCGCACGTCATCCTTGGCGCGTGGAAAGCGTCGAATCGAGCTAGTCCAATAACTATGTGATGATGATTCAGCACAAAATCCAACAGACAACCGCCGCACCAGAAGTCGTTATCATCGGAGGCGGACCTGTCGGCTCATACGCAGCCTTAAACTTGGCCAAAGCAGGCATAAACGCCACGGTTTTTGAAGAGCACCCCGAAATCGGGGTCCCGTCTCACTGCGCTGGGCACTTAAGTATCAAAAGCCTAGCCAGCATGGGGCTATTCCCGCTTCCGGAAGGGATAGTTGAGAACACCTTTGGAACAGCCAACTTCTACTCTGCCAAAGGCACCAAGTTTTCAATTCACCTATCACGCCCAGTAACAGCCGCCTTAAACAGGGCACGTTTCGACCGGTATCTGGCAAAACAGGCAGAAGAGGCAGGAGCACGCTTTATCTTAGATAGCCTTGTCCGATCGCTTGTTATCCGTAATGGCTTCGTTGAAGGCGTAAATGTTCAACGGAAAAGTGGAAAACAATGGATGGTTCCCTCTAACATAACTGTGGATGCTGAAGGAATCTCTTCCAGGCTTTTGAGGCAGACTGGTTTGAAAGCCCTGAAACCTCAGGGGCTAGTTTACTCGGTTGAAGCTGAAGTTGAAAACGTCTTCGACGTGGAACAAGATGCTGTTGAAGTTTATTTGGGCAATTCCTATGCATCTGGCTTTTACGGGTGGCTCATTCCGAGGAAAGATGGAACAGCAAAAGTGGGTTTGGCGACTAACAAAGGAAACCCCAAGGATTGCCTTCAAGCACTTAGAACGAAACATCCTGCAGCTTCGAAACAACTGGGCAAAGCAAAGATAATACAAGCTAATTACCACACAATAACGCTAGGGGGTCCAATAGAGAAGGCCTGTGCTAACGGGTTTCTCGCAGTTGGCGACTGCGCGTCACAGGTTAAACCAACCACGGGCGGCGGAGTAATCTTCGGGTTGACATGTGCAAAGATCGCGGCCCAAAGTGTCACCGAAGCCATACATCGCGGCGACTTTTCAGATTATTCATTGCAGGCATATCAGAAGCGATGCTCTGACCTGTTCGGTTTCGACTTCAACGTTATGCTTCGTCTCAGAAGGTTTCTTAACTCTTTATCTGACGAGAAAATGGATGAGGCACTTCGAGTTTGCAGCAAGCTAGGCGTAGACAAAGCCCTGAAAAACGAGGATCAAATCGATTTTCAGGGAAAAATGCTAATCAAATCTCTTTGGAAGCCTTCCATGATGGCAACTTTAGCTTATTTTGTGTTGCTTTACTTGTCTACAAACCCTTAAAATCTCGGCTGCCTAACATAAAAGCGGGAAATTCAATGGGCGAATTTGAATACAAGCAGGTTCTTGTTTTCCGCAAGGATTTGAAGATGGGAAAAGGCAAGATTGCGGCGCAGGCTGGGCACGCGGCAGTTTCAGCGGCACAAGAAGCGTATGTCCACAATAGAAAGTGGTGGGAGGCTTGGCTTTTTGAGGGTCAACGGAAAATTGCTGTTAAGGTTGAATCGGAGCAGGAGCTGCATGAGTTGGAGGCTGCCGCAGATAGGTTGGGTTTGCCCCATGCATTGATAGTTGATAGAGGTTTAACCCAGATTCCTGAGGGCACAGTGACCTGCTTGGGGATAGGTCCTGCTCCCAACGGGCTAATTGACAAATTAACAGGTAATCTTCAACTGTTCTAAGGCGAACATGGTGTCTGTTCCAGTTCTCGACGAACAGTTAGGTATCGAAGTCTACTTGACTAAAAGCTTAGGCATCGGCGGCGCCATCCGCAAGAACGTCGAGGATTTTAGGGTTGAGGAATTGCTTGTAGATGGCTCAAAGGCGAAAACAGACGGGACCGTTCCTAACAGGGTCTTAAGTTCTACTCTTCAGCGCCAGCGGTTTTTGCTTTGCACGTTGGTTAAACGCAACTGGGACACTTTCATAGCGGTTAAAAATATTGCAAAATGCCTTGGCATAGACCAAAGCCGCATCCAAATTGCAGGCATTAAAGACGCTAAAGCCGTCACAGCTCAGCACATAACAATTGACGGAGGCTTATTGGAGGATGCTGCAAAAGTCAACGTTAAAGACATTCAAATCATCCCTATAGGCTACGTTCGCGAAGCGCTTTCAACCTACTACTTGCTCGGCAACAGCTTCACAATAAAAATCAAAGCCATAGGACTTCAGGAATCAACCGTTGAAAAACACTTAGTCCAAACAATTGGGGAAATAGAAACTGCCAGTGGCTTTCCAAACTTTTTTGGGCACCAACGCTTTGGAACTACCCGGCCAATAACACATTTGGTTGGAAAAGCCATTTTTGAAGGCGATTTTAAGCAGGCTGCAACGCTTTTCTTAGCTAAGCCAAGCGAGTATGAGCACCCATCCTCGAGGAAAGCGCGCGTGCAACTTCAAGAAACAGGTGATTTCAAGCAAGCGCTGGAAAATTTTCCTAGGCAACTTCGCTTTGAAAGGTTAATGCTCAGTCATTTGGTAAATAACCCGGAAGATTTCATGGGCGCTTTCCAACGGTTGCCCATTAAGCTTCAAGAGCTTTTTGTTCAGGCTCACCAGTCTTACCTGTTTAACCGATTCCTTAGCGAGCGACTTGCGCACGGTTACGCCTTGAACGGGGCTGAAGCAGGGGATTACGTTGTTGGTGTTGAACGTTCGAGCTTACCTTTGACGAAGGTAACAAAAGTTGTTACTTCTGAAACAGAAGCAGCCGTCAATGAACAAATCAAGGCTGGCAAACTGCGTGTTGCTCTGCCCATTGTGGGGATAAGACAGAAGCTTTCAGAAGGGGTCATGGGGGAGATAGAGCATAAGGTTCTCGAGAAGGAAAAAATCAAGATTGAAAACATGCGAGTCAGCCCGCTGTCAAAGGTCGGTGGTAAAGGAGGATTGCGAACGGCGGTAGCTCCTGTTAAAGACTTCAAGTTTAACGTTTTAACAGACACTGATGGTAAAAGCTTCCAAATCATGTTAAGCTTCATGCTTCTCAGAGGCTGCTACGCTACTGTGTTTCTGAGGGAGTTGATGAAGCCGCTTGACCCGATAGCGGCTGGCTTCTAAAGCGATTGTCGCCTATTCCGCAAATAAAACGGAGGGTTCATTCTTCAGTAGGCTTTGCGCAAATGTTTCTGCTTGCTTTAGGTCTTCTTCGTTTGGCCTGCCCTTGTTTGTGCCGCCACCAATTTTAAGAAGCCCATAGGTGTCGAATCCTCCACAGTTAAACTCTCCTAAAATGGTGAACCCTTTAGCCTCTAGCTTCTCCTTGAGTGTCTTATGGAACTTGGCTGCAGCTTTTCCAGTTCTGCCGCTGGTGGAAAAAATGAATGCGTTCTTGCTTGTGACTTGCGGGATTTTGTCGGCTAATTCAAGGAGAGTTTTGCCGAGTTTTCCAAAATAAACGCCTGAGCCGAATCCTACAAGCTCAAGGCTTGCAAGTGTGTTTGGGTCTATTTGCTCGGGAGTTTTCACTTCTGCTCCAGTAACCTTAGCGATAACTTGGGCAACTTTCTCCGTGTTCTTGTGGTGATAAGAAAATAGTATTATAACTGAGTTCATTTTGGTGTACAACCTGACATTTGTAGTGGCAGCAACCTGTATTTTAGCGCTGTGGTAAGTGGAAAACGTTGATAAGCAAGTGCTAAGTTCCTTTCTTTTAGGAAGCTTATTTTTATGGGAAATGAACCGTCCCGTCAATGCGTTATTCCGCTTCATAAGCCCAGCAGAAAAGAGCTAGTGTTCTTTTTCATTTCTGGAATACTTGTAAGCGTTCCCATGGCTTTGTTTTTTTCAAACGTTTACCCCTACGTATCCGTCTTCGTATCTACGGCACTTATTGCGCCCTTCGTTGAGGAACTAGCTAAAGTTTTCCCGTTGTTTTACAGGCACGGCGAGACCGAAAGGTCCATTGTGACTTTAGGCGTTTTAATCGGGCTTGGCTTTGGGATTTCCGAGTTTCTTCTATACGTCGTCTTTTTAGGTGTTCCCCCAATTGCAAGAGTTCCAGGCGTCCTTTTCCACGCTTCAAGCGCAGCGATTACTGCTTACGGCATAGCTAAAAAGAACCCGCTGCCTTATTACCTGATATCGGTCTCTATTCATGCGGCAAACAATTTCTTTGCCTTAACAACCATCGGTGCGGGTGTATTTGTCGAATTGTTGGTCGTGATCATCGCTTACCTTCTGGCTTACCGCTTATATCATATGGCTTCAACCGAAAAAATAGTTGTTTAGTATTAGCCCTTATCGGTTCTTGCTAGGTCGCGGAGCCTGTTGACGCCGTCTATTTCCCTGATGAAGTCTGCTACACTTTTCGGAACAAGCTCGACCCAGGTGTCGTCGCTTCTAAGCATTTTTTCTCTAATTAACGTTGACATGTATTTTTTTCTGTCGAAGAACGGTATTTCATTGATTGGGTAGCCTGCTTCCGAAAAAAGCCTCTTTGTTAAAGGTTCGTTAGTGTAGCAAACGTTGAATTTTGGGGTGTAGCCTTCAACTGCGCTTACCCATAGCATGTGTAGGTGGACATCTGGGACTGGGACAATCCAAAGTTTTGAGGGACTCAGTTTGGCTTCTTGGAGGGCAAAGCGAATCATAACTAGTCTTTCGCCAGCCGTAAAGGGGTTGTTGATGTTGTGACTGTATTGGGCACTGCCGATGACTATTACTAGCTCATCAGTTTCCTTCAATATTGCCTTCACGGCACCAAGATGTCCCAAATGGAAAGGCTGAAACCTCCCAACGTAAAGACCCCGGTTAACCATTTTGCTCATCGCCATTTGACGTTAAGCCCGTATACCTTTTATGATTTGTGCTCAAAAGATCTTCGGTCATACCAGATTACGAAGAACGTTTTCAACTGGGAAAACCGTGAGTGTTCCACCACCGACCTGCACCTGTTTTGAAGTTGAAAAACCTCTACTTTCCCGACCTAAAAGCTCAACTTTAACCTTTAACCCTCCGCCGTATCCGCCCAACGAAAAATCAGATTTGACAACTCTGTGGCAGGGAACAATCGGTGCGAATGGGTTTGAAGCCATGACGTTTCCCACAGCTCTCGGGCTGCCGCCAACTGCATCGGAGATCGCTCCGTAGGATGCGACGTAGCCAAGTGGAATCTGTAAGGTTGCTTTCAGCACCTTTTGTGTGTAGTCTGGCAGGATTGCATAAGCTAAGGGAAGGCAATCGCTGATGTCTTTTCCATCATAAACCTTTTTCAAACAAACGAAAGCCTCTTCAGCGAACGCTGAAGGCTTAACGAAACCTTGGAAGGGCTTGTTAAATGGAAGTATAGCTAACATGTTGCTCATTATGACCTGTTCGCTTAGGCCAAAGGATGCCGCAACAATTTGCTGTTGTTCGCATGCAACCCCGAACCAAACGCCTTCAAGTTTTTTGATGTAAACTTCAATCATTGCTTCCACCCTGTGTCTTTTTTAATCGCTTAAGGAGCATGCAGGGTGTTAAAGTTTTCGCGTAAAAGGAATCTAGCAGTAAGAATTCCCGAATTTTACCTACGGCATTTTTAGGGCGACTTTTTTGTGCTAAGAAATAGGGTTCTGGCATGTTGTCCTATAGATAGGCACCCATATTAATGGATATAAGTAACCTTAATAATTTGTCTTGTGTATAACAACGGGAAAAGGCGAAAATTATGGAAGGTTACGGACCTCAACTACCCGAAATACCGCAGATTCCGCAGTATCCGCAAATGCCGCAGGATCAGCAGAAACAGGCTCAGCAAGGCGGACTTGCTTGGATGCCAGGTGCGACCACAGTAGGCGTTGTCTTCGACGGCGGAGTACTCTTAGCCGCTGAGAAAAGAGTAACTTACGGCTACTTCGTAATGAGCAAAGGCGGAAAAAAAGTTTTCAAAGTTACAGATCGAATCGGCGTTGCCTGCGCAGGACTCGTCGGCGACATGCAGATTCTTGCCAAAGAAATGGAGGCGCAAGCTAACCTCTTCAGCATGGACACAGGCAGAAAAATCACTGTGCGTGCAGCAGCTAAACTCTTAGCTAACGTCCTATTCAACCGTCGGTACGCACCGCTCTTTACTCAAACAATTGTGGGCGGCTTAGACGAGGACGGCCCGTCACTCTTCGTGCTTGACGTTTTAGGCTCACTTATACCTGACAAATACGCGGTTGTTGGCACAGGAACAGAAATCGCCATCGGCGTCATCGAAGATGCCTACAAAGAAACCATGAGCGTGTCAGAAACAAAAGAACTCGTAACGCGAGCAATCAAATCAGCAATCAGCAGAGACTCAATGAGCGGCGACGGCATAGACTTCCTCATCATAACCAAAGATGGAATCAAAGAAGAATCCATAAAGTTCTAACCAACATCTTCCTCCTAACTTGTTCTTGCTGTTATTCAGTCGCGCCTAGGCGCTGCTTACCACTCGGGAAGCGGGAAATTATGTCGTTTGAACTAAGTTTAGCTGAAGGAAAATTCTTAATAAACCTCGCGAGGAACACGGTTAAAGAATATCTGGAAAACGGAAAAACCGTTAAACCGCCAAAAGATACACCGAAGAAGTTGTTTGAACACTGTGGCGTCTTCGTTACAATAAACCGCGTTATCAACGGGGAGAAGGAACTTCGCGGCTGCATCGGCTACCCTTACCCGACTAGCCCGCTAGTGGAAGCAGTTATCAACTCAGCTATCAACGCCGCAACCGAGGACCCAAGATTTTACCCCATCAGCCATGACGAGTTGAGGAAGGTTGTTTTCGAGGTAAGTGTTCTGACGCCGCCGGAACCCGTAATAGTGGACAATCCAAAGGAATACATCAGCAAAATCAAAGTAAGCGAAGACGGGTTGATTATTGAAAAAGGTCCCTACAAAGGTTTGCTTCTGCCCCAAGTGCCAGTTGAATGGGGATGGTGCGAAGAAGAGTTCCTTTGCCAATGCTGCGTCAAAGCAGGACTCCCACCCGACAGCTGGCTAACAAAAGGTGCAAAAATCTACAAATTCAAAGCCATCATTTTTGAGGAAGAGTCGCCTCTGGGCGAAGTTAAACGTTTAAGCCTGGGCAAATAACAGATGATTAATCCTGCAAGCTTTCAACAATCGTTTGCGCCTTGTCTAAGCCCCTATACTTGCTAGAGAACTTGTTGAGTGCCAGCACGTTTTTGTCAAACAAATCTTGGTCGTTCTCTATTCTTTCGACCGCCTTCTCTAGCTGCTTCTTGTTTTTGACAGTTATTGAGCAGTTCAAGTCTTGCAGTTTGGCCGCATTGCCAAGTTGTTCAGGCTGCGTTGGGATGCAGATGCTGGGTTTTGCGTATCTGACGGTTTCAAAGCATGTTGCATGTCCCCCGCTGAAGATTACGAACTTTGCGTTCTTCATGCATTCCATCCGTTCCTCAGCAGACAGCCAAGTATGAAGTTCACAGTTCCCTATTTTGGCAGAGGTCTTCTTTCCCGGAGTGCCCAAACTGAGGATGCATTTGGTTTTCATTTTTTTAAGAACTGGAAGAAGGACCTTGAGCATTTTTGCTCTTGTCCCTGGCGGACCGCTTATGGGAGCAAAAATATGCTGCTTAGACCCTTCAACTAATGATGTATCAACAAAGCTTCCTACGAACTCGACCTTCCCGTCTAAACCCATATTATCGATGTTTCCGATGTTGTACTCCGAAATAGTATATGGGGGAGGGTTGTCGGGAATGATTATTTGTGAGCATCGCTTAACGTACCGCTCAACTAGCCGTTCACCTGGATTCAGAAAAGCTGAGAAACCATAGCTTGGCCTAATCATGTTGGCTATGTAAAGTGAGGGGAAACCCCACCTTTGAGAAAGCCTGAGTGCGTTTATGTCCCCGTCAGCAATTAGCAGGTCAGGAGCCAACCCACGGATATTTTCTCTTAGATCATAGTAGCGGTGGATAGTTTCCCACGCGTTTGAGTTTTTTATTTCCAGCCTGTTCTTCTCGAAATTAAACAATGGGAGCGGCAAGAGCAAGTTTATGAGTGATGCAGAAGTGATTATGCCATAAGCGTTCTCATACCATGATATTGGCGTGCATTTGTAAACATTGCTGAACTCCTTCTGTAGCATGTCGTATGCTTTGCCTCCTGAGAAAAAGAACATTTCATGACCATGCTTTTGTAGCCGTTTCCCTAAGGGGATGATACGTGAAACATGGCCTAAACCAAGCTCCGAACAACTAAACAGCAAACGCATAGTGACTAACGTATATCGAGAAGATTTATTTTAACTATGCCCATGTTAATTTCAAAAAAGTAAGCAGTTTTAAGCTAGTGGCTAACTCTAAATTGTTATGTTTGTTCCCCGAAAAATCCGCGAAGAAAAGCTCAAACAAATGCTCACAGACGACCTAGGACTGGGCGACGTTACCGTCCAAACACTTATACCCTCAAATCTAACTGCGAACGCAGTGGTTATTTCGAAAGAGGACGGTGTAGCCGCGGGAATTGAAGAAGTAACTATTCTTGCTGAATATTTGGGACTAAAGGTAGAGGCTAAAGTGATTGATGGAGACGCATTCAAGAACAAACACGTGCTTATGGAAATTTCAGGCGATGCACAAACAATTCTCTCCTCTGAGAGAACCATATTGAACCTGCTTTCACGGATGAGCGGAATCGCCACGACTACCCGAAAATTAACTGAGAAAATCAAGAAGGCAGGAGCCAAAGCCAAGATTGCTGCAACGCGTAAGTCAGCACCTGGGCTGCTTTACTTTGATAAGAGAGCCGTAGCCATCGGGGGCGGTGACCCACATAGGCTTCACTTGGACGACATGGTTCTGATTAAAGATAATCATCTTGCAATTGTTGGAAGTATTGAGGAGGCAGTTAAGAGGGCTAAGGCTAACACTTCTTTCACTAAGAAAATCGAAGTCGAAGTAACCAATGTTGAGGATTCCCTGAAAGCAGCGAAGGCAGGCGCCGACATCATTATGCTGGACAATTTTTCTCCGCAACAAGCCAAGGACACAGCTGACACGCTACAAAAGGCTGGGTTTGGTAGTCTATTGCTCGAGGTGAGCGGCGGAGTAACAAGCGGGAACCTTTTGGAATACGCGGAGGCAAAGGTGGACATCATAAGCATGGGAGAACTGACTCATAGCGTTAAAGCATTAGACATAAGCTTGGAAATAGTGAAAAACCAAAAATAAAATCTAACTTTTAACCGATGGTAGTTATTACCCATGTTTCCACTATTGCTCCTGTTATAAGCAAGGCACCAACGACTCCGATTAAGATTCCAGTATTTTTGAGTTCACTCCATCGTCGTTGTGTTAATCTGCGAAACAGCCATACGCTTTCTGATATGCCGATTGAATAAGAGACAAATTCTAACACGAAGGTTAATCCGAAGAACACTAAAGCTATGATCGCAGTGGTCGCTGATATGCTGGCAGCAGCTGCCGTAGAGGCGCTGGTGCTCTGTACCCTAAGTTCAGCTCCGAGCGCCACGCCAGTGTTGAACATTACGAACAAGCCAAATACTGCACCGACAAGAGGAATAAACATTGCAAGACAAAGGCCGAAATTGTTTAAGAAAATGGACGGAACTAATGTGCCATTGGCTTTGTTTACAGTGACTGTTTGATTTACGCTATCATTTATTTGTCTTGCTTCTTGAGCGCTAAGCGGCACTAATGTACCAAGTAAAGTTGCTATTATAACAAGCACCAACGTGAAGATTATTGAATAAATTCTTTTGCGTTTAGGTGAAGCATTTTTCCAAAATGAAAAAGGCATGTCCATTTAAGTTACATCTCTATTTTGAGGTTTTTATTATTGGGGCGCGGAATTCTCGTGTACAAGGGTTTAACGTTTCTAACAAATTAAGCTTTCTTACAACATTCTTATCGCCCATGGCGTAACTGCGGACATCGTGCTCAACGGCTATGACAGAGGAGAGATAAACGCAGTTGTCTTGCGCCTTTTGCTTGAACATCTTTGGTAACCCAGCAGAATGGGTTTGCCTTATTCGGCCACTTTTTTGCAGGCGAACAGAATCGCCTCTGACCATCGGTTAACTCGGCGATTCTCACATGAACACGTTTGCTTTCTCCAACGGTTTTTCTGAGACTTGGCATGATATTAAGGATGTTTTGCCGCCCAGTCCTTAGTGCACACTTTGCTTATTTTAAGCCCAGTGCCAAAATGTACATTTCTGAGCTTTTGGCGCGGCTTGCCTGAGGCTTGACAATTTTGACTGTGTCGAAGCTGGCTTTTACGGTTTGAATGAAATCATCAAGCAAGTTTCCTTGAAAGACTTTTACAAAAAAGTTTCCTGAAGGACGCAGCAAACACTGCGCGATTCCCAAGGCTCTTGTGGCTAAGTCGATTTGCCTTGCATGGTCAACTTCCCACACCCCTGTAATGTTGGGCGCAGCATCAGAAATTACTGCGTCTGCTTTGCGCGGCAAGAAAGAGAGTATTTGCTGGACAATATCTGGCTCAGTCAAATCCGCAATTATTGTCCGTATATACTCTTGAGTGAAGGGTTCAATTGGTTTAAGATCTACGCCTAAAACGAAACCGTGGCTCCCAGTCATTTTCCTAGCTGCTTGAATCCAACCGCCTGGAGCAGCGCCTAAATCAACCACTACATCATTTCTTTTTATGAACTGGTATTTTTCGTTAGCTTGAACCAGCTTGTAGGTGGCTCTTGAACGGTAGTTTTCTGCCTTGGCTTTTTTGTAGTAGTATTCATTTTTTCTATCTCGGATCCAAGCTTTCGGCAACGGAGTCATCAGCCTCTTCTTCAATGTTTTGCACGCTTGGATCAGCTACTGGCTCTGCCGGTGCAGCGCCTTCTCTTCCCAGAGAAATTATCCAGTCGGTAAGTCTGGGGCAGCTTTTAGGAGAAATCGCTGTGGTTGGGTCGCACCTTGCGTTGTCCGGGCAAAGCAAGCATGGGCAGTCAATGATTGTTTGTATCGATGCGGGAAGCCTTTTGGGATAAAGCCGATAGGTCCATCTGCCTTCCTGGAGCTCTTTTTCACGGCGGATTAACCCTTTTTCCTCAAGTTTAATGGAGACTCTCGAGCCTTCCCGGCTGCTTGCTCCTAGTTCACGCCAAAGGTCGGATTGGAGCACGCCTTGATAGCCAGTGTTCACCACATAATGGAGTGCTTTCTGTTCAAGGTCATTACGTTTAGGCATCTACTATCAATTCCAAATAATGCAATTAGAATATAAGCGTTGAATCCAGATAAAAATATGTATCCCTTAAGAAACATGGAATCCGATGAAAACATGCCCGAAACTCTGAGAAAAAGTGAACGCTATTGTTTAGGGATTGAATCTTCTGCAGACGACTTCGGCGTCGGCGTAGCAACCTTCAACGGCAAGATACTCGCCAACAAATCTGACAGCTACCTTCCGGTGGAAGGGGGAATCCATCCCAGGGAAGCAGCAAGGCACCACTCTGATGTCGCTGACAAAGTGATAAAAGAGGCCCTAATAACGGCAGGCATAAAACCGCGTGAGTTGGCGGTAATAGCATTTTCTCAGGGTCCAGGCCTAGGACCAAGCCTTCGCACGGGCGCCACCGTTGCCCGCGCCCTAGCCTCCTACTTGCAAATTCCCCTCGTCGGCGTCAACCACTCAGTAGCTCACATTGAAATTGGAAAGTTGAAAACAGGCGCCAAGGATCCCGTTACCCTTTATGTCTCAGGCGGCAACACTATGGTAACCGCCTTTGAAGCGGGATGCTACCGGGTTTTCGGCGAAACACTTGATATTGCGCTTGGAAACTGCTTGGACGTTTTCGCTCGAGAAGCAGGGCTCAAAAACATCAGAGGCTTACCGCTTGGAGCCTCCGTAGAGCGGCTGGCCGCCAAAGGCAAAAACTTGGTTTCTCTTCCCTATGTGGTGAAGGGCATGGATTTGTCGCTCAGCGGTTTATTGACGTCGGCCACTGAATTGCTACGAAAAAACTACTCACTTGAGGACTTGTGTTATAGCCTGCAGGAACACGCGTTTTCGATGGTTACCGAAGTTACTGAGCGAGCTTTGGCGCACACTGAGAAAAGGGAGATTTTGTTAACGGGAGGAGTCGCAGCCAACAAGCGGTTGCAATCCATGCTCAGCGCCATTGCGGAGGAGCACGATGCAGCTTTCAACGTGGTTCCGCTCGAATTTGCCACTGATAACGGGGCCATGATTTCTTGGACAGGAGTTTTAGCCTTCACACATGGGTTGACTACACCTTTAACTGAGAGCTACGTAAAGCTTCGATGGCGAGTGGATAAGGTGGATGTGCCATGGAAACAGTAGCCCAGAAGTCTCTGTTCAAAAAAGGCGCAGAGGCCAGCCTCTACACAGCTCAGTGGCACGGACTAAAAGTAATAGTAAAAGTGCGACTCCCAAAGAAATACCGCCCAGCAGCGTTGGACATGCAAATCCGGACGTACCGCACAGTGCATGAGCCGCAGTTAATGCATGAAGCCAAAACAGCAGGCGTGCCAACACCTTTGATTTACATGGTTAACGTTCCTGAAGCGTCAATCACCATGGAATGTGTTGAAGGGCAACAGATTAAGCAGGTTCTAAACGCAGCTCCCGAGGATATGAGGCGGGCACTTTGCGTTACAATCGGCGAATTAATCGCGAGACTTCACAAGCAAGGCTTAGTCCACGGCGACTTAACAACATCAAACCTGATTCTAAGCCACGAAGGCAAAATTTACTTCGTGGACTTCGGTCTAGGAGAAAAAAATATTGAGGTCGAAGCTCAAGGAGTGGACCTGCATCTTATGAAACGGGCGCTACAAAGCACACATTACTTGTTCTGGGAAGAATGCTTCAAAGATGTTCTCTCAGGTTACTCCACCGTTTTAGGGAGCGATTATGCAGAAAAGGTTTATGAAAAAATTAAGGAAATAGAAAGGCGTGGCCGCTATGTCGAAGAAAGAAAACAATAACGAAGGCCGTTCTTTTGGGGGCAAAGTTATCTTTTTTGCGACGGGAAACATTAACAAATTCAATGAAGCCCGAAGCATCCTCAGCACTCACGGGTTTGCAGTTGCGTTGCTGCGAGTGAAGGGAGATGAAATACAAAGCTATAGCTTGAAAGAAATAGCCACGGCTGCGGCTAGAAACGCTTTCAAAATCAGCAACCTGCCTCTTTTTGTGGAAGATGCGGGCTTATTCATCGACATGCTCGGCGGTTTCCCTGGACCCTACGCGGCCTACGCCTATGAAACAATCCATAACAGCGGTATCCTTCGTTTGATGGAAAACGTCAACGACCGACGAGCCCAATTCCGGTCAGTCATAGCCTACATCGACGAGGCGTTATGTGATCCACAATGCTTCAACGGCGAATCAAACGGCGAAATAACTCAAACTGAACGCAAAACAACGGGGAAGTCGTCATTTGGGTTCGACCCGATTTTTCAGCCTTCTGGATCGAGCAAGTCATTTGCGGAAATGACCATTGAGGAGAAAAACGGGTTCTCGCACAGGGCAAAAGCTATTGAAAAGTTTGCTGAATGGTACAAAACTGCAAGGTTAGTCGGTAACAAGTGAGTTGAATTTCGGTTTTTTCCATGTGCGGGATTACTTTTAAATATTGGCGCAGTGTGGTTTAGGTGCAGTTTAAGGTGTAACATTTGCCAAAACAGGAAAAAGGAAAATCTCATTCAATACGACCTGTAAGCAGAAGGCCTCCAAGCTGGTGCAAGTATCAGCCTGAAGAAGTAGAATCATTCATAATAAAATTGGCCAAGGAAGGCCACTCACTCAGCAGCATAGGCACTATTCTCAGGGACCAATATGCGATTCCTCTCGCAAAGCCAATTGTAGGAAAAAGCATAAGCGATGTTCTGGAAAGCGCAGGGTTAGCTCCAACGATGCCTGAGGACTTAACAAACCTCATGAAGAAAGCGCAGAGTCTCGCGGTTCACCTGGACAAGAACAAGAAAGACCTGCATAACAAACGCAATATGCAGATCATCGAGGCAAGAATTCATAAGCTTTCGCGATACTACAAGCGTGAAGGCGTCATTGCCAAGAACTGGAAGTATGAAGCTAAAATCGCATCTGTAACCTAAAGTCTGCCTCCTTAGGCTTTAGTTTTCTATTTGCGTGTTGATACGTAGCTTTAAATTCAATCACAGCGTTTTAGCCAAGAGTGAACTTCGCATGGCTGCACAACAGGCATCGATTGAACGCTTCTTGGCTCAGGCGGCAGAAGCATCGAAGGTAATTTTGGAAACAGCACCCAAAGACAAATTCATACATGTTTGTTCACATTTGGACGCTGACGGGGTGGCAGCTGCAGGAGTCATGGGAAAGACCCTTTGTAGACTAGATGCCAAATATCGAATTAGAATCACTCAGCAACTTGACGAAAAAATCATCACCCTTATTGCCGCCGACAAGCCTCAACTGGTTATTTTGACTGATTTCGGTAGCGGTTACCTTGATATGTTACAGGAGAAACTCCCCAACTCAAAAGTCCTAATCCTTGACCACCACCAAATAAACGGCTCGTTAAGCAACCAAAACTTTGTTCAGGTTAACCCTCATATGTTCGGCATTGACGGGGCTTCAGATATTAGCGGTTCAGGCATCGCATACTTCGTCGCAAAAGCGGTTGACTCTGCGAATGTGGATTTGGCACCTGTAGCGTTGGTTGGCGCGTTGGGTGACATGCAGGACAAGTATGATCAGAGAAAACTCTGCAGCCTCAACGAGATAATCGTTGACGACGGTGTGGCTGCCGGCTTGTTGAAAGTTGAGAAGGACCTAACGTTTTTCGGCAGGGAAACCAGAGCTTTACATAAAATGCTGGCTAATACAACCAACCCGTTTATTCCAGGCTTAAGCGGAGAAGAAGACAAAGCCTTAGCTTTCCTTGACAGCCTCAACATCCCTATCAAACAGGGCGACAGGTGGCGGTCGCTGTGCGATTTAAACGACGTTGAAAGAAAACGATTGTGCTCTGCCCTGGCGGACCACTTACTTTCCAAGGGACTGCATATGGAAGTCGAGAACCTCATAGGCTACATTTACATCTTAACCAAAGAAGAGCCTAACACCGCGTTACGCGACGCAAGAGAATTCGCGGTCGTACTGAACTCGACAGGACGCATGGACAGACCAAGCTTAGGGGTTGCCATATGCATGGGCGATCGCAAAGCCGCTTTAGAGGAATCAAACAAGATACTTGAAGACTATCGCCGCAACATCAACAAGTATCTTGGCTGGGTAGCGGAAAAACCCGAGCGGATGCGTGAACTCCAGAACATCTATGTAATTTATGGCGAAAACTTCATAAACGAAAAAATCATAGGAACCGTTTCATCAATTATTGTTTCGGGACTCGCCAATAACGAAAAGCCCCTCATAGCATTCGCAAACGTTAAAGAAGAGCAAGCAGCTAAGTTTTCAGGCAGAACAACCGAGGCGGCGATTCGAAAAGGCGTAAACCTCGGGGAAGTCATGCGGCTAGCTTCAGAAGCACACGGAGGCAAAGGCGGAGGACACAACATCGCTGCTGGAGCCCAAGTGCCGCTGATTGAGATTGACGGATTCGTTAACGCCATTGATGAACTGGTTGGCAAACAGTTGAAGGGAGAAAAGATTGGAAGCAACAATAACACTTGAGTACGCTGACAAGAAGCTTGCAAAAGCGGTTGCCAACGCAATTTCGCCAGACAATTTTAAAACGCCGCCTAAACTAACAGTGAAAACTACGTTGGAACAGAATAGTGTAGTGACGGTGATTCAATGTGCAAGCAAACTCGCCACATTCACTGCAACCGTCGACGACTTGCTTTTCTGTGCCACCACAGCTGAAAAAGCGCTTCAAGCGGTCAAAAAGATTTAGGCGGAAGCTATTGCCGATTCAAAGGATTGCTTTTCTGTTTTTTTAGGTCAAGTTCTAAATATAACCTGCTTTACTGTAAAGTAAATAAATAGGCGGGAACAACATTAAACAAACTTCCACTTGGGTGAATTCATTGAAACGAATGAATGCAGTATTGATGATTATGGTTTCCTTATTACTAGTTTTCCTGCCGGTCGCTTTGTCTGGAACGGTTTTTGCCCAAACTTCAGGCTACACCATCACGCAGGTTAACCATCAAATTCAAGTCTTGTACAGTGGGCAAGTAGTCATTCAAGACACTATTTCTGTTTCGGGACAAATAACAAGCGGCTTCACGATAGGTTTACCAGCTCAATATAGTGCCGACATCCTAAACGCTGTAGCATGGGATTCAAACAATGTTTATCAAGTAAACTTGGGCGTCCAGTTAGGTGACCAGAGCGGATTTTACGGTGCAGAAGTAAACTTTAACGGACAAACACCCAGCGTCTTCACTGTAGCATTTGTTCTGTCAAGCAGCGTTCTTGCTCAACATGACACAGGCACGTACACGCTTAATTATCCAGCTTATCCAGGTCTTACAGAAAACGTCGGCACCTGCAATGTAACTCTTATTCTCCCCAGCACTCCTAAATTTATCGCTATCTCCAAAACTGATGGAACTGTAAATACAGAAAACTACGTCACACAAAATCTGCCAGCTTACACTTTTTCCACTGGTTCGGCGTCTATTCAAGTAGCCAACGAAACCATACAGAAAACAGACATAAGCAACCTGAACCGCCAAATAACCGTTGACCCAACGGGCAAAGTTTCTGCTTCAGATACATACAGGATCGTAGACAATTCGACCCTTTCAATGCAATCTTTTCTATTGGATGTACCAGTTATGGCCCAAAACGTCGCGATACGAGATCAATCCGGAGCTGCGCTTTCGATTGCAAGTAGTACAGTAGTTAACAAAGCTTTACAGGAGAATGCCACCTTGATAACGCTCGTTGCAAATGGGCAGTCTTCCACGTTGACGGCCAGCTACAATTTGCCGAGCGCAACCATCAAAGGGTCCCAGTACACCCTAAGTAACTTCGAGCTTTTCCCGTACCTCAACTATTATGTTGCTCAGGCAAGCTTCACGCTTAACCCGCCTGAAGGCGCAAAAATCATAACTCCGCAGTTATCGACAATTGACGTGTCCAGCACTTTGACAAGAACTGCATTCCAAGACACTCTTACATTAACTGGAAACGGAATAAGCTACCTCAACTACATTCTGCCGCGAAGTAACACAATTCAATTCTCCTATACTTACAATCCGATTTGGGTCTCTTTCATGCCAACTTTCTGGCTTTCATTTGTTGCCGTTATTGGATGCATCGGAGCCGTTGTATACCAGAAACGTAAACCAAGCGAGAAACAATCAGCCGCCTTCAGAAAAGTGAAGGCATCAACTCCAAGACCCACTGCTGACGCATCGACCGCTCCACAAACGACAAGCGCAGAACCGAGAACTGTGACCGCTGCTTCTGGTCAACGTCTTACTGGAGCGATGGTGAGAGAGTTCACTGAGTCTTATGAAGATAGGAAACGGTTACACGCTGAAATCAGGTCCTTGGACACAAAGGCGCAGAAAGGAAAGATTCCCAGACGCCAATACAAGGTTCAACGAGGCGCCATAGAGACTCGTCTAGAAACAATTTCGCGAAATACTGCCAGAACAAAGGAAATCCTTAGAAACTCAGGCGGCGTTTATTCAGACCTAATCAAGCAACTTGACTCTGCCGAAGAAGACCTATCTGAAGCTGAAGAAGACATCAAGACCTTGGAAGACCAGCAGAGCAAGGGCGAAATCTCAATAGAAGCTTACAAGAAAGATATCGGGGACTACCAGAAACACAGAGACAAGGCTGAATCAACTTTGAACGGAATCCTGCTCAGGTTACGTGAAAAAGCACGTTAAAACACCTAAAACCTTTTATTTTACTCACTAGCTTTTCAAGAAAATCAGAGGTAAACAAAAATGGTAAAAATAGTTGTTGACCCCAAATGCACCGGATGCGAAACATGCGTAAACACTTGCCCTGTGGGCGTCTACGAAATCAAAGACGGCAAATCTACACCAACAAAAGTCAGCGAGTGCTTGGTTTGCAGAGCATGCGAAGCCCAGTGTCCTGAAGGCGCAATTCAAGTAATCGAGTAAACCTGAGGCTTAAGATTAATAACGCGCATATCTCTCAGCAACGGAAAATGAGAGATTATTCCCTTCTTTTAGTTAATTCTTGATTTTTTCTTTGTAAAAATCATATATACTTTGATATTTGCTTTTCATTTATTATGCAAGCTCAATCTTCAATGTTCCATAGAAATCTAATGATTTTTGAAATCTGCTCCACTATCGCGCCGTCAGTCTTTTGTTCTTCTTCTATGTTTTTGAGGGGAATTGAGGTTGCCATGACCCTTGATATTAGTTGCTTTTGTTATAACAATTATGTTGGCGCAAACTTCGAACTTCGAAGTGCTATAGAAAAAGACGCGGAGCGTTTTAACATCTTCATGCATATTTCCCAAGTCTACTTTTGGCATTTAACCTCCAAAATTTCGACGTCCTTAAGGGCAAATTAGTTAGTTTGCGCGGGTAACAGTTATATGTCAAAACTAATGAGTAATGCGGTTATGGTAGACAAAATTCACTGTGCACACATACTCGTCAAGACAGAGACAGAAGCAAAAAACATAAAAGCTCGTCTCGATAAGGGCGAAAAATTCGGCGCGTTAGCCAAAAATGTCTCTCAATGCCCATCTGCAAAGAATGGCGGAGACCTAGGCACTTTCACAAAGGGCAAGATGGTTAAAGAGTTTGAAAAGGCTGCTTTCGCTCTTGAGAAAGGGCAGACTTCTGAACCTGTTAAGACTCAGTTCGGGTACCACATAATTAAGCGGGTTGAATAGGCACTCGCCAAACGGGTAGCGTGCTGTTTAGACCATCTGCGGTAAGAAAAGAGGATTAATTTTCAAAAATAAGCAATATCGCTGTTGCTTTTTCCCGTGCTTTGACGGTTAAAAGATATATCTTTTTCAGACACATTTATATGGACATAATTTCCAATATTCTTAAGCTTAAGTGAGAAAATCTATGGTAACTGTACGAGATCCCGTTTGCGGGATGGATGTTGACACAGAAACAGCTCTCAGTGCCAAAATAGGTGACCGAACCTACTATTTCTGTAGCCAACAGTGTCTCGACGTCTACACTTCACCAGAGCGCGAGCTAAAAGCAATGCAACGTCGAGTTACATTTACATTAACTGGCGCAGTGGCAGCCCTTGCCTTGAAAGTGATTACACTGTTCGGTCTCATAACAGCGATAATGTATTTTGACGTAGTCGGGGAATTAAGAGTCTACGACATAGCTGTTTTCATTGTGTCAACACCTATTGTTTGGATTGCTGGCTACAGAATCTACAAAGGTGCGTATCAGTCGCTTCGAAACCGCAACATAAACATGGATGTATTGGTCACTGTCGGAGTTCTCGCAGGTTGGATTTACGGAGTAATAAATGTCTTCTTCCTTCCCACTGCCGCACAGCCAGGCTCAGGTTACATGGAAGTAGCAATCGGCATCCTGGCCTTCGTGTTGTTAGGTAGATACATCGAAGAATTAATTCGAAGACGCAGTGCCGCCTCAATACGAAAACTGCTCGAACTTCAACCAACTATGGCACGGGTCGTCAGGGACGGCAAAGAAACCGACATGTCAATTGACCAGGTGCAGGTAGGCGATATAATAATTGTTAAGCCAGGCGAAAAAATACCGATCGACGGATTTGTAACTTCTGGGTACTCGGCAGTTGATGAGAAACTGCTCACAGGCGAAAGCATTCCAGTAGAAAAAACCGTCGGAAGCGAAGTCGTCGGCGCCACTATCAACAAAACTGGGCTTCTGACAATTAAAGCGACACGGGTCGGCGACCAGACAGCCCTCTCACAAATTGTGCATCTTGTTGAAGAAGCCCAGGCTTCAAGCGCACCAGTTCAAAGATTTGCTGACCGTATTGTCAAATGGTTTGTTCCCATCATCTTGACAGCAGCAACCCTTTCTTTTACCTACTGGTTTGTCACAAGCGGCAACTTTGCAACAGCATTCCTAGTTCTGTTGGCTGTGATTCTCATCTCTTGCCCCTGTGCTCTAGGAATAGCGACCCCGACAGCCATTCTCGCAGGTGTCGGAAAAGGCGCCGAATACGGCGTTCTTCTCCGCAGTGGAGAATATGTTGAGAAAGCAAGAAAATTAACGACTGTAGTTTTCGACAAGACTGGCACCTTGACTAAGGGTGAACCAACCGTGACCGACATTAAAGCCTTCAAGGGATTCAGCGAGAGATCAGTGCTTGAGTATGCAGCAACAGCTGAGAAAGGTTCTGAGCATCCTTTGGCGGAAGCCATCCTTAAGAAAGCTGAGTCCGACAACGTGCCCATCAATCAGCCAGATAGTTTCGAAGCATTAGCTGGCATGGGGGTTCAGTGCAGTGTCGGAAACAGGAAGGTCCTGCTTGGAAATCGCAAGTTAATGCAGGAAAAGGGCGTTCCAATCAGCGAAGCAGAAGCTGATTTGACATCGTTGGAGACACAGGGAAAAACTGTTATGATACTGGCGGTTGACGGAAAGAGTGTCGGATTAGTTGCTGCTATGGATACCCCGAAGGAGAGTGCTGCCGAAGCAGTGGACCAGCTGAAAGCTCTGAATTTGGAGGTCGCAATTCTAACTGGAGATAACGAGCGAACGGCCCGGGCCGTAGCTCAGCAGTTGGGGATCACACAGGTTTTTGCCAACGTTCTGCCGTGGCAAAAAGCCGTTGTCATAAAAAGGTTGCAAGCTGAGGGGAAAGTGGTGGCTATGGTCGGCGACGGAATAAATGACGCGCCAGCACTGGCATCAGCTGACATTGGAATCGCTATTGGCAGCGGAACAGATATCGCGAAGGAGACAGGTGGCATAGTACTCGTAAGGGATGACTTGCGGGATGTAGCCTTAGGAATTGAACTCAGCAAGAAAACCATGCGCAAAATCGACACTAACCTATTCTGGGCTTTTGCCTACAACTCAATCATGATTCCAGTTGCCGCCGCTGGCTTGCTTAACCCAATGTATGCGGCTGGAGCAATGGCAATAAGCAGCTTAACGGTAGTCAGCAATTCGGCGTTGTTGAAGTTGGCTAAATTTAAATCAAAGAGAGTTAATGACTAGCTTAGACGTTTTGGAGGTGAAAATGTTTATGGCTAAAGATCCAGTTTGCGGCATGGTGGTTGACGAGAAAAAAGCTAAATTCAAATCCGACTACAAAGGCAAAACGTACTACTTCTGCGCACCCACCTGCAAAACAACATTTGACAAAAACCCAACAAAATACGCAGGCGCCTAAGAACAGGAAAACCGCAAAGACTTTCCGTGTTTAGACATTTATTTTTTCGTTTTCTTTTTTAATTCTTGCGCGCTCTTTTTCTATCGCTTTCTCGACTTCTTCCCGAATCGTGAAGCCGCCGATGTGCAGAACAGGTTCTTTGGTTTCAGGGTCGGTCGTCATGGCTGCGGTGCATGGGTAGCTGTGATGCGCTTTCGAGATAGCATCGTAGAGTTCCTCTCGCTTCGTGGCCACGCCGGCTAATTTTCGAGCTACGTACCACGTGGAACCGCATGGAGCGCTTCGCCGAACCACGGCGCATTCAATGACCTCTTTTTTGTCAACCATTCTCAAAGTAATCTCAAGATTGGGGCGTCCAACTTTTGTCTCTTCGATGAAGCGTGCAATCATAGGCTTATCCGCCTCCGGCTCAAGCGTGCAAAAAGGTTTCGGAAAGGCACATTCAACCCCCAGTTCCTTGCAGCGTGTCTCAACCTGTTTCCTGACGCCGACGGGCACTTCAATCCAGTCTTCTATGGGGGCAATCAACGCTTTTATACCCGCCTTCTTAAGCTGATTAGGCAGCTCCAAAAGTAGATCCTTATGCAAACCTGAAGCCAAGCAGACGTCAGTTTCAGGTAGTTTCTTAGGCATAAACTCTTCAGGGTTGTCTATGAAGGCTGGCAGATCTGCAGGGCTGGGAAGCTGGATGGCCGCGCGAACGTTCTTAACGAAACTGTAAACGTTGTATTTGCATGATTCGCAATAGAGTCCGCATGATTGGCAGAAACATGGATCGTTGATTAAGTTGCGGATTACCCGTTCCATGAAGTCTTTGCTGTAAACAAACACCAGAGCCAAAGGTTCGCTTTTTGTTTGTTGGCTCACTCGCTAACCTGCCTCGTCTAGAAGGCTCCCAATAGGACATGTTCGGCGAACAAGTCTTCGTTGAATGCTCCGACAAACTCTATTTTCTCGTTAATTATTATTTTGGGCACGCCAATCACGTTGTACTTCATGGCTAAATCAGGAAACTCGCCGCTGTCAATGACGTCTGCCTTAACCAACTCGCTTTCGACCGCCAATTTATGGGCAACCGCGGCGGCTGCTGGGCAGTGCGGACAAGTTAAGCTTACGAAGACTTGTATGTGAACTGGCGACTTGACCTCTTTGAGAATCGATTTGGTATTTTCTGAAAGGTCAGTTACTCCTTTTGAAACGGTGATTATCGCCTCAATCAATGTTTGAAGTTCGTAACCGTAAGGTATCCCGTAAATTCTCACGCCGTAGTCTTTCTTGCCGATAATTGCTAATGCAGGTATCTTGTCGATTCCTAATTCTTTGGCTCTGGCTGCGTCAGCTACAAAATCAAGAACCTCTAATGTTATTTTATCGCTTAGAGGGGGCAATTCTTGCACTAATGATCTTGTTTGGGAACAATATTGACATTCAATCTCTTGGGTAAACATGACGATTTTGACTGGGTCAACCAGTTTCTGACTAAAGTCGGCTTTAAGTAACTCTTTTTTATCGTCTGGGATTAAACTCAAGAGCTAGACCTCCAAAATCTCCAGCCACTTTCTTTTTGGGCAATTCCACTATTAAACAGATTGCTCAAGCATATATTGATTTTTGATTTTCCTAAGGGTTTCATGCAAAGGCTGGCTTAGGACGAGCGTTAGCAGTCACCAATTTGTCCTCCGCCTATGAAATTGGAAACAGGTTTACTTGCATTAACCGCTTCGGAAAAATCGTAAACGCAATCCATATAAACAATTGTAACCATCAAACCTTGATTTTTCCTTGTCTTATTTGGAGATGAAAGGTTTGACTACGAAAATCTATGCAAACGCCAAATTGATTGACGGCTTCCAAATTATGCTTGACGATGGTGAAGCCCACAGCACGGTTGTGGATCTCGCGCCTGACCTCGGAACAGGGTTGGGCCCTAGTTCTCTCGAACTCTGCCTCATGAGTCACGCAGGCTGCTACGTTACAATTCTTGCTTTAGTGGCAAAGAAGATGCATTTGGTGCTCAAAGGCGCCAAAGTCAAGGTTGAAGCCGTGAAATCGGATGAAACTGGAACCGTAAGCGAAGAAACCTTTGACATAAGCATCAAGATGGATGCGACGCAGAATAGGGTTGAGCGACTGCATAAGTTAACGCTTGAAACGTGCCCAGTCGGGATACTTTTCGAGAAGGCAGGCGTCAAAATAGCCTACAAGCTAAACGTGACAAAGGAGTAAAAAACATGCCAAATGTTGTTTTGAAGGAAGGAATAAACTGGGTTGGAGTCGTCGACTGGAACATAAGGGACTTCCACGGGTACGTTACCAGCCGAGGCACAAGCTACAACGCATATCTCATCAGGGATGAAAAGACCGCACTTATCGACACGGTGAAATGCAACTTCGCTGAAGAACTCGCACGTAACGTCGAAGAGCTAGTTAACTTTGAAAAAATCGATTACATCATTGTTAACCACGTGGAGATGGACCATTCAGGCAGTCTACCCGAAATCGCCAAGCTAGCGAAGAACGCCAAGATAATCGCGTGCCAAAGAGGCAAAGACGCTCTTATCGAGCATTACGGCGCGGAGTTCAGCAAGGTTGAAGTCGTCAAGACAGGCGACGAGCTTAAGCTTGGTAAGCGCACGCTGCGGTTTCTTGAAACGCCTATGCTGCATTGGCCAGACAGCATGTTCACTTACATTGTTGAAGACAAAATCTTGATGTCAAACGACGCTTTTGGGGAGCACTACGCAAGCAGCGGACGCTTCGACGATGAGGTTGACCAGCAGGTGCTTATGGAGGAAGCTAAAACTTACTACGCGAACATTTTGACGCCCTTTGCGTCGTTGATCATCCGAAAGGTCCAGGAAGTCGTGCAGATGGGGATTCCAATAGAAATTATCGCTCCTGACCACGGTGTAATTTGGCGGAAAGATCCATCCAAAATCATTAACGCTTACCTTCAGTGGAGTTCATTCGTGTCGGCGCAAAAGGTCATTATTGTTTTTGATACTATGTGGGGAAGCACTGACAAGATGGCGAGGGCCATTGAAGAAGGGGCAGCCTACGAAGGCGTTGATGTTAAAGTTCTCAAGCTACGCGCGACTGACAACACCGATATCGTGACCGAAATACTAGATGCGAAAGCAGTCATTGTGGGTTCGCCGACGCTGAACAGCCAAATGTTTCCTACCCTGGGCTCCTTCCTCACTTACATAACTGGGTTGAAGCCTAAGGGAAAACTCTGGGCCTTCTTCGGCTCCTACGGCTGGGGCGGCGGCGCAGTCCGAGGCATGGTTGAAATGGCAAAGAAAGCAGGTTTCGATGTTTACGAGCCGGCAATCGAAGTGAAATATGTTCCAGACGTGGACGACTTAAAAAACTGCTTTGATTTTGGGCGGCAAATCGCACGAAAAATTAAAGCCTAACAGATTGCATCGTTTTTGCACCCTAATTTCTTTTCTTTTAACTTTACCTTTGCAAAAAGAGCGCTCAGCTCAAAATAGCGCCCCAAACAAAACGCAAAGAGAAAAAAGTAAAAAACAAAATGCGGTTGTTATTCCTACTTTATCAGCATGAATTTTTCTTTCGGCGTAGCACAGATTGGGCAATTATCAGGCGCGGAGCCTTCAAACGTATTTCCGCAGACTGGACACACCCAGTAATCCGCTTTGGCTGGCTGAGTCTTGGTTTTCAACGCGTCAAGTGCTTTCTGGTACATGGCGGCGTGGATCTGTTCAACCTGGTTTGCATAATTGAAACTTGTTTCAGCTTTTTTGTTTCCTTCCTTCTTGGCTTCGGCGATGAACTCAGGGTACATTTTTTTGAACTCGTATGTTTCGCCTGAAATGGCCGTGCCAAGGTTTTCGCTGGTTGATTTCACGTGCCCCATCACTTTCAAGTGGTTGTGCGCATGAACTGTTTCCGCTTCTGCCGCTGCCCTAAACAGTTTAGCAATTTGAGGGAACCCTTCTTCATCCGCTTTCTTAGCGAAAGCCAAGTACATACGATTCGCTTGGGATTCGCCTGCGAATGCGTCCTTGAGGTTTTCATCAGTTTTAGTCATAAAAATCACTGTAAATAGTAGATCAAAAAGAAGGTTATAAGCTGATCTGATTTTGCTTGAATTTCGTTTACGGTAAAGTATATTAGTTGTTTTCTCCTTTGGTTTGGTTTGATTTTTGGTGAATTTTATGGAGAAAGTAAAATCTTTTAGTCTGCCAAAATTGCCCTACGATTACAACGCCCTTGAACCCTACATTTCAGAGACGCAGCTTAAGCTTCACCACGACAAGCACCACCAAGCCTACGTGAACGGCGCGAACGCGGATTTCGAAAAACTGGACAAGGCGCGAAAAGAAAATGTTGAAGCCGACATGAAAGCGTTGCTTAAAGACTTATCCTTCAATGTTGGCGGCCACATCTTGCACTCGATCTTCTGGGAAAACATGGCGCCCGCTGGCAAACGCGGCGGAGGACAACCTGCAGGCCCATTGGCCGAGGCGATCAACAAGGAATTCGGAAGCTTTGAGCAATTCAAGAAAGAATTCACGAAAGCGGCGGCAACCACTGAAGGTTCAGGATGGGCTGCCCTAGCGGTTCACCCGTGCATAGAGAGGCCACTGATAATGCAAATAGAGAAGCACAACGTTAACGTTTACGCTACCTTCAAAATCTTGATGGTTCTAGATGTCTGGGAACACGCGTATTATGTAGACTACAAGAATGAGCGACCCAAGTTCATTGATGCCTTCTGGAACGTCGTCAACTGGGACAAAGTAAACAAAACTCTAAGCCTTCAAAAGTAAGCACTTAAAATCACAAATCTTTTTTTATTCAGTTTTTTGGTAGATTTTCTAAGCCTTTGCTGTTTTTAACCTGAGTTGAAATTTTTGATTTCCAGTTTCTTAAACAGATCTCTTTGTCTTTTACTGTATTCTGTGCGTATCTCTTTTTGAAGGTAGATAGAGACCGCGGCTATGCTTTTTGTGGGGTCGTTTCTCATAATTATGGAATAAAGATGTACAAGTTTGATCCCCACTTGATCTTTGGAAATCTGACCCGTGGTTAACTTTAACGCGAGTGAAACGGCGTCGTTGATTGAGCCGCCCGCAGCCACTATCTTGATTTTATCGGATTTTGCAAGACGCAAAAGACTTATTGTCAGAAGCCGTTCAAACGTCGCTGACCTGCTTACGCTGACTGTTTGCTCTTCGACGTCTTCAAATCCTTTCTCTTCTTGTTCAGCTATCTTTGCGTAATCCCACGTTTGCTTCTGCCCTAGATGCGCAGAAATAGCGGACGCTTTACCGATCGATGGCGCTTCAAGAACTCCAATGCATAAGTCTTCAACGTAGACTTTAGCGATTTCCGACGCCATGTTGACAGCTGAACAAGCAAGAAAAATCCCGTCGTTTATTCCAACGACATCAACTTCGCCTGCTTCCAAAATTGCTGAGATTATGCTTTCCACAACATCAGTGGTTTTTGATGAAGCATCACTCGGCAGGACAGTTATAACTTTGCCGTTTGATTCGCTGCTCATAGACGGTGCACTAAGCATTATTTGGAGTGTCTGCTAATATAATACTTGCCACTTTAGAACAATCCTGCGGTGCTCAGTGGGGAGTAATCTTTATCGCTTGAGCCGGGCACTGCATTTCGCAGGCGAGGCATTGTATGCAGTCATTTTCTCTCGCTGGGTCAGACTTGCGTTCACTAAGCGGGTGCCCAGGGGATTCAGCCCAATCATACAACGAAACTGGGCAAACGTCGATGCATACGCCGTCTCCAACGCATGAATCCCAGTCCACAGCGCTTGTTGTTCCATGAATTCCCAGTTTCTGCGGGGCTACAACTGGTCCCCAAACTTTGTGTCCATTATGTTCGCCAACAACTTGGCGTTTTGTTTGAAAATCAGGGTCAATAGGCAAAAATTTCACCAATTAAACTCAGCCAAGTGTCAAATATTAGGTTTTCTGCGCCTCAGTTTTGGATAAAGCCTTTTTTGGACGAATGACTACTTGTTTAGTGGTTGTTATGAGTCAATACTACATGCCATTTGGAATGAGATACGCTGCATTAGATGAAAGAAAACAGTTTTACACCTCAGAGTTCAACCTGCAAGCGGTGGCGCAATGGTTTGGCACTAAACAGGGCAGGGTTAGGTTTGCAGTAATCATTGGCAGACACACCAAAATCTATCCTGAAAAATACGGGGAAGACGCTTCTACGACAATAATAGTTGATGAGTACACAAATTTGGAAGATGTGCGGGGGCAAATACTTGAGTTTTTACCAGAAGCGGTATACTACGACCGGAATGTCTATGATGAACGCGGAGGCAAAAAGGGGCAAGAGCTAGCTTTTGACCTTGATCCAGAAAA
This sequence comes from Bathyarchaeia archaeon, assembly GCA_049515895.1. Lineage (GTDB taxonomy): Archaea > Thermoproteota > Bathyarchaeia > Bathyarchaeales > Bathycorpusculaceae > Bathycorpusculum. Next base: position 51,617 of record JBEKTQ010000002.1, on the reverse strand, counting down.
CATCACCTGCCCAATCCATGGCACCTTAGCGGACAAGATGAGTCGGCAGCAAGGGCTGAGTTTCTGCGAATTAGAATTGGATATGGCTAAGGCGGAAGCGATACGACTACATGAGTTTCTTTCAACACGCTTTTCTGAGGTTAAGGCTGTTTATTCAGGCAGAGGCTTTCATCTTCATGTTTTGGACCCGCAAGCTTACGGGCTAAAAACTCAAGAAAGGTTACAGATTGCGCATCAGGTGAAGAAAGAAGGCTTACACATTGACGAGTGGGTTACTTCTGGAGAAATGCGTCTCATACGGCTACCTTACAGCCTAAACGGATTGGTGTCCAGAATAGTGTTACCACTAACAAAAGACGAGCTGAAGAGCTTCAACCCTATGCACGACCAGAGAGCTCTACCTAATTTCTTAAGCAAAAAAGCTACTTTTTAACTTCTTTAGCTTTTTTCTCTTTCTTGCTGTAGTAGGCTTTCTTTTTCTTTTCTTCTTCCGCTTTTGTCATTTTAGCTGGTTTTGCCATGAAAATCCACAATCATGTTACCTATAACTCGCATAAAAGATTTTCCAACCGCAGATAACCGTTGAAAAGTTTATTTGCTTTAACTCTCCTCTTTCCAAAGAATGAGGGTTTATTATGGAACATTTTGACGTGATCGTTATCGGTTCAGGTTCTGGAATGCTTGTTGCCTCGGCCGCGGTCGACCAAGGCTTAAGAGTAGCGCTGGTTGAACATGGAAAAATGGGAGGCACCTGCATAAACGTGGGTTGCGTTCCCTCTAAGATGCTGATTTACCCAACAGATGTCATCGCCAATATCAAGGCGGCGGGAAAACTTGGAGTTAATGCAACCGTGGATTCTGTGGATTTTAACAATATCATGGGCAGAATGCATTCGCTGGTAGAGGAGGACTCTGGACATCAGGCTTTAGCGGTGGAAGCCTCCCCTGATCTTGTTTGGTTCAAAGAAACAGGCGAGTTTATCTCCGATTACACCATCCAGGTTGGTCAGCGTACGATTACAGCCCCCAAAATTTTTATCGCTTCAGGAGCACGTCATGGGTTACCTTTGATCAAAGACATTGACAAAATAGGTTACTTGACAAGCGATACGGTTCTGGAAATGCAAAAGCCGCCAACAAGTATACTGATCGTGGGCGGAGGATACGTAGGCATGGAGTACGGGCACTTCTTCTCAGGGATCGGCACAAAAACAACTATACTGCAAAGACCAAACCGTGTGTTGCCTGATGAGGAACCCGAAATCAGCGAGTTACTTAAGAAAGAGATGCAAACGCGGATGGAAATATATACGGGCTTTGAGGTTTTGGAAGCGATGCAGAAGGGTGAAACCAAAACGCTTGTTGCAAGAAGCCGCCTGGATGGACGCCAAAGTGAATTCAGCGCTGAAGAGGTGCTGGTCGCCACGGGCAGGGTATCTAACGCTGATGTTTTGAAGCCTGAAAAGACAGGTGTTACGCTTGACAGGCACAATTTCATCAAAGTTAACGAATACCTTGAAACCAGCAAAAAGAATGTTTGGGCTTTCGGCGACGCTATAGGCATGCAAATGTTCAAACACGTAGCCAACTACGAAGCAGGGATAGTTTGGCACAACTCCATGCATGACCACAAGATTCCAATGGATTTCTCGGCAGCCCCCCGCGCAGTTTTTACCCATCCTCAGGTTGCCTCTGTCGGCTTAAAAGAGGAAGAAGCCAAACAGCAGTCCCATAAAGTTGTTATTGGCAACGCGCTTTATCGGGATACAGCAATGGGTGCTGCAATGGGTTTTCCTGAAGGCTTCGTGAAAGTGATTGTTGACGCTGAAACGGGTAAAATCCTCGGCGGGCACATCATTGGTCCTGAAGCTTCAATTCTGATTCAAGAAATCGTTAACGCAATGGTTTCTGAAACTGGAAGCTACGCGCCAATCGCCCAAGGCATGCACATCCATCCCGCCATGACCGAGGTTGTTCAAAACGCGTTTGGCAACCTAAAACCAGCATAGATCCCTCCCCAATTTTCAAATCTAAAAAGTTATATTATCCTGCAAGCAACTGTTTCTAGCAGAGTTGTTTTGATATGAACATTTCTAAGATTGCTGGCAAGAACAATAAGCACAAGGTTTTCCTCTACGCGTTAAGCACATGCGTTTGGTGCAAACTAACAAAACAATACCTAAACGAAAACAACATCGAATACGAATACGTCGACGTTGACTTAGCCGAAGAGGAAGAGAAGCAGAAAATCCGCGAGACAATCCAAAGCAAAGGAGGCATGCTCAGCTATCCCACAACGATTGTTGATGACAAGGTTGTGATCACGGGTTTCCGCAAGGACAAACTTAAGGAGGCTCTTGAAATTTGACCACCACAGAAGAAGTCCGGAAGAGAGCCGAAGCAGACGCTAAAACCTATGGGTATTATCTTACCCCTCAACCCGATTTGCTACAAGGTTTCCTTGAAGGATTAAAGACAAATGAAGATAGATATGGCTACCCGCTGTGCCCATGCAGGCTTACATCAGGCAGCTTCGAGTTCGACCGGGACATCATTTGCCCCTGTGACTACCGCGATCCAGACGTCGCACAGTATGGTGCCTGCTACTGTCGGCTTTACGTTAATAAGCAAGTTTATGAAAGTCAAAACTTGCCTGAAGTTCCCGAGCGAAGACCGCTGGAAAAGCAGGAAAGAGCGTACGGCGCACAGGCAGTCCCGACCAAACAGGCGGCAGCAGGGGGAACTCAAGAGAAACCGGCGACAGCAATTCCAGTCGCAGGGAAAGCTCAGCCGACGGTCAAAAAGAAGTTATGGTACTGCAAGCAATGTGGTTACGTGGTTTTCAGGGAGGACCCGCCGTACATCTGTCCCATATGCAAAGCCAAAAAGGAGCTGTTCGCGGAAATAGAGAGTTCAGTCGAATTTAACGGCTAAGCTTATTTTTGGATTTCTATTTCAATTTTTTCCCAGTCATCCTTTATTCCCCGCAAGGCAGTTACCGCCCCAGTTATTGTTCCAGCTAAAATTTTTTCCACAAACTCATTAAGGGGTATTTCCTTTCCGTCAACTTTCAGTTTTAGACTCAACTCAAATTCACCTGTTGTATTGGTTAGTAAATTTGAGGGTAAAAGGTTTCTGGGGGAAGACAACGCCTAGATTCTCGGACTGGATGGCTTAATGGTTACTCTAAGTTTGGTTAAGTTTTCTTTTATCTCCGCTTTGACGCCCATGGCTGAGAAATACTCTTCAAGGAATACTCTGATGAAGTCTTTCGACATCTCTGAAACCAAGACAAGTGTGTAGTCGTTTGGGGCGTTTTTTGTAAGGCGGAAGAAGTTGCAGACCTCAAGGCGAGTGAGCATTTCTTCGGGAGAACGGACCTTCGTTTTTAGCTGTTCCCAGTGGGCTCGGGCTACTTCTTTGTGTTCATTCCAAAACTTTTCTTTTTGAGGCGATGTAGCAATTAGACTTAGGAACATGAGCCAATGGTCAACGTCGAGGATTATGTGTTCGCCGCCAAGCAGCATGTCCATGTAGCCGTGGATTTTTTTCTTAATTGCGGGGTCTTCAAGTGCCATGTTTTCGTTGTAGAATTTTAGGGCGCGACGCATAACTTCGCTCTGGGAGACTTCTGCTTCTTTGCTTATTTTTTCCAATAGATCAGCTGTGGTTTTGTCGAAGGCGACTGTTACTCTGGTTGGGTTGACCATGGTTGCCACTTCAGATAAGTTCATATTTTCAGATTATTATAAATCATATAAACATTGCGCTAGTATGGCCGATTATTACTTACCAAATTTAAAGAATATACAAGAATTACTAAACAAATGTTAAACAGTTAAAACCATCGAGCTACAAAAATCTTTTATCTCCGCCACGTTTAATTTTATTATATCTACTCACATTTCTTCTGAGAGGCATGAAGGATGAAAAAACCAGAGATCTACCTTGAACCCAAAGCACGCGTCACAAAGATAATCGAATTACTTGAAAAACAGTATCCCGACGCAAAAACCGCGCTCAACTACTCAAACCCCTTGGAAATGCTTGTTGCCACTATGCTTTCTGCCCAGACAACCGATGTGCAAGTCAACACTGTGACCCGAAACTTATTCAAGAAGTACCGCACACCGGAAGATTACGCGAACGCTGACATAAAAGAGCTTGAGCAGGACATACGTTCAACAGGCTTTTACCATAACAAAGCCAGAAACTTGCAGAGATGTTGCCGGCTCCTAGTGGAAAAATTCCGTTCGCAGGTCCCTAAGACTATGGAGGAGCTGCTGGAGCTTCCAGGAGTAGCAAGAAAAACAGCCAACATCGTGTTAAACAACTCCTACGGCGTAGTTGCGGGAGTAGCAGTTGACACTCATGTCCACAGGCTTTCACAGCGGCTTGGCTTAACTGAAAACGATGACGCTGCAAAAATTGAACTTGACTTAATGCAAATCACGCCGAAAGAGAAATGGATGAAACTCACTGACCTGCTGATTTTCCATGGAAGGCAAGTCTGCATTGCAAGAAAACCCAAATGTGACATATGCGTTCTGAACAAGATTTGCCCATGCGCTTTTGCTTTCGAATAGAAAACGTCATCCATTTATACGCCTACTCTTTTCCTAGAATATTGGACCTGAAATTCTATGGATACCAAAATCAAAGTTGGGGATAAAGCACCTGATTTTACCCTTCCTGATACTGACATGAAACAGAGAAGCCTCAAGGAGTTTATGGGCCAAAAAATCGTTTTGGCTTTTTTCGTCGGAGCTTTCACTTCGACATGCACGAAAGAGATGTGTGAGTTTCGCGATTCTATGTCTCGGCTTACCGATCTAAAAGCGCAAGTCGTAGGAATAAGCGTCAACGACCCATTCAGCAATAAAGCTTTCCTGGAGAAAAACAGGCTGCCCTTTCCAGTGCTTAGCGACTACAAGCGTGAAACCATCAAAGCCTACGGGTTAGAGCTGCCTAACTTCGCTGGGCTCAATGGGTACACAGTCGCGAAACGCTCAATATTCATCTTGGACATGAACGGCGTAGTTAGGTACGTTTGGGTTTCAGAAAATCCCTCAGTTGAGCCGAACTATATGGAGATTCAGAAGGCCCTGGAGGAAATCATGTAGGCGCTAAATGGTTGTGTTCAATCATCAGACATTTATCCATAATAACCGTTAAACCTGCATGCCTGCCAGCTTCAGCGGCTTCTTTGTTTACAATTCCAAGTTGCATCCAGAAAACGAAGGGTTTTCCGTTCTTCTGCTTGAGCTTGATGGCTTGCTCCATTATCGGAGGCACATCTTCCGCGGGTCTGAAAACATCAACGATTTCAATGGTTTTCTGGATTTCAGGCGGGATTTCAAGTAGGCTCGGGTAACTTTTTTCGCCGAGGACCTCGTTTGCAAAAGGGTTTACTGGTATTATTCGGTAGCCACACTGTTTTAGATAAGCACTAACTCTGTGGCTGTCTTTTCCAGGCTCTTTCGATAACCCAACAACTGCGATAACCCTGTATTTTTCCAAGATTTCCTTAATTACGTTTTGACTCAACCCATGCATCCCCATTTTCAAACAAAGCTGAGCTAAGGCGCTTCACTTAGTTTTATCTCAAAAAGGTGCTCCCTGCCATTATGCACCGCAAGAATTCTGACGACTTCGCCAACTTTCTTCCCATGAATCTCATTCACCAAATCTTCAATTCTATGTGTCTCGGCATTACTTATTTCCAAGATGATATCTCCTTCAGACATCCCAGCAGACTCTGCAGGGCTACCCTCGGCAACCCTTGTTACTAAAACTCCATGATCAACTGGCAACGCGTAGTAGCGTGCGATTTCCATGGTTAGACTTAAACCGACTATTCCGAGATATGGCTTTTTGGCGGTGCCTCCCACTGCAATTTCGTCGGTGCATTCCTTTGCCTGGTTCACTGGGATGGCGAAACCAATGCCTTGAGCAAATGGAATAATCGCCGTGTTTATTGCGATTACTTTACCCCCGACGTCGACAAGTGGACCGCCACTGTTTCCAGGGTTAATAGAGGCATCGGTTTGAACAAGGTTCTCTATCAAGCCTCTTTCCGACTCTATCGTCCTGTTGATTGCGCTTATAACCCCTGAAGTTACGCTTGGACCGCCAGCCAGCCCGAAAGGATTGCCGATGGCGTAGACTCTTTGCCCAACTCTTATCTTATCTGAGTCGCCGAGTTCTGCCGCCTGAAGATTTCTTCCTTCCCCGTCGACCTTGACTACGGCTATGTCATGGATGGCGCATGATCCTACGATTGTACCTTCAAGCACCTCGTTGGTACCCAATGTAACATTGATTTTTTGGGCGCCACCTACCACGTGATTGTTAGTTAAAATTAGCCCCGTCGAATCTATTAAGGTACCTGACCCTGTTCCGGCAACTGGCACTGCCTGGTAGAAAATGTTGTGCACAAGCTTTACAGTGCTTATGTTAACAGCGGTTTTGCTTACCTTTGCGATAATATCGAGAATGGCGTTTTCGTCGTAGGACATTTCTGTCCCTCAAAATCAAGGCGACTTCGTTTTTAATAAATATTAATTAGGCTGATTAGTGGCAAAATAAGCAGTTTTCTGCCCAACCCTGCGGCATTTCCTTTTGGCATAATGGACACATTAAACCACTTTTTCTGACAGCTTGGCATGTCTGACAAAAGAGCTTGAGGACTCCTGATTTGTTGTTCGGCTCTTTTATTAGCACAGCGACCATTTGATTTATGAGCGCCAAAATTTCAGTCGAGTTTTCCAATGTAATTAATGTGTTTCCTCTTTCTTTGTTTAAGTATCTGCTGACTGCAGATTGTGATAGTCCCAAAAGTTCAGCTGTTTGCTGTTCGTTGAACCCGCGGTTTGTGACGATTTCTCTTGCCATAATAGCCTTTACTGAAGGCAAAACGGTTTTTACTCCTACCTCGCACGGAAGTATCAAGTTAGGCACCAATTAGGGTTATTTCTGGGGAAAACTTATTTAAACATGACGCTTGTCACATAATATGACGCGTGTCATGATGAGCTATCAAATCGCAAAAGCCAGTCTCGCAAAACAAACTTTCACTTCTTGCCTCTTCATGGCATAAGCAGTGTATTCGAATAGGAGAATAAAACAAGTGGGTAATGTCCTAACTTCAACCCGAAAGGCGGAGAGCACCCGAGATTTGGCAGGGATGCTTAAGACGCTTGGCGCGGAATGCAGAAGCTGCGCCCCAATATCTCCCTTAGAATGCATAAACCGATGCCAAGTATACAAACTCAAGAATGAGCTAAGAAAACTTCGCGAAACAATGGATAATCCCAACTACATAAAAGAACTCTTCAACGTTCTTAAAAGCGAGACAAGACTACACATTCTTCAAGCAATTGTAAACGGCAGATACTCAGTTAGCCAACTGCAACAGGAACTCAAAAGAACGGGACATAGCCACAGTCAAGACACCATTAACGAAGAGTACCTGCGACCGCTAATGGCAGTGGGTCTCGCCACGGAATTGCGAGACGAATACTACGCAACCACTTTCGGCGGCCGACTAACCGAACTACTCGAAGCTTTCCCTGAATTCGCTGAAATGCTTCCAGCGCACTCAGAATGCTACGAAGAAATACTCCTGCAATCCTTACTATCAGGGCCCAAAACGTTTGAAGACATTGAAGCCTTGATTTCGCCCAAGATTGCATCACGAATCCTTAAACGGCTGCGTTCCGTCGGCTTAATAGAAACCCCCGAGGAAAGAGACTACATCTTTTTCTTCAGATCTAAGCGAGATCCCAGCCTGGAAGCCTTCTCAACTACCGAACGGAACGTGTACGATGCAATTCCAGATGAAGGAATTTCAGCCGGAAAACTTGCGAAGGAAACAGAGCTTTCCATGAGAAGAACCTACAAGTATCTGAGAGGGTTGAAAGGCAAAAAACTCATCTTCATAAGAAGAACCCCCAAAGCCTACGGTTTAACCTGCAAAGGCGAAATGTTGGCGTCAGTACTTCAGGAGCTTCAACAGATAGTCGAAGATACATGGACTTCTTCCGGGCAAGTAATGCAGGAAAATACTAACTCTTAGCAAATAGCCTGAAGTTCTTTTTCCGCTTATCCTCCGCCAGGCGCTCCGTGGAACGGTGCGTTTTCCCAGAGTAGTTTCCACCAGTCATCCTCTGTGATGGTTTCTCCATGAACAATTATTTCTAAAACCATCTTCAGCATCTCGTGATGTCTGCGTTCGTCAGCTAGTATGGAGTTCAAGAGAAAAACAACTTTACTATTGTCGATAGTTGGAATCATTTTTTCCAGCTTCTTAATTAGTTCAGACTCGATCTCTATGTGTTTTTCGACAAGTTTCCTCTGCTCATCCAGGTTATCCTGCGTTAACGCGGTGGAAGCCCCTGTGAGAAGAGTAATGGCTGACATGTAGAGTTCAGCGTGCTTTATAGAATCAAGCGAGACCCCTTTCAGGACTCCCTTGACCGCTGGATTCTTCATGATCAACAGAGGTTTCTGAAGGGAAGCCACTATTTCTTTTTCAACCTTAATTTGATTTTTCAGGAATTCAAGAAGATTATCCTTTGGTTTTTCCATAAAATTCTCCCATCCGCTAATGTTAAGCCTTGCTCATCAAGTTTTCGGAAACTCTTTTTCCCAAATCTTTGCAGTCGCTGAGCATTTTTTGGTCCGGCAGATACCTTGCGAGCAAAGGTAGTTCAGTCACTTGCATCTCAAACTTGAACTTCATGATTTCCACAACAAGCTTGGGCGCTTCGCCTGTCCACCCGTAGGAACCGAACGCCGCCCCAACTTTGCCCTTTAAGCTAATGCCTTTTGCGGCTGCTTCCTCAAAGAGGTTTTTAAATTCAATTGCCATCTCGTGGTGATAAGTTGGGGTCCCGACAAGAACGGCGTCAAAGGCGCTCAGATCTTCCGGTTCAACGTGAAAGCTCAATTCAACTTTGATGTCATCATTAATTTTTGCTCCTTCAGCTACGGCTTTAGCCATCCTTTCCGTGTTGCCGGTCCTGCTATAATACAAAACAAGAATTCGCTTCATAAAACAGAATGCGGCTGGATACTATTTCAACATTTTGTCCGACGGTTGTAGAAAAAATCGAGTTTGAGGTGGAAAAATATTTTGGTTGCTCTGCTAGCCGTTTAGCTTTCATTGCAGAAACCATACCTCTGTTCGGTGCTTTCTACTTCCTTGTTCTGCTCCCGTCCTATTTCCCTGAGAATTCGGGACCATGCTTTTAACAATCTTTTTCGTCGCCTTTTCGTCCAGCTTCTCTATTAGTTATTTTCCTTTTCTGCAAGCTTTCAACTGCCAAATTGCATCAACCCGCATTTTTACTCGTCAAAAGGAATGCATAGCATCCGTACTTTGATTTGATTACAAGATGTCGCCTCAAGACAGGGGAGGCCAAAAAACTAAGTTAAAGAAAACTGGTTTTTCGGTTGATACTACTCAATTTTTCCTATTTCTTTGGTTATATCTATCGGCGGCTTGTAAGTTTTACCTGGCAGCTTGTTCAGCATGTCTATAGCGTCGTCTGGTGCACATTTGTCCGTTGCTTTGTCTAATAGGTTCTTCTTTTCAGCTGGGAAGTGTATGCCTGCAAGATATTTTTCAACAAGCACTGGACTGACGCGACCGGTTTTTCCGGGTCTGCTTGTATATTGGCGTTTTGTTCCTCTACTGTGATCTATCCCGTTATGTCTACCTGTCAGAGCATTTTGTCTACTCGTCGTTTTCACCTCCATATCCTTAAACGAGTTATCCATGAAAAAAGTGCTAACAGTTTGCCGCTAACTCTTGTTCACTCGCTTTTCCTTCCTGAATTAGCCTGCGAACCCTTTGTCCGCCCTTACGGCCTATTTCACTGTAGAATTCGCGCCCATGTGTCTCTGAAGTTTTCTCTCCGCCTCTACGTCCAGCTTCCTCCACCGTCATCTTGCCCTTTCTTTTCTCTTTCGCCAAAAATGTCACCTCCAAGAGCTTTCCTAGTCGTTTTCTTGCGATTTAGTCGCTTTCTGATTTTTCTAGCACTTAACAAAACTTTTAAAGATATGTGGCTGTCATAGCGCAGTAACATGGGATTTTTTTTTAAAAGAAAAACGCCTGCGCTAAAAGTCAAATAAAAGCCACAATCAAAATTTTGCGATAATAATCAAAATGAAAAGCAGAAAAGCGTATCTATTCAAGCTCATGCTTTTTTCCTGCTGCTATAAGTTTGCGGACTCTTTGCCCGCCTTTCGGGCCACCTATCCTCCCGCCTTTACGGCCTATTTCGCTGTAGAATTCTTCACCGTGAGTCTCAGATGTTCGCAGCCCGCCCTTGCGGCCTGCCTCTTCAACGGTCATTTTACCCTTTTCTCTGGACAACCAGTTCACCTCCTAAAAAACGCTTGAAAAACTAGATCTTGAACGGAATTAACAAAAAATAATCCTAAAAATAAGGGTTTCTTACTCTTCTTCGTGTTCTTTTCCGGCTTGGATTAGCCTTCGAACCCTTTGGCCTCCTCTGTGGCCTGCTTCTTCAAGGCTGGTCTTCCCCATAGCTTCACTTGTGCCTTCATGCTGCTTGGCTCTTTCAGACCCGCCTTTGCTGCCTATTTCGCTGTAAAACTCCGGGCCTCGCTCCGCGGAAACCTTCTCACCGCCTTTTCGACCGATTTGCTCATAAAACTCGCGGCCATGTGTTGAAGCTGTCTTTTCTCCACCTTTTCTACCTGCCTCAGCGACAGTCATCTTGCCTTTTCTTTCCTGACGCATACTCAAAAACGTCACCTCCACCGAACTGACCGAAAGTTGACAATATCCAAAGCAGAAGAACAGCTCATAAACCTATGTGGTTGTGGTATTACAATAACAGCCAACTAAGCCTTTGCATTTTTTATAATGAATTGAGAAACAAATAGGAAAACAGATTAACTTCAGAAACGCTTTATGACAATTTAAACTAAGAAGTCAATTTAAATATCCCAAAGCGGTCAATTTTATAATCGTTGGGTGGCCCTTAATGAAAATACTTCTGATCAATCCGCCGCAGACGTTTTACCGGGGTTCGGAACCGCCAGCAGGCAACCTACCTCTCGGCTTAATGTATATCGCTGCGACGCTCATCAAGTCAGGTTACCAAACTGAAATATTGGATGCTTTCATGACTGACGGCTCAATACAGAAGAACGGCGAAACTTTGAACGTAGGTTTGCCATTTGACCAGATAAAAATGGAAATAGACAGTCGAAAACCAGATATTCTGGGTATTGCTGGGCCATTCACTTGTCAAATAGAAAACTCGGTTAGAGTGAGCGATTTAGCAAAACAGGTTAACCCGGACATTTTAACGGTTGTAGGAGGACCACACGTCACCACTGTGCCAAAAAGGTTTCTTGAAGAGGCAAATAGCGTTGATATTGCTGTAGCTGGCGAAGGCGAATACATAATGCCTGAAATAGCCGGTTTTCTTGAAGGAAAAAAACCTTTAAATGAAATTTTAGGAATTGCCTTCCGCCAAGACGGAAAAGTCAAAGTGAACTCTCCTAGAGATTTTATCGAGAATTTGGATGATCTTCCTTACCCAGCCTACGAATTGGTGGATATGGAGCGGTACCTGAGTCCCAAAAAAATTGGTTACCGCAGTTTCAGGAATAGAGCCATATCGATGATTACCAGCAGGGGCTGCCCGTTTAACTGTTGTTTCTGTTCCGTTCACTTGCATATGGGCAAGGTGTTTAGAGCGAACTCTGCAAACTACGTTTTGCAGCACATTGAGTACGTCGTCGAGAAATTTGATGTCAAGAACATTTTCTTTGAAGACGACAACTTAACCCTTGACTTAGCAAGGTTTGAAGCTATCTGTGATGGATTAATTGCGAAGAAAATTAAGATTGGTTGGGAAACCCCAAACGGGGTAAGAGCAGACTGCTTAAACATGAATCTGTTGAAGAAAATGAAGAAATCAGGTTGCAACAGTGTCTTTTTCGGGGTAGAGTCAGGCGACCAGCAGATACTGGATAACGTAATTTGCAAAAGCTTAGACCTGAACCGTGTAGTTGAAGTCGCGAAAATCTGCAGGGACATCGACTTGAAAACAGGTGCCTTCTACATCATCGGATTTCCGGGGGAAAAGAAAGAGAACATGCAGAAAACGGTTGATTTCGCCCTAAAGCTCAAACGAGATTATGACGTGGGCATGCACCTTTTCATGGCTACCCCATCCTACGGCACAAGACTGTACGAAGAATGCAAGTCTAAAGGGTACATTCAGGAAAACTTGGGCTGGGACGCTTTTGCCTCGGCTCGCCAACCCAAAGGGATGCCGCTGATTTCCACCCCGGATTTCGCTCCTGAAGAAGTAAAGGAAATTGCCGCTAAGGCGCTTGAGGAATACAAGAAATTATCTTTGAGAAATCAAATAAGAAATCCTCGAAGGGCATTGAAAACGGCCTTTGAGCAGCCACAGCTTATTCTGAAATACATCAGAAATCTCTTCGCCTAAAATTTCATGGTTTTGAGGCTTTTTTTCCCATTCTGTACACTTGTAGAACAGGTCGGTGACAACGCCAAAATTATGTTGATACTCGAGACTAAATACTCTTGGTAACGCAGAGTGAATCGAGATGAAGTAGTCACTTGCCTAAAAGAAATCACAGCGGTTTGTACCAACATGGCACCCGATTCTGTTTCATTATATAAATCGAAACAAGACGATCCCCTTTCGATAGATTACCAAATTCATCAAGGCAGTTCCTGATGAGGAAACTGAAAAACAAATTCGCGCCATCGCCAAGAAAGGCGGTTTAGCGTTTAATCAGCTGAATGGAAAAGTGATTATCTACAGGCCAAAAGATGTTCGCTAAAATAGCTTAGTAGGCTACTTTAAACCTGGAGCCGCAGTTATCGCATGAGTAAAGCGCAATACTATAGAAGTCGTTCTCAATTTTTCAGGCTTGGTAAGGTTCTTACCGCAGTTTGGCAGCTAACCACGCAGGTGCACTTTCGAGAGAGCTAATACTTCTCTGCGGTGACTTATCAATACTTGTTGTCTCAACAATCCGCGCAAAACTTAAAGATTGAAAAAACAGGAACCTGAAACCATTACGGTTGAAATTCAATTACTTTAATATGTACTTGGGGCGGTGTCTTTTAACGATAGCAATGCAAAAACACATCTGGCTACTAATCGCGCTGATGTTGTCTTTTGTCCTAATTCAAGTCACCAGCATGTCGATGGTTTTCGGCAGCTCAGCGAGCGCAGGTTCCAGCAATGGCGCCTGGACAATGTTCCGACAGGATTCAAGCCACAGTGGCTACGCGGCGAATATCTCCTTATCGGATTCCACTAAACTGCTTTGGAATTATTCAACCGGAAGAATGGTACAGTCTTCCCCCGCTTTTGCATACGGTTGCGTTTTTGTCGGCTCAAGGAACAGCCAAGTTTACGCCTTCAACGCTTCCGACGGAAGAGTAATTTGGAAGTTTCCAATCAGGAATGAAGTGTGGTCGTCTCCAGCTATCTATAACTACAGTGTCTACATCGGTGCTGACGACGGATACCTATACTGCCTAAACATAATGACTGGAGTACCTCTTTGGCGAACTCTCATCGGCAGTCCAGTGCGGTCCTCCCCTGCAGTTGTAAACGGCATTGTTTACGTGGGTTCCCAAAATAATCTCTGCGCCTTGAACGCTACAAACGGCGACACGATTTGGAATTTGCAAAACCTTGACCCGATGAATTCCTCGCCAGCAGTTTCAAGCGGTACAGTATATATTACCAGCGGCAAAGGCTACGTTTATGCTTTTAACGCGTCCACGGGCATCAAGATTTGGAGTCATCCCCTTCGAACGTCTGACTCTTCTTCTCCCTCCGCCTACAACGGTTATGTGTACGTCGGCTCTTACGATGGCTACATTTACGCCCTGAACGCTTCCACAAGCGAACAAATTTGGAGGTACCAAACAGCCGATGAGGTGGAATCTTCTCCAGCTGTCGCTTATGGCTGCGTATACGTTGGCTCCGAAGACAATTATGTTTATTGCCTCAACGCTTCAACGGGCAGCAGGATTTGGCAGAGTCCAACTGGGTACTGGGTTACGTCTTCTCCGGCAGTGGCAGGCGGCAACGTGTATGTGGGCTCTCAAGACAACAACATTTACTGCTTTAACGCAGCAACCGGAGCCAAGGAGTGGAGTTACCAGACAGGAAACATAATTGAATCATCACCTGCTATTGCAAACGACATTTTGTACATCGGTTCAGATGACTCCGGAGTTTACGCTTTGGCTTTAACAAACTCTACAGGTCAACCGCATCTTTCGCAACCCGCCAATCCCCTTCCTCGGACAACAGTAGTGTTTGACTCTATTGCATCTGCCACAGGCGCAGTTGCCATTTTTGCAGTAACTCGTTACGCGTACGTTACTCGACGGCGGAACCGAAAAAATGTATCAATCGGCATTAAAGGGCAAAACCCGTCTTGGATCCAGTTGCACGCTGACGCCATTTTCATTTTGGCAATTCTGGCGTTTTCAGCAATATTCTTCGTTAACTTGGGAAGCGGGGTTCTTCAGATTGCCGACGAGCAAACATATTCTCAATGGGCTTATCACATGGTTAAAACGGGAGATTACCTAACCCCTTGGGCTGACGGAGCCATTTCCTTCGTGATAGGGAAGCCGCCACTGTTGATGTGGCTTATGTCTATTAGCTACCAGGTCTTCGGAGTTACGAATTTTGCCTCAAGGATTTGGACGGCTGGATTCGGCGCCCTTTCTCTTGTCCTTGTCTTCTACTTGGGAAAAAAACTCTACAACCGCCCTGTTGGATTCATGTCGGCACTTGTTTTAGGCACCTTCATAACCTACGACGTTTTCGCGAGATACGCCATGACCGATGTCCCGTTAACCTGCTTCGCTTTGGCAAGCATATACTTTTTTGTTCTAACCGAAGATAGACAAAATTCATTTCGAGGCGCGATCTTAAGCGGCATTTTTTTTGGGTTGGCTTTAATGACAAAGCAGATTGCTGCACTGTTGATTCCACTCATCATCTTTGTGTACTTGATTGCAACAAGAAAGAGCTTGCGTTTTATTTTCACGAAGACTTTTACTCTTTTCTGGAGCGTTGGGCTCCTGCTGTTTTCGCCCTGGCTGATCTACATGGCTGCCCGATTTGGAAATCAATTTTGGCACTGGTACTTCATCTACGCTGACGTTACGCGGTCAGCCAGCACCATTGAGGGTCACGCTGCAGGCTACCTCTTTTACCTAAACTACTTGGCTTACCACGAAAACTGGCTCTGGCTAGCTCTTCTGCCTTTCGCCGCTGGACTTTGCGCATTCGGAGCCTTCACTAAAAGTAGGAAACAGGATACGCTGATTTTCCTGTGGATGGCAATCGTGTTGTTTGTGTTCTCGTTTGCGCAGACAAAGATCTACTGGTATATAATGCCGGTGTTTCCAGCTTTCGCCGTCGCTATAAGCAGCCTACTATACCAGCTAGCTAGCAGGATACGGCTTTTGCTTGGCCGCAAATAACGGATTCTTTTGCCTTGTGTAAATTTGTTTGTTTTGACGGGGCCAAATTGAACCAAACTGTTCAAAATGTTCCTATTTTAAACCTTGAATACCCTCGGCGAAGGCTTAGAATTCCTAAAGCTTAATGGAGAAGGCTTGTAGTGTCGTGAAGTTATGAACTATTCTTCCATGAAATTGGATTGCGATTGAACTGAAATTCAGGGTTAATTGCTGAAAATGCTTGTGTTTTTGTAATTCCCCTTTGATGATTCCCTGACTTCCTTGTCTGCTTTGTTTTGGGGTGTTCCTGTGCTTTTCAGATCAATTTCTTGATTGACGGTGCGGGTGGCTCGTTGCCACTTGTTTCTTTAAACATATAAGTCAGGAGTTTCGATAGATTGAGAGCGGGAGTCAGGACCCCACGGACAGCACCGATTTAGCTCCAAAACCAACAACGGTGTTGACCAACGGCATCATCATTGGCGCAGGCGCCACCGTTCTCATAGCCAGCCTAATCGGAGCTTATGCGCTGAACGCGTCATACGTGAGCATCAGCAGTTTTCTAGCAAACAACGGCGTACCAACCATAGGAATGCAGCTCAAGCTGGCAGACATTATTGAGCTGCTGTCGCTTTGTCCTTCCGGATTTGTTTTTGGCCCCTGGTGGATAGCGCTAGGTTTACTGAGCCAGTTTAGCCAAAGGACACGCTTTGCATATAAAAGAAATGACAGTCTCATCACTCGCATAGCAGGGGGGTCAATGGCCGGTGGAGCTGTTGTGGTAGCGCTTTCTGGAGGCAACTTTTTTCGCCAGTTTTATGAACCTGCTTTCCCTTGGTACGAGCCTTACGTATTTGTGACAGTTATCGGCATCATATGTTAGCAATGGGTATCTCTCTGCTTTTGGTGAGGAAGCCAAAATAACGTTTTGAGACTAGAGTTTACTCAAACTTTCTTGATTTAACTCATTCAGCGGATCATTGACGAACACCGGATTCTCAACCCAGATGCTTGAAACGGCTTCACTTTTCAATTCGTTGAGTGCCCTGTTTTCCATTAGGCAACGTTTGAATAAGTGAGAACTCAAGTTTATCAGTCTGAAATTTATATTTGTAGCAACGGGCTGATCGGGAGCAATGGAAGTTTCCCAACTATTGAGTGCATCTGATGTTAACTTGGTTTTTCCAGTTGGCTTCTCGTTTTTTGAGCCTTATCTGCAATATTACACCAGAGAAATTCTGGATATAGGCGGTGAAGCTTACGTAACCAGAACTTCCGACGAGGACACCTCAGGCTTATTCATTTATGACGGCTCGGAGAAGAGCGGAACAATTTTTACAAGATCAAGGGAGATATTTGACTACTTTTACGAATTGAAACCGTTCAATTGGCTCTTCTCTGAGATGAAAACCGAGCATGAAAGTGAAATCTACGATATTTACACCGTAGAACTGGAAAATCTTGCCCTTGCTCACAGGTTCAGCCACGAAATTTCAGTGGCCGAAAAGGGGCACCTAAACGAGATTGAAAGATTCATGGCTTTGACGCATCCGGGGATAAACAAGAGGTGGGTAAGTATTGCGCTTAAGAACGGGGATAGATGCTTCATTGTTGAGCTAAACAGCGAAATTGCAGGGTTAGGCTGGGTTTCACTTGTGAATGGTGTTGGAAGACTGCATTCTCTTTATGTGAAACCTCAATTTAGGAGAACAGGGATGGGGAAAGATATTTTGAATGCGCGGCTTCTATGGCTTAAGTCAAAACGTGCCCGCTTGGCATTCTGCGAGATTTCCCGTTACAATCTTGCTTCTTCAGGAAACGTCATGAAAGCGCATATGCAGCTGTCTGGACAGGTTTTTCAGTATCTAAGGAAGGATTGGGATAGAAAGAAGGAAATTAAAATTTAGTGTACCCATCTATGTTCTGGGGGCTCCGCATATAGGGCAGGTCTGAGCTGTGGAGTCGATTAGTGCTCCACAGTATTGGCATTTTACCTTCACAACTTCTTTAACAACGATCTGCTGTACCGGCGGTTGTTTTGGAGTCAAATCAATTTTTTCTGGGGGCGGACCTGGCGGAGGAGATTGTTGTTGGTACGATTGCTGGTAAGAATGTTTGGGAAGTGCTCTTCGTCTTGAAAGCGCGTAAATTAGAATTGCAATTACCACAAGGACTACGATTATTACAATGATGTAACTGATGTATTGTGTTGGGGTTGAATTTGCCCCGCCTGGATTGCTACCAGTTGCGGCTGTTAACGGATAGCTAGTTGAATTCACATATAGGTTTTCGGTGTAGGTGAACCCGGTTCCCGATGGGCTGGTATCCTGTTCATTATAGCTGTATCCTATGATGTATCCTGTAGACGGGTCAAAGTAAGCTTTCCATGTGTAGTCGGCGCTGAATTGTCCGTATACATCGTTTCTTTGGTAGCTTGAGGTTCCTTGAGCAAAAATCGTGTTTACATTTCTGTTCTGGGATTGAAGATAATAGCTATAATTTCTGGAAATGACCGTCATCTCGGTGTTTAGAAGGGAAAAGGTACCACCATTCGGGATCGAGTTATCCATGCAGAACCAGACAGTTGGGTTAACATACCCAGTCTGGTTGTCAGTTCCGTTGATGTAAAGGAAAGTGACGGGTGAAAAGGTGAAATCTCCAGATGAGTTTCCATTTTCTGTTGCGCCTGTGCTGTTGTTCCAAGTCCATGAGTAACTATAGCTTGCGGCTACGGTTCCATCTGCATTGACGCCGTTTACTGTTTCCACTCCGTTAGTGATTGTGTGTTCGCTGTATCCAGCGTAATCACCTGTGCCGCTTCCAAGGTCTTGAACCTCGTAGTAGCTGAAATGATCTCCAACATGGGGACTGTAAGTTGCTGCAACGGGAGCCGCAAAGAGAGCCAGGAAAAGTAAGACTGTGATCACAAGGGATTTTGAGTTCAACCCATGAAGCCCCCTACACCATGTACATGGGCCGGATGGAAGCCTCCAATGCCGCTGAATGTCGAATAGTATGATGAATGTGCAATGATTAGCGGTGCATAGTATAGGAAGAAAATGTTTGTTGGGACATAGGTAAACTGCACTGGAGTTTTCACAATAGTCGCGGTTGGATCAAGCTGCTTTACAAGTTCATTTTTGATTCCATGAATCATCCTTACTGCAAGGCTTATCATTTCAGAACGTTCTAGATCTGCAGCGTATGACCCGAGCAAAGAATATGCCTTTTCCATCAGGTCAAGAGTTTCATTAGCTTCAAGGGTCGGTATTGAAGCAAGCACTGCCGAAGCTACAAGTGGATACTCCAGATAATTCCTAAGTCCATTTTCAATTATTGACATTTTCAACTTGACCTCATCTGGTGCCAAATCAGAAATCGACAAATATGCAGAAGCAAGTTCGGTATCCTCTGATACCTGAAATCCCCAGGAATTAAATAGTGATCTGAATGATTGGAATTTACCGGCTAGTTGGTCTGAAGGCTCATTTGTTATGGAAAGTATCGCGGCTGACTCAAACGAAGAGGTCATTTTGGAAAATTCCACAAATCTGTCAGTTGAAAAAGTGCCGTCAAATCGCCGACCAAACAAGACAGTGGCGGCAACGCCTACTGAAAGTGGTTTAGGAACATGGGCGTCATGCCTAAGTTGGCGGTCAAGTTTAACCAAAAGTTCTGACAGGTTCTGGAGATCAGAATTATTTGGCGATTGAGCGGGATCTGCCCTGGAGGAGGCCATGATTTCCGCTGCCATCATCTTATTTTGAAGGGTGCTATCGAAATGCTTGATAAGATCAAGGGCAAAAAGAAATCTTTGACCGATTTGGTTGGGGTCGCCTTGAAGTTTGGCCAAACCAATTGACACGCTCCAGAGTTGCGAGAGATCCATTTCTGGAAACTTAATTCTTAGGTTAGAAACGTGAAAGCTACCTCTGTCTGCTATCGACCGCAATTCGCTATATGTCGCTCGGGTTTCTTCAACGAAGTCCGAAAATTCGCTGTCAGCCACCCTGTAGTTCCTGACGTTGAGATCGTTAAGCGTAATTACTCCCAGACCAGTAAGTGACAGATATTGGCCGCCATATGGCACCATCCGGTCAATGATGGATTTCTTCTGAATAAGCTCATTTATCTTTGTGTCTCTTTCGGCGATGTCAGCGTCCATTTTTGAGACAACGCTCTTTTCGCTTTCCTCTTTTTCGCGTTCAGCTTCTTTGGTTTCCTTTCCTTCGAAATAGAACTTGATTGAATGAGTTTTCTTGTCCTCTTCTTGCAGAGTCGCTTTTGCGCTTCTGTCTGCGTTCTCTGCATTCACCAAGTCAATGTTCATTTGCGTCAAGTTTGAAACTTCGGCTGAAGCCCGATCGTAATCCTCTTTTTGCATCACTGAGAGGTAGCCGCCATTTCTGAGATAATCCATATCGGTTTGTTGGATTTGTATTGAAATTGATTTTTCGGCTATCTGGGAAAAAAATGTTCTTGCGTCGTTGCAGTGCATTTTTATTACCGATCCATGATTGGGAATTTCTTAGTTAAACGTTGCTCCCCAAGGATGTTACCCACGACCAGTTTAAGGCTTTGTCCCTCGCTTGCGAGGTCAATAATTTCGTCATCTTTTAGGGCCTCTTTGAGGAGATATTCGAACTGCACTTTCCTGTCCGCCAGCCCTCCGAACCTTGCGAATCGTTCCCGTTCTATCTGTTCATATGCATACATGAATTCGTATAAGGATCTGTATATCTGGTCGTCTATCTTTTCCGAGATTTTCTTTTCCTCAACAGTAATCCATTCCAAGCCTTCAAGATCTACAAAGTAGATAGTGCCGTCCTGAGCGAGGACTGCATCCTTGTCTAGCCAGACATCGTAGAAATCCAATCCGCAGAAAGTTCCGTCTTCGTTGCTTTTTAGCGTCCTGGAAAACAGAGTTAGGTATGCAAGGCCGCTTTTAACGAAATTCTTTAGAAAATCTACAGATTTATCAATGCTGTCTATTTCAAATAGGTCAAAAACTGAGCGTATATTTCCGCCGACAGTGCTCCCAGAGTGAAAATAAATCCGCACATTAGAAGGAACCAACCTTAATTCCTGAACCATTCTGCCCCTGAATCTGCGATACCAATATATTTTTTTGATTTCATTCTCAAGGTCTTTCGGAAGGAAAACAATTTTCACAACAGGCGCAACTCGAAATCCATGAATGGTCGTAAGGTCAGCCATTTCTGACACTCTCATAGAAGTGGTTGCGTGCTCGAGGCCTTGCCCTCCATATGGAGAGCCTCTTAACCATAATTCCCCTGTAATATATCGTGGAGCGATTCCTTCGGAATTCACGATTTTGTTTTTCAGCATGGAATCCTTCAATAGGCTGCACATTTCGGCTTTCCCGAGAAGTTGTGTTGAAAATGGGTTTGTTGTGGAACCTATGCCTTTAACTGAAAGGTAAAAGTCTTTGCCATCCATTTCCAAAATGGGTAATGGTGAAACTGCTCCTCTGTTATCGTCCGCGATAAACTCTTTCGTGCCTAAAGGATTGAGATCCGTAAAAGGCCTCATACTATGGGGAAGATAAAATCTTTCAAATTCGGGGCTTCTGAATTGTTTAAAATGCTTATTTGTCAGCGTTTCAGAGGCTTCATAAATGTTCAGATCGAGGGGCGAGCCTTTCAACTTCATGAGCGTCGGCACTTTTTATGAATCGTTTAACACTTAAGCTTTCTTGTCTGATGTTCTGATTAAACCAAGCAGATCCTACACCTCAAAATAGACAAAGTCTCCATTGACTAACTTAGAATTCATTTGGCGGGTCAGCTAGGTTATTCCTAATATATCAAGTGAACTTGTGGTAGTTTGAAAGTGTGTTTCTCCGGGATTTCTTCGTGTGAATTCTTTTGTTTGTGTTTTGGGTTGGTTTTTTGGTTTGGGGCTTGATTTGTTTGTAGGTTGAGTCAAAAAAAGTTAAGAAAAGTCAAAATAAGTCAAGAAAAGTTAAAAAAAGTCTAAAAAAATTAAAACGAGTGAACAAAAGTCAAAGGATTGCGCCGGTTCCTGTGCCGCTAGATCAACGAATCATCTTCAAAAACCCACTTGAAAATGAATCAAAGTCCAGGTTCAACTTCCACGGCCGCAAAGGCTAAAATGGCAACTATTTCCAAAGTTTTCATTTCAATTTACCTGTAAATCATATATATCGCGGCGTTTGGTATAGAAGTTGGCCGAAACCGTCCTGAAACAGTTTTTCGGAAACGGTTTAGGTTGAGCTTTGTGTCTCTGCGCCCTTAACCCAGTCTGAGATTGTGACTTCGTTTGTGTTTCCCAGCGGTTTTACCGTAACTATACCGCGTTCCGCGAAACGAGCTACGATCCGGTGGGTTTTGAGCCGACTGAGTCCGGCTTCTTTGCCCACGTACTTTTGAAGGTATTTGCCCTGATGAGCAATCAATGTGCTGAGGACTTTTTGTTCTTCAGGTGTCATGGTCTTCAAGATTACTTCGCAAGAGTTAGATGAGGCTTTTGGAACAGGGGCACTTATATCCGAAGTTTTCATCGGAATTAACGAAACCGTTTCGTTTCGGGTTGGTGTGCAGGTTCTATTGGTATTTCTGATTTCTGGGAGAACGATGTAAAAGCCAAAACCTATTATGCCGATTATAGCTGCTGCCATAAGAGTTGTCGGGATTATCCAGAGATTAGGTGTTGCCGTGGTTCTGGTGCCGTTTCCGCCCATCATTCCTCCCATTCCACCATTGTTTCCACTGCCAGTTGATCCACCCAGCCCCATGCTCCGCCACATCGCCCCCATCCAACTTGACTGATAATAGGTAGAAGCGGTTGCCGATAGATACAGGCTAATTGCGACAAGGCTGAGGAGGATGCCTATGGCCACTATAAGAATAATGAGAAAAATGTGCAATCTTCGCATAACATAAGAGAATTAAAGCGATGAATTAAGGCTTCGCGTCTATGAAACCATATTTAGACATGTCCGTGAGAGGTTCTTTATGAACACGGAAATGTAATGTGGATTGATCGCACTGTAGAGGATAATTGGTCGGCCACTTCTCCTATAGGGCCGGAGCTTCCAAGGGAAGCCCAGCTTCAGTTTTTGTTTAGTAATCAAGTCAAAGATCTTTCAGAATGTTGACATGTACTGCTGCGACGTTGGCCACATCTCGGGAATTCTTCTTGCGCTGACTTCAATTTTTGTTATGCCGCTGATTCTTGAGATTTGATCTTGGATGTCGAATGATTGCGCGGCGTCTCTTACCATTGCCGTCAATTGCAAATCATAATCACCGCTTGTTTCTACAATTATAATAACATCGGGAATTTTGGCAAGTGACTCAACTACCGCTTTTGACACGCCGCTGGGTGCTGTGAAAGCTATGTTGAAATCTAATAACGATGTGTACCCAATTTTATTGGGGTTTATTTGGAGTGAAATCTTTATTGCGCAGTTTTCCTTGAGCCTGTGGTATCTTCTTACAACTGTGTCAGTGGACAATCCCATTTCACGTGCAAGTTTAGTGAATGAAGCTCGCCCGTCTACAGTGAGCTTTGCCACTATTTCCTTGTCCACCTCATCAATTGTGATTCTTTCACTCGGCAAAACCACCGAAGGACATAGATTCGTCGTGTTTGTTATGTCGGTATTCTTCTGAGCACCAGTGAAGTTCAAGTTTTCAGGAATGTTTCTGACTCCTGTCCAGATGTAAGTTTTTAAACCCATTATAGGCAATTTCCGCCTGATGATCTGTTTCACATAATCCAGTTCGTTAAGGTTCCTCAGACTTGCGACTGCTCTAATATTGTAGACGCTGTTATACTGCCTGTAAGCGCGCACCTCAGGTATGTCTTTAATGAGCTCCATTGTGTGTTCGAGCTGCTGAGCCTCGACGCTGATGAGCAAAGTCGCGAGTGCCTCATATCCGAAAAGGCCAAAATTCATCTGTACTGTTGCGCCCTTCATTATCCCTTTTTTCTGCATCGCCTTGCAGCGCTTCCAAATCTTGTTTGTTGACACATCGTACTGCTCTGCTATTTCATGGTAACCAGTTCGACCATCTTTTAGCATGCTTTTTAGAATTTGCGAATCGAGCTCTTTGATTTTAGGCAACAGTTTCTTCCTTTTGTTTAAGTTGGGCGGATTTTTATGAACTAATATTTCCCACTTACTTGAAAATATATCGGTTGAAATTGCCCAATTTATTAAATTTTGGTGAATTTGCCAAGCGGCAGAGAGACTCTTAAAAGGTAGATATATACTGGCGAGGGCTTGGCCATTTTTCCCATTTTTCTAATGACCACATTTCTGTATCCATTTTCGTTATGCCTTGAATTTTTCCCAGCTGTTCCTGAACCGAAAAAAATTGACCTAAATCCTTTATCATTGCCCAAATTTGCAAGTCGTAGTCTCCAGTCGTTTTCATAATGCTTATGATATTTGGTATCATGCTGATTTTTTCAATAATTGCGAAGGAGTTTTCATGCGAGGTTACTGTGAAAAAAACGCACATTGCTTGGTACCCAATCTTATTTGGGTTAACTTGAATTGTTACTTTTAATACTCCGTTTTTCTTAAGTTTTTCGTATCTTCTTTTGACGGTGTAGGATGAGATTCCTATTTCTCTTCCGAGTGTTTCCATGGGCACCCGTCCGTTCTCAGAGAGCTTATCAGATATTTTTAGGTCAACCTGATCGAGAGTCATTGATTTAGGACTACCTCTCTGAACCTTTACTTGATAATTGTCTGCTGCATCTCGCGTTTTCGTATTCTCGTTTGTTATCGTCAGGTTGTAATTCATTTCTTTTACATCTGTCCAGATTGCAGTTCTCATTTCCAAAATTGAAAAGTGTCTTTTGAATTGGTCCTTGATGACGTTCAACTGTTCAAGTGTTTTAATGATTGTAATAACATCCCAGTTTCCTTTGACTCCCCTATTGTAGAATGAGTAAACTTCAGGCATTTTCTGCAGATAATTGACAAGTTGATCTTCTTGCTGCGAGTCAAGGTTGATTAGAATGTGCGCTACTGCCTTATAACCGAAACTCTTGTAATTAATGTGTATTGTTGCACCGCCAATTATTCCAGTTTCTTCCATTTTGCGAAGGTTTTTCTTAACGCTGTCTTTTGTTTCGCCTATTTTTTTGGCAATTTCATTGTCAGTCTGGCGCCCGTCGGCCAGCAACTCTTTTAGGATTTTTGCTTGGATTATACTAATTTGTTCGGTTAAGGCTAATACCCCTCGTTGACGTTCAAGGTATTTTTTCATTCTATTTAAATTCATCGCACATTTTTGTTTCCGTTTTGTTTCCGCCTTATAAGTGTTTTTTTTTGCAGACTAATGCAGCTTATATTATTGCCTTTTTTCGTAAAAAATAGTGATTCTGTTTGATTTTTGCGTCTTGATTTACAAAACCTTAAATATACAGCAAGTAAGACCTTGTCCACCTAAAAAAGGAGAAAATGAGAAATTTGCAAAAAATTAACAAAAAAACAATAGCAGCGATCTTTGCAATCTTCTTGGCATTCTTGATGGCATCTTCAATTGCATTCATTCCGAACGCTAACGCTCACACACCGCCCTACCAGATTCCAACTTATGCTTACATTTCAGCGGAACCCACTCCAATCGGTGTCGGTCAAACCTTAACTATCTACATGTGGCTCAACATGATCTACGGTGTGGGCTATGATTCTGGGGCCGCTTCCGCAGTCTCATATTCAGCTCTATACAACAGCTACAGATGGCAAAACTACAACCTTACCGTAATTGACCCCTCCGGAAAAGTATCCACAACCATTTTCCCAACAGTCACAGACCCAACAGCAAACCAATTCACAACCTATACACCCGCCGCAGTCGGCACCTATACATTCATCTTCACTTTCCCAGGACAAGTATACGGCGCTAACGGAGACGGTAAACCCGGATCAGTGGTCGCCGGCGACTACTACGAGCCAAGCCAAGTATCAACAACCGTAACAGTACAACAAAACCCGATTCCAGCGGCCATAGGCAGCTCACCATTACCAACTTCCTATTGGACACGCCCAATCTACGGTGAAAACACAGCATGGTACACGATTTCGTCTAACTGGCTAGGAACTGGCGCACCCGTCAGTCCAGTCACAGGTTCCGGAGACCTAACTGCCTTCTCCACCGGTTCAGGTGGTTGGGGTTCAGATGTGGAACGGTACCCAGGCGATGCGGTAGGTCCATTAACTGGGCATGTCATGTGGACAAAGCCGATTCAGGAAGGCGGAGTAGTGGGCGGCAACTTGTTCCAAACAGGACAGGGCGCAGGCTACTTTGAGGGTTCAGCATACTGCCAAAGAATTACCAACCCAATAATCTGCAACGGCATACTGTATTACAACCCGCCAGTTTCATTCACAGGATCAACCTCGGGACCCTGCACAGCAGTAGATTTGGCGACAGGCAAGACTCTTTGGACATCAACCCAGATAGGTACGCTTTCATTCGCCTACATCTACAACGTATGGCAAACTGACCAACACGGAGTCTACCCAGCAATCCTCTTTACAAGCAACTTCGCAAAAGCATACGACGCATACACCGGTTTACCATTGTTCAGCGTCTCAGGTGCACCTTCAGGTTACGAAGCGTTGGGTTTAATGGGTGAACACTTAAGATATATCTTCACCAATGTTGGAAATTCCTCAGCGCCAAACTTCTACCTGGGTGAATGGAACTCATCAAGACTATGGGACAACACCTTCGACCCATGGACAGGTGCCATCGACAGCACCCCAACCCTCTACAACATGTCAACAGCAACCGGCGCAGCCATAACCACTGCACAAGCCCAATACGTAACCGGTGGGCCTCAACGAACAGTCAGTGTACCAGCAGGATATGATCTAAATGAACCAGCAGGAATCACCAATGGTCTAGATAACTATCCCACCAACAACTATACTGTCTACGGGAACGTAGTGAACCCGAGCAGCCCACTGTACATGTATGACTGGAACGTAACAGTCTCAGGCATAGACGATCAAGGCACAACCCCAACCATCGAAGCTGCGATTCCGGGCAAAATAATGCTACTTGAAAGAGGAACATTCCCAGCCAGCCCCGGAGCATTCACTACTCCAAGCTGGGCACCATACACGTACTACGGAATCAGCCTTGCCCCCGGTAGCATCGGCAAACTCCTGTGGACACAAGTGGAACAAGCACCGCCAGGTAACGTCACTGTCTTCTACGCAGGCGTCGACCCGACAACAAACGTCTTCTTGGAAGCACACCAAGAAACCCTGAGCTATGTTGGATACGACCTCAACACAGGTAAACAGCTCTGGACTTCACCCACACCATCATTGACTTCATGGGACTACTACGGTCAACCAGCTCCATCCCAAATCTACGCCCAAGAGGCAGACGGTCACTTCTTCTACAGCGGTTTCGGAGGAGTTCTCTTTTGCTACAGCGACACAACAGGCAAGCTCGAGTGGACCTTCGGAAACGGACCCTTCGGCAGCGACAACAGCACCAAAGCAGGCTTAAACGTCTTCTACGGTGACTACCCGACATTCATCAACGCAGTCGGCGGCGGAGTAGTCTACCTCGTCTCGACAGAACACACCATCACTGACCCAATATACAAAGGTGCGTTAGCACACGCAATCAACGAAACCACAGGCCAACAAATCTGGACGCTATCCGACTATACAGGCGAGTTCACAACAATCAGCTACGCCATGGCAGACGGCTTCTCAGTGTTCCCGAATGGCTATGACAACCAACTCTATTGCGTAGGCCGCGGACCCAGCGTCACAACAGTCACAGCACCAAACGCAGGGCTATCATTCGGACAAGCAGCAGTCATCAGCGGCACAGTAATGGATGTTTCAGCGGGAACACAGCAGACACAACAGGCAGCTGACTTCGCAAGGGGAGTTCCAGTATCCTCTGACGCAAGCATGCAAACTTGGATGGGATACGTCTACCAGCAGCAACCTATGCCAACCAACTTCACAGGCGTACCAGTAACGATATCCGTCTTAGACAGCAACGGCAACTACAGAACCATAGGAACAACCACAACAGACACAAGCGGCAGTTACAGCCTAACATGGACTCCAGACATCTCAGGAAACTACACTGTCTACGCAAACTTCGCAGGAACCAACGGATACTGGCCATCATCAGCTGAAACGCACTTCTACACTGGCAACCCATCGCCTACAATCGCACCAACGGCAACACCGGTCGCAGGCTTAGCCTCAAACAACACACTCATGTACGGACTCGTATCGATTATCATAGTGATAGTCATCATCGGCGCAGTGCTTGCTATTCTCGTCACAAGAAAACGGCCATAAGAAAAAAATAATAAACAAACTTCACTCCCTTTTTTTAGTTTTTATAAACGATGACCACTTAGAGGCCATGATATTTTTCTTCTACAACAATCGCTAAACGCATGATCTTTTGACAGCACCCCTGTTGACCAAGAATAAAACTTGTTTTTGTGATTTCGAAAACTTATGTTATAGCCTCTTTGTTGTAGAAATGGCAATTTCATTTGAGATTTCTGACAATCTGGTAAAGTTTTAAATATAAAAATTTTGACACTTTTGTTCATAGAAAAAGGAGAAAAATAAATGTCAAGTAAATTAATGAAATCTTTCAAAAGCAAAACAGGAGCAATTGCAATCGCTATATTCTTCATACTTTCTATGTCAGCATCATTGATGCTCGTACCAATTGCTAAAGCACAAACGCCGGGAGAAACAATTCCAACATTCGCGTACATTAGCGTTTCAACTAACCCAGTCGGAACGGGCCAATCGGTAGAAATTATCATTTGGCTTAACCAAGTAATCTTCAATGCAGCGTTTGGAAATAATATTCGATTTGCAAACTATGTGCTCACCATCACCGCGCCAAACGGCGATGTGCAAAAACAGACCTTCCAAACTATTTCGGACCCAACGTCAGCGCAAGACTTTTCATTCACTCCAACTCAGGTCGGCACCTATACTCTGAACTTTTCCTTCCCTGGTCAAACATACAATTTCCCCATAACCTTCACTATGTTTGGATCTAACGCTCCATACGAAGGCGATTATTATGCACCCAGCGCCGCCTCAACTACTCTTACTGTTCAGCAGGCACCAATTTCTTATTATCCAACCACACCGCTGCCGTCAGCTTACTGGACACGCCCAATATACGGTTATAACACCAACTGGTACACTGTTTCATCAAACTGGCTAGGTGACCTCGCACCAGGATACACAGGCTTCCTCGGGACATACAATGCGGGAGGCAACGGCGAGCAATTAGCCGGAGCAGGAGACGTCGTCGGTTCATTGACCAGCCACGTAATGTGGACTAAGCCACTAGACAGTGGCGGAGTCGTCGGAGGAAACCAAACTTTAATTGCAGGCGACACCTATTTCGAAGGCTCAGCATACAATCAAAGATACACGAACCCGATAATAGTTGACGGAATGCTCTACTACACTGAACCTATATCCTTCGCAGGCGTTCCAGGCGGATTAAGCGGCAGCGCTTACGGACCAACCGACTGTGTCAACTTGCAAACTGGACAGCTTATTTGGTCTCGCTCTAATGTACCTGCACTATCATTCGCCTACGTTTATGATGTTCAAGACCCTAACCAACACGGAGTTTACCCACCAATAGTATTTGCCACTTCTGGAGGCGCATCGCTTTTCGGTGTATTTCCTCTTACTTGGATGGCTTTTGATGCATTCACAGGAGACCCAATGTTCAACGTAACTAACGTTCCTGTCGGCACAACTATCCTTGGTTCAGAAGGAGAACAACTGGTAATTAATTTGGTAAACCTTGGCACCACATCGAACCCAAACTACTATCTGCAGGAATGGAACTCGTCTAGGCTGTGGGACAATCTATACTCAGGTTTGTCAACTTCGCCAACTGTTATTCCACCGATTACTAACGGAGCAAACCCAACTATGTATGACTTCAACGTCTCCGTTACGGGAGTTCCAAGCGGTCCAGTCACTCAAGTCGGAGCAATCCTCGACGACAGATTACTATGCTACAGCGGCAACCTACCTTCAACAGGCGCTATATTCATGGGTCCACAAAGTAGTACACCATACACGTACTTCGCTGTCAGCATTAGCGAGAGTCATAAAACGTTGGGTTCGATACTTTGGAAACAGACCTATAACCCGCCAGCAAACAACATCACTGTTCTCGAGGCAGGAATTGATCCGGTAAATCGCGTTTTCGTTGAAAACTGGAGAGAAACTTCGCAATATGTAGGCTATAGCTTGGATACCGGCCAGAAGGTCTGGGGCCCAACTGTGCCTCAAGCATTCCTTGATTACTACGGCAGCCCAGCATCAGGCAGCTTAGCAAATGCATTTGGTTACGGAAAAATGTACAGCAGCGCATACGCAGGAATTGTCTACTGCTATGACACAAAGACAGGCAATCTATTATGGACATACGGCAACGGCGGCGAAGGCAACAGCACAAATTCAGGTCTTGAAACTCCTTTCGCCAACTATCCAACCTTCGTTAACGCCATAGGCAGCGGAGCAGTATACCTTGTCACCACGGAACATACGCCTGAATCGCCACTCTTCAAGGGTGGATTAGCACGAGCTATCAACGCTACAACTGGAAAGGAAATCTGGAGCATCTCAGAGTACACAGGCGAATTCCAGACGTTCAGCTACGCCGCTGCAGACGGCTACAACACGTGGTTCAACGGGTACGACGCGCAAATCTACGTTGTCGGCAGAGGACCAAGCCAAACCACAGTTAATGCACCAGAAGCAGGTTTAGCCTCAGGACAACCAGTAGTAATACGTGGCACAGTTACCGACGTTTCAGCAGGCACGAAGCAAAACGAGCAGGCAGCTGACTTTCCAAACGGAGTTCCAGTCTGTTCCGACGCAAGCATGCGTGAATGGATGGGCTACGTCTACCAGCAGCAGCCGGCACCGGCCAACTTCACGGGCGTTCCAGTTAACATCTACGTCTTAGACAACAACAACAACTACAGACAAATAGGCACGGCCACAACCAACGCAAACGGAATGTACACGCTGACGTGGACACCAGACATACCAGGTAACTACACGGTTTACGCCGCCTTCGCTGGCACCAACGGTTACTGGCCGTCAACAGACTCAACAAGCTTTACTGTGATGCAAGCAGCTGCAACACCAGCACCAACGGCTACCCCGCTTAGCGGCGTCGCCACGCAAACCACACTCGAATACATAGGCATCGCTATCATCATCGTGATAATCATCATCGGCGCTGTACTCGCATTACTCGTCACAAGAAAACGGCCATAAGCTAAAAAGTCAAAACCCCAATCCTCTCCCCTTTTTTAGTCCCCTAAAAACATGAGATGAGATGAAAAAGAGAAATGGCTGAGAAGGCTCTGGTTAACGTCACGAAATGGCAGAATAGCTGCAGTGATGCGATTTTTCTTTTTTCTCCTAAAAAGAAATCTCTTCCTTAATTTCCAGAGCCTCAGCAAACCTTTCTCTGAGGTCGCTAATTCTCCATCGCTTTTTCTTGATAACCAAACAAATCAAGTTGATTCTTCGAACTCACGTTCAATTTTAATCGTCGCCTTCGTCAGTTCTGCATTCGTTACTTTCTTGAAAGGGCGAAAAAAAGAGCAATAACTGGCGGGCCCGCTGGGATTTGAACCCAGGATTCTCGGCTCCGGAGGCCGATGCCTTAATCCGTGCTAGACTACGAGCCCACACTTCAACAAACGAAACAATCCAGCTAATTTAAATTTAGCCACTTATTCCTGAATCAATTCTTCATCTATCCACCACGCCTTCTTCTTGCCCGACCGCTCCCCAGCGTAGTACTCGATAACAGATTTTCCCGCCTGTTTCCTTGATGTTTTCTGGATTCGCCTCAGCCGGTTCAGCACGAGCCACCTGTTGGTTTTCAAGTACTCCGCCAGCTCCGGCGTGGTTGCGCTCTTGTAGTGCGTAAGATACTCCATGATTTTGTGGTCGACTTCATCGAGGCAGAAGGAATGCGGGTTGGTTTTCCCGTGCTGAAACGTCAGCAGCTCCAAGTCTGCAAGGTACTTTTTGATTTGGCCCAATTCCTCCTCGATTTTGCCCATCTTCTCCTCTAAAGCTAAAACCTTGTCTGCCTTTGGGGTTTTCTCAAGTTTTTCACTTATAGCTTCCCTGATAAAGATGCTTCTGTCTCCTTCTGGAATGCGCAATGCCATTTCTTGGTAGACTTGTTCAGGGATTTTCACCGAAATTGTCCTTACTTCACTCAACGCAGCGCTCCCTCACCGCAGTCATATTGACATTTGCATATTTCATTTTTTCCATTGGCTTCCTCAATTTCCATTTCGGCCATGTCCGGTCCACAACGGCATTATCCTGAGGCGGATGGGCGAGTTTGAACCTGCGAGACTATCCGCTAAAGATATGGAGTACACTACAATTCAGCAGGTACTGCAGAAACTGGAGAAACGCTTTGCGCCGATAGAGATAACCTAAGGAA
Organism: Bathyarchaeia archaeon; assembly: GCA_049515895.1. Classification (GTDB taxonomy): domain Archaea; phylum Thermoproteota; class Bathyarchaeia; order Bathyarchaeales; family Bathycorpusculaceae; genus Bathycorpusculum. The sequence goes on along the minus strand of JBEKTQ010000002.1, from coordinate 19,562 downwards.
GCTAAGGTTTACTCGGGATAGACTGGTTGACCTGCCAACTTAGCTAGCTCTATGTACCGTTGCTCAACGATCTGGTGCAGTTGGCTGCGAAGGTCGTCTCCAACCATGTTTTTCTCTTTTAAAGAAGCTACTTTCTTCGCTAGGTCCGCGTCGCCAAGCCCGTTAATCCAGGCTTCGAAGTCACCGCGAGTAATGTGAAACTGTACTGACTCCAAGTCGGCTTTTTGAACTTTGTTTGCGAAATCCCGAAGGTTATGAGCATGGAGGTTGAGCGGTTTCCCAAAGCCAGCGTAGAAGTGGAACGCCTTGTCATGCTGCGCATAAGCCAAAATCGCCTCAGCTTTTTCCTTGCTGATTTCAGGCATCTGGAGAGCTTCTTTTCCCTTCTGAGTTATAGCATACAGCCCCTTTTCAGGCGAGGTTACATAACCCATGCGTTCGAGCCCCAAAATATGCATCATCACAGGCCGGAACTTTTTACCGCTTTCCTTCGCCACGTCCATTGCTTTCACTGCTTTGCCGTTACGCGACAGGGTTTCCAGTATTTCTTTTTTAACAGGGGACAAACTCATTTGAAAGCACCTTTAACTTAGTTAGTGCTATGTGCACCTGTCCTAATCAAAGTTTTCCCTGCAGCTTCTTCAAAGCATCCATTTTGGGTGTTTCCCTCTTTTCCCTGCGGAGACTAAGCAAAGCTTTAGTACCGAGATTCCCATCCTATTGGTGAAATGGTGAAGTTAGGATGAAAATTGCAGTCTTCGTTTACGAGTACCCACCTAAAATCGTGGGCGGATTAGGAACTTACGCTGCTGAGATAACAAGAAAGTTTGTTTTGGACGATCATGATGTAACAGTTTTCACGATGAATGATGACGCTGGCTCCCTGCCTACTAGAGAGATTTGGCGAGGAATAGAAATCCATCGCCCATTACACATTGACATTTCTGATTCGCTGCCTGACGTGATTGCTGAAGACATCAAGAAGTGGGGCAGAGGCTTGCATTTCTTTGGCAAACTCATGGTTTACAATTACTTGTCAGCTGCTAAACTCATCAACGAGTTAATCAAGAAAGAAAACATGAAGTATGACATTGTTGTGGCTCACGACTGGCTTTCAGCCATGGGTGGAATCACGGTTAAGAGAGAAACAGGCTTGCCGCTGGCTTTCCATGTTCATTCAACCGAGAAAGGCCGCACTTTAGGTAACGGTTCAAGCGTGGTAAGCAACATCGAGTTGCGTGCAGGCAAAATGGCTGATATGGTTGTGACGGTTTCTTACGCAATGAAGGATGAGCTTATACAGCTTGGTTTTCCACGGGACAAGATCCAGGTGAGCTATAACGGTGTGGACCCCCAAAAATACAGCCCTGCCAATGTGTCTGCAGCAGACATTAAACGGGTCAGAAGCAAATACGGCATCGGCGATGACCAGCAGATGATTCTTTTCCTCGGCAGACTCGTCGGCGTTAAAGGCGTTGACAAACTCATCATGGCTTTACCCCATATCCTGACCAAGATTCCTAACGCAAGACTTGTAATTGTAGGCGTAGGCGACCTCCAAGAGTACCTGATGAACCTGACAAGAACCATGCGGCTTGACCAGTACGTCAAGTTCTGCTTCGACTTCATCCCCGAAGAAGAAAGAATCGTCCATTACGCATCATGCGACATAGCCGTCTTTCCCAGCTTCTACGAACCCTTCGGCATTGTCGCTCTTGAGGCGATGAGCATGGAGAAGGCAGTTGTAGTCGGCGCTGCAGGCGTCAGCGGAATGCGCGAAATCGTCATCTGCTGCGGCGAAGAACAATGCGGATTCCACGTGGACCCAAACAACCCTTCAGACATTGCGTGGGGAGTAATCAGCGCGCTTGAGAATCCTGAGCGTCTAAAGATGCTTGGCAAAAACGGCAGGAAACGCGTGTTAGCAGAGTTCACTTGGAGCAAAATAGCTGAAAAAACCATCGACCTATACGAAACAATTGCGAAACGCTGACAGCGGCGCTTGGCGAGTTAATTGGTCACTGAATTAAAGTCTAAAGTTGCAAGGGAAGCAGCTACTCAGCTTTACTTTGGCGCTGAAAGAGAGTATAAGCAAGCCAAGACAAGAGCAGCACACACGTTGGGCACACATTTTTTGCCGTCCAACTTGGAAGTGGCGCTTGAGCTGGACAAAATTGCTGAGGAAAACGAGGGTGAAAATAGGAAGGAACGCCTGGTGGAGATGCGGAAGGAAGCCTTGAATGTGATGAAGCTTCTTGATGCCTATTGTCCCATTTTAATCGGCAGTGTTTGGCGAGGTACCATACACAGGGGAAGCGACATAGATATTGCCGCTTACTCGGACGACCCGCAGGAAATAGTCACCATCATTAAAGCCCAAGGAATAAGGCTTCTGAAAACCGCTTGGACAACCGTGAACAAGCATGGTCGAACCTTGGCGTCGCTTAATGTGCAAGCTGAAACTCCTGCGAAGTATGGACTTGAAATTGTCATACGCGCCACAGAGGAAAAAGGGGAAAAAAGAAAATGCGAAATTTTCGGCGACGAAATCAAGGGCTTAAAAACCAAAAACCTTGAAAGATTGCTAAGAGACAACCCGACTCAAAGATTTATCCCATCTTGATTCCTGTTAAATTCTGATTTTACATCAACAAAGAACTTAAAGAACCAAATTGCATGTATATTTCAAAATTCAAAATGATGCTCAATGGCCATCGATAAAGAATATCTAAAGAAGATGTTTCCAAACCTCTACAATGAGATCGAAGCGGGAGACGCCAAAATCTCGATAGACGCTCTTCGAAAGAACCCCGAGGAAGCTGAAGCTGACATAGCTGAATGCGCAGAAGAAGAAGTTGAATCCGAAGCCGACACTGTCACGCCCGATAAACTTCGCCATTTCAACCCTGGCGCTGTAGATTTTATTCGCAGATGTGACACCGAAAAACAAGCAGAAGAAATAATTTCTTACTTGCAGAAAAAAGGCGAAATAACCAATGAGTATGCCGAGGAACTGCGTTGCAAGCTCAAACGTGACGGGGTGCGAAGCTTTGGCCCAAAGAAAGAGGAGAACCATTACTTTAAAGAAGGCGACCTTTTCTAGTTTTAGATTTCTTTTTAAACGCTAAAGAAAGCCAAGCCTTTCACGCGTGAATTACGTTTTTGTTTGGCAATTCAGCAATTAAGCATGCATTTATTTTTTAGGCATCAAGCTTGTTGCCCCTAAAAGGTTCGTTTAATTTTATGTCGGAAAACTAATAAGGGTCAAGTTGGTTGTACAAAAACGGAAGAAATGGTGATATTATGACAATAAAAGTAGGAATCAACGGATTCGGAAGAATTGGTAGACTATTGTACCGCGCAGCACTCGAGCGAAACGCAAAAATTGATTTCGTAGCAATCAACGACTTGGCAGACGCCAAAACGAATGCTCACCTTCTCAAATACGACTCAATCCACGGACATTTTCCCGGCACAATCGAAGTCAGCGGCAATGACATGGTCGTTAACGGAAAAACCCTAAAATGCCTCAGCGTAAAAGACCCAGTAGCGCTGCCATGGAAAGACCTTGGAGTTTACTTAGCAGTGGAATCCACCGGCTTGTTCACTAACCGTGAAGGCGCAAGCAAACATTTTCAGGCAGGTGCAAAAAAGGTTCTGATTAGCGCACCAGCAGAAAACCCAGATGCCACATTTGTGTTAGGCGTAAATGACAAGTCATACGACCCGGAAAAACACAATATCTTAAGCAATGCCTCATGCACAACAAACTGTCTAGCCCCAGTCAGCAAGGTTTTAGCCGACAGCTTTGGCTTAGAAAAAGGCTTTATGACTACATGCCACAGCTATACAAACGACCAAAAAGTCCAAGACCTTGTCCACAAAGACCCCAGAAGGGCAAGAGCAGCCGCAATCAACATTATCCCAACAAGCACCGGTGCAGCAAAAGCAATCGGATTAGTTTTGCCAAGTTGCGCTGGAAAAATGAATGGCTATTCTTTGCGTGTGCCTACGCCAGACGTATCTATTGTTGACTTGACCGCCATACTAAGCAAAGAAGTCACTAAAGACGAAATCAACGCAGCCATGAGGAAAGCCGCAGAAGGTTCACTTAAAGGCATCATGCAATATACTGAAGACCCAATAGTTTCAACCGACGTACTTCACAGCACTTACTCAGCAGTCTTCGATGCACAATTAACTATGGTTCTAGGTGAAAAGAGCAACTTCGTTAAAGTCTTTGCATGGTACGATAACGAATGGGGCTTTAGCAACCGTATGGTTGAATTCATCGAAATGATCGGCAAAAAAGCAAAACTCTAAGCACCCAAACAAACCAAAATCCTCCCACCCCTTTCTTTTTGGGCCAAAAAAAATTATGTAAAAGTAACCAAAAGAAGTGAAGAAAATGGCAAAATACAAAACCCTTGATGACTTTGACGTAAAAAACAAGGTTGTTCTTGTCAGAGTAGACTTTAATTCAGAAATAGATCTTGCAACCAAGAAAGTTACAAGCGACGTGCGTATAAGAGCTCATGCAGAATCAACGCTTAAAGAGTTGGCAGAGAAAGGCGCCAAAACCGTAGTTCTAGCCCATCAGGGACGAAAAGGCGACCCAGACTACACACCACTCAAAGAACACGCAGCAATACTTCAGAAAATCCTCAAGTGCCCAATAAAATACGTCGACGACCTCTTTGGCGAAAAAGCAAAAACCGCCATCAAAAATCTGCAGTCTGGCGAAATCCTGGTTCTCGAAAACGTCCGCTCATGGGACGGAGAAACTAAAAACGGGACGCCAGAGCAACAAAGCAAAACTGAGCTCGTCCAGAATCTTGCCCCCCTTGCGGACTTGTTCGTAAACGACGCTTTCGCCGCAGCACACCGGGGACATGTTTCGATGGTTGGCTTCACCGCCGTTTTGCCTTCAGCAGCAGGCAGGATCATGGAGCGCGAACTTAAGTCTCTGAACAGGTCGCTTGAGAAACCCGAGCACCCATGCGTCTACGTTATGGGTGGAGCCAAAGCAGACGACGCACTTGAAATCTCCAAATACGTCTTGGACAACGGTATTGCAGACTATGTACTCGTTGGAGGCGTTACTTCGCAGTTGTTCCTCGCAGCCAAAGGCGTCAACTTAGGCAAGAAAACCATGGATTTTCTCGCAAAGAAAGAACTGACGCAATTTGTGCCTGGCATAAAAGAACTTCTCGCTAAGTACCCTGATAAAATCATCTTGCCCGAAGATGTTGCCTTGGATGTAGCTGGCAAACGCAAAGAAATCCCCGTCAGCAAACTTCCAACTGAAAACAGCATATTCGACATCGGAAAGAAAACCGTTGAGAGATTCGCTGAACTCATCAGCAAAGCCAAATCCATCGTTGTCTCAGGACCGATGGGCGTCTACGAGAACAAAGAATTCAACTACGGCACCAAAGGCGTCTTCGAAGCCATCGCAAACAGCAAAGGCTTCAGCTTAGCAGGCGGCGGAAACACTATCTCAGCGATACAAGAATATGGATTAACCAAAAAAATCGGCTACATAAGCACCGCAGGCGGAGCACTCATCGAGTTCCTCATGGGCAAAAAACTCCCAGGCGTAGTCGCGTTAGAAACAGCCACAAAAACCAGAAAAATCTAATTTCTTTTTTTTCTTTTAAAACCGACTTATGTCATTTGTTAGTTGGTAATTTCATTTAGTAGTTCTAAAACTGAGCTGAGGTCTTTTGTTATGTAGTCAGGTTTCTGCTGGCTATCTGAAAGGTCTTTCAACGTGTTAAATTGTGATGGAACAAAAACTGTTTTTAGTCCTGCTTCTTTGGCGCCTTTGATGTCTTCGATTGGAGTGTCGCCGATGTAAATTGCTTCGTTGGCTTGGGCTTTGAGCTTTTTGAGAGATTCTTGGAAAATGTGGCTGCTGGGTTTGCGCCAGCCGTTCTCATCCGAAACCACTATGGCGTTGAAGAACAGGTTTATTCCCAGGTGCCGCAGGCTTTTGTAGATAACTGGAGCGTAGGTGAAGTTTGTTATTAAGCCGACTTTGCATTTGGCTTGTGCTTTTTTAATTAGTTTTTTTGCGTCTTTCCTTAACTCGAGTGAATCTATGAAGTCTTGGAAGAAAATGTTGAGGGCAGCTTTAACTCGGTCGTCATCACGGGTCACTTGAAACCCGAGGTTGCTGAGAGCTTCGGCTACCCAGACCGCGTTAGTTACTTCTCTTAGCCGTTCATAGCGTACCTTGCGGTATTTCTCATGCGCCAATGTGTAAGCTTGCACAAACCTATCTTCTTCAGCGTTGAAGCCCTCATTCACCAACGCCCTGTAAAGTTTTTGCCTCGATGCTTCCATGCTGTATCCTTTGCAGTTAACGAGCGTCCCGACGTAATCGAATATAACAGTTTTAATGCCAGCCATCTTTACTGCTCTCTTTTCTCCGCCAAAATGGCGTTTCTTGTAACTTCTCCAATTACTTTTCCAACTGAGGTTCCAAGTAGTTTCGTTTCGTGACCGATTGCGTTTTCTACTTGCGGGTCAAAGGGGATCGTGCCGAGGTATCTAAGACCAAGCTTTTCCGTTTCAATCTGAACGCAATCTGCCTTGTCCATCATCATGTTTTCCACCACACCAATAATGGGCATCTTTAACTCGCGTAGGAGGTTAGCTTGCTTCTTTACGGTTTCAAAAGCCAGCATGGAAGGCGTGGTCACTATGAGGAATTCTATGCGTTTTATGAGCCGCACCAAATCAAGGACTGCGTCGCTGATTCCTGGCGGCATGTCAATAACTAAGTAGTCAAGCGTACCCCACTGAGTAACGGAGAGCAACTCGATTAGGGCGTTTGAAACGTCGGCTCCGCGGAGAGGTGCGGGTTTGTCACCTACAAAGTAGATAAGAGACATGTACTGTAAGCCGTGGACTGTCGGGGGAACTATGCCTTTTTCTTCTTCTAACTGGACTTTTTGTGCGCCGAGGATTATGTGGGTTGAGGGGCCCGTGAAGTCGAGGTCGAATAAACCGACTCTGCAGCCACTGCGCACTAGAGTTAACGCAAGCGCAGTTGCAACCATGCTTTTTCCAACTCCGCCCTTACCACTTGAAACAGCGATGATTCGCCTTGTTCGGCTTAAACGCTCATCAATCACGCTTGTTCGCGGGTCAGCCACTATTATCTGGCTCCTTTTACGTTCTCAAGCCAAATCCCACGTCCGCTGGCGATTTCAAAGTCAGGACTGCCGCATTTCGGGCACTTAATATAGCTGTGGGCGACTTCGGGAACAAAATGAATGGCTTCTGCAGTCTCCTTGTCCATTTTCTTGGTGTCAAACTGCCATGTTGCGCCGCAAACTCTGCATCGAAGCGACGTTTTGGCTTTCAGGATACGGAATTTTGTGTTCTTGAAAAGTGCCGTCTTCATCTGTGAAATGGCAAAACGCAGAATGGGTCGTTCAACCTGCTGGAGCTCGCCGATCCTAATGGTGACCTCTGTAACTTCCTTCAGCTTTTCCTTCTCAGCGATCTCTTTTGCCGAGGCCAAAACTGCTTCAGCAAGCGCCCATTCATGCATAAACTCTCATACCCGCTGACATTTAAAAACAGTATTGCTGAGAAAATAAATTTTGAAAGAAAAAAAATACATTTCAGCCACCGAGGCTGCAGACGATTTTTCCGAATCTTCAAACGTGACTTTTTAAAAGAGTCATGCCTGTCCAAATAAAGCCCAAGACTTTTAGCGCTAAATTTTGGAGCCAAAGTTTCTCCAAAGCATTTGAGATAGTTTTAGAGCCATGATTTAGAACGGATACTTTTGCAGGCGCTACAAATTGTATAAATCTCTTGCTCATTCTTTATGAGCAGTTCGGTCTCTGCCGTTGACTTGCAATTTGGGCAAACATCATTATTTATCATATATTCATCTCCAATTTACTTTAAGGCAGGTCTTACATGAACCAAAAATTTGAAGTTCAGCGTGGCTTATTGCTCTAAACAGTAAGGACACAAAACCGTTTTTTTGGGTATCTTGTTTACGCTGTCGTTTATCTACCTGTAGTTCAGGTAAAATATATCTATTTCCCAACTGTTTTAGCTTTTTAGATCAATTTCGGCTTAACTTCTAAGCAAAGCGATTCTAGCGTTTATAGTCGAACGTTCCAAGATTTGAAATTCAGAAAAACGAGGAACCTTTTAAGCCTTAAAAATAACAAATTAGAAATAAGTGTTCTCCTGATAATTGTACTTCGGACGAAATGTTATGACTGATGTAGTGTTCACTTTTGAGGTTCATCAGCCGCACAGGCTGAAACGCAAGCTGTTTTGGGAGGGCAAAATCTACAGTCGTTTTGCCAAAAACGAACTTTTCAACTATTATTTTGATAACGAGAGCGATAGGGAAATTTTCAAGCGTGCCGCACGTAAATGCTATTTCCCCTCTAACCAAATCTTGCTCGACTCAATAGACAAGCACAAACATGACTTCAAACAGGCTAAGTTCTCCTTCAGCATCTCAGGCGTCTTCCTTGAACAATGCCAAATGTTCGAACCAGACCTGCTAGAAACCTTCAAACAACTCGCCGAGACCAAACGCGTCGAATTCCTAAACCAAACTTACTATCACTCAATCGCGAGCCTGTACCCTGACAAAGAAGAATTTATCGAGCAGGTGAGGATGCATAAGCAAACTGTAAGGGACCTGCTTGGCTACACACCGACCGTTTTCGAAAACACCGAATTACTATACAACAATACAATCGCCAAAATCGTTGAATCATTAGGCTACAGAGGCATTTACACTGAAGGCATCGAGAAAATTCTCGGCGAAAAATCACCAAACTACCTTTACATTCCCAAAGGTGCAAAAAAAATCCGTGTTTTGCTCAGAAATTACAAACTCACAGACGACATAGGCTTTCGTTTTTCAGCAAGATGGTGGCCCGAGTGGCCATTAACAGCTGACAAATACGCAGGTTGGCTGGCTAACGCGCAAGGTCAATGCATCAACATTTTTCCCGATTATGAAACATTTGGCGAGCATCATTGGCCAGAAACTGGCATTCACAGCTTTCTACAGCACATTCCCGACGAGATACTGAAATTTGACTGTTTGCAGATGGCGACACCCTCCGAAGTTATTGCCAAAAGTGAACCAGTAGGTGAAATTGACGTGCCTGAAGCCCAAGGCACCGTTTCATGGGCAGATGTGCAGAGAGACCAAACTGGCTGGTTGGGCAATTTAATGCAGTGGGCGTACTACACAGGGCTGCGCCGATTGGAACCCCTCATTAAGGAAGCCGATGACGCTGAATGGCTCAGATTGTGGCGTGACTTCCAAACAAGCGACCATTTGTACTACATGTTCACTGCAGGCGGAGGCCCAGGCGAAGTGCACTCGTATTTCAGCCCATATGAGTCGCCAATGGACGCGTTTGCAGTAGCACAAACATTGCTAAACGATTTTGAAGCAAGGCTTAGATTGTCAATCTTAACGGCGAACGAGCCCTTCTTGTTCCATACAGGAGTTGGAAAAGAATATTACACAGGGAAAATGGTTTGGAGCCTCAAGGGATTCGTCACCGCCATCAGCGAAGTAAGCATGAAAGCCGTCGAGTTTCACACTGAAAACGGAGACTTTGAAAGTTGGATTGAGCACTCTCTTAAAGACCCAAAGTTAGCATCACAGCTCAAACAGCTTAAGAATTCAAACGAAAAAGACGAGAAGCTAAGAGAAGCCATATTGGCTTTGACAAAAAACCGTTACACAACATTAAACAAGCAAACACAGGATGCAACCAAGCTGTTCTAAAACTAACGCGTTTATAAGCAAAGTCCACTAATAATTAACTCGGTATGGTGCATTATCAATGAGAGACGAGCTTCCCTTCCCAGACAAAGTCTTGCAAACTCTGCATAACTTATGCGCCACAGCGGCTGATTTGGCGAGAAGAGGCGAAGAAGTAGCAAGGCTCCTTCAGAAAGACCCAAGCGAAATCGAAGGCATTTTGGATCGGTACAAGTCTGAAGGTTTTGCTGAAAGTTTCTATGATAATGAAGGAAAGAAACGGTATTATCTCACTGGAAGAGGAATAATTAAGGTCTGCTCGCTTTTCACGTAGTGGGAGCATGCGCGTTATCATTTTTTCTTGGGAGTATCCGCCAAGAGTCATTGGAAAGCTCTCAGAGTACGTGAAGGCATTGTCAAATCTTCTTTCAAGCAATAACATCGAAGTAAACGTCGTTACTTATGACGATACTACGACAGGATCCGTTAAGGAACCAACGGGCGTGCAAACAGTCCGAGTGTCAAATCCCGTTCGAACGCACATCGGAGTTTTAACATGGGTTCTAACACTTAACCAGGAAGTTGAAAGGGCAGCCGCCAACCTTTACTATCAATCTAAAAAACAAATTGACCTAATAGACGTCTACGACTGGCATTTTATTCCCGCAGCCGTCACCTTGAAAAACGGGTTAGGCATACCGTTTGTTTATTCCGTTGAGAGTCTAGAGGATCATCGGTCCCAAGGTTTAGGCACGCCTTATAATATGGCGATTAAAAGCATCGAGTGGCTGGGTTTTTATGAGGCGCAAAAGGTCAGTGTGAAAACAGAATGGATGCGTGACGAGGTCATCAGAATTTACAAGGTTCCACAAGAAAAAATATTTGTGGTTCCGACCGACTCAAACTCTTGGATAGAAGAAATTCTTAAGCTCTACAGCAACGTTTCTGGAGGCTTAAAGGTCAAATGAAAGATGATTTAACGGTTATGATGCTTAGTTGGGAGTTCCCCCCGAGGGTCATAGGAGGAATTTCACCTCATGTTTACTTCTTGTCAAAAAGCCTCGCGAAGCAGGGTGTAAAAGTTTACGTTGTTACATGCGATTTTCCTGATGCGCCAGCGCATGAAGTGATTGACGGCGTAGAAGTTTACCGTATCGACTCATATAAGAACCCGGCACCCGACTTCGCCACATGGGTCTATCTCATGAACCTTAACATGCAAAAGGAAACCGCTGCTCTGACGAGAAAAATCGGGGACAAAGTCGACTTGTTGCATTGTCACGATTGGCTTGTGGCTAATGCGGGAATAGGCCTCAAACATGTTTTTCGGAAACCACTCTTGGTAACTATGCATTCAACTGAGATAGGTAGACGAGACGGGTTGCACACTGACACTGAAAAAATGATTCATGAGACTGAAGCGTGGCTGACTTATGAAGCGTGGAAAGTGGTCTGTTGCAGTGACTACATGATTTCACACGTTAAGTGGGCTTTCGGGCTTCCAAATGACAAATTGGTCATGGTTCCGAACGGCGTAAACACCCTAGATTACAACCTGGCTTCTGATGACTTGAAGGATTTCAGAAGCAAATTCGCGTTGCCCGAAGAAAAAATCGTTCTTTTCGTGGGCAGGCTCGTTTACGAAAAGGGTATCCACATATTGATCAATGCCGTTCCAAAAGTTTTGGAAAAAGTTAATGCCAAATTCATAATCGTCGGCAGCGGTTACATGAAAGAGCAACTTCTCAACATTGTTCGCAGCATGAAACTAGAACATAAGGTTCTTTTCGAGGGATTCCTGGACGAACAAACCCTGCTTAAACTCCAACAGTGCGCAGACGTATCCGTTGTACCTTCACTGTTTGAACCGTTTGGAATCGTGGCGTTAGAAGCTATGGCGGCAAAAAGCCCCGTAGTTGCGTCAGACACAGGTGGCTTATCCGAAATCATCCAGCATGACGTGACAGGAGTCAAAGTTTACCCAAACAACCCTGATTCCTTAGCATGGGGAATAAAAAAAGTCCTGCTTGATGATGGTTACCGGCAACACATCAGAGAGATGGCGTACAAGAAAGTTTTGGAAATGTACGATTGGGAAAAAATCGCGGAGCAAACCAGAAGCATATACGAGGGCGTTTTAGGCGAATACTCAAACAGCTTCTGGGCATGAAAGCTTTGTGCCAGCGAGTTGCTTTTGCGTGGTGGCGAATTCGGCGAATTTGTTCTTTGCGTTTTGGGTTGCTTTTCTTGTTTTGAGCTTGGATTGGTTGCAGGTTGCGTCTAAAAATCTCCCCGAATCTCCTTAAATCTCCTCAAATCTCCCTTTTTCTCCCGAAAAGTCAACAATTGTGACAACTAAAGAAAAAGACAAAAATAGATTCAACTGCTGTTTCTTCATAACCTTCATTGAAGACGCTATTTGCCTATAACTCTTACATTTTCAACTTGGACCCACGGAGAAATAAGTTGCCCCATCTGCCGTTCGTTACTTCCCACTAAACTCACGTTTTTGAGTACCTCAAAAATGTTGCCTGCTAACATAACGCCTCTGCTGCAGTGAGTTATTTCGCCTTTCTTAATCTTCCAGGCTGGAGTTGCAACCACTGAGAATTCGCCGCTGACAGGGTTACTACTGTGTGCGCCCTGCAGATAATAGACTATCAAGCCGTCATCAATTTCGCTTAGCATTTCATCTGCGGTTTTGTTTCCCGGCAAAATATGGAAGTTTGTTGTGTCTATGCTGGGAGTTGACAGGTATCCTGCACGTCCTGCGTTTCCGGTGCTTTCTTTTCCTTCTATCTTTGCTGAATAATTGTCGTATAGGAAACTGCGCAAAACGCCTTTCTCTATGACTGTTGTTTTCTGGTGAGGCACGCCTTCGCCGTCGAAAGCCCAAGTGCGAAGACCACCAGCAAACAATCCGTCATCGCACACTGTTAGTTTTTCAGAAGCCACCTTCTCGCCGATTTTCCCCTTAAACGCAGACTGGTTTCTCTGTACGCTGTCGGCTCTGACCGCGTTAACCAACGTGTAAGCAAAAAGGTCCTGCAGAGCAAACTGGGTAAGAATTAGAGTGGTACTCTTGGTTTCAACCGACTTGGTTTTTAATGCGGACACAGCCAGTTTCGCCGCTTCTTTCCCAACCCAAACCGGGTCAACCTCGTAGCTTCTTGAAGCATTGAATTCGAAGCAAACGGGCGTGACCGAGTTGCCTTCCTTGGCCACGGCCGCTATGCTACATTCGACAACAGTGCCTTTGTCAAAACCAGAGATTCCATTTGAATTGGCGACAGCGTTAGAAATGTAAGCGCATCCGATTCCGCCCTCGATTGGGAACACTCTTTTATCAACTTGCCCCGCAGCGTCCAGCATAATTGCAGCCACTTTGACAAGTTCTTCTGACTCTAATTCAGCGATCTTGTAATCAAAGGTTTTTTCCAGTGAAGCGTAGGGTTTACTTCCGGGCAGTCCCTTCCAGTCTGGGTCAGGCTTGCTTGCTTTTGCCGCGCTCAAAGCCTTTGAAATTACGCTGTCAACAGCAATTGGGTCATCAATGACGTTTGTGTAAGCAAAACCCATGGCTTTTTCGGTGACTACTCGTATGCCTAAGCCTCGGTCAATTATCCTGTTTGTCTTGCTGATTTGACCTAGCTCGATACCGATGTTTGTCGCTTGCCCCTCGTAGACGTAGGCCTCTGCTTCTGAAGCTCCTTTTTTCAAAGCTTGACTTACTGCCTTTTCTGCCAAATTTACCATTACGTCTTTTTTAAGCACTGCCACCGACAACAACCTCCTTTATGCTGATGTGCGGTCCGCCATCGCAAACGAAAGCTATCTGACCCTTACCGCACCTGCCCGGATCTAAAAGAAAATCTTTGCCTACACCATCAACTTTATTCAAGGTTTCAAGCGTGTTGCCACTTATTGACGCGTCACGTACTGGCGCGCCTACTTCACCGTTTACTATTTCATAGCCTTCTTGGATGCCGACTTGGAATGTGCCGTCAAGATTTGCCTGTCCACCCCTGAAACTCTTGAAGTAGAAGCCTTGCTTGACATTTTCCATTAATTCTTCAAACGAACAATCCCTTGGCTCCATGTACGTGCAACGCATGCGTATGATCGGTTCCACCCGAAAATCTTCAGCTCTCGCATTACCTGTGGGTTTTGCGTTGAATTTCTGAGCGGTCTCACGGTTATGCATCAAGCCTGCGACGACGCCGTCTTTTATAAGCAGTGTTTTCTGGGTTTGAACCCCTTCATCGTCATATTTGAAAGCGCCAAAAGAGCCTTCGATTGTACCGTCATCGTAGAAAGTGACCAAGTCAGAACCGATTTTCTTTCCTAAGTTGCCTGCTAAAACGCCGCCTGAAAGAGCCAAGTCAGCCTCAGCCAAATGCCCAAACGCTTCATGAACAAAAACTCCAACAACGTTCGGACCCAAAACAACGGGGAAGGTTCCTCCCTTCAAAGATTTAGCTCCCAACTGTTCAATCGCGCGCTTCGCAACTTTTTCCCCCAAATCTTCAGGAGTCTGCTCATCAAACACTTCGTATCCCGCTGTGGACCCCAACTCTTCTCGACTAAACGTGAAGACGCCCTCATTAAGGGCTGAACCGGAGATTCTCGACCAAACATACAACTTGTCCTGCTCAATGCTTGAGCCGTCGCTGTTCACAAAATAGCTGGTGCCCATCAAATCCATATAATCCATCGTGAAACTTTTTATTCGCTTATCATAGCCCAAGCCTGCCTTGTTAACGGTCATGGCTGTTTTGATTTTGTCCTCCATCTGGATTTCCGCTGGGTTTTTCCTCGGCTTAGACCTGACGCAGTCCGTGACAACTTTTGCCTCGGCAAGCTTAATCGGAGTTTTCAGGTGTGAACTCGCCATTTTTGCCATCCTGCAAGCATCAGAAATTGCGCTCTCCAAAATCGCAGCGTCAAGAGAGCCAACGGATGCGAAACCCCACCCGCCATTCACAAGCACGCGCAAAGCTACACCGCTTTCAATACCTTGCTTTGCTGCTTCAACCCGCTCTTCTTTAATCGTTAGCATTGTTTTGTCTATTTTTTGCGCTCGGGCCTCAGAGTATTGTGCTCCGAATTTTTGGGTAGCGATATTGTTGATTTTGGTCAGAAGGTCTTTCAAAGTTATCTGTCCTTTGTAAAGTTGAATATTTAACTAAAACTATTTTGCAGGAATTAAACCGTTTTGTTGCTTACTACCTATGTTTAAGGAGACTTGGGGTTCACCAGAAATCATTCATGTTTAGCTGTTTTACTATCGCAACTGAAGGTTTAGGTTTAACTTTTGGGGCTTCAATTCCTAGAATAAGTTGGCCGTAAACGCCGTCATACCCGGGGGTAACTTTCGCTTCGCCGTTCCTGACTTTAACGATGGCTTGGGCGATAGGTGCATCCACCAGCTTGACTAAAGATTCCAGCGGTGCATCAACTAAAGTTGTGTACTCATCGCCGAATTTTTGAGTCAGCAGGTTATAGTTTTTCCAAACTGCTTGAGTTGATGGAGTATCAGTTCCTATCACTGCCGCGATTATTTCGGAGAGTGGAAGCAAACGCTTGAAGCTTGGAGCGTCTGTACGCTTGAAGTCGGCGGGTCTGTCTGCGAGTTCTTCAACTCGTTGCTCCACGCCCTTTGTCAGTTTTCGGCGGCATACGGGGCAGATGTTTCCGAACTTCATGGCTTCAGATGGTGAGAGCGATACTTTGCAGTTGCGGTGGCCGGTCCAATGGTACTTGCCGTAGGCGGGGTCAACTTCTATTGTGTACTTGAATCGTGAAGGGTCATTTGTGATTATGGCATCTGTGACTTGCTGGTAGGTGAATTTTTCAATTTCGAAGACATTGGCTTCTCTTCCAATGCGCCACGGCCAAAAACTGTGGCAGTCACTGTTCGAAACCAAAGTGTACTTGTCGAGGCTGCTTAATCGCCAATTCATCGGTGGATCACTGCTTAATCCCGTTTCCAAAGCGTGAATGTGGCGTGTCATGTCTTGATAGCAATCTTCAACAGTGTCGAAGCCGCTGAACGCGCCGAAAATGCTAAACCAAGGCGTCCAAGCATGTGCGGGAAAAACCATGTTTTCGCCTGAAACAGCCATAACTTCCTCAACAAGCTGCGATGCCGAAACATCAAGGATTGGCCTGCCATCGGACGATAAGTCGCCGAACCGTTTTAGGCGGTCATTGATTTGGGTTGCCGTCTCCAGGCTCGGGGTCAAAATGACGTGGTGGACCTTTTTGGATTCACCTTTGTAGTCGAATATCGTGCAGACTTCGGTCGTAAGCATGAACCGAACAGGTGAGTCAGCATTGCGCGCTAGCTTGAATAATCCTGTGTTCTGTTCGGGCGTTAAGGTTTCGTTGATTTCTTTGAGCCACAGTGGATGGGTGAAGTCGCCTGTGCCTACAAGGTTTAAGCCTTTGATTTTTGAGTAACGTGCAATTTCTGGAATGCTCATTTGTTCGCTTGTTGCCCTGCTGTATCGACCATGAATATGCAAGTCAGCTATGACTCTCAATGTTGGCGCCCAATCCCTAACGTGGTCTCTAAAACATTTTAAGGCTTCGCTAAATCAAAGCTGAAACCAAAGAATTAGTGAAGCCTATTGCGGCTTACAGTTTAGCTGATCAGTCCATGCAACCAGAGCTTCAATCAGTTGCTTGATAAGCGTTCTTGTTTGTTCATTGGTTAATTTCCCGTTGGCATCGATATTCTGGGCAGCAAGTGGCAACATCACTTCAGGCTTGTTTATTGGGTGCATGTTCAGAAAAACGAATGATTGACGCAGGTGATATTGTGCTCTGGCTGCACCCAGCATTCCTGATGATGCGCTCATTATGGCGACTGGTTTATTTGCCAATGAGTTGTCTCGATAAGGTCTCGAAGCCCAATCAATCGCGTTCTTCAAGACGCCGGGGATCGAATAGTTGTATTCTGGGGTGGCGATCAAGAGTGCATCTGCGATTCTAATTTTTTCTTTGAACTCTACGACCTTTTGCGGCGGGTTGTTTTCATTGTCTTGGTTGAAGGGTGGAATGCCTTCTAAATCGAAAACTTCCAAAGTGACGTTTTCAGGAGCGACTTCAACTGCCGCACGGACCAAAGCTTTGTTGTATGATCCTTTTCTTAAGCTGCCCGCGAAAGTTAGGATTTTGAATTGTTTATGCGAGCGAATCACCTTGAGAGACGTTGAAGGAAAAAGTCGTTGAGAGGATTTAAGGCTTTCCGGCTTCTCTTTACAGTACCTTCTCCGATTCTTTCTTGAGGGTTTTGATCAAATAGTTGACTTCGTTTGGGTCGCTAGTGCCTTGGAATCGGAATACTTCCCTGTCACTGCAAAGGAATAATATGTCACCGAAAGTCATGCTTTTGCTGGTGTTGATGCCTGAAGTTGTTCCAGCGAATCCACCGCCTCCAGAGACTCCTGCGAAGGAGCCGACTCTGTTTCCTTTTGATTTACGAATCTGATTCATCACCACTGAATCGGTTAGGTCAAGCCATCCTAGGGCTGCGAATTTTTCCTGTGGGTTATCTTTCGTTGCTGGAAACTGTTTGATAGCCCTCATGTTTGTTATAAGCCATTTTTCAGCTGTTTCCTTGTTGAGCATGCCTTTCTGGATTGTGTGGCTCCAGATGACTTGTTCTCCAGGATTGAAGTCGCGGTTTAGCATTTTTGCTTGATAGGTGAATTCTTCTTGATTTGTTGGCTTTTGCATCGGGTCAAATACTCTTGTTGGTAAGGGCGGAAGTTGCGTAACGAGCTCCTCAAACAGTCGTTTAAGATACGTTTGTCCTCCACGGTGGTTGATAAATGCTGAGATGCCTGTTTCTCCAGGTTTCGAATCAAGGAGCACTTCAACTTCATGAGGGTAATATGCGCCTGAGAACAAGTGTTTAGCAACTATTTTGACCTCGGATTCCTCTTCAACTTTGTAACCCTTGTTGTTTAGGGCTTTCAAAATGGCTTCCTTCGCTTTCTGCTTGTCAAGGGTTGTTTCAAGCGTGAATTTATGAGAGGGCATAACGATCAGGTTGGTTATCTCTATAGTTTAAAATATAAAATTTGGTATCTATCCGGGCCCGCACAAGTTAACCTGATGTGTATGTAGATTAGCCAAATAGATCCCCTGACGCGTAAACGCGAGTTCTAAGCCTGAACCCTGCCTATGTAAAAACAAAAAAATGTTTGGGGTCTTAAAAAAAAAGAATTGTGGAAGAGTTACTTTTTCTTTTCTTCTTTCTCTTTAGGCTTCGAACCGATCTCTACCAGTTGAATGTTAACCTGATAGTTTTTTTCGCCGACTTGCATCTTCCCGTAACCATGAAAGCCTTTGCTTCCTGTGCTGAAGTTTTTCTGATTCATAATAAACTGCTGCTTGCACCCGTTCAGCTGGATGGTCGCCATATTTGGTGGTTGTTCACTCATTCAAAGTCACCTTTATTGTGGTTTATTGTAACTGTGCCTTTTCACCCTTTCGCTTCGGTTTCATCTCGGATTCAAAGGCAGCTTGTTTTCTTGCTTTCATCATCGGCCTAATCCATAGCTATATGAAGCCACTACACATAACAAATGCTTTTAAGTACGACTTACTAATTGTACGACTATGCAGAAGTCGTCCCAAGTCCGAGTCAAACGAAAGGGGCAAGTCACCATCCCCTTGGATCTCAGGTCAAAGCTCGGCATAGAGGAAGGCGCCATTTTAGAAATCAAAGAAGAGGAAGGCATGATTGTGATGAAGCCTACCCCTAGACTAAAAGCAGGTAAAGTGGTTGGCGAAGAAGAATATAAGAAAATAATCCGTGAACTTGATGAGAGTCGGAGAAACTGGCGTTGACAAGCGTAGCTGACACACGACTGTTGCTCGCACTTGAATTTCCAGCAAGTGAACAAGACGGAGTAAAAATTACAAATATGGTTGAAAAAGAAACGGCCAAGCGGATGCTTGCGCCCTCAATTGTATTAGCAGAGTTTATTGAGCATGCAGGTGCAAGGATCGGTGAAGAAGCTGCCAAGACAAGGATAAGGTTGCTTGAAGATAGGGGAATGAAAAGTGTACCGATAGATAAAGAGGTGGCGCTAGTTGCTGGCAGCCTTCTTCTTTCTCATAGAAATGTGCCAATTGCCGACGCATTAATCGCTTCATTCGTAAAAATGGGATTAGGGGAATACGTCATTACGGATGACCCTCATTTTAAAGCATTAGGCATCAAAACGAAATGGTTGTAGACGGGACTTAAGGGTGGGCGATTAAGTTAAGGTGCGGTCGCCGGGTTGCATACCCAAACAGGTTCAAGTCCACAAGGTTAGTGTGGATGCGTTACTGGTTTGTTAAGAGCCGCTGCGCTCTGGCCCAAATGGGTTCAAGGTCTTAATGACTAACCGTCAGAAAAATCGAAGAGATTTTATCATTGGTGCTGGGAGGGGGATTTTGTCGCCAATTTACCAGTAAAATACCCATTTTATGAATTTTTGAGGGTGCAGGTCCGGTGGGATGCGCTTAATTATTTAAGCGAATCCGTTCAAGCCGTTTCCTGAGTGATCTTCGCACGCGCGCTATCAACCTTCTAAGAGCCCACCCAACAATTTATCTTTTAAGCAAGAGACTAACATAATGAACTATAATTATTAAGAAGGGATATGTGGTATTCAACGAAGAGAAATCTATTCAGATAGTTAAGCCATATCTTGAAGAATTAGCTAAAAACTATAATGGATACGTCAAGGAAAATAGTCCGATTGTTTTTGGAAAAATGTATAATGCT
>JBEKTQ010000001.1:0-226534 GCA_049515895.1 Bathyarchaeia archaeon | reverse complement strand
GGATGAAACGTTTCATTTATTTGCAACTTAACGAGATTGTGGGAGGCACGATTATTTCAATCGTTTCAGCGTCAATTTTTTTCGTTTGCTTTTTTCTTTGTTGCAAATTTTCTTCTAAATCTTTAGTTTGGAAATTTGGTAAATTGCACATGATTATCATTTTGAGGCTTCATCTAATTAGGATTTATGAATTATTCGTCCATTATCGGACGTTCGATAAATTGGGCTTTTCTATCATAGAAATGAAGTTGACGGACTAATCTATAGTTCACAAACCATATATTCAAAATCTAATGTAATGAAGACAAATATCGGGCAGTTAAGAACTTTGAGCCCTTTGGGCGAAACGTAATGGAAAGCAAAGTAACTTGGATAAGTGATAAGCGCAGACACCCCGAAAGATACAAAGAAGAAAACGTAACTTACCCGCAAGCGTTAATCAATGTGGAGAATAGCAGTTATGCCGTAAAAAGATATCGAGCATCATAGGTTTGTTGTTTTTTTATGATTTGTGGTTTCATATGAAGAGTCGTCTAACCTCTTTTCAAACGTTTGTGAGTTTTTCCACCACACATAGGACAGATTCAACCATACTAATGTAACAAAAGTGAATATTGCATTTTGAGCAATGACGAAAAGTCTATGAGCTTCACTCGCAAATTAAACACAAGGGATACACGTTTGATAACGAAAATTCTTGTAGGCGCAGACGGTTCTGAAAACTCTGAAAAAGCTGTGGATTACGCTCTTGAAATAGCTGACAAGTTTTCCGCCTCTGTTCTAATACTCAACGTTTTTCAGTTGCCTCCAGAGATTGGAAATCAACTTAACATGTTTCAGCAGCCTTCATCGTCTGGATATTCCCCAGAGTCAATAGGTTACCAGTCAATTATCAAGGAATTTAGAAAGGTGCATGAGGCAGTTTTGTCCAGAGCCACTGAAAGAGCGACCAAACTAAAGCCTGCCCTTAAAATCACCGCCGAACTCAAGGAAGGAGACGCATCATCACAGATAGTTGAGACTGCTGCGAACGGAGAATTCGACTTAATAGTTATAGGTCACAGAGGGGACAGCCAAATCAAAGAACTATTTCTGGGCAGCACAAGCGAAAGAGTCGCCCACCGAGCAAGATGCGCCGTACTAATTGCCAAATAAAGCTATCAATTCTTCAATCGAGGCAAAACGAATAAGGGTGCGTGACAATTGAACAGTTGAAGAGAAGAGCGGGGGTGCAATCAAAATTAAAAACAAAACAAAAAACAAACCGAAAAACGAAGTAAAAGGCAAAACAAAAAACAAAGGAAAAAAGGAGTGGAAACAGCGGTAATAAAAGTGAAGAAAAATGAACATAAAAAAATAGTTTTACCAGGAAATTGCGTTAACATTCTTAGAGCTGTTTATTTCAAAAACTCAAAGAGAAAGGTTTAGCCGTATTCAGATTTCAGAATCGAACGATAAAAAGTTATAAAAAAGGGAAGCTGGTGACATCGCCACTAGTAAGTGGTTCAAATCCCACCCCCTGCACCAACATAAGCAAAGCCATAGCGGGTCCGTTTGGGTTATGGTTTTGCTGAAGCTTGCGTCTTCTGAAATCAGGTTTCTCAAAAAAAACTTGGAGATTGGTGAACATCTTTGATCATTTAGGGTTTGCTGAACCACTGGTCCTAAAGGAGAAAAGGACCACATGCAAATGACTAATCCGTATCTATTGAGAATGCGTGAATTGAGCCAGAGCCTTCTCAGCGCCCATATTTTTCTCTTTTTCATCTCTTCTCATTGCTTTTTAGGAACTAAAAAAGGGGGATAGATTTTTTGTTTTGCGACTTTAGCTCATGGCCGTTTTCTTGTGACTAAAAGTGCGAGTACCGCGCCGATTATGATTATGACGATGATGATCGCGATGCCTATGTATTCGAGTGTGGTTTGTGTGGCGACGCCGCTAAGTGGTGTTGCTGTTGGTGCGGGTGTTGCTGCTGGTGTGCTGGCATAGAATCCTGTTGAGGCGGTGGATCCGTAGTAGGAT
Organism: Bathyarchaeia archaeon; assembly: GCA_049515895.1. GTDB lineage: Archaea > Thermoproteota > Bathyarchaeia > Bathyarchaeales > Bathycorpusculaceae > Bathycorpusculum. The sequence goes on along the minus strand of JBEKTQ010000001.1, from coordinate 224,511 downwards.
TGTGTGCCTGCGAAGGTAGCGTAGACTGTGTAGTTGCCTGGTATGTCCGGTTTCCAAGTGAACGAGTAGTCGCCTAAACCGTTCGTGGTTGTCGACCCGATCGTTCGGTAGTTGCCGTTAGAATCTATAACCGAGAACGTCACCGGAACACCAGTTATGTCGTGTGGCATCGGCTGTTGCTGGTATACGGCTGCCATAAATATGCTCATGCTTGCGTCAGACACTGCTGGAACGCCGTTGGGGAAATTTGCTGCGACTGCCTGTTGTTTTGTGCCTGCAGACACGTCTATAACCGTACCCGTTATTGTTATTGGAGTAGCGGTTGTGACGCCGATGTTGGGAGCTGAAATTGTTGTTGCAGTGGGACCTTGGCCGAAAGCATATACTTGGTTGTCGTAGGCGTTGAGTGACAGTACGATTCCGTATGAAATTTCTGTGGATGTAACGCTCGTGTCAAGTTCGCTCCAAACAAGGTTTCCGTTAGTGATGTTTATTGCAAGCAGCTGGGCTCCATGGAATAGGGGTGGATTGTATTCGTGACCGATCGCTAAGTAAGCAATGTCGTTGGAGACACATGAGCTGGTAAAAACCCATAGCGGCCAAACGTTGTATGGAGTTTCAATTCCAGAGGGACCAATGAGTGTGGTTGTATTGGTGTACCATAAGATCTTTCCATTTGTGGCACTTTGACACCAGAGGTCGCCTCCCAAGCCTTCCCACAAGATAACTCCGGGTCCAAAGTAGGGCTTAAGACTGAAGAGATCGTAGGCGTTTGGTGCGGCTCCGTTTTCACCTGTCAGAGTTTGTTCCCACACTTTGGTGCCTGTGCGCACATTGTAGGCTACGGTGTCGTAACTTACGTCGTTGGCGATGACGATTAAGCCTTCTCCGTATACTTCAGTTGTTCTTGTCCAAGGCAATAGAGCTGCTGTCTGAGAGTAAGTTATGTTCGAAAGCATTAATACTTGGCCCGAATCCTGGTCCATGGTTGCTACGACAAGCCAGCCTTCCTGATCACCTCCAACTCCTTGCCCATTAGAGAATCCCGCCGTCATTATCACCGCGTTTCCTGTTATGGAGTTTAGTGCGAGGGCTGGACTGAGGGGCACTCCCGAAATGTTGTTAGGCACTTGTACAGACCACATATACCCGGTACTCATTGAATACACTGAATTGACTCTAGGTGTCCATTGCTGATTCGTTCCCTGTCCGATAGCCATCGTCATGTTAACCATGGTCAAGTGAGGCGCGGTATTCTTGACGAGCACATTAGTTCCTGGAACTGGATGTGTCACTTCGGTGCCAGCTGTATTGTTAATGAAGTATCCTATCATATCACCAATAGCATCCGTCCTAAGCGTCAAAGCTGACCCATTGGCAACGCTAAGAACGTACTTTCCAGTCAGAGCATCATACATGTTCCATTGGGTTGCAAATGCTTGCTCAGCGATTAGAGTTCCTCCCGTGTCGGATGGCGGCAGTGTTCCTGTAGTCCAGATGTAGGGACCTACAACGCCATATTGATTGATCGTTTTTTCGTTCACATTCATTCCGCAGCGAAGCGCATTAGTAGTGTTTATGACCCACATTGTTTGTCCATTGTAGAGGTTTACTGCTGCGATACCGTTTGAATAGGCAGTGCTCGTTGTATACCATGTTGAGTACATTATGCCGTTCATAACGACTGGCGCATATTTCGGTTCATACTGACTTGTTGACCAGTAGGAGCTGTCTTGCTCATTGCCTCCTAAGTCTCCGCCAACTACACCACCCGCCGCCCATGGTTTTGTCCAGAGAACATGACCACTTTTTACTGACAGAGTGTAGGGATTATAGTTGCAGGAAACGTTGTAGCCTCCTGTTGTTGCAAATGTGACTGCTCCATATCCTAGCCATGGTCCAGTGAGAGGGTACCAGTTTTGAACGTTTTCTGCAGAGACCGGGGTTTGCCAGTAGGATGTTGGAAGTGGAGTAAACGGGTATGCCGTGTGTATTATCGGCTGTTGCTGCACTACAAGAGTTTCTACTTGACTTTGGCTGGGATCGCTAATAAGTCCTGAAAAAGGGCCAGTTCCTGAAAGTGTTTGTCCGCCGTAGATCAATTTGAATGTGTAATTGCCAATTGTGTCGGGAACGAAGTTGAAAAATGTGCCTCCGGTGAGGTCTGATGTATACGGACCTAGGGTCTTAGATGTGCCAGCAGGTGTTGTTTCTACAACTGTCATATTTTTAGCATCTTCGACGCTCGGTAGAGGTGCAGAAAGGAAAAAGTTAACGTTCACTGTTTGACCGATGCCTACAGGGTTAGGAGCGACGTTAATGAAGGAATAAGACGGAATGTGAGTTCCTTTCGGTGGGTAAACTTGAGCTAGTGCCAAGGGTGATAGTGTCATCGAAGCTAACATTGAAATTGTCAAAAGTATAGCGATTGTAACAGCTATTTTTTTATTGTTTCTTATTTGCATTTTTCTTTTTTCTCCTATATTTTATTTTGGTTGAGAAGAAGCAGAATAGAAGCCTTTCTCAACCTAAGCTCCTTTGCTCGATTTTAGCATAAATAATTTACCTAATTTCCTCGGCGCGATTTAAAGCGAATAAGCGCCATTATTCACTTAAAAAGGATAAAAAATTAAATGTGAAGTAGGGTTTTACTTCATAAAAATGATGTTTCACCAAAATGATTCTGACCTCCGAAGGAAAAAAGGAGGTTTTGGGGACGACGGCTCCACTTTGTTGAGGGTAAAAATCCACTCCTGCACTAAAGGCTTTAATTTAAACCAAAAGTGAAAAGACTATCTTGATAAATTATGAAGGAGCTAAGAAAGACTTAAGCACTCATTTCCACTAACACAAAAAGAAGGCAAGGTTTTTGCATGGTTCATAGAAGAGTGCGAGGGGGAAAATGCAAGATTAAACATGTTGAGAAGCAACCCCCAGTCGCTGTGGATGACGAATTGGAAGTGAACATCACAGACGTTTGTCCCAGTGGAGACGGAATGTCAAAAATTCAAGGCTACGTCATAATGGTGCCAAACGCCAAACCCAGAGACCGCGTCAAAATAAAGGTAACACAAGTCGGCGAAAAAGCTGCAATTGGCGAAATAATCAAATAATTCTTTCTGTGACTCTGGTTTGCGAAGCCTTTTAATTTTATTAGAAACAATAGCAATTTATGGAAGGGACAAGAAAAAGAACTGTTGTCAAATCTATAATTTGGAGAATAGTCTGCATAGTTGTGAGTGTTTTAACGACTTTTTTCTTGACGCGCAACTGGGACATCGCGGCAGCTGTGGGAACGATCTATAACGCCATAACCATGGTGCTGTACTATTTTCATGAAAGGATTTGGGGCAGAATAAAATGGGGCATGTCGGAAGGCAAAAATAAATAAGGCAAGACCTCCCACAACAGAATTAGCCTCAACTACTGGATGACCGTCTTGCCTGACCAAATCAACCGTGTTTCGGTTTGGAGAAAGGTTTTGATTAGAGCTGGATTTTTCTGGTTTGCTCTGCTGGTTGCAGATTACCTTGCCGTCTATTTCTATGGTTCATGGTTCTGGTCTAACGCAGCATATCTTTTTGGAAGCGACATCCAAGTTACTTTTGGAGTGTTAATGTTCATTGAAGGCGCCGCAATACTTGCTTTAGGCGCTATTTGGGCTTCAGGTTCGATGGAAACCCAGTTTCAATGGGGCAACATCAAAACTAACCCGTACTATCATGGGGAAGACTGGAAACAACGTAAGGATGAGATACAACAGGAAAACGCGGTTGGAAAGATTCTTATGCTGGCAGGGGGACCTATCCTTATAGCTTCTTTCATTGTGCTTTTGGCGTAGGCAAGTTTATCTTTTAAGACGGCGAAGAGCAAGCCAAGAAATGCCCTTTCTTAACCTCATTCAGTTCAGGCTCTCTTCCTGTGCAGTACGCAGTGGCACGGGGGCATCTTGGGTTGAAGCGGCAGCCTGCCGGAGGCGTAATCGGGCTTGGGACCTCCCCTCTTAAACGTGCCCTGATGTTTTTGACTTGGGGATCAGGTATGGGCACAGCTTCAATTAGCGCTTGAGTGTATGGATGAAGTGGATTATCATACAATTCATCCGTGTCCGCTAACTCAACTATTTCGCCCAAGTACATAACGCCTACACGCTGGCTAATCTGACGAACCGAACTCAAATCATGGGATATATACAAAAACGATAACCCAATAGTTTTCTGCAAGTTTCCAAGCAAATTAAGAATCTGCGCTCGAATCGAAACGTCCAAAGATGAAACTGGTTCGTCGGCAACGATGAATTCCGGCTCGACAGCTAAGGCTCTGGCAATGCATATTCTCTGCCGTTGTCCGCCGCTGAATTCATGTGGGTATCTTTCTGCGTGGTATTCTTCTAGACCTACGAGTTCCAAAAGTTCGTAAACTCGGTCAGCCCGCTTTTCTTTCGGGACGTGCCCATGAATAACAAAAGGCTCCGAAATGATGTCGCTAACCGTCATTCTCGGATCAAGAGAGCCGTAAGGATTTTGGAAAATCATCTGCATTTTTCGTCGTAGCTTCATTTTTTCTTCTTTCGAGGCAACAGCAAATTTTTCAAAAATATTTTCGCCGTCAACGATAACCTCACCTGAAGTGGGTTCGATCAGGTTAAGTATTACTCGCGCGGTCGTTGTTTTTCCGCATCCGCTTTCCCCGACTAAAGCAAAGGTTTCTTGCTTTTTGATGTCGAAACTTATGTGGTCGACTGCGTGGACTACTCCCACTTGCTTCTTAGTTAACACGCCTGTCGAGTAAACAGGAAAGTACTTTACGAGGTCTCTGACTTGGATGAAGCTTTCAAATGTCACTTTCTGCTCGTCTCTCCTTTCAACGTTAGAAAACTCCATCGGTAGCAGGCTACATAATGGTCCGTGTCAACTTGCTCAAGCGTGGGCGGTGACTCAGCACATTGGTCAATGGCATATTTGCATCTTGGATGAAAACGGCATCCGGACGGCGGCTCAATTAAGTTAGGAATGTTTCCCGGAATTATGCTTAACGTTTTTCTTCTATCGAGCCGAGGGACAGCCGCCAAAAGCAGCGCGGTGTAGGGGTGCCTTGGATGCTCATAAAGGTCCTCAGTCTTCGCTATTTCGTAGACGTTTCCCGCGTACATGACAACAACTCTTGTCGTCATTTTAGCTATTACTCCCATATCATGCGTGATCATGACCAGTGACATACCCATTTTTCTCTTCAAATCCTCAAGCAATTCCAAAACTTGCGCTTGAATTGTCACATCCAAAGCTGTTGTAGGTTCATCTGCAAACAGAAGTGTTGGCTGAAGAGCCAGAGCACGTGCAATTGCCACTCGCTGTTTCATGCCTCCGCTGAACTGGTGGGGGAATTCACGCATACGAATTTCAGGGTCAGGAATACCGACTAAGCTTAAAAGCTCAACGATTTTCCTGTGGCTTTCCTCTTTGGAAACTGATTGGTGAGCTAATAAAACATCTTTGAGCTGAGTTTCAACTTTGTAGAGAGGGTTTAATGAGGAAGAGGGGTCTTGGAATATCATGGCTATCTCGCTTCCCCGAATAGGCTGCATTTCCTTTTCAGATTTCAACAAAAGGTCTTGGTCTTTGAACAAGATTTTGCCTTGCACTATCCTTCCCGGTTTGGGAACAATCTTAAGCACCGAAAGAGCAGTAACCGTTTTGCCGGATCCTGATTCGCCCACAATACCCAGTGACTCGCCTTTTCTAACATCGAATGAAACATCGTCAACAGCTTTTACGATTCCTGCTTCAGTGTAGAAATGGGTCTTTAAACCTTCAATCTTCAGTAGTGTTTCCGCTTGGCTTTCCCTCCATTAATCCCTTAACCTTGGGTTCAAAGCGTCCGACAACCCATCTCCTAAAAGGTTAAACCCAAAAACCGTTATGAGAATAGCCAAGCCAGGATACAGTTCAGCCCACCAGACCACTCTCATATCCGCGAAGTTGTTTTCTAGTATTTGCCCCCAAGTCATCGTGTTAGGGTCTCCAAAACCTAAGAAACTCACCCCTGCTTCTAGAAGGATTGCATAGGCGATTGTGAGGCTGGCGACTACTATGATGGATGAGAGGATATTTGGAAGTATGTGTCTGAAAATTATTCTTTTGTTGCTTGCGCCTAAAGCTTTCTCTGCTTCAACGAATTCAAGTTCTCTGACTCTTAGGAATTCTCCTCTTACCATCCTAGCGTCTCCCGGCCAGTTGAACACAGCTAAGACTAGAACGACTATGCTCAGCCCCAATGGTATAGAAATCCCAAGAAAATTGATTGATGTACCAACACCGGCGCCCAATGTGAATACTCTGACAAAAATTAGTATGAACAAAAGTGACGGAAAGACAAGGAATATCTCGGTTATTCTCATCAAAACGTTGTCGGTCCATGACCCAAAATAGCCAGCGACAGCTCCCACGAGAATCGCAATGGCCATCGTTATCAAAGTCACTACAACTCCTACGTAAAGGGCAAATTTTGTTCCGTGAAGAATATCGCTCAAAACGTCAGTTCCTAAAACATCTGTGCCCAAAAGGTAATGGGAATTCGGGGGCGTTCGAACATCCCCATTGTAGAAGGGTGCAAGAGCTTTAGCGTTTGGGAAAGCTGGATAGGGCGCAAGAACATCTCCAAAAATTCCGATGAAAACGACGCCTAACACAATGATTAAGCCGACAACGCCTGCCTTGTTTCTCTTGAACCTGCGCCAAGCAACAGCCCATTGACTAGCTGATCTTCTCCTTACTGCCGGATTCGCTTTGTCGCTTGATTGGGTTGTCATGCCTTCTACCTAATCCTGACCCGCGGGTCAATGTAAACGTAGAGAATATCCATCATTAGATTAGCTATCAACGTCATGACGGTGATCAACATAGTAATTGCCATGATTACTGGAAAATCCAAGTTAAGTGTCGACGTCACATACTGGCGTCCAAGCCCTGGCCAACTGAAAACGTATTCAGTCATTGGGGCGCCGGCCAACATGCCGCCTAACGCAATTGCGAGGAACGTTATGGCGGGGGTGACGGCGTTTCTGAGGGCGTATCGGTAGACTACTTTTCTGTCGCTTATGCCGCTTGCTCTCGCTGCAAGGATGTAATCTGACCTTAAAACTTCCAGCATGTTTGCTCTAATTAGACGTATGTTTTGAGCCAAGGAAACGTAGACAAGAACAATAACTGGCAAAATAAAGTGAGCAATAACGTCCAATGCTGGGTTGCCCCACCAGAGAAATTGCGTGCTGCCTTTTGCGCCTGCAGAGGGAAGCCAGCCCAAATCGAAGGAAAAAAAGATTATGAGAAGCAATCCAAACCAGAAGGTCGGCATTGAAACCCCGAAAAGCGAGAATGAGGTAACTGTTAGGTCCTGCTTGGAATATGGTTTTCTTGCTGAATGAACAGCAATTGGGATTGAAATTGCGAAGGCAATTATAAGTGAAACGATTTGGAGTTCCATAGTCGGCAAGATTTCGGGTCCAATCAGGGTAAGGACAGGTTGCCCACCATAGAGTGACTTACCGAAGTTCAAATGCAAGAGGTTACTTACCCAATTCAAGTATTGAATGGGAATCGGCTTGTTTAAACCATAATAGGCGCTCAAGGCGTTTATGGTTGTTTGGTCAATGTTCGGTTTGCCGATTCGGATGAGGTCAAGAGGGTTTCCTGCTGCATACATAGTTATGAAGGCGATGATTGAGATTCCCACTGCCACGGGAATCATGTAAAGAAGCCTTCGAATTATGTACCTGAACATTGAGCTTTGGGCAAGTGCTTTCAGCCTGTTTGCCAAATCTTCGCTTCTCCTAACTCCTGATTCTATCGATGTTTTTTATACTTAAGGCTTTTCGATTGATGCCCTCCATAGCAAACAAGTTAACATTATAAAAGTAATGTTGGGTTTCTTGAAGGAATAGCAAGTTTAATATATTTATAGCATCCAAGAAGGAACCAGCGAACTTAGGGGTAAAATAAGTATGGGTATTAGCAAAAAAACTCTAACAATAGTTCTGATCTTCGCTCTAGCAGCTTCGATGATGACACCAATGACTTTTGTAAAAGCGCAACACAATGGGCTATTCAAAGTCACTATTATAGCACCTGGAAACGCTAATCTTCTGAGACGCCAATGGTCCCAAGTCTTCGCTAGCAACCTCCAACAACTTGGCATTGATGCCAACGTAGTTTATTTAGACTGGACTAGCGTGTACAGCCGCGCATTAACACCCAGCCCTGACATGGTCGGTAAAACCTATGACCAAGGCGGATACGACATATTAGCACTCGGATGGACGCCGGGATTGATACCAGAACCAAGAGAAACCTACTATGGCGGAGCGGCAGCATTCTTCGCTCCAACTGGACAAAACTACTATCTCTGGAATGACTCGCAATCCAACAGCTTGCTCGACCAGTTCATCACCTCCACAAGTGACAGCGATAGGGCAAGCGCACTAACACAGTGGCAACAAGTCTACTACAACCAAGTACCTGCCTCACAAATAATGTACCAGGAAGCACCTGTCGTAGTCAACCCAGCCATAGGCAACTTGTACACACCTGTCACGGGAGGCGGCGAAGGATGGCTTTACTTTAACGCGCAACCTTACCCGCAGCTACTCACTCGCAGCGATGGCAAAACTTCAATAACTTACTGCTCCACTGGTTCAATCGATGCTTTGAACCCACCTGAATCTGACAGCTGGTACGACGTTATTGTGGCTGCACCAATCTTTGACGGACTTGCAGAAACGTGGCCGACACTGAATGGATTAAGTGCCCTTGAAGCTCCAGCCCTATTGACAACTTGGAGTCACAGCACAGATGGCTTCACATGGACATTTAACTGCAGGCAAGGCGTAACTTGGCAAGACGGCGCACCTTTCACAGCAGACGACGTACTGTACTCGTTGTGGGCGTTAATGAACCCAGACACAGGCAGCCAATTCGCGGGCTACTACCAGAGCGTATACGGTGACAATGTCAAATTCACATACTCAGATGGCACATCTGTAACATTAGGAACCGGCTCCAGAACGGGCACAATACAGGCAACTGACAAGTACACAGTCGTCGCGCATCTCCCAGTTTGCGCTGATGGAAAGCCTTACGGATACTTTGAACCGTACCTGCTATCTTTTGCCAACAACATAATACCGATGCACATCTTCTCACACATTGCTCCAGCGGACTGGTCAACCTCATGCTTCAATACAGGGCAGGGATCAACGACCATAAACGGCATAAAATACACTGGCCCAGTTGGCACTGGACCCTACAAATGGGTAAGCTATGACCCAGTGGCTCAAGTTGTACACCTTCAGAAATATGACAACTATTGGAATGCAACAGGCTTAGAAAGCATGGGTGACTTCAAGATAAAAGACTACTACATTCAATTCATCGCTGACAAGACCTCTGCCTTAGCAGCATTAAAGAACGGCCAAGTCGACATGCTTGATTATAACTACCAGATGCAGACCGATATCCCATCAATCAATCCATCGTGGGGTAAAGTGATTATCCTGCAAGGCGTAGGCAGACAAGAATTTGGATACAACATGGAGAGCCCAATCTTCGGCACAGGGGTCAACACTCCACTCGGCCAATCTAATTCAGCCCAAGCAGCCCAAGCAGCTGCAGACATTCGCATCGCTTTTGACTACGCAGTACCTAGGCAGCTAATAATAAACAATTTACTTGCCGGATACGGAACAGCAGGTGAAACACCAATGTTGCCTACACAGCCATACTACGACAATTCGATAAAAGCAAGACCCTTCGATCTTAACCAAGCTAGGCATTACTTGGAATTAGCGGGATACTCGCCGCCGACAGTCAACGGAGTTGGCATAGTGAACTTGCAAGGCACCTACAACGACAGCAGTGGAAATCCGCTGGCAAACGAGACAATCACCTTGGAGCAGACGACTAACAACTCGACTTACCCAAGCGGACTAACCGGGGTATCGCACTTCACAACAGACATCAACGGCTTCTACAGCTTCACAGTCAACCCGACAGCAGCTGGAAAATATTACTATTATCTGATGGATGACACCTCAGGAACACCGGTTTACACCTACTTACAAAGCGTCAACGTAGCAGCATCTTCAACATTGAGCAGCAACACAATAATATTGATAGCAGCCGTAGTGGTTGTCGTTGTAGTAATTATAGCTGCAGTTGTTTTGATGACGAGAAGAAGACATAAGTAAATACATCTTCCAACCTTTTTTTATTTTTTTTTAAGCCCCGAGAAATGACGCTATCAAACATTCGACAAACAGTATAACGGCTAAAATCAGGTATTTGTTAGCTCTTTTCTCGCTGCTCCGAAGATTTTCAACCGACCACTTATCATCTGACTTACGAATCTGCTCCTTAGCCTTGCTTGGCAAAGCAGAACCTGAAAAAGCAAATGCGCCACCCACCAGAAAAGAAACACCAGCTTCAAGCAACGCAGTTTTTGAGAAATAACCTGAATTGGCCCAGCTAAAACCAGACCAAACGAAAACGGCGAATAGGATTAAGTTGATTGCCCAAACAACCAAGTTTGCCTTCAGAACCCAGATGAAACTTTTCTGCCAGTATGAATCCACCATATTTTTCAGTTTATATTTAGCCCGTTGCTTAATAATTATCACTATCTTTCAAGTAATTTCGGTTCTGAGCAGATTTGGGCAGATTTATTTTACGAGCAACAGAGGAACCTTGGCGTAGTGCAAGACGTGGCTGCTCACGCTTCCGAGAAATAAGTTTCTCAGCGAACTATACCCGCCCCTGCTCATGACGATGAGGTCGGCACCGTCTTGTTCGGCCGTTTGAATTATAACCTTTGCAGGATCACCTAGCTCCAGTTTCTGCTCAACCTGTATTCCCAAAAGTTTTGCCGCTGCATCTTTCAGAATGCGAACCCCAATTTCTTTAGTTTCAGGCTTCAATCTCAAAAGCCGCGGCTCTTGAACATGAAGCAAAACCATTTTGGCTCCAACCGCCTTAGAAATTATAGCGGCTTTCTCTAAGGAGTGTTCATCCTTCTCGGAACCTTCAACCGGAACAAGGATTTGGGTGATTTCTGCTTTTTGCCTAACTATTAGGATTGGAGTTTTGATTGCTGATGAAACTTTTTCGGCTACGCTGCCGAGATGAAAGTCAAGTTCTTTGCCTTCGCCTTCGCTGTTGCCTATTACGACAAGATCGTAGTCTCCAGCGTCAGCTTCGGTGATTATGACGTCGGTAATATCAACTCCTTCAAGAAGCCGTTCCCTCGTCGCGATCTTTGCCTGCCTAAATCGAAGGGTAGCCTGCGAAAGCAACTCTCGACCTTCCGTCAGGTAGCTTTCTCTTATTTCTGCAGTCACTTCATCGGGAATCGCGTACTCCTTGGTTGTGGGAACTGGCAACGTTCTTGGGAATTGACCTATCGCATTGCTGATAGGTGCATAGTTTTCTCTCACGGCGTAGTTCTTTGCTGGGAGACTAATAGGCTCATTGGGGAAAACATGCATTAGAGTGACTTGCGATTCGAACGGCTTGGACAGAAAAATCGCCATGTCCTGCGCAACCCTATTTTGGACTGAGCCGTCAATCGGTAAGAGAATGTTTTTGAAAATGGGTTCCAATTTTATCCCCTTAAGGTTACTTTATTTTTGCTTGCTAATTAATAGTTCGCTGCAGTTGCATTATCAATGCTAGATGCAGCCATTTTTTTCAAATAGCATCTAAAAGAAGACTTTAAAGCAAGAAAAGCTTGCTTTTCTCAAGAGTGAAACTCTTCACTTTGGGGAAGAACAATGGAAATTGCAGCTGAAGAAAAAATCGACTTGAGAAGCGATACCGTGACGCTGCCTACGGACGAAATGTTGGAAGCGATAAGGCATGCGGCGTTGGGTGACGACGTTTATCGGGAGGACCCAACGGTTGAGAAACTTGAAGAAATGGCGGCCCAGAAGATGGGGAAAGACGCAGCTCTTTTAGTCACAAGCGGTACGCAGGCAAACCTGGTGTCTTTGATAAATAATACGAAACGTGGAGATCTCGTATTCTTGGAGGCGGAGTCTCACATTTACTGGTATGAGGGAGGCGGAATATCTGGAGTTGCTGGACTACTGCCTTGGCTTATTAGAGGTCACTTTGGAGCAATCGCCCCAGAAGATATTGAAGCAGCATTAAGACCTAAGAACATCCATTTTCCCGAACCCGCTCTAATATGCATTGAGAACACTCATAACAGGTACGGCGGAACCATAGTCACTCCCAGCCAGATGCAAGCGATAAGCGAAGTGGCAAAAAGGCGTAACTTAAAATTCTATATGGATGGCGCAAGAATATTCAACGCGGCCGTAGCCTCAAAGGTTAACGTGAAAGAGTTCACAAAGCATGTTGACAACCTGATGTTCTGCCTATCAAAAAGTTTGAGCTGCCCAATCGGCTCAATGGTCGTGGGGGATCAACAATTCATCGAGAAAGCCAGAAAGACCCGCAAAGTTTTAGGCGGAGGGATGCGGCAAGCTGGGATAATCGCTGCAGCGGGAATTGTTGCCCTTGAAACAATGATCGATAGGTTGGAAGTAGACCACAAAAACGCTAAGCGCCTGGCAGAAGGGTTAGCAAAGATAAATGGAATCAAAGTCGACCTCATTGCAGTTCAAACGAACATGGTTCGTTTCGACATAACCGGTTTAGGTGTACCAGATGAAGTGTTTGTTCAAAAGCTAAAGGAGAACAACATTTTAGCCTCAACCATAGCAGAGAAAAGCGTAAGAATGGTAACCCACCGTGGAATAGAAAAAGACCATATCGAAAAAGCAATCAATGCAGTCGACAAAATAGCAAAGGAACTGTGCCCCAAGAAGTAAACATAACGCACCAGAACAAATTGAAAAAGAAAATTCTCATAAAGTATTTACTAATCAAGCAAGCGGGTGAGAAAACCTTAAAACCGCAAGTGGTGAAACCAATTCTAACCAGTTGACGGGTCATCTAATGTTTAGCGCTTACAAGGGAATGTCGACAGAAGCAAAATACATAATCTACTCGTCCGTTTTGCCTGCAGTAGCTTACGGCATGTTCTACACCGACATAGCCTATTTCCTCACAACAGTTCAGGGATTAAGCTTCAACCTCATGGGAATAATCGTGACGATTATGGGAGTATCCACTTTTGCCACGAGCATTCCCATGGGAATCGCAGCAGACAAATACGGCAAAAAACGAATTCTGATATTAAGCAACATTATAGCAAGCATAATCATCGCCGTCTTCGCCCTAACCACAAACACAGCATTGTTAATAACAGCCGCTATTTTCGAAGGCGTTTCAGAAGCAGCTTCTTCGGCGTCAATCAGCGCATTGCTTGCTGCGAAAGCCGAAGACACGAAGAGAAACAGTGTCTTTTCCATGTTTGGCTTTGCCCAAAGCACGGCCTTCGGCGTCGGCGCTGTTGCGATCTTGGCGACATCAACTATGGCTGGATTCTCAAATAAGGAAAGCCATGTTCTTCTCTACGTTATACTTGCCGCACTCAGCCTAGCTTCAACAGTAATAATCTTGAAAGTCAACGAGTCAAAATCCAGCAAAGCTAAAGCAACCTTAAACGAATTGCTTCCCAGAAAGTCAAAAAATGTTTTGGCGAAATACGTCCTGACAGGCGCAGTTATCGCTGTAGGCGCAGGATTAATCGTTCCCCTGATGACTGCTTGGATGAAAGCCCAATACGGCATACCTGACTCGCTGAGCGGTCCAATTCTGGGCATTTCAAGCATCGTAATAGGCGTAGCCACGCTTGCCGCTCCTTCACTTGCAAAGAAGTTTGGAGTCGTTAATGCCATAGTCATTACGGAAGCTGTTTCAACACTGTTCATGTTTGCAACGCCGTTTTCCCCGAATTACCTTATCGCAAGCGTCGTTTACACTTCAAGAGCGTTTCTTATGAACATGTCAAGCCCGCTGGCGCAGTCAATGATAATGGGGCTGGTTCCGGAGGATGAACGTGGGGCAGCTTCAGGCATTAGCTCTGCACTTTGGAGATTGCCCAACGCGTTGAGTTCGTTCGTCGGTGCCTGGTTGATAGGCATGGGATTTTTAGCCGCCCCATTCTTTTTTGCAGCCCTGTTGTACCTAATCTCTATCGGCTTATTCTGGTATTTTTTCCGAAAAACGAAAATGCCGGAAGAAAAAGTTAATGGATAAATGGTGTCACAAAATGACTGAGTTCAAAATCTCCCTTGCAGACCCTGAAGACACCGAGTTCTTGGTAAAGCATAGGGGAGGCATGTGGAAAGATATACGTCCCGAACTTTGCGAAAAAGCAAAAGAAATGGAAGACTTAACGCGCGATTGGATTAAAACTAAACTATCCGAAGGCAAACTCATCGGGTTTATAGCCAGAACACAAACCGGGGTCGTAGCTGGAAGCGGTTGTATTTGGCTCAGAGATGATGCCCCGCGACCTTTCAATCCATGCTTGGAGGCACCCTACCTAATGTCAATTTACACGGAAGAAGGCTTCAGGCGGGCCGGGGTTGCAAGAATGATTGTGCAATGTGCAATCGAATGGTCTAGGGAGCACGGCTACAAAACGATTAGCCTTCATGCTTCAGGCGCTGGGATCCCGCTTTACGAAAGATTCGGTTTCAAGCCCACAACCGAAATGAGGCTAATGCTCTGACGCTTTGACTTTTTTCTTTTTTTGGATTTCTGAATTGCAGCTTGTTCGATAATTCTTTATCCACGAAGAGTACCGCTGATGACTCAACAAAAGCGAAAAACTGACAAGGATTTTTCAAAAAGTCTTAATTGATTTTCATGAGGATAGAAAACTCGCAGTCTACAGTTTGCGTGAAAAAGCGGTTTAAGACGTTTTAAATTATTCGCGTGTTGTAAGTTTTCAGGTAAGCTTGGTGTTGAGCATCGTATGGATAAGTTTCGTTTGACGGGTATGGGAAGCTTGTCATGGTTTGGAATGGAAGCGGGTCAACAGTGAACGGAACATACGGTAACCCGCTGCCTTTAAACCAGCAGTTTGCAACGACGAAATAGTCTCTTACCCAGCCTTGGGGAACAGGAGGCAAATCTGCTGGAAACTGGATTGAAACTACGTCGCCTTGTCGCCCAACTACGAATTCGTCGTCAGCGGACTGCACGAGCGACGTGACATCGCCATATCTTGTGAAGGCTCCAGCGGAAGTTGAATTCGGTACATATGTCTGTGATAAGTCGGCTGCTGAAGGGGTCAGCGTGTAAAAGTTCATGTCCTGCTGAGTAGAAGTGCTTACTCCTATGTAATCGAACTGAATCATTTGGTAATAGTTTATTCTCAACATGAAATTGTTAGTTGGGAACAAGCCTGTTAAGTTAACGTCAAAGTACTGGTCCGTAGTCGCGGGAATTGGAAACTCCCGGTCCTCAGGAACGTTTACCCAGCTTCCGTTTTCCGCCATCACCTGCATTGTCGGCGGCGGCGACGGCATCACTCCCGGTTTGCTAGCATAACTCAAGAAGTTCGCGCCTCCGGCGCTGGTGCTTGGCCATTCAGTGCGAGCGGCAACTAACAAATTTATGTTCTTTGCGCCGGCTAAGTTGCCAAGGTTAAGCGTTAAGTTATTCCATGTCCACCTGTTAGCAGTTGTAAAGTCACCGTCAAATTTGGAGATTAACGGAAGAACATTTTGTCCCTGCCCGTTTACAGCCGAGACGGGAGTAGAATAATCATTCTTTAAGGAATAAATTGTTCCTTGACCAGCGAGGTTGTAGACAAAGGTGCTTTTTGTCGAGAAAACATCCGTACCCGCGGGGTGATCCACGGCTAGCAGTTTAGCCGAGTCCAGATAAAAGATTTCGTTTGTATCTTCAGCGATATTAATGCTGTAAAACCCGTTGAGAGGCTGCAGCTGAGCCGGATCCAATTTTATGTAGCCATACGGGTAGTTGTAGGAGAAAACCATTGAGCCATCAGGGTTAAAGTATTCAAGGAACCCTAGCCATCCTGTGCCATCGTTTACATCGGCAGCATAACTGTAACCAGTTCCATTCCAAACGTAAAGTTCAGGGCACGAAGTCGGCGCTGTCCTTACAAAATTTCCCACTTCGTACGTTAAACCCTGAACGTTAACTGTTTCTGAAAGACTTGTGGATCCGTCATTCCAGCCTGAAAACGAGTATGTAACCAACCCCCACTCACTATTCTCAACCTTCTCCGAAGCTGGAACCGTAACGATGTGGGGTCCAACAGACACCAGCCCTGAAAATCTGGTGGAGTAGGAAACCCCGTCCAAAGTGAAGGTAGTCCCTGCTTGGTTTAAAATAATGTTCAAAGTATGCTTACCTGTCGGCACAACAGTAAATGTGTTAGCTTGCCCGCCCGCATTCAAGTTGTAACTTCCAACGCTACTCTCGTTTAACGAAGCAGTCACGTTAGTTGAAGCTCCTCCCGCGAGCTGAACTAGAACATCCTGTACGATTTCCCCGTTCACCGAGAAAGGAAACAGATAACTAACATTTTCATTTCCAGCATTTCTAACGTCAACTGAAATAGTTATCGTTTGGTTGGGCCAAGCTTCAATCGGGTTTATGAGCAAATTTGAAACTTTAAACGAGGCAGGCAAAGCCGTTGGAGGAGGAGCAGCAGTAGGTTTCGGAGGCGAAGAAGGAACGAGAGGCGTAGGCGAAGGAGTCGGCTGTTGGGAACCAAGATAATTATTTTCGTAAAGATAAGCAACAGTATCTCCAGCCGCTATCAACATTATTACAATGATAATTACTGTTTGGATCTTGGTAATTGCTAATCGTGAACGGGGAATCAACTCACCTCCCATAAACTTGTAAGACATGCTTTTAAAAATTGCTCATTTTTGGTAAAACCTCTTCAAAGTTAGTTGATGACTTACACATATCTTTTAAAGGAGGGCCGCATTTTTTGATTAACTCCATTTAAGTTGGCGACCTGAGCTAAAGAAGTCAACAAAAGAAGATGGAATTCGGTTGAAAAGCATAAATGAAAAAGAAAATGATGTGGGCGGCAATCGTGATTACAATAGCTATATTGGCGACTTTAGTCGTCAGATTTCAACCGTTAAGTCCGAACATCACAGTTAAAGCATCTCCGATTCGGGTGGCGTGTGTTGGCGACAGCATAACTGCGATTACAGGGTACCCTTCTGATCTCCAATCGCTGCTTGGCCCTGGCTACTTAGTAGGTAACTTCGGGGTCAACGGATCTACTGTGATGCTTAATTCTTGGAAACCGTACATGTACCAGTCTGAATTTCAAAAAGCCTTGGATTTCAAGCCCGGCATCGTCATTATTATGCTTGGAACTAACGACGATCTTGAGATGCTTCGTCCATCCAACGCAAGTTTCGAAGAAGATTACGCTAAACTAATCAGCGCATTCCAGCAGCTTGGGAGTAAGCCACAAATCTGGATTGTAACGCCCCCGCCGATTTTCAGCAACAGTTCGGACCTAAGTGTCCCCTATTTCAGCGGGGTTATAATTCCAAAAATCGAGGAACTCGCGAACAAAATGAATCTACCAATAATCGACGTGTACAATGCTTTTGGTACACATTCAGATTACTTCGTGGATGGCGTACATCCTAACAGCGAAGGAGCAGCTCTTATCGCTTCAGAGGTATCCAAAGCGATAATCCAAAAATGAACTCGTCCCAAGAGCCCCGCTTTGGTGAATCGCGAAGTTTTTAACATTGATCTACGTATTATTAGTTTGAGGGTTAATTATGGCTGTTCTCGAATGCCCTTATTGTTACAAACCCTTTGAAGTTGAACCGCCGGATAAACTTCACAATGCCTTCTCATCAGCAAAACCAATACGAAATAGCTTTCATGGTAATGTTATGAAAATCAAGGTAAAATGTGAAAATCCAGAATGCAAAAGGACAATTACCGTTTTCTGGTATGCTCCTCTAGAATACTTCAACAGGATATGAATGAAATCAAGCATTCCGGCGAGAAAACAACAACGTGGCTGGTAACAGATTCAAAATCTCTTGTTTGAGTAAAATTAAACAGGTTGGGTCTAAGCCTTAACATGTTCGCGGTCCACTGAGGCTATGTCTTTGTCGTTGCACAGTCTTTCACCGTTTTGACTGTGCTGCTCATGGCCTCACTGCAACATATAGTGATGTTCAGCCCATTGAAGCCTTGTCTTTGCCGCGCATCAATCTTTCGCTGTTTCAATTGACACGCTCATTGCCTCAATGCACTGCGTCCAATGTTCAGCCCATCGAAACAGAGTCTTAGTCGCATACCAGTTTTCCGCTGTTTTAACTGGTACACTCTTTGTCTCGATGCATCGCATTTAAAGCGTGCTTCCCAACCTGCAAAGTTAGATAGGCTTAGGTTCTATAAATCATGTTTTTAACAGTCTTGAAGCAATAAACTCCTTGCTTAAACAAATAAAAGAATTCTTTTCTATCTAAATTGTTGGTTCTGCTGAAAGATACTTCAACCATTCTGCATAATGGAACAGGCAGCTTTTGACATGAACTACGCAATTTGACATGAAGAGCGCAATTTTTTGTGAAAATGACCGAGAGAAGAGCCAAAGGGTCATATTTCTAAGTCGCTTACAAAATAACTGCTCATTAGGCCAAGATTAAGATGTTGCAGCAAACTAATGTAAGCTTTAAAAATGCTTCCCATATTATTTGCTTTGTTAAAACTTGCCGAGCGCTCCTCCATGTCATTGATACCCGAAGTCTCTAACCCATTTCTGGCGGCGTTTGCTGGCGGATTACTTTACGGATTAGCTGTCTGCACTGCCTCATGTCTACCCTATATAGCAAGCTACATTGCAGGTGTTGGCGCCGGTTTCCGCAAGAGTGTAACCATAACAATGATTTTTAATAGTGGGCGAATAGTGGCTTATTCTTTTATCGGATGTTTAGTTGGTTTATTTAGCGGTATATTCAGACTGTTCGTTTCTAACTCCGTAACTTCCCCGTTCCAGACTTACTCCTCCATTGCCTTTGGCATTTTGACCATGGTAATAGGCATAAGCATCATTCTGAAGTCAAGGTCCCCATGCGAATTGAAAACGCTGAACGGTCAAAACTTGGCAGCACCGACGAAAATGGGCAGGTTTGGGTTTGATTCTAAAGCTTTTACGTTGGGGTTAAGCAGAGGGTTAATCTTGTGTCCACCATTGGTGGCTCTTCTGGTTTATTCCCTCCCGTTTTCAACACCGCTTGGCAGCGTTGGATTAGCTTTTCTGTTCGGTTTAGGAACCGCCCTGTCCCCGATGCTTTTGCTGGGAGGCGTCACAGGTTGGCTTCTTAACAAGGCACCGTTACTTCGGATGTGGATCTCAATCGGGGGCGCGGCAGTGCTGATTCTGCTTGGGATAGTAGCATTAGTAAATGCGATAATTCACGTATAAAAAAAGAGTCGGAAATTTCTAAGAAAAAATTAACATTTTCGTGTTGCAAGCTACTGTAACCCTTTCAGCGACTAAAATCTTCTAGCGCTCGGAGTTAAAACAGGGATTTAGTAGAAGTTGCGTGCCTCTTTCCTTTTCTCTGCTTCCTCGTAGAAGCGCAGAACTTCGTCGATTATTTCAACGTTTGAGAGCAGCATTCGTCTGCAGCAGTATCTTTTTATGCCGAGGCTGTCAAGAATGTCGCTGGCGTTTTCGCCTGTTTTGATTCGGCGTGTGAACTCATCCCATTGATCGCCGACGAGTTTGCCGCAGGTGAAACATCTGACTGGAATGATCATGTTTTTCTCTCCTTACCTGTAACTCTTCTGTTCTTTAGATCGTGCGCCGGCTCCACCGAACTTTTTGGTTTCCTTAGCCCTGCTGTCACCTACAATCATAGTGCGGTCGTATTCGCTGAACACAGTACGCAGGTGAGTGCTTTTTGTCCATTTCAAAAGTGCGTTTGCGACTGCAACGCGCGCTGCTTCTGCTTGACCCATGTAGCCTCCTCCGCTGGTTTGGATATCCATATCTAGTTGTTCCCAGACTTCTCGGCCCGCCTGCAGTAATGGCTCCATGATTTTTGCTTTTGCGATGTCGGGTTCGTAAATTTCAACCGGTGTCTTGTTTATCCGCACTTTCCCATTGCCTTGTTTAACTACTGCTCGGGCCACTGCGGTTTTTCTTTTTCCACTGACTACTAAAACTTTCTTCGCTGGCATAACTATTCACCTTTACTCCAGCCTATTTCTTTTGCCAGTTCTGCAAGGGTGAAATGCGGCCCTTTCAGATTGGCAGATGAGGCTTCCGTGAACGTTATCATTTCTTTACCTTTAAGCTCCATGGGTATGCCCATGAAAACTTTGAGTCGTTTATAGGCGCTTTTGCCTTTAGGCTGCTTGAATGGAACCATGCCTCGCACGGTTTTTCGCAGATACTTGTCGGGTCTCCGATAATGGAATGGACCGCGCTCAGGAGCACCTACCTCGAGAAACTGTTTGGCCTCTGCAACTTTGCTCTTCTTTTTACCAGAAAACACCGCTTTTTCAGCGTTAAGAATGATTACTTCTTCCCCGTTTAGAAGTCGTTTGGCAACTTTACTGCACAATCTGCCAACTATTAATCCTTCAGCGTCAACGAGGGTAACTGGAGCTTTCGTGGTTTGCATGTTTTTCACCGAATAATTCTGATTTTTGAGCCTTTAGGATTCTTCTCCAAGAGCTCAGGAATTGAAATCCATTTTGCTTTTGCAGCAACAAGTTTTGCTTTGGCTTTTTCAGAAGCAGCAAACGATGCGACAGTCAAAGCGTGGTTTATGCTGCCTGAACCTAAGATTTTGCCTGGAACGACCACTGTGTCTGCGCGCTTTGTGTTCCTGTTTATTGTGCTCAGGTTAACAGAGATTCGCTGACTGCGTGTCTTGGAAAGGTATTCAGCCAAGTCTAGCCAGATGCCTGCTTGCTTTTCTCTGCTCTCCTTTTTGAGCAAACTTATAAGCTGGATTAATTCAGGATTGGTTGATTTTGACTCTTTCATTGCAATTCAGCCTTTAACAATTCTTCAATTTCATCAAGTTGTTTGCCTAGCACTTTGGTAGCTTCTTGTAGGATACGTCCGGGTGGAAGCGCACCAGTTGACTCGAGGTTCATAATAAAAGCGTTCTTTTCCCATTCAACTGTGAGAGGTGAAGGCTTTTTTGGGCAAGCTTCAACGCAGTCCATACAGAGGTTGCATGCTAAGAGGTCTCGCACGTCGACTTTTTCCTCTTTAAAAGCCAGGACTTTGTTGGGGCAGATATCAACGCATTTTGAACATTCTTCGCATTTTTCTACTGGAACAGTTATCTTTGGGTAATACTTGTAAGCGCACATTGAAACTGGCTGCCACTTCGCATGGGTCTTGCCTCTTCCCAAACGAGCGTAGGCCTCAAGTTTCAGTTTCTGGTTTTTTGCGAGTTTGATTATAGGGATTTTGTCTGACACAGGTATAATTTCAGGGTTTTCAGATACAATTTCGCCTGAATAAACCGTTCTTGTTCCTTCCTTCGCTTCAGCGTCAATCGTGAGGGTTACTCGACATTGCGGACAACCGAATTCACTTTGGCATTCACATTCTTCAGGAAGGTTATAGGCATCCAAGTCAGTTTTCAGCGGAGTGAGACCCAACCTGTGGGCGATTATCTCGTCCTGCAGTATGGAGCTATTCTCAATCATGACAACTTCTTCGATTGCCATGGTCGGCACTTCAGCAAGCGCTATACGGCGCAGAGCGTTTACTAACGGAACGTCTGCATCCTTGATGATTATGCGGAGATTGTTATCGTTCTTTTCAAGGATTTCCATTTTCACGTGCTGAGACACTCCAATAAGATTACTGTAAGAGGTTTTGCGTTCAATAGAGATATAGGTGCATTATTTCAATTTTTCTGTTAATAAAGAAGGGAAACTGAGTTTAGACTCTTCTTCCTCTTCTGCCGCCAGGCCTTCTGGTGCCATCGTGAGGAATTGGTGTAACTTCTTCAATGCGTTCAATACGGAATCCAAATCTCGCCAAGGCACGTATGGCTGCTTGGGCGCCTGGACCTGGAGTTCTTGGTCCACTACCGCCGGGAGCTCTAACTTTTATGTGAATTGCTGTTATCCCTTTGTCTCGGGCTACTTCAGCCGCGCCGGTTGCCGCTCGCATGGCCGCATAAGGTGATGATTCCATGCGGTCTGCTTTAACGAACATACCTCCGCTCGTTCGGGCGATTGTTTCTGCACCTGAAAGGTCAGTAATGTGAATCAAAGTATTATTATACGAGCTGAAGATGTGGACGATGGCCCATTTTTCGTTTCTTTTGCTGTTGGCGCTCAGAATCTGCCGCCTCCTCTTCCGCCTCTTCTTCCTCTGCTAGGTTGCCTAATTTCAGGCTGTTTAGCTACGACTGATAAACCGGCTCGTAATGGGTGGGCTTGGTTTGCGACAGCGCTTTCAGGTGAATAGATAACTTTGGGCTCATCTAACTTTGCGACCATGTACCCTGGAATTGTTACCCTGCGATTGTCAACAGTTACGTGCCCATGAGTGATTAATTGACGTGACTGGAAAACTGTTCTTGCTAAACCCTTCCGGAAAACGATTGTTTGAAGCCTACGCTCCAAAATGTCTTCTATACTTAAGTCGAGCACGTTGTCCAAAACAGCAGTTTCTTGAAGGATGCCGACTTTCTTGAGTTTTGTTAGCAACTCATTTTCCATTTTTGCTCGTTCTTCAGGAGTTTTGCTGATGAGTGAACGGGCGATGCCTCTGGTCTTAGACAAGGTTGTCTTGAAGCGCCAAAGTTCATGCTTGTTACGTAGGCCATATTGACCCAAAAGTTTGAGTTCTTCTTGAAGGATGTCTTTGCGCCAGCGAAACCTGGGCGTATCAAACTTTTTACGCTGCTTCTTTGGATCCCCCACTGTTATTTGCCTCCTTCGGCAGATGCGCCTGCACCAGGCTTCTGCAAGAGGGTTTTCTTCTTGACGCCTAAAGCCTTGCCAGCTCTTCCAGTGGTCTTAGTTCTTTGACCACGGACTTTGAGACCGTATGCATGACGGTATCCACGCCACGATCTAATGTTTTTGGCGTCGTCAATATCCATCTTTGTCCTTAAAACTAAGTCAGCGCTGAGAAGATGCATGTCTTTTCCAGTGTCAGTATCTTTTCGCCTGTTAAAAAGCCAAGTGGGAATGCCGTACTTCGCAGGCTCCCGAATAACGTTCTCAATCTTTGATATATCCGACTCTGTCAGGAAGCCCACTCGCAGGTCAGGATTCACTTCCGCCTTCTTTAAAATTGCGTTTGAGAGGCTAAGGCTTACACCCTTTACTTGAGCAATCGCATAAGAAGTCTTAAGGGTACCGGGAACGTCTGTACCCATGATACGAAGTATATAACGATATTCCTGTGACATGCTAAATTTTCATCCGTTTTACATTGAAAGCATATACGAAATGAGACAGTGTTTATTTAAACCTTTTTGACTCGGAAAACTTAACTGTGATTTAGGTACGAGAATCCTCAGAAAATCAATAATCGTCTTTTTCATCCGTTATTTCCTCACGCAAAGTTATTTTTTGATTACTCGAAAATTGAGTTGAGTGATCGGCTGTTTTGTCGCCTGCGGCTTTCTTCTTTCTCCTTCGCTGATAGTAATACGCTGCGGATAGAATGGCGGCGCCTGCTACAGCTGAGGAAACCGCTATTGGAACGACTGCTGAACTTGGGGCTGTCAGTTTGTAAGGACGCATCATCTCGTTATCTTCATGCTCAAGAAGGTGGCAATGCCAAACGTATCCTGGACCAGCAGTTGCGTCAAACGGAAAGCCTGAGCCGTCTTGCTGCGCAAATCTCACTCGAATCGTTAAGACTTCGCCTGAGTTCACCGTAATGGTGTCTTTCCAGCATTGCTCTTCTGGCGTAGGATAATTTACAGTGGTAAACATGAAGGATGAAAGCAACTGAACATTTCTTGTCGGATGATTAAACGGTGGCTGCCCATTGACGCTTAACCATTCATCTACGTAAGAACCTGGAGCGTTTAATGATTGACGCTGGGCAAGTTGAAACTGCACCAAGTGAATGTGAATCGGGTGGGCATCCATAGTTGGATTGACAATCACCCAATCCTCGGTTGCGCCCAACTCAGGCGTTTCAGAGGTTGAGGCACCCCAAGTTTGCCCGTCAAGTAGAGCTTCAACTGTTAAGCCGTTTGATCCAGCGATCTCGTAAAGCGTCAAGACCCGCTGCTTTGTCGGTTTTGGTAAGGTCGGAAAGTTTGATCCCGCAAGCGTAGGGTTGAAGGGTTTTGGCGCTGAATTGATGTTAAAAGGTACTGTTCCTTGCGCATTGTTGGCTGTGAACTGCATTATTTGCCCGACGGTCTGTGTCTCGCTGGCCGAGGTTGAAATAAGTGCTGTGTTTTGAAGTGTAACCTTTTCTCCTGGCGCAAGAATGGAGAAGTCCACTATTATATCCGCGCGTTCAGCAGGAGCCAAAAACAAGGTGGTAATGGGGACTGGCGCTTTTAGGTATCCGCCGTCGCTTCCAATCTGGATAAAGGTCATGGCATTTGAAAAACTGAGGCTGTAAAATCGCGTGTTTGACCCGTTTAAGAGTCTGAGTCGATATTGCCCTCTGTCAACGTTCATGTTAGGCCAGACTTTGCCGTTTACCATTATGGCGTTGCCCACGAAACTGTTTACCCAGTAAGGATGGGTGTCAGTTACGGAGCCAACAGAGGTATAACTTAAGGAACCGTCACTGTTGAAGGACCTGTCTTGAATCACAAGCGGCATTTCGTATTTTCCTGTAGGCAGCATGGCGGCAACTTTGTCACTTCCATTGGATTCCCTTATCAGATAGAAACCTGCAAGCCCAGACATCACATTCAGTCGAGTGACACCTAAGGCGTGATCATGATACCACAGGGTCGTCGGTTGCTGAGTATTAGGGTAATAATATACTGCGGCGTTCGAACCAGTCTTTTCAGCGGTGTAGTATGCTTGACCATGCTTTCCATCTGATGTAAACCATTGATTTGGGCCTCCGTCTGAGTAGGACTGGTTTTCACCGCCATGAAGATGGGTGACGAGGGGAACGGGAGATTGCGCGTTCGGATAGCCTGGTGGATATGTCGGAAATGGTGGTATAGACATGGGGATGTTGATTGGGTTAGCCCAGTGAATTGTAGGGTCAACTGCAAACATGTACGGGGAAGTGATGTTGTTTTGCCACACAACTTGGATTGGAACTCCTCTTGTGGCTTCAAAGGTAGGTCCAGGGCTGCTCTGAACAGAACCTAAAGACTCACCAGTTATCGCATCAATGGCTGGACCAGCGTAACCCCAAACTGGGGTAAGCAAATTCATTGAGGGAGGAAGAATTTGTTGATTAAAACTCGCCATGGCCACAGTGTAGTCGTGTCGAATCACTTTGCCCTGGCTCGTCACGACATTCGGCTGGTAAATAGGCGGCGGGCTAACTAGCTGGTTCTCGAACTTGGGAATGCTCATCGGATCCAAAAGAGACGACACAGAAGCAGCAACAGTAGCCATTAACCCTATTTTTGTTTGTCTTGGCTGTTCAAGAAGCTGATTCGCCACTTTGGGCACAAAAGCCAAAGGTTTTAGAGAGTTTGACAAGAAAAGTGTGGCTAAGCCTCCGCCTGCTGTTATAGCTGTCAATTTCAAGAATTCCCTTCGATTCAGCCCTTGGTCGCTGAGAGTTATCCTAGCCTCATTGGTTGTTGGCGAGGGCACCGGTTTATTCCCAGAGTTTAGAAACGCTGGATCGCTGTCCTTCTGCTTTTTGATTTGAAAACTTCGACTCATTCTTCGATTCACCATTTAAGCACGAAAACTAAGATTTTGGATCAGGTTGTATTCTCAAGGTTGAGAGAACCGCGTTGTTTTAAGAACATTTGTGACTGTATAGAGACATCAACAACCACCAAGTTTCATGAGGTAATTTACTTCTTCGGCGAAACCTAAATGTTGGTCAATTGCAAGCTATAAACGGAAGAGAATGATAGGCGTTATAACAATCATCGGTCTAATAGCCGCAGCCTTCACCACAATATCACTTCTTCCACAGTTAATGAAAGTCTGGAAAACCAAATCAACCAGAGATATCTCAACAGGAATGTTCACGCTGTACTGCAGCGGCGTGTTCTTGTGGTTCGTCTACGGGGTCTACCTCAACGACTTACCAATCATGCTTGCGAATTCTTTAGCTTTCGTCCAAGCACTTGCAATTCTGATTTTCAAAGCAAAATACAAATAATAACTGCCTAAGTCAGCCTTCGGCAATCAAGTCAATAACATTGATCGCTGTTCCGATCCATCTCAAATATGCATTTAAAGTCGACCGCAACGCAACCGCATCTTCCGCATCGACCGTCAACGCGAGAAACAGACCGTCTTTTTCTAGTTTTACCTTGGCGCGTCTTGTCACCGTGGCTTTGGATTCGGGATCGAGAGCTTGGAGGAGCGTGGTCAATTGTTCTTCGGATCGGATTTTTAAGCGGATATTAGCTTTAGCTCTCGCAACCATCAACTATTCCTAGCTTAAACTGCAAGTTCAAAGTAATAAACAAGTCTAAGACAAACTTATCCGAACGGCAGCATTAAGCAGCTAATGCTTGGCGTAATAATCTGCTACGGCTCTAAATGACTCCTTTGGTTCCCAAGGCATATCGGGGTAAGTTTTGCCGTGTTTACCGTCGCCGTAGTATTTTACAAGGCTGGAGCTCGCCATGTCAAGGTCATACAGTGGATCATCACTGTACGGAGTGATTTGTGAAATGAATTGGAATACGAAGGCTCCATCAACGCCTGCATTGTCGAGAATACATAGGTTTTCGACCAGCTTGCATGCTTGCCATGCCTCGTCGCGAACATGATTTCCTTTGGTGTGAGGCCGAACTAATCTGCCCAAGAGCGGCAGCTGATGTAGGAACTGCGACTTGAGGTCAATAATATCCCCGCCGAGACCCGATGAGCTCAAGAAGCCTTCTGAACCAAGACCTCCTGTACAAGTGCCGTAGCCGAACTCAGTTATCACGACTGGCTTATCGTGCGTGAAAGACGGCTGGAGCATTTCGACGTATTTGTCTTCAATTCGATTGATTCTGTAATGGTCAATGCCTACAAAATCGAAAAGCTTCCAATCTACCGCCTCCCAGACAAGCGACGCGTAGGTTAGTTTTCCATGAAACTCTCTTCTTACGGACTCATTAGTTTTGGAGAGAAATTTGTTGAGAGGTTTATTGTGTTCTCCAGCTTTTAAGTGAGAAATCAAGTTGGGATTTTTTATTCGTGCCGCGAAGTTTTTCCCTTCTACAATTCCCCGCATAAAAAGAGTCAATTCGGAACCGACACTGAAAACCAACTGCTCTGCACAACGCTGTCGCAGCTTCTCCGCTTCCGCGGCAGCTTTTTTAATGTATTTGAGCGTTTTCTCTGAAGCTTTATCCCACATTTCAGGGGAAAGCCAGACTTCCAAGCCTTGCTCTAACGCAATTTCTGTGGCAACCATCAACCGGTTAATATCAAATCCGCAAATCCTAACAGCATTACAGTGCAAATCGTTCTTGATAATCTCAAGCTCTCGACGCACTATCTTTGGGTCAAAATCGCGGCGCCAATTGAAACCCATCACTCGCCCAACATCATAACTAACTCCCTTACGGTTCATTGCTATTTCACGCCTTATCGGTCCAACTTGAGCAGTCGCAACAGATGTTTTTCTTAATAAGCCGTTTTGCTATTAAACATGTTCCGACCGAAGCGTAAAAATTTATTTAACTGGGCTGAAACTGAAAAACCTTATAGCTCAAAGACCCATAAATTCTCTTACTTGGTAAGGGGAGGGGCGAGCGGCAATTAATCGGCGTGGTTTCGCGATTGAACTTGCATCAATAATCGCAATTCTCGTTGTGCCGTTGATTTGTCCAAACGCCATAGCACAAAATACCACGGCATTTGACCCGACAACCAAATTTACCGTTCCTATCTACAACGGCGTTTTCAGCTTTGCAGAAGGCGGAAACTATTCAAAGGCTACGTTTGAGGACAATGCTTGGTTCTTCATGAACCTGTACATTAACGGGTCGAAGCCACTTGCCAATCTTGAATTCTCAGCCAAGAACTGCAACGTAACCATCTACAATTATGAAACGTCAATCCTTGGTTTCCCCAGTGACCGCATAAGTTACAACGTTCGGGGAGAAGGTGAGCAGACAGTAAACATGGGAGTTGGAGTGGGCGGGGGAGCCAGCGTTAATTGGGTTGTTTTCTCTAACCGCACATTTGTCAGCAACGGCTGGAGTGTTTCGCATAACGGAACCGTCACGGTGACGGGCTTAACTGGGAACGTGACAGTCATATACTTTGGCTTCACGAGTGACTTGGGAAATTCTAACCTGCCTTTCTATGAGCAACATTCAGTCGCCATCGCCGTCACAGTAGCAGTGGGTGCAACGGTTGCTGCTACCGTCGTTGTTAAGGTTGCCGCCAAAAGACAGGCGGAGAAGGGGGAACTGACTAACAATGGTAGGCAGGTCCTAGCGGTTTCGGAGTCTGGAAGGCCACGGAGGCCTCGCCTGTGACGTGGCAGAACCCAAGCTACATTGTGCTCCCCATATATGTAGCAATAGTAGTCATAGGAATTCTGCTAATTTACAATTTGACCAAAGACAAAACCAAGAACATCAGTTCGCTCAGGCTTTTTGTCCAAGTTGCCGCTGTCTTCGCTTTTTTCATGGGGTTAATCCTGGGTCCCTTCGATGTCCCAATCTATGCGCCTCTTGGAATCGCGCCCCGAAGCCTACTGTTAGGAGGCAACCTGTTTGGCAATCAGTTCCCCGACGGCATTTCCCTTCCAGTCTTAGCT
The DNA here is from genome assembly GCA_049515895.1 of Bathyarchaeia archaeon. GTDB lineage: Archaea > Thermoproteota > Bathyarchaeia > Bathyarchaeales > Bathycorpusculaceae > Bathycorpusculum. The sequence goes on along the minus strand of JBEKTQ010000001.1, from coordinate 195,633 downwards.
TGCTATTACCCTAACGGGAGAACCGTCACCTGTCCAATCTGGCAAATTCAAGCCTACATTTTCCCATTTTGGAATTACGCAAGAGGCTACCAAGTCATCTATTCAACATCTGGTCTTGAGAAGATAGGCATAGTAATAGGTTTGGTTGCTATAGCAGCCATCATTTTAGGAAGGTTTTTCTGTGGTTGGCTTTGCCCCTTTGGCCTCTATCAGGATGTTTTAACGCGTGTACGCAAGGCTACGAGGCTGAAGCACCTAAGTTTTTCAGAGAAGACCAACAAGGCGCTTAGTCAATCGCGGTGGGTAATAATAGCTATTTTCTTAATTCTTAGCGTTGTTTTCGCTTCATACGAGATTTTTGGTCACCAGCTAATTCCCGGCACGACGCCGGGCGGTCCCGAAGGAACTGAGGCAGGCAACGTCGGGTTCCTCAATGAACCTTTCTGCCTAGTTTGCCCGATGCGTCCATTATGCGTGCTAGTTGAGTGCGCCGTCGGTTCGATGAAGTACTCTTACGTATCCCAAATCATTTATGGACCATTAGGGATTCGGGGCGGCTACATCTCATCAATAAACATCGCCGTCCTGATTGCAATCACAGCTTTGGCATTGGCTTACAGGCGGTTCTTTTGCAGAATCTGTCCGTTGGGCGCCATAACCGCGTTGTTTAGTAGCTACACGCCTTTTAAGCAAATAGCAGTTACCAAATTAGAGAAGGATGAGAAGAAATGCACAAAATGCGGCGTTTGCAAACGTGTTTGCCCAACTCAGGCAACGCAGGTGTATGAGAAGAAAGGCGGCGACGTGACAGAGTCCAGATGCATGCTATGTGCAAGGTGCATTGAGGCATGTCCCTATGAGGGCGCTCTATCTTTGAAGGTAGCGGGGCAAACGGTAATGAAATCAAGGAATTGGCTGGAAAAAAAATAAACTTGCATTTGCTTGGTTTTCCGTTTGCCTCCGACATACCTTTAGGAGTTTAGTTTTAAATAGAGAGGCAGAGTAGGCTACCATAAGCTGGATTGCGTCTATATGTGATATCTATACTAACTCGTAGTGCTGTGTGTAGAAATATTCCCGATAAGTGAAGTACCCCTTAAACTTTCTCTGGTTGCTTGATCCAAATCTTCGCCTTGTCCTGCACCCTTATTCTTCCCTCTGACTGCATCAGCCGAACCTGCATTTGAACAAACCTGGTATCAACGGCGCCGAATTCTTTTTTTATGGCGTCTTCCAGCTTGGGCAAGTTAACGTGTTCCACAGCACCAACTTGACTCCAGAACTTCTCCTGTATTCTTATCCTCTTCTTTAGGGCTTCTTTGTCTGATTCTTTAGTCATCGGCAGATTACCTAGCGCAAAATGGCAGTTCGTTCTTTGCCTTGTGATAATCCACGCATTCTTGACAGCTGCTGTGGCGAGGGCAATCTTTCTTTAGGCAAGGACAATTAGGAGCAGACATGGCTAAACTACTCTGTCAAAGCGCATATAATATTTTCGAACACTTTCAAGTTCTTTAAATTCTAGGAGAAGGGCTGCCAACAGAAAATCTTTGGGAAAACTATAGAAATGCGCTTGCAACTTATGGCTATGCAGGATCAGATGGCTAAGGTTATTCCGTCATTGCAAAGACTCGTCTTTTACTTAGCCGTAACTCTATTTGTGACGGTTGCTGCCCTCTACATTTTTAACCAGTTCATTGCGCCCAAGCCCGTTAGCTTTTCGCAAATAGTAGGAGAAGCGGTAAGTATAATCATAATTGTTGGTTTTTCGTTGGCTGCAATTGGAATCATACGACGTTTTAGACCCTTTATGGCTCAGCGAATGGGCACCCAAGCTTCAACCATAATCTACTATGTCATGCTAATGATTGCTCTTTTATTCGCTACTTTTGGAATTTTAGAAACCATTGGGGTTCGCTCAACGGACCTTTTAACAGGTGCAGGAATAATCTCAATCACCGCTGGCTTAGTCATATCCACTTTTGTGGGCAGCATTCTGTCAGGGTTTCTGGTTTTCACGAACTACAAGTTTAAGGTGGGGGACACTGTGATAGTCAACAACATCCCTGGAAAAGTCGTTGAAATGAGCGCTCTTATCATGAGAATACAAACAGATATAGGCCAAATCACCATTCCAAACAGCGCTATCGCCTCGGGTGGAGTGATCATAACGGCTGTTCGTGAAAATGGAATACTAAAAGACAGCAGGTTACATTACAATGTAGGCGACCGAGTGACAACTTCCTTCATGAACGAGCAGGGCACAGTTAAGGAAATTACCGCATTCTACACTGTTATTCTCTTGGATTCTGGAAAAGAAATAACTTTCCTGAACAACAGCATCCTGTCAGGCGGAGTGGTCATTGCAAAAATAACTCAGCCTCCAAGCCAAATTTAAACAAAAAACCGTACTCTTAATTAGCAAGCGCAAGGTACCCCATTGAAGCATTGGTGATACCTAGTGACCGCTGCCCCGTTTGCAAGCACATTTGTCGCAATCGCCTTGATTCCAGTGGCTTTTCTCTTTGTCCACGCATTTTTAAGCGGGAAAAGCAAGAAGCGTTTTCACCCTGTTACAGGCTTTGCAGCTGTCGTGTGGGATCTTTCAGTTTCAATAGGTTACATGCTTTATCGAACTTTCGGCGGAGCAGTGAACGGAGAGACCCTGCAAATGACGCCTCTCCTAAACATTTACTTCATGGTGGTTCACATACCCGTTGCGATTATTGTCATGACATTGGAAATCCTAGTGCTTATCACAGGCTTTTGGGCACTTGGGACAAAGAAGCCAAATCGCTATCACCGTGTCCTGACCTCGCCTCTTTTCTACATCTGGTGGTTTGCATTCCTTTCAGGAGAAATATTCTACATTATCATGTATGTGCTATAGCAAGAATGAACCTTTGAAGGCCAAAGTGATCCCAGTAACGGCTAAATAGTCCAAAGTGCAATTCGGTTGATTATTCAACGTGGGGAAGAGCTAAGAAAATGGACAACTTCTCGGAACTATTCGAAAACTTGATTGAAGCAAGTCGCAAACACGAGCAGTACCGCGAAAAAGAATGCATAAACATGATTGCCAGTGAGGGGTTGAAGTCTCCAGCAGTCAACCAGATGCTCTGCTTTTCGCGTGATTTAGCAGCTAGATACGCGGAAGGAGACAACGACAGAGAGGGTCATGTCAAAAAGCGTTACTACCAGGGACAGAAGTACATGTCCCAAATTGAAGATTACGCGACAGATCTGATGAAGAGCCTCTTTAAGGCTGACTGGGCAGATGTGCGTTTAGTTTCCGGTACCCACGCGAACCTAGCCACTTTCAAAGGTTTGTCGTTAGCCTCAAAAAACAACAAAATGGTTGTCACACCTCTAAGCTGCGGCGCGCACATTTCACACGACTACACGGGTTTAGCAGGCAACATATTGGGCTTAGACAATATTAACCACGTTTACAACGTAGACGAATTCAACATTGACCCAGAAAAATCAGCCTACGTCATACGTGCCGCCAAACCCGGCATAGTTACATTCGGCGGAAGCCTCTTCTTGTTTCCACATCCAGTTAAAGAGTTGAAGGCTGTTTGTGACGAAGTTGGCGCGTACGTGGCCTACGACGCATCGCACGTTCTAGGCTTAATTGCTGGTGGCCAATTCCAAGATCCGTTGCGGGAAGGAGCAGATTTTGTCACTTCTTCAACTCACAAAACTTTTCCTGGTCCTCAAGGCGGCGTCATAATGGGGAACCAAAACAATCCGGGCCTGGAGAAAGCCGTGAAGAAAATTCAGTTTGCCATTTTCCCACTTACCGCTTCGAACACCCACCTTGGCAGGTTGCCAGCGCTCGGTGTTGCATCTTTAGAAATGAAGCTTTTTGGAGTGGATCTCGCAAAGCAGATAGTGAAAAACGCTCAGACTGCTGGGCAATACCTATTTGAGAATGGGATTAAAGTTATCGCTGAGAAAAAAGGCTTCACTAAATCTCACCAAATCGCGGTTGATATCCGGAGTTTCGGCGGCGGCAACAAGATTGCTCAAGACCTCGAAGAGGCAAACATAATTCTCAACAAGAACCTCTTGCCCTACGATGACCAGAGCAGCAAAGAGGATCCTTCAGGGCTAAGAATCGGCTTCCAAGATGTAACTCGAAGGGGCTTCAGGGAAGGCGACATAAAACACCTGTGCGACCTTATAATTAACGTTATAAAAGGTAAGCGTAAACCCGAAGAGGTTAAGAAAGACGTGCAACTTCTGAGGAAGGAGTTTAGCGGAGTTAAATATGGCTTCCAAAACATCGAAGAGACATTAAGCTACATAAAAAAGCCCTAGCATTCAATTCTTTTTAAAGAAATTACGAAACCCCGCAAACTTGACTGTGAAAACGAAAAAATAAGGCTAAATATTAATAAGCAAAACGATTGCATCTTGAAAACAGAAAAGGCATGGTAGATCTTCTCGTAATCTACGTTATAGTTACAGCGGTAGTTTTCATAGCAGTTTTTATGTTGCTTCCCAGGTATGGTCCTCATGCTGTTTCGAGGTTAACATGCCCAAAATGCAAAAAGCAGTTCAACTATCACTGGGTTCCAGGAGCCAGCTTCATCTCTCTCTACCGTGGAAACACGCGTCGACTGCGATGTCCATACTGCCACGAAGTATCAACGTTCAATATTGCCACAATGCGAATGAGCAAACAACAAGTCGCCGCCCTGAAAAAATAAAGGCTCAAGCTGAAAGGGAATACAAAACCGTTAGCTATCGGGAATATTTAATATTGCTGTTTGCCAATCAGCTTAAATCACCAAGTTGCTAAGCATAGGGGGAGTTGGCTGAAATGAAAGTATTATTAAACGATGGTTTAGAAAAAGAAGGATTGCAACTGCTTCTAAACGCTGGGATAGAAACAGATACCCAGAAAAGAGACTCGGATAGGCTTGTTGTTGACATAGGCGGCTTTGACGCATTAATTGTGCGAAGCGCTACTAAAGTTACAAGAGAAGTTATTGAAGCAGGCACGAGAGGCAAACTCAAAATTATCGGAAGAGCAGGAGTAGGCTTCGACAATATTGATGTGCCAGCAGCGTCAGAAAACGGGATAGTTGTAAAATCTGCGCCTTACGGAAGCACTAATGCAGTGGCAGAATTAACCATTGGCTTAATGCTTGCCATCTCCAGAAAAACTCCCCAAGCCCACCAGTCGCTAAAAAGCGGTAAATGGAAAAAAGCGAAGCTAAAAGGTAACGAGCTATCTTACAAAACTTTGGGTATTTTAGGCTGCGGAAGAATCGGGCAAAAACTAGCTGAAATTGCACGCCGCGGCTTTGACATGGAAGTCATTGGCTTTGACATTAAGCCATGTTATGACTCAGGAATAAAATTCGTAACGAAAGAAGAGGTTCTTGCAAAAGCAGATTATTTGAGCGTTCATACTCCAGCCGGAAAGGAAACAGTAATCGGCGAAAAAGAACTCAGGATGATGAAGCCAACAGCTTACCTGGTTAACACTTCAAGAGGCAACAACGTAAACGAAAAGGCACTATACAAAGCGTTGAAAGAGGGAAAAATAGCTGGCGCCGCACTTGACGTTTACGCTGATGAACCCAAAGCTGAAGACGGCGAATTCAAAAACAAGCTGAAAGAGCTGGATAACGTGGTTCTAAGCAGTCACCTTGGAGCCTCAACAGTTGAAGCACAAAGGGAAACATCAACCGAAATAGCCCGTGTAGTTTCAAGCTTCCTTCTGGGCGGAGACTTCTTAAATGCCGTGAACGCAGGTGAAAGCATCGAGCTTGAGGAAAAACCAGTTCACACACTGTTCATTCATCACCGAGATGTCCCAGGCGTATTCGCCAACATCGACAAAGTTCTTGCTGATAACGACATAAACATAAGAGCCAACTATTCAAGACAAATAGGAAACAGCGGCTTCGCCATATCAGTGTATGTGCTTCACCAAAAAGTCAACCCCGACATAATAAAGAAGCTCAAGGCTATTCCTAACATCTGCAACGTAAAAGTCTAGGCAGCAACCGCGTCAAACAGGAATATTAACCAGTTTTCTTTTTTAAGGTAGCCATGCGACTAGGAGTTCTATTTTCTGGAGGCAAAGATTCCACCCTTGCCCTTCACTACGCTGAGGAGAGAGAAGAAGTTGTTTGTCTGATAACTTTGCTGTCCGAGAATAAGGAGAGCTACATGTTCCATACGCCAAACATCGACATCACTGCCCTCCAAGCGGAAGCCTTAGATTTGCCCCGTGTCGCGAAGACAACTTTGGGTGAAAAGGAGAAAGAACTCATGGACCTAGAAGGAGCAATAGTGACGGCAGTGAAGGAATTCAAGATACAAGGCGTGGTGACGGGCGCGGTTGAGTCGGTCTACCAGGCAGAACGGGTTCAACGAATATGTAACAAACTAGACCTTTGGTGTTTCAACCCGCTTTGGAAACATGACCAAAAAGCCCTTCTGGAGGAGCTTCTTGAAAGATGTTTTAAGGTGATCATTTCGGGAGTTTTCGCTTACCCTCTTGACGAGAAATGGCTGGGAAAACAAATCGATACCACGGTAGTAGCCAACTTGTTGGAGCTTCAACAAAAATACTGCATTAGCCCTTCTGGGGAAGGTGGGGAAATCGAGACCACGGTTTTAGACGCACCTCGATTCAAGAAGAAAATCGAAATCCTCGATTATACCTCTAGTGCAAGGGGAAACTCGGGAGTGTTCCAGATTAACAGGGCACGGCTGGTTGAAAAATGATCTTAATTGTTGACATGAACTGCAAGAACAATTCACTGGGTTATTACGAGTTTGTTTTGCCTATAATTCAAGTCGTAAAATCCTTAGACGAGTGCGATGTTAGACATTACCTCGACGTGGGCAGCGAAGAACTAACCGCATGTGACGCAATAATCCTCTCTGGAACCCCGCTTAAGGACAATGCGACCTTATCCCAACCAGAAAAATTTCAGTGGCTCAAGAAAACGGAAAAGCCTGTACTGGGCATATGTGCGGGGATGGAAACAATAGGAGTAGTTTATGGTATGCACTTGAAACGGTGCTTAGAGATCGGGATGATCCCTGTAAACATTGTCCAAGAAAACCCGCTCGTTTCTGGATGCTTGAAAGCTTATTCACTTCACACCATCTGCGTTGAGCCTTCTGCTGATTTTGAGATATGGGCGAAATCCCCAAATTGCGTTCAAATGATAAAACACAAGGGTAAAGACATTTACGGAACCCTATTCCATCCGGAAGTCAGAAATCAAGAAATCATAAGAAAATTTATTCAACACAAAATACTCAAGAATAAAAAAATTTGGGCTGGTTGCCTTTAGGTCTGATGTCTCGGCTGAGAGTATGTTAGTGCTGTATCCACCTGCACAACGCATTGCTGATGATTGAAGTTGAGAGGACTCTTAATGGATGACTGAAGTTGCCGCAGGTTTCATACTCTTGAATTTGGCTTCGGCTGACCTGAGAAGTTAAAGGTTTCTATAAAAATCCTCTTAATTTCTACTAAACATCTTATTGATCCGAAATCCGACTTATTTTTAGACGCCGAGTTTGCAAAAATCATTTGTTTTTGTGAATTATTTTGGGCGCCTGAAATTGTAGGACAACAGAAACTTAATTACCGAGCAAACGTCATTAAAACTGTAACTGATTTTGACTGTTTATTGAAGTGACTTTGACGTGGTAAACAAGTTACCTCTTGAAAAACTCAGAAAGATATGTCCCCCCAACCTTATGCGATGTGAATCAACAAAGGAGCTTGCTCCTTTGGACGAGATCATTGGACAAGAAAGAGCCGTACGCGCCTTAAGGTTTGGTCTGGGAATAAAAAACCACGGCTTCAACATGTACGTGGCAGGTTATCCCGGAACAGGGAGAAAATCCACCGTTAAAAGCTTCGTAGAAGCACAAGCTAGAACCAGGCCTGTACCACCTGACTGGTGTTACGTTAACAATTTTGGAAATCAATATGAGCCCAAAGCGATTCAGTTGCCAGCGGGGAAAGGAAAAGAATTTCGAGATGACATGAAGAACTTTATTGAAAACGCTAAAACTGCGCTTCCTAAAGCTTTTGAAAGTGAAGATTACGCAGCAAGAAGAGAAAACACCATCCGAGAGTTAGAAGAAAAAAGGAAACAGCTGATTGAAGAGCTAAACGTGAAGGCTCAACGCGAAGGCTTCGTGATTCAAACCACGCCTATCGGGCTGCTACTTATCCCAGTTTTAGACGGTAAACCACTCAGCGATGAAGAAATGCTTGCGTTGCCTCAAAAAACGAGGGAAAGACTGCAAGCCAAAAGGGAAATGTTGGAGACGGAATTTAGGAACACGATGCGGCAGCTTATCGACATGGAAAGGCAGATCCACGATGCCTTGAAGAAGCTGAACAAGGAAGTTGCCCTGTACTCCATTGGTAATCTTGTGGAAAGACTTAGAGAGAAATACAATGAAAACGCTGCGGTGATAGATTATCTTAAAGCCGTGGAGAATGACGTGTTGGATAACCTGCAGCAGTTCATCAGAAGAAGCGGAGGTGCTGAACAGCAGGAGCAGTTCCCTTTCCAAATGCCTTGGATGAGAGAAGATCCCTTCAAGAAATACGAAGTAAACGTTATTATCGACAACTCCGAAACGAAAGGAGCCCCTGTGGTCATGGAAACAAACCCGACGTACCCTAACCTTCTAGGCAAGACAGAAAAGGAGGCACAATTCGGCGCTTTAACAACCGACTTTAGCATGATCCGCGCGGGTTCAATCCATAAGGCTAACGGTGGATACCTAATCATCTCCGTGGAAGAGTTACTGCAAAACCCATTCTCTTACGACGGACTCAAAAGAGACCTTAGAGATGAAACCATGACTATAGCAGAGCCTGAAGAACGCTACGGATTCCTCAGCGTCAAAACACTCAAGCCCCAGCCCATTCCTTTGACAACTAAAGTTATTTTGATCGGAACCCCCTACCTCTACCAAATGATGTTCGAGTTGGACCCTGACTTCAAGGAACTCTTCAAAATTAAAGCAGAATTCGACACAGTGATGGATAGAACAGAAAACGAAGTAAAGCAATACGCCGCCTGGGTATGCACTCTTTGTGAAAAAGAAAGCCTCAAGCACCTTGATGGAACAGGCATCGCAAAACTAGTCGAGTACAGCTCAAGAATCGTGGAAGACCAATACAAATTGTCAACACAATTTGCCTATGTCGCTGACATAATTAGGGAAGCAAATTTTTACGCTACTCAAAACAATTCCGATTTCATAACGGGAGACCAGATAAAGAAAGCGATAGAAGAAAAAGTCTACCGTTCAAAACTCATCCAAGAAAAAATCCAGGAAATGATAAAACGCGGATTCTTCCTAATAGACACTGCTCAAGAAAAGGTGGGGCAAGTTAACGGCTTATCCGTTATGGGAATGGGCGATTTCGCCTTCGGAAACCCTTCGCGCGTAACAGCAAGCATAGGCTTAGGCAGAGAGGGAGTCATGGACATTGAAAGAGAAGCCAAGATGGGTGGACCCATACACACAAAAGGCGTTTTGATTCTCAGCGGATACTTAAACGACAAATACATCAGAGATAAGCCGTTGAGCCTCTCAGCAAGATTAGTATTTGAACAAAACTACGAAGGAGTCGAAGGCGACAGCGCATCAAGCACTGAACTATACTCGATTCTATCAGCGCTCTCTGGGCTACCGATAAAGCAGAATGTAGCAGTCACCGGCTCAGTTAACCAGAAGGGTGAAGTTCAAGCCATCGGCGGAGTAAATGAAAAAATCGAAGGTTTCTTCGAAGTCTGCAAACTGAAAGGATTAACGGGGCAGCAGGGTGTCATGATACCTGAAAGCAACGTGCAGAACCTGATGTTAAAGGAAGAAGTTATTGAAGCGGTGAAAGCAGGCGAATTCAACATTTACTCAGTCAAAACGATAGATGAAGGAATAGAGTTTCTCACGGGAAAGAAAGCAGGAGAAAGGCGCTCGGACGGAACTTTCGAAGAAGGAACAGTCAATTACCTTGTTAACAAACAACTTTCCGAAATGGCTGACAGACTAAAAGATTATCCACCTGTCGAAGTGAAGAAAAAGACCGAAAGCTAACCAAATGGTTACCGGACGAAGGTCCAACCCTTCCTTTTTCATCTCCTCTAATCACAAAGGCTATCGGAAACCCTAAAGACGCCAAACTGGAAACTGACACATGATTTGGTTTTGATCTTAAAAAAAATATTTTCATTTTTTCGCCCATTTGTTGATTCTGAATCATTATTACAAGTTATCAAAGCTTATCTTGCCAACGGCATAAGAGGTAGCCAGGTGCAAACTTGCCAATCAAAAAACGCAAACGCAAAAACACCATTGCGCTTCTACTTCTTCCAGCCTTAATTTTCATTTTCTTCATGGGTTGGAGCATGTACTGGATAGGCGACCAGAAAAGACCACGACGCGTAAACCGAAAAGCACCGGAAAAAGAGAACGTAACCTTTTTGCCAGCAGTTTTCGAAGAAACAAAGCAAACGGCAAATTGATGTTGAAACAAGCAAACGCTAATTTCTATCATTTGCAACTTTGAAAATCAAATAATTCTATCGAAGCTTGCACGCTTGTTGTTGCAATTGTACAACCACAAGTCCATTTATACGGCGCAAGGAATTGTTATCTTGCGAGAAATAGCCATCCAAGAGGTACACCCATTGCTTGGCGGGTCACGGTTGAACAAGGCGCGGATTGTCAAACCCTGGGAAAACAGGTGCTTATTCTGATTCGCGTCTTGGATTAACAGGTGCGATCCGCCAAGCCGGCTTTTGGTTACACCGGTGCAGAAAGTGACCGTTTTACTATATATGATTTATTAAGGATAACATATAATCCTACTTTTCGGGAAATAACTTGAGTTACAAAGCCAACATGCATCCTAAAGTCAGCCAAGCAGAAATCGCGTTATTCAACGAACTAAGCAAGGCCGGATTAACCGGTGGCATGGTAACCCAGAAACCAATAATCCTAAAATCAACTATCCCCGACTTCTGCTGGATGAACAAACGCAAAATCGTTTACTTAGACGGTACACCCGTACATTCAAGCGATAAGCAACAGCAGCGGGACAATGAAATCGACGAGTTGCTTGAAGCAAAAGGCTGGGAGGTTCTGCGAATACCCTATCAACCGCCTATAACAGAGAAAGGGCTGGCCAAAATGATGGTAACAATCAAGACTTTTTTGCGTGTTGACGAGGAAACATAGCGTTCCAAAGAAACCTAATTTTTTGCAATGCAAAGTCATAAAAACATATTTATTTCTTAGAGAACACATTTTTGCGAATGCTCCGGTAGTATAGTCCGGTCAAACCTACTAAGGCTTCTACCCAAGGGACCAAGTATAGCGGCCTCTCGAGTCGCGGACCCGGGTCCAAATCCCGGCCGGAGCACCATCTTTGCATTTTGATTCCATGTGTTTCTCCTAGCTCTATTTGTATGCAAGCGTTGAGCATTGTTCTTCTACTGTTCGGTTAAGGGTTAGCTCTGCCATGTTTCTGCTGTAATCCAGTATTCGTCTTGAACTATCAAAAATCATGCGCAGCGCTGAAGCGATGTTAGGATCTAGTTTCTTGCTGGACATCAGCATCACTAATTCGTTTTCAAGAGTGATGAAGGAGTCACGTTTTGAAATGAGCTTTTCCGCGTCTTTGTAATCTCGCTTGAAAAGCGCCTTAATAGCGTCATCGTATGATTGTTGCGCCAGCGAACTGAAATCTACGAGTTGATTGTATATTTCTTCGTCCACGGGATCTTTAACGAAGAGCGTTTCATCGTCAATTAATTTTTGAAGTGAACCCAGGCTATTTATGATATTCATTGCATTTTGGGCTATGCTTTCAACGTCGTTGACAGCTATGCGGTAGAGAAGGAATTCTTTGGGTGTTTTGAAACCGAGTTCCCGATAGAGGTTTCGCTCTATACCATATTTGAGTTGGCGAACAACGTACAATCCCAGTCGGTTCACGTCGTTGTGTGCGTTGATAACTGCATCAAACAAAGTGGTGTTTCGGTCTTTGAGGGCGGCGATGGCGTCTCTGTTTGAGGACAGCGCTACTATTGCCATTCTTCGGACGGCTTTTTCAATGGGAAACTCTGAATGTTTTATTAGGATTTGCATCGTGATTTCATCTGATGTTTCATCGATTATTTCTGAACCCAGAAAGCTGTCTCTTGCTAAGGTTTTTATTTCATTCTTGTACTTGGCTGCGTCTTGCGGGTTCTTAATGTGGACTCTGATTATGTCGGCTCCTATCGCGTATAATGATTTTATCATTCTTAATGTGGATTGAATCGTTTCCTTCGGATCAATGTTTACGTAGTATTCTTTGGGTTTAGCTGCGTTGCCGCGGCCTTCTCTTTCCTGAACTTTTCTTGGAACAAGCATTAGTGTGGAGTCTGGCTCTATGTTGAATGCTATTTCGCTGCCTCGTTTTAGGTCGAGGTCTGTTACCCATTCTTTAGGGAGGGATATTATGTATGAGCCTCTTCCTGTGCATTGGACTCTTCTATATCCTAAGTCTTTTTCAGCCAAAAAACTCGCCTGATATATGTTTCATTTAGATAACATAGTTCGTGAACTATCATATAAATGATTACCAACAAAGTTATATAGAATACATGCTATTTAAATGGGCTAACTCTTTGCATAAAGTGGTAAAAATGGCGGCAAACACCTGCAAACCAATCATGGAACGTGGTAAACGATCAACCACGACCAAAGGCGTCCTATGCACAAGCGACGTCGAACTGCACATTTTCATGCTCACTTGTCCACGCTAAACTTGAAAACTCGAGGTTTAAATTATGGCTAAAAGAATAGTTGCAAAACAAGAAAACTGCATGGGCTGCGGCCTATGCGAAGTATACTGCACAGTCCAACATTCAAAATCAAAAGACATAATCAAAGCCTACAATAGCGAACGCCCCAAACCTGTAAGCAGAGTAAGAGTAGAACGAAACAAGCCAGTCTCATTCGCTATCCAGTGCAGACACTGCGAAGACGCCCCCTGCGTAACCGCCTGTCTATCAGGCGCGATGCGGAAAGACCAGAAAACAGGCTTGGTCACTCATGACCCACAGAAATGCATGGGCTGCTGGACTTGCATAATGGTTTGCCCATACGGCGCCATAATAATGGATAAAGAAGGCCACGTGGTCACCAAGTGCGATTTATGCCAAGGCTTCGACGAGCCGGCATGCGTCGCCAACTGTCCCAACGAAGCACTGGTTTTCAAAGAGGTGAAACCTTAAATGGCAAAGTACGTGATTGTAGGCGCTTCCGCGGCAGGCATAGGCGCAGTCGAAGCCATAAGAGAAGTAGACGCAGTTGGAACTCTAACTGTAATCACCGAGGAAACATGCTCTCATTACAGCCGTCCAATGATTAGCGATTTTGTCAGCGGCAAAGCAGACATCAAAAAAGTTGATTGCCGAACCGAGGATTTCTGGAAAGAAAACAACGTGGAAGCAGTCATAGGCAAGAAAGTTACAACCATAAACTTTGAGGAAAAAGCCGTCCAACTTGAAAGCGGCGAAAAAATTCCTTACGAAAAACTGCTTATTGCAACTGGCGGCAAACCATTCGTCCCCAAGATGGAAGGCTCAGACAAAGATGGCGTTTTCACCTTCACAACCCTTAAGGACGCCCAGTTCCTTGCAGCTAAAATCGCGAGCATAAACGCTAAATCAGCAGTGGTTATAGGCGCAGGACTCATCGGTATAAGCGTAGCCGAAGCCCTTGTGAAACGTGGCTTAAAGGTTACCATGGTTGAATTGCAAGATAAAATTCTAAGTCTGCTCTTGGATCCTAAAGGCTCAGACATTGTGGAAGCCGTTGTTCGAAAAGCAGGCGTAGACATCATTACCGGACAGTCGGTTCAGAAAATCATAGGCAAACCAGGCAACGACAGCGTAGTCGGCGGAGTAGTCTTAACCAAAGGTGACCAAGTGCCCTGCGACCTTGTTGTTGTAGCAATCGGCGTCATTCCGCGGCTTGAATTGGTTGCGGGAACAGCCGTGAAAACTAATAGGGGAATCGTAGTTGACAGTATGATGCAGACAAGTGTCCCTGACGTTTACGCCAGCGGCGACGTAGCTGAAGCTTATGACTTCGTTCTCAACCAGAACCGTCTTTTGCCTCTTTGGCCTCTTGCGGTGTTGGAAGGTCAGGTTGCAGGTTGCAACATGGCGGGCAAAAAAAGCACCTATGCTGGCGGCACAAATATGAGCAGCCTCAAGTACTTCGGCATCCCCGTTGTCTCCGTGGGCTTGGCTAATCCTAAAGATGACCCCGCGTTGGAAGTCCTTGTTAAACTTGATTCTGAACACAACATTTACAAAAAGTTGGTTCTCAAGGACAATGTTATCTTGGGCATGACTCTTGTTAACTCGATTGAACGAGCAGGCATACTGTTCTATTTGATGAAGAATGCGGTAAACGTGAAAAAATTTAAGTTGCAACTTCTGGCGGACGACTTCAGCTGGGCAGCGTTGCCAGTTACTCTGCAGAGAAAAATGAAGGTGGTGCAATAAAATGAACATGCAAGATCAAAAAACGATCAATCCTTTCGGTGACGACAAGGACTTCTCAGGCTGCGCCATCTTCGGAATGATGAACACAGAACGCAAACGTTTCAGCTCAAAAGATCCCGTGCGTGCAGTTAGGAACATGCATGACCGCGGCAACGGGTTAGGCGGCGGCTTCGCGGTTTACGGCATATACCCAGACTTCAAAGATTACTACGCGTTCCACATAATGTACCTAAGCAAAGACGCGAAAGAAGAAACCAACCGTATACTCGCTTCGAAATTTGACATGATCTACGATGAAGAAATGCAGACAAAACCAGCTGATGTTCATAATCCGCCGCTGGTTTGGCGTTACTTCGTTCAACCCAAAAAAATCAGACCTAAAAACCAAACCGAAGAAGACTACATAATTGAAACTGTCATGCGTATAAACACAGAAACGGGGAAAGCGTTTGTTTTCTCAAGCGGCAAAGACATGGGTGTATTCAAAGGTGTAGGCTTCCCTGAAGATGTAGCAGACTTCTTCTGCCTTGAAGATTACCAAGGATACCTCTGGTCATGCCACAGCAGGTTCCCCACGAACACGCCTGGCTGGTGGGGAGGGGCGCACCCATTTAACATACTGGACTGGACAGTAATTCACAACGGTGAACTCTCATCCTACGGCATAAACCGACGCTACCTGGAAATGTACGGTTACAAGTGCACCATGCAAACAGACACCGAAGTATTAGCTTACGCTGTAGACTTGCTCATGCGAAAACAAAACCTGCCAATCGAGCTTGTAGCCCAAATCCTTGCGGCGCCGCTATGGGACGAAATCGACCAGATGGAGCCCCAAAAAGCTCAGCTACTCAGAACTCTGCGTCAAACCTACGGCAGCTTACTAATGAATGGACCATTTAGCATTGTCGTCGCTCACCACGGGGAGATGATAGGGTTGACCGACAGAATCAAGCTTCGACCGTTGGTAGCTGGCACAAACGGCGACTACATCTATCTGTCGTCAGAAGAATCAGCCATGCGGTTGGTTTCTCCGCAGCTCGACAAGTTCTGGGCTCCAAGAGGCGGAGAACCAGTCGTGTGCAGACTCAAAAACGGTGAAACTGAAACGGTTGATGTTTTAGAGGGAGGACAAAATCAATGAAAACTTACGTAATCCCCGAGTACATTGTTGAAAGGGACCAAAACCGGTGCATACGCTGCAAGGTATGCGTTAACCAATGCACATACGACACCCACTACTACGATGAAGAAACAGACACAGTTTGCAGCAAGGAGGAGAACTGCGTTAATTGCCAACGCTGCGTAACCTTCTGCCCAACGCATGCAATTACTGTAAGAAAGAACCCTAACGCCAACAGAGAAAACGCGAACTGGACGCTGGAAGCCATACGGGATCTTAAGAAGCAGGCTGAAAGTGGCGCAGTAATCTTGACAGGCATGGGCTGCGACAAACCAGATTACACTTACTGGGACCGCCTGCTGCTCAACGCTAGCCAAGTCACTAACCCGTCAATTGACCCGTTGCGCGAACCGATGGAGATCAGGACCTATCTTGGCGCGAAACCGGACAAGGTTGAGTTGGAAATGGAAAATGGGGAAACAGTCCTGAAGACCAAGCTTGCTCCGCAGCTTTGCCTCGACACTCCGATAATGTTCTCAGCCATGTCTTACGGCGCCATAAGCTTAAACGTGCATGAATCCCTCGCGAGGGCGGCTACTGAATGCGGCACCTACTTTAACACAGGAGAAGGCGGCTTAGACCAGAGTCTCTACAAGTACGGCGCTCACGCCATCGTCCAAGTGGCATCGGGAAGGTTTGGAGTCCACCCCAAATACCTCAACGCTGGCGCAGCCGTGGAAATCAAGATCGGTCAAGGCGCAAAACCAGGCATAGGCGGACATTTGCCAGGCGAAAAAGTAACCGAGCACGTAGCTAGAACACGCATGATACCAACAGGAACAGATGCACTTTCGCCTTACCCTCAACACGACATCTACTCAATCGAGGACCTACGCCAGTTGATCTACGCACTTAAAGAAGCAACAAACTACACTAAGCCTATTTCAGTCAAAATCGCCGCAGTTCACAATTCAGCAGCAATCGCCAGCGGCATGGTTCGCGCTGGAGCGGACGTCATCGCTCTTGATGGTGTGAGAGGCGCAACTGGCGCAGCACCCAAAGTAATCAGGGACAACGTGGGCATACCTATAGAGTTGGCAATTGCACAAGTCGACCAGCGGCTTCGCGAAGAAGGCATCCGTAATCAGGCATCCGTGGTGGCAGCAGGTGGTTTCAGAAGCAGCGCCGACGTGTTCAAAGCCATAGCTCTTGGCGCTGACGCAGTGTACATTGCCACTGCTGCTTTGATAGCTATGGGTTGCACCGTTTGTCAACGCTGCCATACGGGCAAGTGCCCATGGGGTATCGCTACAAGTGACCCATGGATTAGTAAACGTATAAACCCCGACATTGCCTCCAAACGGCTCGTTAATCTGCTTAACAGCTGGAGCGTTGAGATTAAAGACATGATGGGCGGCATGGGAATTAACGCCATCGAAAGCTTACGAGGCAACCGACTTGCGCTAAGAGGCGTCGGGTTAAGCCGTACTGAACTGAGGATATTGGGCGTAAAAATGGCTGGAGAATAAATACATGCTTGAACAAAAAAACAAAGTGGAAATCGACGCAAAATACCTTCAATACACGAAACAAGAGGACAGCGTGCTAAAAATCAACGCTGAAGGGCTCTACTACAGGGAGTTAAACGCCCTGCTTAGACAGGCAATCTGCATAGGTGTGGAAAGAATAGAGATACACAACGTCTGCGGACAACGGTACATCGGCACCGACCTTGACACAAACATCCAAATCGACGTTTACGGAACCCCGGGAAACGACCTCGGCGCATTCATGAACGGACCCAAACTGGTGATTCACGGCAACGCGCAGGATGGTTCAGGCAACACGATGAACGAGGGGCAAATCATCATACATGGACACGCTGGAGACGTAACGGGAAATTCAATGAGGGGAGGAAAAATCTTTGTCAGAGACTACGTAGGCTACAGAGTCGGCATACACATGAAAGAGTTCCGACGCAAAATTCCACAAATCGTCGTCGGACAAACGGCAGGCGATTTCTTAGCGGAGTACATGGCGGGCGGAGTAATGGTCATTCTCGGACTGAACCTCAAAGAAGGCGAAAAATGCAAAGCTAAATTTGTCGGAACAGGAATGCATGGCGGAGTCATCTATGAACGCGGCGAAATTCTGGAACCAGTCAACGGAACCAAAACATTGGATGCGGGAAAACGGGACCTCAAAACGATTGAAGCTCTCGTCAAAGAGTACTGCAGCCACTTCGGAGCTGACCCAAAAGAAATCATGTCGCGTAAATTCAAGAAGATACTACCAGTTTCAAAAAGACCCTACGAGAAACTATTCTCGCAATAAACCTTTTTCAAAACATTCACAAAGAAGAATGGTTTTCAGTTTTTCCTTAATAAGCCATTACTGTTTCCGCTAACTCTTGGCAATATTAAGGTCGATTCCTATATTCTTGACAAGCCGCTCCAAATCTTCTTTGCTCATCCACTCAGTCTGCAAGTAACTGAGAATTCTCTTGTCGCTTAGTCCCAGCCGCCGAGCCTCTTTCACCGTGTATCGGTAAGCTTCTACTTCAGTGGGTCTGTCCACGTAATCGTATCCAAGCTTAAACAGTTCTTTCCCCTCCAGATGCTGCTTAACATGGCACAGTTCATGGACCACATCCAGATAAATGTCGGTTTTATCGCCCTTGTTCAAGTAAGTTTTGTTAACCATTAAGTGCCCGTCGTTGTCGTCGACGCCCATGTACCCGAACCAGGTAAATTGGATTTTCAGGTTCTTCAGTACCTCGTCTGTTGCATCGCCGAAAATGCCGCGCACAGCCTGATTTTTTTCGAATCCCTTGAAATAATCTAGAAACATATGGGTTGAAGTCCCGAAACGGAGGATTCTCATTAGCCGCAGCTTCCTCGCTAGCCTGAACATGGTCCAAACGAAGTACTCCATCCATGAAGCCATTTCCATGCCTCCCATCCCAATATGCAAAAGCAGTATTTGAACGCTGACAAAATTAAGCCAACGCTGAAGCGACAAGAAAGCCTATGTAGCAAACTGACAGTTCTTGAGGATAAAATTCTTAAACTCAATAGGACACAAGAAAAAGTGAGAAACTGATGAAGCCGAAAGAAGCAAGAACCAGAATGGAGATGTCTAACGAATTCTACAATTTTTTGTGCTCTCAAGTTATAAAGTTAGAACTCAAACTGCCGGAGTCGGCCACTCAAGACATGTTTAATAGCCTTAACAGCTAATCGCCACCCAAATCTGCAAGCCTGAAACCTTGGTTTTGTACCGGCGGCTGTCAAGCACCCATGAAGTCGGTTAATGTTAAATTTTCGGATGGAAGCTCAGCGGTGCCTAAGACAAAGGACGGGTGTTTCTCCAGGGTTACTTCCCGCGTGTATGTGGTTTTGCTGAAAGATAGAACGGTATTTGCTCTGGCGCAGGTTATTTCTTGAAGCAAAGTGTTTCTTCGGCTGTCAGAGAAGGGGAGGTAAGTTGCAACAACGACTATTCGGTGTTTTCGAGCAAAGCTTGAAAGGTAACTGACGATTTGGCTGTAAATCCTCTGCGCTTCTTCATGAGCGACGTCGTTGTCTAAGAAGAATCCCGCTATGTCGGAAATCACTACGAGTTTAGCATCGTATTTTTTCACGGTTTCTTCAAGTTTATCAAGTATAAGGGAAGTCAGCTGGTAAGCGGTGAATGCTCGTGAAATAAAGATGCGTCCAAGCACTTCCCGTGGGTCAAGCTGATGAAGCTGAGCTAAACGGGCAATTTTGTACAGCCTAAACGTGTTTCCGCCGTCGACAAAGACAACGTTGCTTCCTAAGCCGCCAAGCTGCGCTGGCAGCTGCGCTCGGATGCAAAGTAGAGAAGTCAACGAAATAACTGACGGTGACCCGTAAAGGACCGCGAAGTCGCCTGGAGCAAACCCTGGAAAAAGCTCATCTACACTGGGCATGTTTAAAGAAAGCAGCGGTTGCGCCATGGCAGGCTTCGTCATTAAATTCTGCATCATTCCACTTTTGCACTCCTGTTCATGGACGGCACTACGGCGTTAAACCCTTTTTAAAGCATCGTCCAAACGACATTTGGGCAGAGGGAAGGGGGCACTGAAAGTGAAAAACTTGAAAAGTTTAGGCTTGCTGTTGCTTGCGTGTCTCTTTTTGTTCCCGCAGAATTTGAGAGGCAATTGTCATCAAGAAAATCATTGAGAACACAATAGCTACAATGCTTACCTTGAACATGATACTCATATTAATGTACAAAACCGCAAAAACAGACACAAGCATTAAGGCTAAGATGAACGCTTCCTGAATGCCGCCGAACGCTTTAGAAGTTCCAAAACTCATAATTTATACCAACGTTTCCAAAGTCCATAGGCAACCGTATAATATTAATTTTCTGCCCAACTTAATTGGAAATCAGGTAAAAAGATAAAGTGTGGCACGTTTTAAGATTCAGACTTATATACGGGGTTATTCAGAAGGAGATACTAAACATTGCCAGAAACAGCCCTTCAGGCAAGAACAAATGATTGAAACTGAAAACCTGACCAGAAAATTTGGCGACCTCACTGCCGTGGAAAGTCTCACTTTGCACGTTAATGACGGCGAGATTTTCGGTTTCCTCGGACCCAATGGTGCTGGAAAGACGACGACAGTAAGGATGCTGTGCTGCTTGATTTCGAAGACAAGCGGCGCGGCGAGAGTTGCAGATTACGATGTGGGGAACGAGAAGGACGCATTAAAAATAAGGAAAATTATTGGATTAGTCCCAGACAACGTAGGCCTCTACGAAGGTCTAACAGCGTTTGAAAATCTGGACTTTTACGGGAAGTTATACAAATGCACAGAATCTAAGAGAAAGGAAAACATCAAGCGCTTTCTCGTAATGCTGGGGCTGTGGGAGAAGAGGGACATGATGGCCGGAACATTTTCCAAGGGAATGAAGCAAAAGCTCGCAATCGCGCGGTCTCTCATTCACGACCCTGAAATTCTGTTTATGGATGAGCCGACAGCAAACTTGGACCCCGGAATCGGCGAAGACAGTGAGGGAATTTATTCTTGAGTTGAAAAAAGAGAAGAAGACAATCTTTCTTAACACGCACAATCTTGATGAGGCACAAAGAATCTGTGACAGAATTGGCATACTCAATACAAGGCTGATGGCGATTGGCACCCCCGAAGAACTTGAGCGTTCGGTTGGTGCTAGAAGAACTGTGATTCAGTTAGAGCAAATAAACGATTCAATATTAAATTCTGTGAAGAAACTATCCCTTGGAAACGTATCTCGCGACGACAGCAAACTGACTATTGAGCTTGCAAATCCATTCAAGGAAAACCCCGCCATTATCCGAGCAATCGTTGAGGCAGGAGGCAACATTCAAACTGTTTTTGTATCCACCAGCAGTCTTGAAGATGCTTACTTGAAACTTGTGAGGGAGCAAGAATGAACCTGAGCTCATCATGGATTATTGCAACAAAAGAACTCAAGATATTCAAGAGAAAGAGAAGTATCATCCTTGGAACTATATTTTTCCCTCTGCTTCTCGACGTTCTTTTTCCGCTAGTCATCTTGTACGCACAAAGCAAGTCTGGAGGAATACCAGCTGCCTTTCTTCCAGGATTGCTGAACGCATTCGCTTTCTTTTTCGTGATTGCAGCAGCTACGCTTCCCAGCGCGATTGCCTCATATGCCATAGTAGGCGAAAAGGTTGAAAAGAGTCTTGAGCCACTTCTTGCTACGCCTACGACTGACGGGGAGATCCTTCTAGGAAAGAGCATCGCGGCATTCATTCCTCCTGCCTTGGCATCGTGGTCTGGGTTATCAATCTTCATGGTGCTCATGGACAGATTAACCTATAGCGAGCTCGGTTACATTTTATATCCTAGCTGGAGCATCGCGGTCATATTTCTGCTTGTGCCAATTGCGGCAGTATTGAGCATAGAATTGAGCATCATCGCCTCATCAAGAGTGAGTGATGTCCGGTCTGCCAACTCGGTTGGGGGCATTATGTTCATTCCGTTCATGGTCATTTACCTTGCGGGCGAGATAGGCGTGATAACACTAAACCCAGAGAACCTCTTGATTATTTCCGTTGCCATTTTATTTGTTGACTTGGCTTTATTCTACTTCAGTATAGCTACCTTCCGACGTGAAGAGATATTGACAAAGTGGAAGTAGAGAACCAACTCCAAGATGCCCCCATTCGGAGCAAACCATTAACGGCCAGCGGCGGGAACACATTCCACCTTTCTTGTATATCTGAACGGTGGCACAAAGTGGAAGGCCCATCAAACAGCTCTTTAACTTGACAAAACATTAATCTTTAATCTGGCATATCCTTCAACCTGAGGGAACACTAACTTGCCAATCCTACCGATAGATACTGGCCGCTACGGCACTGCAGAAATGCTGAAAATTTTCCAGGAAGAAAACCGTATCCAGAAGCTGCTTCAGGTCGAAGCCGCTCTAGCTTTAGCACACGCTGAAGTAGGCAACATTCCAAAGAAAGACGCGGAAAAAATCGCAACAATGGCTTCCACAAAATACGTTAAAGTCGACCGCGTGAAGGCCATTGAAAAAGAAATAAAGCATGACGTCGCCTCGCTTGTCCGAGCGCTCGCCGAGGTTTGCGGGTCAAGCGGTGCATATGTGCATTTGGGAGCAACAAGCTACGATGTAGTTGACACGGCCAATGCGTTACAGCTGAAAGACGCAATGGCTCTTATCGAGAAGAAGCTTTTGGATTTGAAGGGGACTCTGCAAATGCAGGCCGGTCAGCACAAAGAAACAGTAATGATTGGTAGAACCCATGGGCAACATGCTTTGCCGATTACTCTGGGTTTCAAGTTTGCGGTTTGGGGCTACGAAGTCAACAGGCACATTGAACGCTTAAACGAGTGCAAAAAGCGGGTTTTAATTGGCAAAATAAGCGGCGCAGTCGGCACCCAAGCTGGGTTAGGCGAACATGCAGAGCAAATTCAGGACCTGGTCATGAAACAGGTAAGTCTTCGCCCCGCCGAGATTTCAACCCAAATTGTCCAAAGAGACCGGTACGCTGAACTAGTATGTATTTACGCCATGGTTGCTTCTTCGCTTGAGAATTTTGCAACTGAAATCCGCGAACTGCAGAGACCAGAAATCGGCGAGCTTTCAGAGGCGTTTGAAGCTAGCAAGCAGGTCGGCAGCTCCACTATGCCTCACAAGCAGAACCCAGAAACATGCGAACGCATTTGCGGTTTGGCACGAATCGTCCGAAGCCTCACTGCGCCATCGTTGGAGAACATGGTAACTTGGCATGAAAGAGACTTAACGCAGTCGTCTGCTGAAAGGTTTATTTTTCCAGAATCAAACATTCTCCTCGACTACATTCTTAGCTTGATGTGTGATGTTATCGCGAACTTGCGAGTTGACCAGCAGCGGATGCTGCAGAATCTAAATTTAACTCAAGGTCGTGCTATGTCCGAAGCGGTAATGATGGCGTTGACAAAGAAAGGCGTGAACAGGCAAGAAGCCCATGAGTTGCTGCGTAAACTAGCGATTCAAAGCACAGCAGAGAAAAAAGACTTCAAACGGGTCCTGCTGCAAGATAAATTCGTAAGCGGGAAACTTTCAGAAGCGGAAATCGAAGAGGCATTGAACCCGAAAAACTACTTGGGCACTTCAGTTGAGCAAGCGGAAAAGTTCGCGAAAAGCTAAAGTTAAAATTCAGACAGCGCTCGCTGCTTAAAATCCTGCTCGCTGCTGAGTTTTTCCCAAGTGTCCTTTTTCACGAAGCCGCCGACCTGTTCCTTAATTTTTTTGGCAAGTCTTGGACCCATCAGCGGCAGATTAGTTAATTCCTCCACAGAAGCATGTTTTATGTCTTCGATGGTTCGGTAGCCTGCGTCGAACATTATGCGTCCGCGGACTCTGCCGACGCCCTCGAGCCGAACGAGGGGCAGGAGTTCTTTCTTTATGCCTTTAGAAACCCGTTCGACCAACTCGCTGGTTAAGGGGCGAACCTCTTTGTATCCAAACAACCCTGCTAGTTCGTCCGTTGCGTGAAGAAGCCACTTCGCGTTTTCAATCGTGCGGTACAGGTCGCCTGGCTGCACGTTAAATTGCTGGATCAGGTTTTCCTCGCTTACCTCTTCAACCCAACTCTTCATCACAAGAGCAGTTTTGATTTCGCCAAGAAACTCTTCAAAGCCAAAACGGTCCTCCCACTCATTTGGTACATCAATAAAAAGTTCATCGCGATGCTTCTCTAAAGCAAGCGCAAGCGGGTCAACTTCCCGTGCGTAGGGCCGCATGACTGGCCCCATGTCAGGCATGTGAGAAATCAAATGCAGCAGACCAAAATCTGTTGGTTCCTTGGGCTTGTTTTTGAGGGCTTCACGGATAACAACGCCCGACAAGGGGTCGATATAGAGTTCACTTACTCGTTTGCCGAACATTGTAGCGTAGATTTCGTCTCCGTTTACGCCGATCATTTCCTCTTCGTAGAGATACTTTAAGATTTTACCGATAATACTCTTGATAGATTTAACGTCGTACTGGTAAGCGT
The DNA here is from genome assembly GCA_049515895.1 of Bathyarchaeia archaeon. Taxonomy (GTDB): domain Archaea; phylum Thermoproteota; class Bathyarchaeia; order Bathyarchaeales; family Bathycorpusculaceae; genus Bathycorpusculum. Next base: position 171,386 of record JBEKTQ010000001.1, on the reverse strand, counting down.
AAAATGTTTTTCCGAAGAACTCGTAAATCCCGTTTTCCGTATGAGCAAAATCCGATGCAACAGTTGACAACACATGTCCACGCATGATTTTTTCAACTGCCAGCCTGGACCAAATCCGCTCTGGTTTAGCCAAAACGTAGCCTTCCATCAAGTAGTCGGCTTCATCCGAAGTTTTGGCGAGAAGAATGGATTCGCCTACCTTGTCGTATTTTGGTCGGCCTGCCCTTCCTGCCATCTGCTTGTACTCTAACACGCTAATGGGGTAGTTGCCATAGCCCGGCTCAAAACGCCTGTAATCTTGAATAATAACTGTCCTTGCTGGGAGATTAACGCCGAAAGCCAAAGTCGGGGTTGCCGTCAAAACTTTGATCTTGCCTTCCTTGAACGAATCTTCAATGAGCTTGCGGTGAGCACCTGCCAACCCTGCATGGTGAAAAGCAGTTCCGCATCGAACAAGCTCAGCCAAGGTGTCGCTAATTTGAGTTCGCTCGCCAGCGGAGAGGATTTTTTCAGCCTCATGCTCAAGCGACCTCTTCATGGGTTTGGATAAGACTTCGCCTGTGTGCTGAGAAATGGTTTTGGCGGCTGAAACCGCGTTTTTTCGTGTTGAAGCAAAAACCAAGGCTTGACCGCCAGTCTTCAGAGTGTTTAGAACGAGGTTTATTGTCGGGTACCGTGTTTTCCGCTCAATTCTTTTTGCGTCGCCGTCCTTGAATTGGATTTCATCATGCAGAAGCACGCCTTCCTTTAGGCTGACTGGACGCCATTCGGTGACAATGTACTTGGCGTTTAACCAGCCCGCTATTTCGTCAACGTTGTTTATTGTGGCGCTCAGCGCTAAGATTTGAATGTCAGGATTAACCTGCAGCAGCCTGGCCAAAACAATTTCAAGAGTGGGACCACGCCCTGCATCATTGAGAAGGTGAACTTCGTCGGCTACCACAAGCGAGATTTCATTCATCCATTTGGCCCGGTGCCGCAGAAGAGAATCAGCCTTCTCGTTGGTTGTGACGATTATGTCGTAACGTTCGAGCCAGTTGTCAGCAGTATCAAAGTCACCTGTACTGATGCCAACAGAAACTTTTCTTCCGTCCTGTTTACGGATGGAAGTGTATTTTCTGAATTCTTCGAATTTTTCGCTTGCCAGAGCTCGAAGCGGCGAGAGATAAACTACTTTGCCGTTTTTTTCCAACACATGTTTGAGCGAGCAGAGTTCAGCAATCAACGTTTTCCCAGACGCTGTGGGGCTGGCTAACACGATATTTTGGCCTTCCAACACACCTGCCCGTATGGTGTCTTCCTGAGGCGGGAAAAGCTCTACAATTCCCATGTTCTGCAGGATTTCTTTTACTTGGTCTGGAACAGGCAACTCAGCAATCTTCAACATGAACTCGCCATTCAAACAGCATATTGAATTTGCTAGTTTAATAGTGTTAGCGGCGTTTCGCGTTAATTTTCAGCTACATTTTTCTATTTGATTAAGATATTAAAAATGACGAGTTATCTAATCCCCATTGGCAGGAAGGATATTATATGGTTGAAAACGTGAAGGAACTTCTAAAATTACATGAAGGCATAACCCACGAGGTCTACTTGGACAACGAGAACTCTAGCATTGTTCCTCAAGAAATCATTGACGAAATGTTGCCTTACTTTAACAAGAAAGCCTACGGTAACCCGACGCTTACCCACAAGCCAGGCTGGGAAGCCTTTGAAGTCATAATGAACTCTTTCCAGACAATCAGCAAGTCAATAGGCGCGAAAAACCTTGAAGACATTACATTCACCCCAGGCGAAACAGAAGCAAACAACCTTGCGATAATGGGTTCATGTTTTGCACGAAAAAGCATGGGCAAAAAAATTGTCATCTCCGAAATTGAACCAATCAATGTGTTGCAGGTTGCTGAAATGATGCAAAAGTTCGGATTCACAATGCAGAAGATTCCAGTTAACACTGACGGCTTCATAAACCTCGAGAAGCTCAAAGAAGCAGTTGACAACGAAACCGTTATCGTAAGCGTTTCAGCCGTAAACAACGAGATTGGAACGGTGCAACCGATTAAGGAAGCAGTTGACATTGTTAAAGCCAAAAACCATGAAACCCTCTTTCACACAGACGCCTCCGACGCCTACGGCAGAATACCTATTAATGTACAAAACCTAAACGTTGACTTAGCAACATTCAGCAGCTACAAAATTTTGGGTCCACGCGGAATGGGAGCAATGTACCTTCGAGATGGAATAAACATGGAGCGCATTCTTGAAGGGCAAATAGGCACACAGAAACTTTGGCCAGGAGTCGAAAACACCCCCTTAATCGTCGGCTTTACTAAAGCTTGTGAGTTGGCAACCCAAAACTTCGAAGCAAACGTCGCAAAGATGCGTACTCTCCGCGATAGACTTGTTGACGGTATATTCGCAGAACTCGATGACCTACGCTTTAATGGTCCCAAAGGTGAAAAGCGATCGCCAGACAATGCTAACATCAGCATTCTGCGAGCTGAGGGCGAAGCATTAACTATCGAGCTAAGCTTAAAAGGTGTTTACGTTTCTAGCGGCAGCGCCTGCAGTCGAAGACTGCTTCAGCCAAGCCATGTTCTCGTTGCTATCGGACGCAGGTTCAGTGAAGCGCATGGCAGTATTCTCATGAAAACCACACGTTACCAATCAGAACAGGATATAGATTACGTTTTAAGCGTCTTGCCTCCATCAGTTAACCGTATTCGGGGAATAGTTGGCTCAACAGGAGTTGATTAAATGTCGCGTATACCTTTACCTTACAACCCTAAAGTTATGGATTTATTCAGGAACCCTAAGAACCTTGGAAAAATGGATGATGCTACAGTCGTGGCAGTGGCTGGGAACCCAGCTTGCGGAGACATGATAACGTTCTACCTAAAAATAACCGACAAAGACATCATAGAGAAGGCAAGCTTCGAAAGCTACGGCTGCGCCGCAAATATCGCCACATCCAGTATTGTCACGGAAATGATTAAGTGCTTAAGCCTTGAGCAAGCGTGGCAAGACGTAACTTGGAAGAAGGTCACGGAGGAAATCGGCGGCTTACCCAGCGTCAAATTCCATTGCGGAGTACTCGCCGTTGGCGCTTTGAAACGTGCGATACGACAGTACTTCAAGCAGAGAGACGTCGCGATCCCCAATTGGATGCCTGCGGAAAACACTTTTGAAGAAAAACAGGCACTGGAAGAAGAAGAACTGGCAAAGCTACTGTCCAAGAGGCTTAAGACAGAAGAAAAGGCAGAGAAATAATCGTGGACATACAAGCGATTCGCCAGGATTTCCCGATACTGAAGCGCAAGATTAACAATTATCCTTTGATTTATTTTGATAATGCTGCAACAACTCAGAAACCCCGCCAGATAATTGAGGCTGAAGCCAACTTTTATGAAAACCACAATGGCAACATTCACCGTGCAGTCCACACTCTATCTTTAGAAGCCACTGACCTTTACGAAAAGTCACGGGAAAAAATCTCGAAGTTCATAAACGCCAAAGAACCCTCAGAGGTCGTTTTTGTCAGAGGCACAACCGAAGCCATCAACTTGGTCGCGTACTCCTGGGGACTAAGCAACCTGTGCAAAGGCGACGAGGTACTGGTTTCCTTGATGGAACACCACAGCAACATCGTGCCCTGGGAAATCACCGCTAAACTTAGAGGGTTCACCATCAAATACGCCAACGTGAAAGCCGACGGCACCCTGGATTATGAAGATTTCGAAGGCAAATTCTCCAAAAAAACGAAGATTGCCTGCTTAAGCCACGTTTCAAACGTCACAGGAGTAATTAACGATGTTAAACGCGTCACGAAGGCTGCCCATGACAACGGCTCCTTAATGCTCGTGGACGGCGCCCAGTCAGTGCCACATTTAATTGTTGACGTCCAAGATTTAGATGCGGATTTTCTTGCCTTTTCAGGACACAAAATGCTCGGACCCACAGGGATAGGCGTGTTTTACGGCAAGAAGGCTTTGCTTGAAGGGATGCCGCCGTTCCAAGGTGGAGGCGAAATGATCAAGGAAGTGGAATTCAGCGAAGGTCGTGGCTGCAGCATAACGTTGAATGACCCGCCATGGAAGTTTGAAGCAGGCACTCCGAATATCTGTGGTGCCATTGGGTTAAGCGAAGCCGTGAAGTACCTTCAAGCTGTAGGCATGAATAATGTTCAAAGCCACGAGAAAGAGTTAACCCGGCACGCCTTTGAACGCATGCATGAATGCAACAAAATCACAATCCACGGTACTAGCGACCTATCCAAAAGATGTGGCATAATATCCTTCAGCGTTGAAGGCTTATCGTCGCACGACGTTGCCCTTATCTGCGATAACTATGGCATAATGATCAGAAGCGGCTACCATTGTGCGCAACCCCTGCACCAAGAGGTCCTGAAACTTCATTCCTCTGCGAGGGCGAGCTTTTACATTTACAACACACCCGAAGAAGTTGACCGCTTTGTTGAGGTTTTAAAGGAGATTGAGCAACTTTAATGCCAACCCTTGAAGACTACGTGGCACGGGTGGAAGGAACTTGCGGAGCGGAGAAAGACGTCATCGTTTTTTTCAAGTACGAGAAGAAGGATGAAGTTATCGCCAATATCTTAAAGAAAGCCACAGTAAACAACAAGATCGCAGGAATAATTTTTGAGTTAGCATTCGAAGGCTTCTCTTTTCGACTCTACACAAGCGGAAAAGCCATCTTTCGCGGAGTCAAAAACAGAGATGAGTTAAACCGAGTTTTAGCGGCGATGCTGCTTTAAACTGGCTCGGTCGGATTATTGAATTTGGCAAATAGCCTGTTGTATGCTTCAACTTCTGCGACAGCAACGTTCTCCCACGAATATTGAGCCGTGAAAGCCGTAGCTTTTTGGGAAATCTTCTCTCGAAGGTCCTGATTGTTAACGATTTTTAATGCTTCCGCAGCCATTTGTTTGGTGTTTCCGACGGGAACTGGTTTAACGATGTCTGCTGGAAAATTGGTCCCTACAGCTGGGATGTCGTAGGCTACGACGGGTGTGCCACACGCTAAGGTTTCGAGAATAACCAAAGGAAACGCGTCGTGCCTGCTGGGATAAACCAGGACTTTGGCTGCCTTCACAAGTGCGTACAGTTCTTTCTGCCTAAGAAACCCCTTATACACTAAGCGGTCGCCAAGCTGATTCTTCGCAACTAAACCTTCAAAATTATCCCGAAACAAAACAGCGCCGAATCGGCCGCCGAACAAGAACTTCAAGTCTGGCTTAACCTTCGCCATCTCCGCAGCAATTTGGGGCAAATCGTATATTCCCTTTTCGGGAGCAAGCCGTGAAAAGAAAAAGACATCTACCGGTTCATGCGCAGCGGAAACCCGCTGCATTTTCTCGTTATCCACACCCACGCCAGGACGCAAAACAAGCATTTTGCTGCTTTTGCCCAGGTACCTTTTGGTTTCAAGCTCTATCGAAGGGCTGACAGCAAAAGGCACAGTTGACGCTAAGGCTTGAGAAACAAGAGCGTACAGCCTAGCGTAAAGAGCATACATATAGATTTTGCGCGCGCCTCTAACTGGTCGCCAAACGCTGGATACATAAGGCGGAAAAAGCGGAAGCTGAAAAACGCAGGTCCATGGAACGCGAAGTTTTTTTGCGGCGAAATAGGCTTCAAGCAAGAAATCTGTTTTTTCATGGTGAGAAACAATGAGGTCTACATGTTCGGTGCCTGCAATGCTTGTTATTAGGTTGGCGGTTTTGAATATTGAAAAGTAATCAAGCGCTGCTCGGCTGGCACTTCGAAAATACCGGTCGTAGACAACGTTTGGACGCTTAATGCTGTAAATCTTGTAACGGCGGCAAAACGGGTTTCCTTCGCTTTTCATCTTTTCTAGAACGAACTCATCCACAACAATGACGGGCTCTATTCGATGCTGCCCAACCCGCTGGAGAACTTCGAAACTTCTCCTGTCCCCTCCTGTTCCACCCATTAGAGGGTTAGCTAAATACAAAACTTTCACATCAAACCCTCGCGTCCTCAACCTTCTGAGCGATTCGCAAGCAGTAGGTTGGCTCTGTCGCCCTTTGTATTAACATCGCCTTTACTGTTATGTTCTGGCTGGATATTATTTTCTGTCTGCTGCATCAGCCACTGCACGTGGGCCCAGATTTTTTCTCGAAAAACTTTAGGTTGCAGTATTGAGATTTTTTCCCACAGTTCTCCCCTTAGCTGGTCCCAAGCGCTGTTGTCGCTCTCAGATGGCTCTCCCCAATGGGTTATCTTTTCTTTCAGGTCATCGTAGGTTTGCCACCTGAACTCCTCTGGAATGAACTCTCCCGTTCCCCCGCTCTTATGGACCAAGGTTGCGCACCCGCTTGCCAGGGCTTCCATCGGCGAAATCCCGAAGTGTTCTCCCTCCATCAAATGGCAGTAAACCCTAGATTGCTCGTAAAGTTGCACTAATTCTTGGCTTGGCACGTTTGGTTTAAGCTTGTAATTAGCTGGAAGGTCCTTTGAGAAGACTTCAAACCATAGCTGTTCCGTATCCCTCAAGCCGCCTACACTTAGAAACTGGAACTCTGGAAGGTCAACCGCCAGTTTCTTCATCAGCTCGTGCCGCTTCTGAGGAATAAAACGTCCAACGTAGATTACTTGCTTGAGCCTATCCTTAAGGGGAGTTTTGCTCCAGAAGGGATCTAGGTCAACTGGAGGGTAGGCTACGATGGGTTCCGGGATTTTATCTTTAGACCAGTATTTTTCAATCATCCCTTTCGTGTAGTTGCTGTTGCAGAAAACCATATCCAGCTTGCTGATGTCTCCGTCAAGCCACCGCTGGTACAGCCACAAGTACGCTTTTCTGGTTAACCCCGAGTTCATGTAGCGGTGATGTATTTCTGGGAAATGAACGTAGGCGATGTTTCCCTTTTTTTCGTTGAACAACGCTGACTCAAAAGCCGTCAGTGTTTGAGTGGAAAACACGTAATCGTAATCTAAATCCTTGATTTTTTTAGTTAGCTTGATGATTTTGCTCCGTCTCTTGTAGACGGTGAACGGTGGTTTAACATCTACCCTTTTTCCTAAGCTATGGACAACGATGCCCTCTGGCAATTTTTCACCCATGATTTGGGCGTAACGCACGGAGTCAAAATCAAAAGTTAACAGTTCCACTTGTTCGCCGTGTTCAAGCAAGGATTTTATTACGTTGTGACAGACTCTTTCCCCTCCGCCGTAAATGTCCAAGTTCGGATGGATAACTAGGAATTTTGCCAGCTGCTTGTCCCTCTCAGACTACCAATCGATTTTTTGTCTAATCAAGATTTCTCTCTTCAAAATCTTTGTTAGTTGCAGGGGCGTCGTTTGAATTATTCACAACAGCCGATTCCGTTTCTGACCCAAATCGATATCGTGCCTTGACTCTGCTTGCCCAATTTCTGACGGGAATAATCAAAACCTTCAACTGCTTTGGTACAGCGTCTCGCAGTTCTCTATGCAATCCTAAGCGGACAGCAATCTTTCCTCTCCTTGTTAATGGCACATAATAACTAGTTATCGGACGGCTTTCAAACCCATTGCTTTTCTTAAACTTGTCAAGAGAGGGGTGATTTCCTATTCTCCCGTAAACAAGCCATCGTTGTCCTCTCAACGCGCAAACTTCAACCGCCTTAGCGAGAAGTGCGTTGTTCACGGCTTTATCCCAGTGCTTCTGCATTGATAATATTTGAGAAAGCACAGCTATATCACCCCAATTTATTTGAATGAAACCAACCATTTCTTCGTTCAGGTAAGCAACAATAAAAGTGGAGCTCTTGGCACCCTCATACATGTTGCCAGCTACTGTCGATAATGATTCGCCGTAGTGAGTGAAGAAACTTCCTTGCCTTATTGGGGTTTCATTAAATATTTTTGATATTCCTTCGGCCAAACGGTCGCTCGGCTCAGCAACCGCCACTCTTATGTCACTCTTCTCAGCCTTCTTCACCATATTACGAGTTTTCTTGCCGACTTTGTTCAACCAGTCGTCGTAACTTTTTATCTCGAGCAAAGCAACATTATCCTTACTTTTTTTCCAAGAGCTTGGAGGATTTGGAATTAGACGGTGCCAGCTTTGTTCTGGAAGAACGAAAACGTCAACACCTCTCTCAATCACCTTCTCGAGATACTCGGCAGTGGGAACAAAACCTTTTCCGTAATCACTCACATTGCGTCCTATTCTTACGAAATGGTTCGATGTAATTTTCAAAGTTTTCATTTCTTGATAGGTTTTTAATATCTCCTGCAAAACTTCGTAAAATGGTCCTCGTTGGCTTCTTTTGCCCTTTTTGAATAACCATTCAGGATGCATGGAAAGGACGAAACCTTGTCTGATCCAAGCATTAGCTTCTCTTATGCCGCCATCGAACCCCAACTGGAAACATATTCGGTCTAGACTGAAAGTAGTGAACTCATGAAAGGACTTCACGGGGAAGTCAGCAGGTACCTTGGCTTGTTTCTCACCCAATTTGCGTCCCCACAGTAGCTGGGTAAAAATCCGAGACGTCCCATGGATTGTGAAGTACTGCACGGTTCTGTCGGTTTCGCTTTCAAGAATCTTCCATTCTCGATAGGGATTTATTGCAACATGCAAGGCAACCTCATGTCTCTGCGGGTTAAGCAGATCAAGCAGTTCCTTGTCCGGAATTGTGAACGGGGTAAAGAACCAGTAAGCCATTACGTCTTTGGGCGATTCGTTAATCATTTTAGCTATGACTCGAGCGTTCTTTAGATAATCTTTGCCTTTTCGCCTTTTGATGCCGAAAGCTATGTAAAGAAAACTTTTAGACCTTGAAGGGTAAGGGTAATCCACATCTAATCTGAGCTTTATCGTCATTGCAAAGTCGCCGTCAACTACTTTTGAACTTCTCCTTCACGTAATTCATGACGTTCTCAACGCAGCCATCCATGTTCAGGTACTTGAACTCTGAAAACCTTCCAAGAAGGTCAATTCCCGCTTTGCTAACGTAACTTTTAACCGTTTTCAAGTTCTCTGCATAATTCGTATCAGTCAACACGTAGGCACACGTCGAACGCTTAGCTTTAGTGAAGCAGACGGATTCTTTATCCATTATGTGTAACCGATGCAAATCATCGATCACTCGGTCGGTAATTTCCTGATCATCCATTATCCAAGTATCATCGTCTTTTCTACATGTTACTTCAGCAAGGACAGATGATTTCCCCCGAGGTGTTACGTAAGAACTATAGTTCGAAGGGAAGCTTACTCTGTGTGGCAAAGAGGTTTCTTCAGGAATGTAAAGCCAGGAAAAATCATTGATGTTCGCGGTATTCAAGCCCAACATAACGGTAACTAAGGAATTAAACTTCAAATCGTCTGCCGCGGCTCTGACTCGCTTGGGGGCATCCATTGCTTTGATTAAAGCTTGAATAGGAATCGTTGAGACAATTTTGTCGTAAACCTTCTCTTCTTTCCCGTTGCTTATGACCCAGCAACCGCCTTCTTTACGTACTTTTTTGACTTCAAAACCAACAGTAATGTTTGATTGTACGTTCTTGGCTAAAGACTCAATCACGGTTTGAATGCCGCCTCTTAGGGGATAATAAAAGTTTGATTGATGCGTGTACCCTTCTGTCTTTATGCCAAGAGAAGACTTCACGATGTCGGCAACGGGAGGATTAGGAATTCTTTCTACCCACTCCAAAGTCATATCTTCTAACGGGTGCTTCCAAATCTTTTGGTTATAAGGAACCAGGTATTTTTGAGCAATTCCGCTCCCAAATGTGTAGTGGAACCATTCTTTGAGGTTTGCAGGTTTGTTAACCTTGCCTTCTTCCTTGGCAAGCAAGTTTTCGATAAAAGCGTAAAGGCACTCGAAGTTCTCTTGCTTGGGCAAATCTGCCAGCCCATTTTCAAAAGGGTATTTAATGTATGACCCTTTATAGAGCACTTTAGTATTCCTTTTATCGAGCACCTTGTTTTCGCCAAGAAGGCGGAGCATGAAATCTAATGCTTCTTTGTTTTTTGAAAAAATGATATGAGAACCGCCCCAATCGAATGCAAAACCGTCTTCTCGGAGGGTTCTCATCAGTCCGCCTAGTTCCTTTTCTTTCTCCAAAAGCTCAACGTCAACACTCCGTTGGCTTAACAGGTAATCCAACGTTAATCCCGTTAATCCCCCGCCAAAGATGCCGGTTTTCAACCATCCACCACGCTATTACCTTTGTTATAGTCCACCCTAATGCTTTTCGCTGATTTAGGCTTTCCAAAAGAGTAAGTATCAGAAATCGAAATCACCATAAACGGGATGAAAAATTCCAAAACTTGAGTTTGCCTTAATTTCAGCTTCCAAAATCCCGCTTTCTTCAATTGTAACGTGGATCTTTGGAAAATTAAGCGCTCCAACCCTGAAGCCTAGCCCAGTTATAACTGAAGGAGAACGCATTTCGCAGAAAGCGTTGGGCATCCGATGCTGAACGAGTTTCTCGAGAACTTTGCGGGATAGGAAGTGCCCCGGAAAGAAGGAACGATAAATGATTGGTTCAGCTTTAATTTTTTTTAGCCACCTGCAAACGGAGCGTTTGGAGCCCGATGGGCGATCATGCCACATCCACGATGGCTCAGAAACTCGGTAGTCGACGAAACCCGCATCATAATCCAGGTATGGTGAGTACAAGTCCTCTATTGTTCGGGTAGTAAACATGTCATACTCAAAATAAACCATGAGGTCAAAGTCGAGGTTTTTTCCTTGCTCTTTGAACCAGTTTATGATTGCTAAGTCCTGATTTGTTTTCCCGATAGGTGTAAAATCGCAGTACAGACTCAGGCCAAGTTTCTTAACAAGTTTTTGTGTTTCGTTCAGCTCGTTTCTTCGACGAAACGATTCAACTGACTTGTTTATCGCCTTAGTAATTTCGAAAAGCGGTTTTGACCTGCAAGCTTCCCAATTAAAAGTTTGCCTGTACCTTTTTGGAAGTTTAGGTATTGGGAAAGAAATGGTTTGTGGCACTCCGAAGACGGGAACAATCGTTATTTTTGGGTTCATCCTTTGAAGGCGAATCAAACGGTGTAGCGATGTTTCGTCGGTCCGGTTAAATGTGTATAGGAGAACGTAGCGTGCCATTGATTGTCACATAACCAAGCATGTTTTTTTATATCCGTTATTTTATTAAAATTGTTATTAAAGTTATAGTTATATTCTTTTAAGTCCCCGACCGGCAATTGTTTTTGACTCTTCACAATTGCGTCCATTCGATTTGTTGAAGGGTAAAATATCCTGAAATGACCTTAAGAAACCTTCTCCGAATACCCAAAAGTGAAGTCAGACATCAAAAACACAAAACCTTAAATCAGAAGTTTACAGTTTGAAGCGCAATCAACAAGGGATTGATAAGGAAAACGGCATGGTCAAGCTAAGCGTAGTGTGGAGAACTCTTACGATAACCAAAAACCCTCTTGTCGTGTTATCGATGAAACGGAAAAAAAACAGAAAATCAGTAACTTTTAGAAACGGCTTGACTTTTAGTCTGACTTGGCCGCAGTTCCGAGTGTTCAGAGATTCTTACTCAATTTTGGCGAATTACTCTATAACTCAGGAAAGTGATGACCTCTTCAGAATAAAGGGGCAAAACAGCGAGGTAGTTTGCAGTTCCCAACTGACGCCGCTCGTATGTGACCTTATGCGGGACTTCGCCGTCAACCAAATAGAAAGGGGCACATTTCACGTTAAAAACGGCGACTTCCAAGCTGTCGGGTCAGCTTCAATGCTAACTTGTGTAAAAGAACTGCAGGCAGGCGAATATGAATGCGATTGCCAAAACAAAGTTGTCCTAGACATCGGCGGTTTTGAAGGTGAATCTGCAGCATACTTCTGGTCCAAGAAAGCAAGAAGAATAATTATTTACGAACCAGTGGAAGAGCATATTCAATGGATCGGGAAAAACATAAGTCTAAACAAAATCGACGCTGAAGTCTACCAAGCGGGGATAGGCAACAAAAACGGAACTAAGACAATCCAGTTTGACGAAGTCGACATTGGCTTTGGCTTGTTGAACATGGGGTCCAAAAGTAGGGAAATAAAAATTAGAGACATATCTGAAGTCATCAAGGAAAGTGGGGCGGATGTCGCCAAGTTTGACTGCGAGGGAGCAGAGGAAAGCATAATCGAGGTACCAGCTGAAATTCTTAGAAAAATCAATTGTTATTTAGTCGAGGTTCACTCAGAGGAAATCAGAGAGGCAATTTTAAGAAAATTTCATGAAACCGGCTTCAAACTAGAACATGAAAGATGTAAATCCAAATTCTCCATTTTAACATTTAAGAAAATTGATTGACCGCCTATTTTTTCCCGATCTTAAATCGTCTACGAAAAGAACGCTTATTTCAAACGGGGAAAGCTAAATGCCATACCAGCCCTTAGCTAAACCTACGTAGTTTTCCAGTTGTTGCTTGCCAGCGGTAAAGTCTCCTGTCGCCATAATTATCCATAGCGCCTTGGGAACAGCTAAACCAACTCTCAAGAGTATTTGGCGGTTGGTGTATGACTTGACTTTTCTTGCGAGTTTGCCGTTTTCTACGAACTCTTTCCAGCTCATGCCTTCGTGGAAATAGTGAAGGCAGCATGGTTCACGGGTTTTCAGCCACTCGTAACCGTTGGCGACTACATGTTGCCCGATGAAGTGGTCTTCCCATTGATGCAGGTCAGCGGGTATTTTGATATCTCTAACCGCTTCTGTCCGCAGCAACGTGTCGTGAGTCAGGTAGCGTTTCAGGTTTCTCTGCTGCATAATATAGTCAATCGTGTCTTTGCGGTAAAGCATCGCCATCGATTTGTTTTGGTTGTAAATGTGCCTGTCGCCCGGGATTGTTACTCCCCACAAGGCACCGACCTTTGGGTTAAGAAGCTTCTCTGCGGCTTTGAACCAGTCTTTGCATAAAACGACGTCTGAGTCAACGTGTAGGTGCCACGTTGTTTCGGCAGCTTCAATGCCTTTCTGCCTTGCAGTTGCCCTGTTACCGCCAGAATCTTCAATTATTTCGCAATTAGCGTAGCTCTTGACGACATCTAAAGTTCCGTCAGTGCTGCCGCCGTCAATTACTAAAAGGCGCCCGACTGGAACATTGGCGTACACAGAGTCCAAGCATTCCTTTAGGCATGGCTTAATGCTGTTCTTTGTCAGAAAGACAACATCAACTTTTTCCGTCAAATTGGCAACCTTTACCCTTCGGGCTTATTCACTAAAGCATTATGAGACTTAATTTAGTTTTCTGGAAATAACTTAGATGAACTTGAGGAACGGCAAGAGGCATTTCGTTTTAAGCTGCCAGCCATCCTTTGAAAACTAAGACGTTGCTTATGAAGTTGGTTTTGGACGCTTGGAAATCTCTGGTCACGACAAATATCCATGCTGACTTGGGAATCGCCAGCAAAACCCATCGGAGAACCTGGCTGAACCGCCCGTAGTGGTACGTTTTCAGCAGGTAGCCTGTTGTGACATAGCTTTGGGTGCGCTCGTTGGGCGTTACGTTGTGCAGGCAGTAGGGTTCGGTGACTTTCAAGAACCTGTACCCCTTCTGAATTATGTGTTTACCTATGTAGTCGTCCTCATAGATGTGCAGGTTCGGGGGGATCTTTATGTCCCGAACCGTGCTTGTTCGGATGAGGGTGTCATGCATCATGCAGCGTTCGCTGCGCATCTGCCTAACCATCAAGTCTTTTACGCTTATTCGGTACAGCTTGGACATTGCGTAAGTCGCGTTGTAGTAATGTTTCTCATTCGGCACCGCCACGCCCCAAACCGCTCCGACATCGTCTGCAACGTTTTCCCAAGCCTTGCTGAACCAGTTTTCGCAAAGAATGACATCAGAGTCAACGTGAATATGCCAGTCTGTCTCTACCGCTTTAATCCCTTTCTGCCGCGCGCTCGCCCTTGTCCCTTGCAGGTCCTCTATGATTTTGACGTTAGGGTATTTTCGCAGCAACTCCAAGGTGCCGTCAGTGCTTCCGCCATCTACCACAAGAAGCCTGTTAACGGGTACGTTGCGGTAAATGGATTCCACACACTCAGATAAACAGGGTTTAAGGCTGTTTTTGGTCAAAAGCACAACATCTAACTTCATTAGGTTCACGCGAGCGTTGCCATTTATTGTATCTCTGTTCGTATTAATGTTATCATCTTCAAAGAGAAATTCCGTCAGAAAAAGCGTCTGATGAAAAGTTGCTTGCAAACGCTAAATTCAGGATGAAGCATTTGCAAAAGAGGTTGCCGGAAATACTTACCCGCACTGGTTTGGCTCAATGGTCTCGTTCTTTTCTCCCGCAAGCTCTTTCTCCAACGCCACAGCCCTCGCGGCAACCTTCGCAACTTCCGCTCTGACAGCCTCGTCCTGGACTTCCTTCTTGCGCTTTTCGTTAGACTTCAAAATCAAACGGAGAAACTCCGAGTCATAAGCATCCAGCAGCAGTTCAGTGTTTGGGATTAAGCAGTGTCCGCCGATTACGCCTGGAAACATCACTGGCCTGTCGAACCGCAGGCGGTGGGTATCCTCAAGGAAATCGACTGTTTCGTTAAAGTCGGCGCCGAAAGCCCTGGAAATCCTGTGCATCTCTTGGAAGCATGCAATCATCCACGCACGGTAAGTTGTCTCGAAAAGCTTGGCGAGTTCCGTCTCCGTGCAGCTTTTGAGCACCTTCACTTTTAAACCCAGTTTTTCAAAATGGGCTCGGGCAAGCTCTGCAGCAGCCGCGTCTGCGCCGCCAACGTACTTCGTCCAGCGCTTCATCTCCCAAATCATATGCTCAGCATTCTTGTGTACACCACGCGACGGTGAATGTGCAACCAGACAGTTGCATCTTGCCGCGACCTTCAAGGTGGTTCCCGGCGGGACTGTGCTGTTGACAATTGCAAGGTTCGGCTTAAACTCTTCAATGTAGCCAGCAGCAGCGTCTACGAATTTTTCTTGGGAACCGCAGGGCAAGCAGATATGCACGGTGTCAACCGAGCGTGGAAGGTGATTTCTATCTTGTCCTTGCTGACGCATCTTTGTTTCATCTAAATCCAAGCCGTAAATGCTGAAGCTTTTTTTCTGCTCAGTAAACAATGCGAAAAGAGTATGCCCGATTTCGCCTAAACCTATAATCAGAACTGTTTCTTTGGTCAAATGCTTGCATCCACCCTTAGAAACTCAATGTTAAGCTTAAACTATTTAAATCTGGAGCCCGCAAGGAGAGTTTATGCAGAATCCAAAGAAAGGCGTAGGTGTAGTCACTGGAGCAAACGTCCAGATAGGCGCAAACGTGGCAATCTGGAATTACGTTGTGATTGGCGATAACACAAAAATCGGCGACGGCACCCTCATCGGTAGTTTCTGTGACATAGGCAAAAACGTGGTTATAGGCAAAAACTGCAACATACAGGCACACGTAACAATCTCAAACGGCGTCGTACTAGGCGATGACGTGTTCATCGCGCCTAACAGTTCAATTTTAAATGACAAGTACCCGAAAAGCACCTTTCTGACCCCACCAGTCATCAAAAACGGCGCTGTAATCGGCGGAGGAGTCACTGTCCTTCCAGACGTAACTATAGGCGAAAAAGCAGTGATCGGCGGCGGAAGCGTCGTGACCAAAAGTGTGCGGTCTGAAACTGTCTCTCAAGGCGTTCCAGCAGCTTTCGTGATGAGTTTGGAGGAATATGAAGCTAAACGGAAAGAGTTCATTGAGGCAAAGCGCAAGGTGAAGAAATGAAAATTTGGTATGACGCATGCACGGGCAAACACGTGAGGTATGGGTCAGCTATCGGACAGCGGCTAAGGAAAGCGGGGCATGAATACGTTTTTACGACGCGTGAACACCCAGACACGCTGCCGATGGCTAAGATTCTCGATGAAAAACCAATCGTCATAGGCAAATACAACCCGTCCACACTTACCTCAAGGCTTAAAGAAAGCGCCGAACGAGTAATGGGGTTCGCCGAGCTTTTCAAGGATAACCCCCCAGACGTCGCCATCGCACATCAATCGGTTGAACTTTGCCGAACAGCCTTCGGCCTCGGAATCCCAATCATCTTAACCGCAGACACCCCACATGCCACAGCCGTCAACCAGCTAACAATACCTTTTGCGCACACGGTTGTTGTGTCGGAGGCGCTGCCGAAAAGCTTTGTCACTCAGCACTGCGCCAAAAATAGGGTTCCTTTCAAAGGCGTCGACGAGGTCGCTTGGATTAAGGACTTCAAGCAAAGAAAAATTGACGGACTAAAGAAGCCGCTTATAGTTATCAGACAAATGGAAACCAAAGCTGCTTACGCGGGAGGCAAGCAAGACCTCGCAAAATTGATGGCAGAGAAACTCGGCAAGCTAGGCAATGTTCATTTCATAGAAAGATACAGCACGCAAGGCGAAGCCTTCGGATTCAAAGAAGGATTTGTGGATTCAGCAAACTTGGTTGCAAACGCGGATTTAGTCGTTAGCTACGGTGGAACGATTGCGAGGGAAGCAGCGCTCCAAGGTGTCCCCAGCATAGCCGTTTCGGACATGGCGAAAACCAACGTTAACCGTTACTTGACCAAGAAGGGGTTCCCGCTATTTGCCACAACAGAACGAGGAGTACTGGCTTACGCGAAGAAGTATCTTTGCAAAAGATTTGATGTAAAAAGTAATCTTGCGGAGTTAGAGAACCCCGTTGACGTGATCGAAAAAGTTGTGAAGACCCTTTAGGCCACGACTTTGATTTTGTCTCTAGCTTTCACATGGAATTTTTCGGCTGCGCTTGCTTGATTTAAAGCGATTTCCAAAAAACCGTGACTGCCAACTAAAAGAATGGGTTCTTTGGGTTTTGCCTGAGCGTATGCTTTTCCAAATGTAAGTTGGAACTTGGAGGCTGCAAATTCTACGTTGACGGTCTGGCCTTCTTTACAAACTAAGTCTTTTTCGTTTATATTTGTGATTATATTGCCAAAGCCGTCTACATCTAAAACCTCGCCAGTTAGCGAACCACTATCAAACTTCACTTTAACGAATTCAGGAGTAACAGGGTCATCTATTTCTGGTCCAAACTCTGCGGGTTGAACACCTTTATCGAGATATGCAGCTGCAGGCGCAAAAATGTCTCTGCCGTGAAAAGTGCAAGAAACCTTCGGCATCATAAACTTCGATTTCGCCAACTGGTACACGTGTTCGATGCCTTGGCTGTGGGATGCCAAAACCAGAACGCCGTTGTCAGGCCCTACAAAGTAGCCCTTTTTCGTCATTATCACTATCGCGCGTCTGTTTGTGCCAACCCCTGGATCAACAACTGCCAAGTGGACGGTGCCGTCGGGAAAGTACGGTGCAGCGGAAGCCAACGTGAATGCACCAGCTCGAACGTTAAATTTTTCAACTTGATGCGTTATATCAACCAAGGTTGAGTTGGGGCTTATTGTCAGAATCACACCTTTGATTTCTGCCACGTACGGGTCTTTTAGCCCAAAGTCGCTTGTCAAGGTAATCATCAAGGGTCAACCGCCATGCACAACGGGAACAAAAACGATTTCGTCCCCATCACTTAGCTTGGTTTGTAAACCTTCCAAAACGCTGATTTCCCTCCCGTTGACTAGTATCAAGGCGTTGGATGTCGAATCGCCATTTTGCTGGTCGCTAAAGGATTTTTCTAGCTTTGGCATTTCTTGGCTGATTCTTGCGAGCAATTCTTTCAGCGACATTTCTTTTTCAAAGTTGATGGTCAACTGCGTTTTGCCTGTTATGTGGCGTAGCGCGCCAATGAATTTTATTGTAAGCACCATCGTTTTCGCTTAGAATATAGAATTGACATTAACGTTAAAATTGTTTGCGCGCCCAATGGTTGGACCTAGGAGTTGGGTACTCTTTCTTCGGTCAACGTTTCCACGATGTCAGTTGCTATTCCAACGATTGAGTCTGCTTGTTTCATCATTGCATCTCCGTTCACTTCTTCTAACTGTTGCATCTGTTGGACGACTGATTCGATTTCCATTAGAAAACGCAAAATTGAATCGGTCGTAGCGGGGTTTTTCAGGACTTCTTCCCGAATGAGTATTTCAATGAAGGCAGGCTCGCCTAGGCTGTAATAAATAGCGTTTCTCGCTTTTCTGATTGCTTCTAAAACCAATCCTGGAGCCATATAAGGGATTTTTCTTGCTGCTTCCAACTCAGCTTTTGCTTCACGAAGGTACCGCAGTGCCCACCCTTTCCTATAGCCATCCATCATGTAGGTTTTCCTTTTTTAAGAGAGATTACTCTGAATCTTCTTCGTCACTTTCAATCGGTTCGGTTCCCGAATTGGCCTTAGCCAGCGCGTTTGTGCGAGTAATGTAACCAGCAATTTGATTCCTAACCCGCGTGGTTGTTCCCTGCGTTAAAGTTTCAACAGCAACCTTGTTTTCGTCAAAGTTGGTGTTGAATTTTTCTGGAAACCGATGCATCAGTTCTTTACCAGCTCTTTTTACTTGATCAGTCTTAACTTTTCCCAAATCCCAAATCCTCATCTAATCAATAGTTTAGTGTCCGACGCTTGAAAAGCGCAAGAGCAATTCCCAATAGATGAATGGTTTAATTTAAGTTTACGCTTAGTAGCGCCTATTCAAAGTGTAAAAAAAAACTTTTAAGGGCATTCAGAGCCGCTTCAGTTAAGTTTTATGTTAAAGAAAACTTGAAAGTTCTCAAATATTTGCTGGGCAACCTCGTCAACCGGCATCTTTTTGATTTCAGCCACAGCTTCAATAACCTTGCTGATGAATGAAGGCTTAGTTAGTTGCCCACTGAAGGGAAGCTTGTAATACTTGACTGGACCGTCTGTTTCTGTTAAAAACTGTGTCAGCGCCACTTTTTCTATGATTTCCCGTATTCCGTTCGAGTAGGCTGCAGGTGGCCCCTCAGTGATGAAATACCCTCTATCCATCGCTTTGGACAGCGTGCTCAACGGATAGCCGAACCAATGAAACAGGACTCGCTTAAGATGGTACGAAGGAAGCATATCTATTATTTTGTCGGTTGTTCCGCGACTGTGGATTATCACAGGAAGCTCAAGCTCTTCTGCAAGCCGTAGCATTTTGTCGAAAACCATCATTTGCTTTTCCCACACGGTCTCATACTTGGAGTCTAAGCCAATTTCGCCTATTGCTTTTACCACTCTTCTTTGCTCCGCTATCAGTTCGATGACTTGCTCAAGCTCGTTGTTTGTGAGGACATTTACGTTCCATGGATGAATTCCCAGGGCGGGGTAAACCAAGCCAGAGTATTTTTCTGCCATTTCCAGATCGCTTTTGCAAGTTCTTAAATCCATGGAATTTGTCATTAGCGCTACAACACCCGCAGCCTTTGCGTCCGCAATTAACTCATCAATGTGACCGACATATTCGGTATCTGATAGGTGCAAATGAGCATCGATGAACTTCATTCTTTTCCCTGCAAGATTATCATTGTTGAGTGTTTCTTATAATTTTCTTTCTCTGCTGGGCAAGGTTATATGTCGATAATTTAAACTAAAAGGCACAAAAAAAGTTAAATATTGCTTTTCTCAAGCTCATTCAACCTTTAGTTTTTTTGTTTAAACATGGGATAGATAGTGTCTTATAAAGAATATTGCTTAGCCGTAAGTGGTCTCAAACTGTAGAACGAATAAACAAAAGGGATGGTTTTTTAAAATATCCCTAATTGAACATTATCCTCTCATCCATTCAAGCTAATAAGGGCAAATCTGATATACGAGTTGGACAAATTAGGCATAATCAGGTGCTATTGTCACGCCTCGACTATCTTGCCTATGGTGGTACCTCGTCAGGAAGATGGTTTTTCTTGCGTTCCAAGATGCATTAAAATGATTTTCATGTTTGTTGCCAATGAATTTGAAGGAAGTCGTGTACCAGACTTCGATTTGGAAAAGATAGGAAAAATAATTGAAACAAAGAAGGATGGGACTTTTCCAGACAAAGTTCTAAACTTAAACTCTAATAAGATCAGCGAATTGGCGTCTTCTATTCCTTCGATTGAATTTGAACTAAAACTAAGTTCACATACATTAGATGAAATAGAAAGTGAAATTGGGGATGATCAACCCCCAATAGCGTGGATTCGCCTCTATGATGAAGAGCACATAAAGAAATGCGCTCATGCTGTCGTGATTACAGGTATAGAAAGAGAAAGTGGTCAGATTTATTATAATGACCCGATATATGGCGAAAAGACCGCAAAAATTACTGACTTTGTCACCTTATGGGATGAAGAAGACCGAGTTCTAATAAAAGTTAAAATAGGTAAAAAGAAACAAAGGATGTTAGAAGAATTTCCTCTGGGAAAAGAATTACTCGAGCAAGAAAAGGGATTAGAAAATGGGAATGAGCGTTAAGTCTGTAATTCGTAATTACGCAATTCAACATTATGGCAACCTCATTTCTGTTGGTGAACCTGAGTTTGATCCTGAAGGAAAAGGATGGATTGCAGAGCTACAATCTGACTATCCTCGAATTATCCATGACGACCGTTGCCCTGAAGAGAGAATCGTGAAATTCCTTTCTCTTCGCAGACTTGGAGCTATTAAAGTTGCAGAAAATCTTCAATCCATTGAGGCAACCTCAAGAGATGATTGCGTAAACAATCTTTCAGATTATCTTAATATCTGGCAAGAACGAGCAGAAAAAATAATTGTGAAGGCATCATCCGACAAATTAGCTAAAACAAATGAAGCCAAGTTTTTCTTAGGTAAAATCGGAATGATTATTTCTCGATTGAAATGGAACAAGACTATACCAGATAGTGATATTGATGCCCTTCCTATCAAAGAAGCTATCAAACTTAGAAAGTACCTGCAATTACTTGAAAGTTTAGAAATAGTTGAGCATGAGAATAATCGATATTCATATGGAAATATGTTTACTGAACTCTGCGTTGGAACGGACAATGACCCCGAGAAGCTAAATACATCTATTCTTTCTCACATAATCAAGACCCGTTATTCCGCTCTAAGAGAGACCTTTGGCATTTCTCAACTCGAGACGGTTGTTCATGTTGATAGCTGTTATTATAGACCAGCTTTAGAAGCGGAAGAATTGATCTATTGGAAAAAAGATTCTTTTGAGCACCATATTGCTATGTTATATGGGACTAAATCAAAAGTTTACTTCAGATTACCATATGTTCTGGAAGAGCTTGTAAATGTTAAGGCTATTGAGTATCAAGACAATCTCTACTTTGGAAATGCATCTCTTTTCAAGGAAATGAAGAACGCTTATTACGAGATGGGTGAGGTTTCTTTACCAAGAGCGTAACGTAATCTAATGCTTTCAAGTCTTGACAAACAGCTCTCTTCCCTTATTGCTGTTCTTTCTACGCTATGCAGATTTAAGACTTATCTTCATGAAAACTAGCTAAATTCTACTGAATACATCCAAACCCTTGAATGCACTCGTTAAAAGCCCTAACCGTTTAAGGGTCTCTGGAAATTTCACCAAGTTACCAAAAGAAAACTAATTTTGCTTTCTGCCCTTAGCGTTTGGCATCGTTTACTTTCTCATAGAAATGCGACAATCTTAGTTTTTCTTTCGATTTTTCTAATTCTGTGTTTACATCAGTAGAAAAAACCTTAACCATCAACAAAAAAACTGTAATCTCATCGCTAAGTTCATAGTAACCGTTTAATGCCCTTTCATGTAGAACTCTAATTAGTGACCGCTCTACTCTGAGGTGCTTGATTCCATATATTTCCTTAAGGGCTAATTGGAATGTATCAAGGTTTTCGCTGAGGTTAGTTTTATCAAGCTTGTATTTTTCCTTAAGGATTGAATAAAACTCTTCTTTATTTACAAAGTCCAGTTTGGATAACACTATGTCAACGACTTCTAAGATTATTTTGTCAGATGTGTCCAAACAACTCACTAGTAAACAATAAAAAGGGTTAGTTTTCAGCTTCTTTCCAGTCGGATTCAAAACTTTTTCTTATAACGCCTATGAGGTTGCTGTTGTTTGTCCAAAGAGAAGGACTCTCGCCTAACCCGCTTTCTTTAGAGGTAGTAATCAACGCTTCCTCGTCATCGGACATTATGAAGTGATTCAAAGACTCACGATGAAATTTGATATGAACAGACGTGCCATCGATGAGTTTTTGGACTTTTTCTTTGAGCAAAACGTCAGGACCGTCTCCTTCAAAAATTAGGCAAATCTGACTGCCTTTCTTTATTGCCTGCTTGCATTCTTCTGAAAACTGAGACAAAGTCGGTATGATTCTTGCCTTGTCGGCAATCAACGCGACCTCTTTTTTTGAATTTCTAATCAGTTCTGAAGTCTTTGCTAAAATTGCTTTCTTTTCCGCTATCAGTATGTAAATGCTTTCTTCTGCAAGAACTGGCTGTTTCCAATCCTTGAGAGACAACTTTTGGACTTTACTCCGCATCCCCGTTAAACGATCATCAGATTTGACTTTTTCTTCAGCCACTAGAAAGCTTAAGGCATCCGAGATTGGGGTAGCCCTGATTACAGCTGGTTTGCCCATTAATCTTTCTATCAGACCCATTTTTTCGAGTGACGGCATAATTCTATAGACGTCTTCTCTGCGTACTTTTGAAAACTTCGCTACCTGTCCTATTGTTGTTTTTTCCAGTTTGAGTATTGCTAAATAAACCCTTGCCTGATTAAGACTCAAACCCAGACCAAGCAATAGATCCGTGTTTTCATCATTTGACATGCTCTGTTCATGTAATATAAAAGATAGCTATCTAATATATCTATTCAATTGGTATATCACTCTGCTTAATTAGGTAGATATCAGATCCAACTAGTCTCATACTTATAGTTTCTTTTTTGAATTTAGCGTACTCTGGAAGTGTAGCCATCTTAACTCCCTTAATGAGGATCTCTTTTCCTTGTTTGGTCTTCTTTACTTCTTTCTTAGATAGATCATAGCCATGTGTACTTGCAAACTCCTTTAAATATCGATCCAGTATTGGATAGACCTTTCTTACCAATGCTTTCTTCTCTTTAGGATTTAGATTACTAAAGTTATCTAATTGGAACACTTTCTCAAGGTTTAATCTGTAGGCATTCCTTGACATCTTACCTACTAGCTTTATAGCCGCTGCTAGATTAGAGTATTTAGGTTCTTTTCCTTTTCTTATAGTCTTTATTGATTCCACAGGTATGATATCAGCGAATAACTCTTCTCTAAGTTTACTTAGCGCATCTTTATCCATGGTGTTATCCGTAGCATTAATTAATGAGTCAGGCTCGTCCTTTTTTTCTTTTCTCTTCTCTACTTTTGACATTTCAAAGCCTAAGGATACTATTCTATACTTGGTACTTAAGCATATGGATATGGTCTACATTGCCTCGACAACAAATAGGTATAGAAAGAGACTTAGGATATTTTACTAAACTGCCGATCTGTTGTTATACTACATATCGCGCGCGCATGTCAGAGGAAACTGATCCCCTTTCTGCTATGTATTGCTCAAAGGTTAAGCGCGATGGATAAATCAAGTGATAAAACCATCGTACTATAACTGGAAACTTAGCCCATTCTGAGCTTATTTAAAACCACTAACATAGCAGCTTTCTTCTTTCCGTTGTTAGACTCGTTTTGCTCCCTGATATCGAGCAATAGTTCAACTATGGCTTTTTCTGCTAACGTGCCTTGAAACTGCTTTTTGTATGTTAATTCTGCTAAGATTTCTTGACCTGTCTCATTAGTAAATTCTTTCAGACGTCTCATGTAAGCTGAGTAAGTGTTTCTGGTGCTTTTCTTTTGATGATTAAGGAAATTAGTGATTTCTGAATCTTCAGAGAGATTAATGAAAACCTCTTCTGCTTGGCTAAGTTTCCAATCAACAGTCATATAAGTCACCTCTGCTTATTTTAAAAATAGAGTTTACGGTTTTGTGCTCTTTATTTGCAATATGTTTAATTTTTTTCACATAGTTTGATGCGCTAACCTTAAATATTGCTTTAAAAAGAAAAAGAGGCTGTGGAGAAGTCGATATGACAGAATTAGAAATAGCTGTAGCCCCCATGCACCGTTTATGCAAGAAAGCGGGTGCTGACAGAGTAAGTGAAGCAGCAGCAAAGGAACTCGCGAAGGCTCTCGAAGAAATCGGAGTAAAGATTGCCAAGGAAGCACTGGATTTTGCGATGCACGCTGGAAGAAAAACCATCAAAGCGGAAGATATTGAGATAGCCGCAAGAAAAGTCATGGAAAGATAATAACCTTATAACAAGTTCCTTCCTTTCTTCTTTTTTTGTAAGCTGTCGGCATCAAGTTTTGGAGCAAGCAAAGCGTTTTTCTAAATTTGCAAGTTAATCTAGGCGGTTGCTGAGGAGTCCCAGAGAAACTGGAAGTATTCACGCGCGAATCCAACTAGCCCTACGTGGTTGCTCCAAATAACGAGAGTGGGCTTGTCTTCGCCTAAAAACAACATGGCTTCTTTGCCATCAGCGATCACGCCGCCGCCGAACATATGGTCGCGGATACGCAACTCGTTTAAAGCAGAAATTTTCTTTAAGAAAAGCCAATCTTCCTTTTTGCCTGCAGCCATAAGCTTAATGTTAACAGTCTTCTTCAGACCGCTTCCCAGCAAGGGTTCAGCTAAAGCAATGACGGGTTTGGCAAATTCCGGTGCTGCAATCACAACTTCTTTAGCTGCTTTGCCCAAAACCTCTTCAAGTTTGCTCAGCACCGCTTGTTGCCCTCGAAGAATGAGCATATCAGGTCGCTCGACGAGTTCCCGTTTTTCGTAGAGGGGTTGAAGAGTTTCCGCGATGGTGTTTTCCCAACTCAAATACTTATCCTCCAACCGTAACTTGGTGGACCTTGTTGCTTCGAGCGGTGGCACAGGATAATATTTGAAGGGTCGGGTTTCGTTGCTTTTTATCCAACCTTTTTCTTTGAGCGAGTTTAGAACCTCGTACATTTTGCTGTAGGGGACTTTAGCATCTCGACTGATTTCCATAGCCGTCATTTGCCCAACTTCCAGAAGCGTAGCATAAGCGTCGATTTCGTAGGCGTTCAAACCCATTTCTCGAAGGGCGCTGCGCGTGTTCTCGTCAATCGACATGGTCTTTCCCCTCAATCACCTTAGGAAACGTTTGGAAACCTTATTATCGTCACATTAGCTCTTAAGCACTTCGCAACCTCATAGATGTTAGAAGGCAAAAAAATGAAAGATATCAAACCGACAAGAAGCATTTGCCCTGAATGCCTAAAGGCCATAGACGCAACCATCTACGAAGAAGACGAAAAAGTCTTCATCAAGAAAGATTGCCCTGAACATGGGCATTTCCAGGAACTTTACTGGTCAGACTACGACCAATACATGCGGGCAGAAAAATTCCGCTACGACGGCGAAGGCATGGCCAATCCAAGGACCGAGAAAAAGAACGGATGCCCATACGACTGCGGCATCTGCCCCGAGCATAAATCTCACACGGCACTTGCAATAATAGATGTCACAAACAGGTGCAACCTAACCTGTCCAGTCTGCTTCGCAAACGCGGCAGCAGCAGGCTACGTTTACGAACCGACCAAAGAGCAAATCATTGGCATGCTCGAAAACCTTCGAGCAAACAAGCCAGTAGCAGCCACGGCGCTCCAGTTCTCAGGAGGAGAGCCAACAATACGTAAAGAACTATTCGATTTTGTTCGGAAAGCAAAAGAGCTTGGTTTCAGCCACGTGGAAGTCAATACGAATGGGCTTCGACTCTCGCAAAGCGTAGAATATTGCAAACAACTCAAAGAGGCAGGAGTCAGCACCATTTATCTGCAGTTCGACGGGTTAACTCCTGAAGTTTACAAGTTTATCCGCGGTGTGGACCTGCTAGAAACAAAAATGAAGGCGATCGAAAATCTTCGTGCAGCAGGGTGGGACAGCATCGTCCTTGTCGTCACACTTGTTAAAGGCGTAAATGACCAACAAATTGGCGACATAATCAATTTCGCCGCCAGAAACTTCGACATAGTAAGATGCATAAACGTTCAACCAGTAAGCCTGTGCGGAAGGCTACCGCAAAAGCAACGTGAAAGCATGCGAATCACCATCCCCGACTTCATGAAGAACGTCGAAGAACAAACAAACGGATTAATCAAAGTTTCAGACTTCTACCCAGTCCCAACGGTTGTGCCAGTTTCAAAAGCCGTTGGAGCATTAAAGGACAGACGATACTTAGAATTCACCGCACACCCGCACTGCGGCATGGCAACTTACCTTCTGATTGAAAACGGCAAAATAGTTCCAATCACAAAATACGGCAACATAGACAAGTTCATAGGAGTAATGAACAAGGTTTACGAGACAGCGTCGAAGGGAAGCAAGAACAAAGCCAAACTACGCTTAGTCGGATCAATGCGTTACATAAAATTCGGGTTCCTAAGGAAATACGTTTTAGGCGTAGTCACTAAAGGCGACTATGACTCGCTGGGTAACTTGCAGAGACAATCGATTCTTCTTTCATCGATGCATTTTATGGATCCGTACAACTTTGACCTTGAGAGAGTGCAACGCTGCCTAATCCACTACGCCGTACCAGACGGACGCATCATTCCATTCTGCACAATGAATTCCATCCACCGAGCCGAAGTTGAAAAGAAACTTGGCATTCCACTCAAAGAATGGAAAGAGCGACATAAAGTTGAAATAAGCCAGCCATTCTAGATGTTGAGAACAAAAAAATCAAGGTGAAAAAATCCATGGGTGGAAAAAAGAAACTTGGCATAAAGCAGATGGAGAAGCAGCAGGTCACTCAAGACGAAGCTAAGCAAGAGAAGAAAAAGGAAAAAGCGGGGCCTCCGAAAGAGCGAAAAGCCGCCAGCATCGTGACGCCAGACGCTAAAAACGACAAAATCGTCGCTGAAATCAAAAAGATGGGTGTTCTAACACCATATGTGGTCGCAACAAGGTACAACATCCGAATTAGCACTGCAAAAGATTTTTTGGAACAGCTTGAAACATGTGGCGCAATACAGCTCGTCTCCGGAAGCCATAACCTCAAAATCTACAAACCTGCAGCATAAACTTGTAGAACTTATCCCTTTGATTTTCTTAAATCGAAAAAGTGGGAGTTTAGTTTTCTTTTGACAGAGTTTCCCGAAAGAGTTTACACGGCGGAAGAAGTGAAAATCGCTAAGGAACTAGTCGACCAAGGATACAAACACAAACTGGCAATTGAAGGCTCGGCTAATTTTAAAGAAAAAAGCAACCAGGTCCTTGAATTAATCAAGACAGCGGGTTACTTTGACTTTTTCAGGGCTTATATTCGAAGAATAATGGAAATTGACGGTTTAACCCAACTTCGGGAAACGGAAGCAGCTATTTGGGCAAACAAGTTCGCCGTCGAGAACCCTGTGGACGCCGCTAGCCTATTTGTGCAAAAAGCATTCAGCATGAAAGAATACTTAGAAGGGGAACTTTACTATGGTGGCAACGCAGAGAAACGTTCTGTCGCAAAACGAGTCGAGTTCCTGAAGGTTCTAAACGAGAAAAGTGACGACCAAAGCGTCAAAGATGAGTGCGAAAGACTACTGCAAATGTGGAAAGAGAGTTCACTGGCATTTTAAGCAGTTAAAAGTTCAAGCCGTATTGTTATTCCGCTTTTGACCTGCTTGAAAATGTCCAAGTTATTTGTTATCTTGCCAAGAGTACTAACAGGACTATAGGGTTGAGACGTCCCGTAGAAAACGCATATGGCGCCGCCCATAGGCCAAAACGCAATAGTGCCAGGCTCCACAGTTGGCTTAGCTTTCTCTTCACCCATCTTAATTGGGATTTCAAAGTAAACTTCTTCTTTCCAGACGGCGGCTCTGCCTTCAAGTGGAAGTTTCCTGATTATGTAATCAATTGTTCTTGGCGCCAAAAACCTAACAAATTCACCTTCCGCGTGACCTAAACCCTCGACTACAAACTTTACTTTTACCCGCGAAACATCTGCCGATTCATTACTCAACTTCTCATGCCTCTATAAACAAAATCCAAATAACCTGAAGTTCAGCTATCCATAATGCAACGTTCAATTTAACTCTTACAGTTAACCCGAGACGGCACAAACCGAAACAAACTCAGCGTAAACCAAGCTACAAGAGGCTTAGAAGAGTTTTCCCAATGCAATCAACATGTTCAGCCGTGACTGCAGGGTGAATGGGCAATGAGAGAACCTGCGTTGACGCTTTATCCGTTTCTGGCAGCTTCGCGCTTCCAAAGTTCTCTCGATAAAACGGCATCAAATGTACCGGGTTGACGTAGTAGGCTTCGGCGCCGATTCCCTGCTTCTTGAGCCCCGCCAAAATCTTATTCCTGCCCGCCTCCGTGCCGCCCTTGAGCCGGGCAGTGTACAGGTACCAACTATGCTTTCGGTCTTCCGATTCGTATGGCAGGATAAGCTTACTACTTTTCTCTAAAAGTTTTGTCAGTTGCTGCGCGTTTTGGCGACGTTTCGCCAAGAAAGAAGGCAGCTTCTGTAATTGCACATTCCCTATTGCAGCTTGCATTTCCGACATGCGATAGTTGTTTCCAAGCATCAGTGAAGCGTATTTGGCTTTTTCTCCATGAGTTCGAATCATCCGCAACGTCTCTTCAGTTTGATCGTTGTCTGTCGTGATCAAACCGCCCTCACCGGTGGTCATGTTCTTACTCGCGTACAGGCTCCAGCAAGCAACGTCAGCAAAGGTTCCCGCAGGTTTTCCGGCGTAAGTTGCCCCGTGTGCTTGGGCAGCGTCCTCGACTAGAGCTAAACCATGCTTTTCAGCGATTTCCCTGAGGGGTTTCATGTCTGCTGAAAAGCCATACAGGTCCACGGGCAGCAACGCTTTAGTTTTTCTTGTTATAGACTTTTCCACCGCGATGGGTGACAGATTGTAGGTTTCAGCGTCAATGTCTGCGAAAACTGGTTTCCCACCCGCTAAGACGATTGCTTCTGCAGTGGCTACAAATGTGAAGCTGGGCAAAATAACTTCATCACCGAGCTTTACGCCGCAAGCCATAATAGCCGAATGCAAAGCTGCGGTGCCCGTGTTAACCGCCACAGCATGTTTCACGCCTGCAAATTTGGCGAAATCTTGCTCGAAACGGGTAACCTCTGGACCGGCGCCAAGCCCGCTTGTTAACATGCCGCTCCGAAGAACTTTAACTACTGCTTGAACTTCTTCTTCGCCTATTTGTGGCTGGTTAATAGGTATCAAAGTGAATGCCTCATAACATCGGATACTTATCGCTGGCGGTATATTTCAATTATCCAAAATTATGATTTAAAGCGATATTGGTTTCTCTGGACCGACCAAGGTTTAGGAGGGGTAGACCTTAGAATTATTCGATTGCAATTTTTTGTGTGGTCTTATAGTCTTTTGTAACTCCAATTCCGCGGGCTCGAAACTCTTCATCAAGGGCTGAATCGCCAGTGTCAACCTTTAAACTTTTCAGCCTATCCAGCTTGCTTTTGGAAGCGATCACAACAATGTTGTCCAGACCTACTTGGCGGATTACATTGGCGCTTATCTGCTGGTTTCCTCTTCCAAAAATGAAGCCTTGGCCTCCAATCGGCGTCACAATAATCTGCGCGGCTTTCCCTTTTAGGGCTTCGAGTATTTGTTTCTCGTTTGCATCGTGCAGGATTATTTTTTTGTTTTGGAAAAGGTCCACTCCTAAAAGCGTCTTTTTCTGGTCTAAGAGGTCGCTTATGGTGCGGGTTGTTGTGCCTGGTCCGATGATGTAAATATTTTCTGGTTTCATTTCTTCGATGATGTAGACCGCGATGGCTGCCTGGTTGCGTACTTCATTTTCGGTCATTGGGCTTTCAAGTTTGTTTCCCTGAATCAAATGGGGCTCATACGGACTGAGCATGTAACCGTGGAGTTCCGCGGAAAGACGACCTTTCCGGAAGGCTTCCTCGTCAATATCCATCACCTCAGCTTCACGCAGAGGCAACCCACCCCACAGGTATTCGGCGGCAACCCTTGCGGCTGCTTGAGGAGTCACCGCGAATAAGGCACTGTGCATTTTGACGCCTGTCGGAACCCCGAGTACGGGAACTTTCATGCCGACGGCTTTATGAATGTCGCGGGCTGTTCCGTCGCCGCCGCAGAAAACTAGCAAATCAACCCCTTCCTTTACCATCTGATAGCCTGCGATTTGCGTATCCTTCGACGTGGTTTCTTCTTTGCCTTCGCCCACAACTTTGCAAGTGAAACCGCACTTCTTCGCTTCAGCTTCACCCATACTTTCTGCCCCAACAACCAATCGAAGACTTTCCTTAACGTTAACAAGCTCGAAGAGGAAAGTTTCTGCCCGCTGCGACGCTGTCGGCTTTGCGCCTAGCGATATGGCTTTGGCTAGAACGGTTTTGCCGTCTGTTCCTTTTAGCCCTACGGCACCGCCCATTCCCGCAATTGGGTTAACGATGAAGCCCACGTTTTTTTTCGGCAGATTTTTCTCGGGAACGGACAAAGTCAACCTCTAAGTTGGTATTAGGTTGTTTGAACGAAAAGAAAAACATGCCTATGTTGAACTCCCTGCTTGCCATAAATCTGGAATAGAACTTGAGGTTTTGGGGAGATTTAAGGAGATTTTGGGAGATTTTGGGAGAATTTGGGAGATTTAGGGAGATTTCTAGACGCAACCTGCGACCAATCCAAGCCCCAAACCAAGAAAGCAACCCATTTCACAAAGAACAAATTCTCGGACTTTTCCACGGCGCCGATCAACTCGCAAGCCTTCTCAGTTCTAAACGATTAACCATGCCAAAAAAACAAAAAAGAGAAAGAGTTGGGTTTAGAGGGTTTCGCAGCTTATGTATTTCTTATTGACTTCCTCGAGCCACGGGTACAGTTTGCGTAGTTTCTCCATTGACTCTTCAACTTTCTCTGCAGGGTACTCGTAGGGGAGCAGGTTCCCGCTGAAGTATTCGTCGTATGCTGCCATGTCGAAGTAGCCATGCCCGCAGAGCACAAGCAGGATGGTTTCTGCCTCGCCTGTCTTCTTGCAACGCAAAGCCTCGTCGATGGCGCCCTTGATAGCGTGTGATGGTTCAGGCGCTGGGATTATGCCTTCGGTCTGTATGAAAAGCTTCGCCGCGTCGAAGACTTCCAGCTGGTTGAACGCTTCGGTCGTCATCTTCTTTTCTTGGACCAGGACGCTTATGGTTGGGGCGATGCCGTGGTAGCGGAGTCCGCCTGCGTGTATGGGTGCAGGAATAAAATCGTGACCTATGGTATGCATGGGCACGAGCGGTGTGAGTTTTGCGGTGTCGCCGTGGTCATACTGGTACTGTCCTCGGGTAACTTTGGGGCAGGCTGTGGCTTCTGTTGCGATAAACTTGGTTTCTTTGGGTGCCTTCTTGGAAACTTGGTCATAGTAGAATGGCCACATGAGCCCAGAGAAGCTGCTGCCGCCGCCTATGCAGCCGTAAAGCACATCGGGGTAATCGTCGACCATCTCAAGCTGCTTTTTAGCTTCTAAACCTTCGACTGTCTGATGCAAGCAAACATGGTTGAAGACGCTGCCGATCGCATAGTTTGTTTCCTCTTCGTTGACAAGCGCATCCTCGACTGCCTCGCTGATGGCTATGCCGAGGCTGCCTTTGTTATCTGGGTCTTCAGCAAGGATTTTTCTTCCTGCCTCCGTCTTAGCGCTTGGGCTCGGGATACATTCTGCGCCGAAAGCTTTCATCATTATCTTTCGGTACGGCTTCTGGTCGTAACTTGCGCGCACCATGTAAACCGTGGCTTTAAGCCCGAAAATCATTGCAGCAAAAGCCAAAGCTGAACCCCACTGCCCTGCGCCTGTTTCAGTGGACAGACGTTTGGTGCCTTCCTTCATGTTGTAATACGCTTGCGGCACGGCGGTGTTGGGTTTGTGGCTTCCAGCCGGACTGACGCCTTCGTACTTGTAGTAAATTTTAGCGGGTGTTTTCAACGCTTTTTCCAGGTTGAGAGCTCTGAAAAGCGGCGAGGGACGCCAGATACGGTAGACTTCGCGCACCTCGTCAGGAATGTCTATCCATCGCTCCTGGCTTATTTCTTGACCGATGATTTCTTTGGGAAAAATTCGTGGGACAATCCCGACTCCGGGCTGCTTCGTGGCTGGATCAATAAAGGGTGGAAGCGGCTTGGGCAAATCGGGAACTATGTTGTACCATTTTCTTGGGATATCTTCTTCTTTCAGAAATATTTTTTTCAACGGCGTCGACATGTTTTTTCGTCCTTTAAATTGAAAGCAGAGAAGTGTACGTTTAAGTTTTATTTAAAACTTTTGTGTACAATTATGTACGTTTAAGCGACGAAGTCAAACAACCCATTTATACTTAAAAGAACAAAAACATACACAAGCGAAACAAAATGTGGAACATGATAAAAGACCAACTACAAGACTATCCCGAACGACTCAAAGTAGCACGCGTGTTAATAGAAAACGGTTTGAGCGTTCAAAGCGACAAAATATATCTGAACCAAATCGAAATCCCGCCAGTACGCGTCGCTAGAGCCGCAGGAGTAGACCGACGAACGGTAAACGAGACATTACGCTCAATAGAATCCGATCCGGAACTCAAACTTATTTTTGAAGAAATGCGGCCAGCGGGGCATTCGCTTAAAGAAATAGCTAAACATCTCAATCTAGGGGTCTTAGAAATAACTCCGGTGAACGCAAAGTCTCCGGGAATCTTGGCAAACGCCGCCATGATCCTAAACAGAGCAGGATTAAGCATAAGACAGGCAATAGTGGATGACCCAGAACTTTCGCCTGAACCAAAACTCACCCTCATAGTGGAGAAAAAAATCCCGGGAGAGTTAATTTCCGATCTTCTAAAGATTCCAGGAATAGCGAAAGTCTCAATCTATTAAGCGACGGCTAAAAGAAAACAGGCAAACCCCGAAAAATGACAAAATGATGCAAAACCGACCCGCCTAGGCTTTAATCAGCTTACCTCGCCTAGAAAAACTTATATGGCTAGTAATATTTGTTGTTGTTCGCATTATAAATGGAGGTTTACTTGATTTGTCATCATTTCCAACACAAGCGGGGGGAGTACCCGTTCTGGTTATGAAAGAGGGTTCAAACAGGTCCCGCGGGAGAGAGGCGCAGCACGGAAACATTACTGCCGCTAAAGTTGTTGCTGAAAGCGTCAGGAGCGCTTTAGGTCCAAAAGGCATGGATAAAATGTTAGTTGACAACTTTGGAGACACCACAATAACAAGTGATGGCCGCACTATTTTGGATGAGATGGATGTTCAGCATCCAGCCGCCAAAATGCTTGTTGAAGTTGCCAAGACACAGGACAATGAAGCAGGAGATGGAACAACATCCGCAGTCATAATAGCAGGTGAGCTTCTCAGCAGAGCAGAAGAACTTATCGAAAAAAACATTCATCCAACAGTAATAATTGACGGTTACAGGAAGGCAGCCGAAAAAGCGCTAGAAACCCTTGAGAAAATAGCACTGCCAGTTGATTTGAAATCGGAAGAATTTCTGAAAAAAGCCGCCACAACTGCCATGGGGAGCAAGATCGTCGCTGAACACAAGGATTACTTAGCTGATTTAGCGGTTAAAGCGATGCTCGCAGTCGCTGAAAAGCAAAACGGCGTCTACAAAGTAGATGTTGACGACGTAAAGGTTGAGAAGAAAACAGGCGAGTCACTTATGGATACAACACTTATCAACGGCATACTGCTAGACAAGGAAATCGTTCAGTCAGGCATGCCTAAGCGGATGGAGAAAGCAAAGATTGCATTAATAGATGCTTCTTTAGAAATCGAAAAAACCGAGTTAGATTCTAAAATAACCATTGAAAGCCCAGACATGATTGAAGCCTTCCTTAGAGAAGAAGAAACGATGCTCAGAGATATGACAAACAAAATTTTGGCTTCAGGGGCAAACGTAGTTGTGTGCCAAAAAGGCATAGATGACATGGCTCAGCATTTCCTTTCAAGAAAAGGAGTAATCGCTATTAGAAGAGCCAAGAAGTCCGACATGGAGAAGCTGGCAAGAGCTACAGGCGGAAAGATAGTATCAAGCATAAACGCTATTTCACCCTCAGATCTTGGGTACGCAGCTTTAGTTGAGGAACGCAAAATCGGCGATGACAAGATGACTTTCATTGAAGGCTGCAAGAACCCAAAAGCAGTAACCCTCCTAGTCAGGGGCGCGACGCAACGCATGACCGCTGAGGCAGAACGCTCAATCCACGACGCACTCTGCGTTATCAGAGACTTAATCCAAGAGCCGAAAATTGTTGCTGGAGGAAGCGCTCCCGAAATGGAAATGGCAAGCGTACTCAGGAAGTATGCTGAAACAATGCCAGGTAGAGAGCAGATTGCAGTTAGAGTTTTCGCAGAAGCCCTCGAATCTATAGCTGTGACACTGGCTGAAAACGCTGGCTTAGACCCGGTTGACATACTTATAGAACTAAGAACCAGACATGAAAAAGGAGAGACATGGGCTGGCATCGAGGTTTTAGAAGGAAAAGTACAAGACATGTCAAAAGTAAACATTTTCGAACCGCTCTCAGTAAAAAAACAGATAATTAAGTCTGCAAACGAAGCAGCATCCATGATACTTAAAGTCGACGACGTTATCGCTTCAGGCAAAATGAAAGGTCCACCGACACCTCCAGGCGGAATGGGCGGCGGCATGGGAGGCATGGGTGGAATGGGCGGATATCCAGGTGCTGGAGAGTACTAAAATACGTCAGAACAAAAAATAAACGTTGGACCACCGAAGATTACTCGCTTCGAGAAAGCAAGAATAGTTGGAGCTAGAGCTCTTCAAATCTCGATGGGAGCACCGATTTTGGTGGACGCAAGTGAAAATACTAATCCCATCGACATAGCTTTAAAGGAACTTGACGCATCAATACTGCCGATAACTATCAGGCGGACATTACCCGACGGAACCTTCCAAGACATACCGTTAAAATGGCTAACTTAAGCCTCAACTTTTTTCTTTTATTTTTTGCAGTTTCGTTCGCGCTTCACCTAGAGTATTGCTGATTTGCTTCCAGTGGGCTCCCTGCCAGTAAATTTGTCCGCAGTTTGGGCACTTCCAAAACTTTTCGTAATAAGTGAACGTGTTCTTCTTCAATTCGTCTGAAAGTTGCTCCTTAGGAGTATCCTTAAGCTTCGTGTTGCATACGGGACAATTTGATTTTTCCATATCAATCGCTAAAGTCAACCCATACCTTTCGGCAACTTCCGCCAACCGTTCAGATTCCGATTTACCTTCAACAAAAAAAGCATCAACACCTGTAGCGGCGGCGCGTCGGTAAAGCTCTAAATCTTTGGTTAGCACAACACGATTTTCCTTCTTCGCTAAATCGAGAATCTCGTTATCGTTCAGTTGAACGTTGTACGTAACGTCTTGTCCTAGCATGCGTTGCCAACGTGCAAGTTTTCCCAGCATACTGTCGGCTAAGAACTTCACATCTTGCCTCTCCGAATAAGAGAGCCACTGCCCGGCTTTGCGACTACTTCGCCTTCGTCAAAAACCAGCAGGCCGCCGACGAAAGTTTTCTCTGGTTTTCCTTGAACTTCCCAGCCGTCATACGGGGAATACTTAGCTTTAGACTTGAATTTTGAAGCGTCAATCTTGAATTTGCTGTTGAAATCCACCACCGTTAAATCCGCGTTCTTACCCCTCTCCAAACGACCCTGGTCAACCAAACCAAACATTTCCGCGGGCTTTTCCGCCAAAAGCTCAATTGCTTGAGTCAAAGATAAGCGATTCTTCCTGACAGCTGTCAAGATAAGAGGCAGAGTAGTTTCTAACCCTGGAACGCCGGCTTTAACGTCCCAAACGCTGCTCGCGGCCTTCTCGCTTAAAGCATGCGGCGCGTGGTCGGACCCCAAAGAATCAAACCATCCCGACTCCAACCCCTTCCATAGCGCTTCAACTTGGTCTTTGCTGCGAAGCGGCGGCGCCATAATCAACATTTGCCCCAAACGTTCCAAATCATCAGTTGACAGTAAAAGGTGGTTAGGCGTAACTTCGCAGGTTACCGTCCTGCCTGCTTTCTTCGCTTCTACGATTGCATTCAAACCCTCTTTCGTGGACACGTGACAGAAATGCAAACGCACATCAATCGAAGCGCTTATTTTCAGTAGACGTTCGACGGCTTTTGCTTCAACCATCTCAGAATGAGCGTTTTGGAAAGCCGAAACGCTGTATTTTTTGGCTTGCTTAAGTTTGTTCTCATTTGCTGTTAGCATGGCTTTGTCTTCTGCGTGTACAGCAACAGTAACACCTAACGGCGCAACTTTCTTGAAAGCGTCCTGCAGTTCTTCGTCGTCGTCAACGTTTATTCCGCCTATTTGGGAACCCATAAAAAGTTTAAACCCAACCGCGCCTTCAGAAACAATGTCTTCGGTTTCAGCAAGTTTTCTTGGAAATTCAGAGTAAAAGCCAACGTTAACCAGAATTCTTCTTTGGGCTAACCCCATACGGTCCCTCAATGCACCGACGCTCATTGTGACAGGCTCGTTGTTAGGCATATCCAAAACGGTGGTGAAGCCTCCTGCCGCTGCGGCGGCGGTACCTGTTTGGAAGTCTTCTTTGTATGCTTTCCGTTCGTCTCGCAAGTGGACGTGCTCGTCAATCAAGCCTGGCAGAACAAGGTGGCTTTTCAGGTTGGTCTTTTGGTCAGCGCTGGGCATTTGGGTTTCTTTGCCGATTTTATAGATCTTGCCGTCTTCAATGGCTATGCTGCAGTCGACGATTTGCCCGTTGAGGTAAGCTTTGAGGTTTGTAAGGACAGAATCAACAATCAAACCAGTTCACGGTCAATTGAATAGCGGATGGTTTGGTTAAAAACTTATCGCGGTCGCCTGCAGGCAAATGAAACAAACAGAATTAGACAAAAGCCTTAACTTTTCTTTTAAAGATAACTGTTGCATGAAAAGAGCATGATTGTTGTTTCAGGGAATTCGGATGGCGCTTTTTCAAAACTGTTTCTTCTAATTTTGAAGCTTGCTGTTTACTCGAAATCTTCGTTCCTAACCATGACCGCTCTATCCTTGTACGGCTTAATCAACGGCGTCGCATTTGTCCCGAGAAAAAGA
Organism: Bathyarchaeia archaeon; assembly: GCA_049515895.1. Classification (GTDB taxonomy): domain Archaea; phylum Thermoproteota; class Bathyarchaeia; order Bathyarchaeales; family Bathycorpusculaceae; genus Bathycorpusculum. The sequence goes on along the minus strand of JBEKTQ010000001.1, from coordinate 134,383 downwards.
GCAAGTGCTGTGAAAAGCCTCCTGCGTTATGGGGTTGCGGTGCTCCAACACGCACTGGGCAACTAATATGAAATCAAAACCTAAAACAAGTCTTGCCCTTACTTTTCTTGTTCCAGCTCAATTCGGCATTCGTCGCAGATGTTTTGTCCGTTCCGTTCTTTGAGGCTTTCCGAGTAAATGTTGCAGCGGTCACAGTATCCTGAAAGAGGAACTTCTTCACCTTCTTCTGTGCGCGCGGCACCTTCAATGCGTGTTCTTTCCTGAATTATCTCGATCAACTCAGGCATCACGCCTAAAACATCTTTTGCCGTGATTATGCCGACAAGGTTGCCCTTGTAGATAACGCCAAGCCTTCTGATATCTAGCCTGTTCATTCTTCTCGCCGCTTCACTGATTGTCGCTTCAGGCTCAATAGTGACCAATGGGGTTGTCATGATTTCTTTTGCTTTCACGGTGTCAGGCTTAAGATTCTTCGCTAAAACCCTGACAACCAAATCCCGCTCCGTGATTATGCCGATTGATTTACCAGCCTTGTTAGTGACTATTACGCACCCTAAATCGTTCTGGTCCATGGCAGCGGCAGCAAGGTTAGAAGCTGCATTTTCAGTCATCGTGACGACGGGGCTGCTCATTACGTCCCGAACTAGCATTTTTGTTCTCAATCCGATTTCAGACATTGAAATTTCACTTCCAACAATTTTAGGAGGCTTAACTTCCAATGCAACAATAAAGAGACGCATAATTTAAGATTTGCTTCGGTTGGAAACTCCACCCATGAAGTTTTATTAGCCACTTCCACAGATAGGACGTAATGCCCAACGGTGAACAATTTATGCTGAAAACGAACGCTGAAAGACTCATGAAAATCTCGGTAATGGGTGAAATAGCCAGTCCAACCATCAGGTCAGTCTACAATATCTCGGCAACGGGACAACCGCTGGTGCTGCCCAGTGTAGGAGGCATAACCTATAATCTAAGAGTCGGCGACCCCGCGTGCGGTTGGGAAGCTGACCATGTAGAACCAGGCGTTAGCGTAGAAAACAAGGAAAACGATGCACGGTCAGGACAGGCAGCTAACACAGCTTTCAATGTGCTATCATGTGTAGGTAATGAAGCAACAGTAGTCAATGGTGACGGCAAAGGCGGCAGAGGAGTTGTAACGGGAAAGCATGGCGGAATCGAGCATGTGCTAGTTGATTTTCCCTCAGGCATTTTAGATAAACTTGTGCTTGGAGACAGGATTCTTGTGAAAGCCTTCGGAACGGGTTTAAAACTGGTTGATTTTCCCGACATTAGAATCTTCAATATGGACCCCGCATTGCTTGCGGTATGGGATCCGCAGCCGAAAGAGGATAAGCTTGCAGTGCCTGTTACGCACGTCGTTCCAGCTGCAGTTATGGGTTCAGGCCTGGGTGCAAACCAAGTTAACTCGGGAGACTACGATATTCAATTGTTCGATAAAGCAGTTGTTGACCAATACCAATTGGAAAGCTTGAGGCTTGGCGATTTGGTTGCAATAGTTGACGCTGACCACTCGTTCGGAAGGATTTACCGTCAAGGCGCAGTTTCAGTGGGTGTAGTCATTCATTCAAACTGTGTCATCGCTGGCCATGGACCCGGAGTTACAACTTTGATGACATCGGCTGACGGAAAAATTATTCCTTTGATAAATCGGGAAGCGAACGTCGCTTCTTTGTTAAAGTTAAGAGCAGATATATAAGATAGTTTAATGCTTAATGTGAAAAATAGAAGAGACAGAGGTTAAAAATAATTGCCATCTAAACGAAAAAGCCGAGGGAGATCAAAAGGAAGCAAAGGAAGTAGCAGCCTTGTTCAATGCGCTAATTGCGGGGCGATGGTGCCACGTGATAAAGCAAAGAGATCTACTCGCCGGGTGTCGTTTGTTGAACCTCAGTTAGCTAAGGAACTCAGGCAAAAAGGTACATTTCTCGCTTCATGGGTGGACACGAAATACTACTGCATATCGTGTGCTGTTCACCGAGGAATAGTGAATGTTAGAGCCGAAAGCGAGCGTCACTCAAGAGCCCGAAGAAGATATTAATTAACTGAAACTGTTTTTCTCTTTAATTCTTTATAGACGTAGAGTGCTCTTTGTATAACTGTGAAGTTAGAAAGCACCGCCAACAAGGCTACGCCATAACCTAAGGCAGGTAACCAGAAAAAGGCGATCACGCTCACAGCGGCTAAAATCAGCATTCGTTCTGCCCGTTCAGCGAAACCGACTGACTCCATTTTTAATCCTGCAGCTTCAGCTCTTGCCCTGCTATAACTTACAAGGAAAGAACCGGTTAGAGTAGCCAAGGCCCAGACTGGACCCCAAAATACACCCCAAGCAGGGTTACATAACCCAGCGATTATTATGGCGGCAAAAACTATCGCGTCCGCGTACCTGTCGAGAACGGAGTCAAAGAAGCCGCCGAAAACGGTTACTTGCTGGAAGGTTCTTGCAATGATTCCGTCAAGCGTGTCGCAGAAACCTGAAGCCAAGAGAAAAACCGTGGCAAAAAGCAAAAGCCAAATATGATTTTGAGCCATCCCGTATGCGACAGCGGAAGCAAAAGCGAGAATGAAGCCGATGAGGCTTACTTTGTTGGGAGTTAGGCCTATTTTATGCGCCGCCTGCGCTTGGGAAGTTAGCATTTGCTGGACTTTTTTCTTGAGTTTCGTTAGCAAGAGTAACTCTCGGCTTGTCGGGTGTTAAAGCTCATTATGGTTTAGCTGTAGAAAAGCCTTTCCCGTTGCCTGCTTGCAAAGTTGATGCTGCTTCTTTTTTGGCTCTGCAGAGTTTTGTATTCAATGAACTTATAAGCAGGAACAATATTAGTTGGAAGTCAACGTTTCCGTTACGAGCAATCGCAAGTAAAGGTAACGTAACCAAAGCAAACCACAAAAAGGAGTAAAGAAAATGACTGAAAACCCAGACGTTATCTTTGTGGGAAACAAACCTCCGATGAGCTATGTTCTGGCAATCATGACCAGCCTCTCCTCAAGCAACATGAATGCAATCACTTTGAAAGCGCGAGGCCAAGCTATAACCACGGCTGTTGACGTTGCTGAAATAGCAAGAAACCGATTCATTAAAGACCTCAAAGTTGCAAAAATCGCAATAGGAACAGTCGAGATGCCACCGCGAGAGGGAGAAAGCAAGTCCAGAATGGTTTCCACAATGGAGATAACCCTAAGCAAAAAGTAGACTCAACACAAAAACAAACAGGGAACCAGATCCAAACTTTCTTCTATTTTTTGATTGATCTTTCGTAGCCAAATCTCATAGAAGCAGAAAAGACAACGAAGGCCACTTGGGGTGGTCCGGTTCCGTTCGTGAATCTAACTCCTTCAATTATTTATTTAGGGCCAAGTGTAAGTTACATTCTCTGACTAAAATGAGCGCGGCTATGAAAATCAAAAGTAAGAATGATTAAGGACCTGGTCTGTGCTTGCTTTGGAATGCTTTCATAGTCAGCGCTAAAGGATTTTTAGTTAAGTCTTTTTATTTAAGGCTTAATCAGTCTCAGGACCAACTGTTTATTGAAAGGAGAAGAGTGCTACCTTCAATCGTCTTCTTCTTCGATCTCTAGCTTTGCGATTTCCAAGTTACTAATATCCGTTCTAGGGTTTCTTTTTTATGTTGCAAGGTTAAATAGCCGAGTCCCTTAAGTAAGGAATTTGCGTGTAAGGGCAATGTTAGATATCAAGCTTATCCGAGAGAATCCCGAACTTGTAAAAAACAATCTTACAAAACGTGGCAACCCCCAATGCGTCCAGATGCTCGAGGACTTGATCGATGTTGATAAGGAATGGCGAGTGAACCTCACCAAACTAAATGAGTTGCGGCATCAGAGAAAACAGGTAACTGTAGAAATCGCCAAACTAAAGAAAGCTCGTAAAGAAGCTGATGACGAAGTTCACAGAGCACAGGAAGTTGACGAAAAAATAAGGAACATCGAAAAGCAGGTTACACAGCAAGAACAGAAAACCCACAGTTACCTCATGCAACTGCCAAATTTGCTAGATAACAGTGTCCCGTTTGGGAAAGACGACAAAGACAATGTTCAAATTAAAACTTGGGGGACAATCCCAACCTTTGCGTTTCCCGTAAAGAACCATATTGATCTGGCTTTAGCTTTGGATCAAATTGACATGGAGAGGGCCGGGAAAGTTTCTGGAGCCAGATTCTTCTATCTCAAGAACCAAGTTGCAATGCTTGATATTGCGCTGATGAGCCTTGCTATCGAAGAGTTAGCTAAGAAAGGTTTTACAGCAATTATTCCGCCATGCTTGATGACTCGCGAAGCATACGAGGGTGTGACGGCAATGGGAGATTTCGCCGAGGTGCTCTACAAGGTGGAAAATGAAGACCTGTATTTGATAGCCACTTCTGAGCATCCGATGGCTGCAATGTACATGAATGAAGTGTTAAAAGAACAGGAAATGCCCATAAAACTCGCTGGAATAAGCACCTGCTTTAGGAAAGAAGCCGGCGCCCATGGCAAAGACACAAGAGGCATTTTCCGCACACACCAGTTTAATAAAATTGAGCAATTCATTTTTTGCAAACCACAAGACTCAGCCAAACTACACGAAGAACTACTTCTTAATGCCGAGGAGCTACTTCAAAAGCTTGAGTTACCCTATCGCGTGGTGAACGTTTGCACAGGCGATATCGGAACTGTGGCAGCCAAAAAATACGATATTGAAGCGTGGATGCCAGCTCAAAACGGTTACCGGGAAGTTGTTTCCTGTAGCAACTGCACTGATTACCAAGCAAGACGCTTAGGCATAAAATATCGGGAGAAAGAAGGCGCAGCGCCGAAAGGTTTTGTGCACACTTTAAATTCGACAGCAGTAGCAACAGGCAGAACCATTGTCGCGTTGCTGGAAAACAATCAGCAAGAAGACGGCACAATAAATATCCCGATGGCCTTGCGGAAATACATGGGTAACAGAGAAAAAATAGACAGGAAACGGTAAACCTTTTAATATTTCTATGAGAATGTTGACTGCGCGTTCGGAGAAATAGCTTTGTCTTCAAAAACGAGACATGTAAAAGATAAATGGCGTGGAAAAGGTTGGTACATGGTTGTTGCACCATCCTTCTTTGGCAACGTCGAGTTAGGCTCTATCCCAGCTGAAGAACCAGAACAGCTGATCGGCAGAGTTGTTGAAGCCACACTTTACGACATAACTGCCGATTTTTCGCATCACTATTTGAAAATGTTCTTTCAAGTTAATGAGATCGACGCGAAAACCGCAAAGACCCTCTTTAAAGGTCATGAGTACTCACGGGATTATCTCCGCAGCTTAGTTAGAAGAAGAACAACCAAAGTTGATTCATTGATTAACCTAACCACAAAAGACGGATATAAACTCAGAATCGCCGTTTCAGCGCTGACGCTTTCAAGAATAAAAACCTCGCAGGAAAAGATAATCCGCAAGATGATGGATAAAACAATCCATGAAAAAGCCGAAGCGCTATCGCTTGATCAGTTTGTCCAAGAAATGGTTCTTGGCAAAATCGCTTCAGACATTTACAACCAAGCTAAAGAAGTTGCACCACTTAGGCACGTTGGAATTAGGAAATCTAAACTTATAGCCCAACCTGAGACTCAGGTGAAGACGAAAGAAGCCGAGGCAGAGCCGGAAACACCTGAAGTAGCTGAAGCGTAGCAACCCTTATTTTCAAAGCCCTTCTTTAAGCAAAATACATTAGAAGTATTAATCCAAAAAAGTTCATCCGAACAGAGGGAGAATTGTAATTGTCGGCAAGAGCGGGAGTCCATGAGAAAGGAAGCTTCACCGTCCAGGATGTTATTGATAACATCAGAAAGGATCCCAACTACCCTAAAGCTGGTGCGATAGGGCTTTTCATCGGAGTGGTGCGCGGTGATACCGTCGAGGGGCAAAAGGTCGAGAAGCTGCATCTTGAAGCCTATGAAGAAAAAGCCGACCTTGTTCTCGGCAAAATATGCGATGACTTAACCAAGAAGCCCGGGATAGTTGACGTTCAAATTCACCATTTACTAGGAGAATTCAAAGTTGGGGACGACTTAGTTTACGTTGCAGTTGCCGGTTCCCATCGAACAGAAGTTTTTGACGTTCTCCGAGAAGCCGTTGAGAGGTATAAGAGCGAAGCACCAATTTTCAAGAAAGAATGTGTAGTCGACGAAAAAGGCTCTGCCGATGAATACTGGGTTTCGGAGAAACATAACCATTAATCTTGAAGTGAAAGCTATTGATTACAGCTTTAGCTGGCGGGGTTGGAGCAGCAAGATTTCTAACAGGCCTAACTAAGCTAGTGAAAGAAGAAGATTTGTCTGTGATTGTCAACACTGGCGACGACATGGAAATGTTCGGTCTACACATTTCGCCAGACATCGACATCGTGTCATACACCTTAGCGGGCGTTGTTGACGAGGAGAAAGGTTGGGGGATAAAAGGCGACACTTTCCAATGCCTCGAAACGCTCAAGAAAATGGGTTTAGAAACATGGTTCAGTATAGGCGACAGAGATTTTGCCACGCACATTTTTAGAACGGATTTGTTACACAAGGGGTTTACTCTTTCGAAGGTTACCGAAGAAACTTGCCGATGCTTGGGAATCAAAGCAAACATCATGCCTATGACAGATGATAAGTTTGAGACTTGGATAAGAACCGAGGAGGGCCTAATTCATTTTGAAGAGTATTTCGTGAAGAGACAAGCGAAAGACAAGGTTTTAGGCGTTGAGTTTGTCGGCTCAGCAAAAGCGAAACCCGTGCCTGAAACCGTCGATTCAATCTTGAACGCGGAAATGATTGTGATTTGCCCCAGCAATCCAATAGTTAGCATAGGCACCATACTGTCTGTTGACGGCATCAGAGATGCATTGAGAAAGACAAGCGCAAAGATTGTCGGAGTTAGCCCTATAGTTGACGGCGCCCCCATCAAAGGTCCCGCCGACAAACTTCTGCGTAGCTTCGGCTTTGAGGTTTCAGCTTTTTCGGTTGCGAAGCTTTACGCGGATTTTCTTGACACATTTGTGATTGACGTTAAAGACGGCGACGAAAAGGGTCGGATTGAGCAGATCGGAATCGATGTGAAAGTGACGGATACCGTAATGAAGTGTCTAGAAGACAAGGTTAGATTGGCGAGGGCTGTTCTGGAAAGCTAGTTTTTCTATATAGAATAGGTTGCTCTCTATATACTATTAGCACAGTCCAAATAAGGCAAAAAGGGAAGATTAAGGTGGAAGTCCCATGCAAAAGAAAAAGACAAAAAAGCAGCGTGGAGATCACGAAATGCCGTGGTACTTCAACCATGTCTAGATAATCGTGAATTTGAGGGGGAAAACTTGAAAGGTAAAATGAATGGCAAAAAACAAGCGAAGGCTAAAAATGCCGATCTTATGGATTGGCTTTTGGCAATTGACGCGTGCGTTCCATGAAAATGACAAAAAAAGCAATAGGTTGAAGGAGCAAAGACATGCGCGTTAAAGCGTTGCCTCTAACCTGAAGGCGAGACTTATAATAAGGGTTATATCTACAGCTGTTTCAATATTTAATCGGTGTTGATTGTGGAAAGAAAAAGCTACGATTGGTTTGAACAGCGCCGTAAGACCAGAGGATTAGAGCTTGCGCATGATCAGATTACAAAAGCTTTCGATACAGTAACGTGGCTGCACAAGGCAACTAAAAGCTTTTCTGAGAAGAATTTTAAAGAGGCACAAAAATACATTGACAACCTCTACAAAACCGAAGAAGGCGTTGACGCACTTCGAACAGACGTTTTCATGGAGTTATCCAAGGGAGCTGCCCTCGTCGCAGACTACCGCGAAGACCTGTTACATTTGGTTAAGCGGCTGGATACTTTGGCTGACCACACTAAAGATGCCGCGCGGTGTCTTGAAATGCTTTCGAGTGCAGACATTCCGCAGGAACTCAGCGACAAAACGGTGGTTATGACTGGGAAGCTTGTGGACACAGCTCAAACTTTGAGAAACAGCATAGAAAAAATTTCGTCAAACCCAACAGAAGCGATTAACGAGGCCAAGAAGGTCGGCGAGATCGAACACGCCATCGACGTTGAATACCTTAAATGCAAAAGCCTGTTTGTGAAGTACGGTGCGAACATAAACTGCGGAGCCATGGTGATATTTGATGACCTGATAGAATTCATTGAGCAAGCCGCGGACATGTGTGCAGACACCGCAGACTACATCCTGGTTCTCTCAAGCAGAGAGTAATAACAATCCAAATTCTTCATGATTTCTTGGTTTCGTAAGGTGTTTTGTTTTTTTCTTTTTCCCCACGTGCAATTTTGTTCTTTGTGAAATGGGTTTGTTTTTTAGTTTAGGGCTTGGATTGCTTGCAGGTCACGGTTGAAAATGGTTAGAAACGGTTAGAATTGGTTAAAATTGGTTAGAACTGGTTAAAAAAGACCATAAAACATCTTAAAAGATCTAAATTAATTCAAAAAAACCGAGTTAGAGTTAGATTTTCCTGAGCCTTAAAACTTCAACACTCGTCCCCAAATATAATTCAGATAACAAAGAAGACGAAATCCTAAAGTAAAATGGCGGGCCCGCTGGGATGCGCTTAAACTATTAAGCGAATCCAATTTTTTCCATGGGGTAAATTAAAAACGGGCCCGCTGGGATTTGAACCCAGGACCTCCGGCTCCGCAGGCCGGTGTCATAATCCGTACTAGACGACGAGCCCAAACTTTTTCGTGCCCAGAAAATAGGGGCAGAATAGTAAACACTTTGCTTAAACTTAAAAATAGTGGTAACGCGCAGCCCGGTTATTTTGTTTATTTCGGGAAAACTATTTTGAACTGTGTTCCTTCGCCAACCTTGCTTTCAAAGCTCACTGTTCCGCCCTGTGCTTCCATTAATCGTTTTACAACCGCTAACCCGAAGCCTTGACCCTTGGCTTTGGTTGTCATCAGCGGCTGGAAAAGCTTCGGCTTTATCTCGTCTGGGATGCCGACACCTGTATCCGAAACGGTAACGTTGATGCCGCTGTCATCGTGGAATGCTTTAATTGACAGGTTGCCGCCGTTTGGCATCGCTTGGATAGCGTTTGTGACGAGGTTTACAAGAATACGTTTCAGAAACGTAAAATCAGCTTTTACCCGCAGTTTCCTTTCGCATTCTTGGACTATTTCGATGTTGCTTGGAACCACGACTGTTGAGAGCAATTGTGGAATGGCAACGCACAAGTCTACCTGACCCATCTCAGGTTTGAGGGGCCTTGCAAAATCTTGCAAGTCAGAGATAATCTTGCTGATATAGTCTGTTTGTTCTTGTATGGTACGCAGGCTTTCTTCGACCTCCATTTTGCGCGGGCCATCAGGCAAAGTATCCATTTCCTGTTTCATCAAAAACAGCTCTCCAGTGATCGTTTGCAACGGGTTGCGAATGTCATGACCAATCATACCTGCGGTTTGTCCAATAGCGGCCAAGCGTTCGGCGTTCTGGAGCTGCTTTGTTCGCTCGTCAACGATTTGCTCAAGATTTTTCGCGTAGTCCTCAAGTTTCTGTTCAATTTGCTTACGTTCAGTTATATCCTGTTCAATGCCAACTATTCTTGCTGGTTTGCCGTCTTCGCTCATTTCCCTGACTATTCGCTCGGAATGAATAGTTCTTATTGAGCCGTCGCGCCTGACGATGCGGTAATCAAAACTTGTTTTAGAAAACAACTTTGCCTTGAACAATAGTTGTTCCATCTTTTGGTTGATTCTTTCTCGATCTTCAGGATAGATGTGTTGGACGTACTCAGTCGTGTTGGGGCCAAACTTTTGGGGCTTCATGCCAAACATGCTAAATAGCTCGTCGGACCAAATCGCCCTATCTTCTTTAGTGTAATATTCCCAGCTGCCCACATGAGCGATCCTCTGTGCCATTTTTAACCTGTCTTCGCTTTCTCGAAGCGCCTCTTGCGTCTTGACGCTTTCAGTTGCATCATCGAAAATAGTAACTACAGCCATAGGTTTGCCTTCATTATCGTAAAGCGGTCTTGCACTTACATTAAGAATGAAACGTTTCCCATCAGGCCGTTCGATAATTTCAGGCGCGTTAAGAATCGTCTCTTCATTAAATAATGCCCTGTAAGTATAAAGTTGTTCAATTGGGCAAACCTTACCGTCTAACATGTATGTTTTTAGAGCCGCGGCATACTCGTCTAACTTAAAACCGCAAGGGTTCAAACCAAACAATTCAATTGCTCTTTTATTCGCGAGAGTCACTGTTCCGTCGGGCTTTTCTAAGACCATTACAGCTGACGGAATATTTTCCAAAATATCGCGTAACCGCTCTAATGCAAAAGGCAAAATGCAGGATGAAGAGATAGAGCTTAAAATTTCTTCTTTTCCAACACGGTCTTGCCTTTTATGTTGTTTTGATCTCATAATACATAGGTCCTGTTCAGCCTCACAGGAAACCTAAACAACAGGTATCAAACATTGTGGCTAACATACCAGTTAAGTCTTTTGGCTTCCTATCTGTCTGCTTAGCGGTAATTAAAAAAGAAAGATAAGAAGTCAAAAGAAATGCTAGTTTTCAAGAAACTGCAAAATCAGAGTCGTTTACTTTTTTCTCTTCAGTTGTTGCTTGAGCACTTAGGGGAAGGATGTTAATTTTTGCTGATTGCTCTCTTTAGAGCCGCAATGACATTTTGTTTTCCCATGGCAAGCACGTACGGACCTAAGCGCGGTCCTTGCGGTGCACCCATCAAAATTTGATATAGTGTCTTGAAGAAACTGCCAGGTTGGACACCGTTGTTTTTTGCAGCGTTAAAGATGGCATTTTGGATTTTGTCCGGTTCATCTTCAGTTTCAAGTTTAGCGATCAGTTCTGCGACCGCAGCTTTTTCTTCGGACTTCAAAGTCACGTCTGTTTCTTTGATTTCTTCGAAGTCACCAATCCAGTTCAGCGCATATTCGATCCGCTGCTTCAAGTTAGCGTCTAAGGCCTGGCTTTTCTGCATGTAACCATAACTTCGAAGTTTCTCAACGACGTAATCTTCCGGAAAGTCTTTTGGCGCCATTTTAACGAGGAAGGCCATTAAATTATAGGGCACATGAATGCGTGCCTTTGACGGCGGCTCCGTCACATAGCAGTACTCAAACAAACCTCTAAGTCTAATTGCTTCTTTTTCGCCAGCCTTCTTCTTACCGAAGTAAGTATCTTCAAGGTGGTCAAGCTCATTCATGTACACTGGAATATCCGACACATCTAAGGTTCGTGTGCCAACAAACCTTTTCAACATTAACAGAAGTAGCGATTGAGGAGAACCATAGCGGAACCAAACTTGAGGAGTGAAAACGTTGCCCGCTGATTTTGAGATTTTCTTTCCGCCCTTATCAAGGAACATCTCGTACCTTGCATGCGACGGCGGTTCAAAGCAAAGGACTTCTCTGCATATTCTATCGTTGATTTTCACTGAGTCAGCGATGTCTTTCCCAAAAGCTTCAAAACGTATATCCAATGCTTTCCAGCGTGCTGCGAACTCACCTTTCCAAGTTAATTTCCCTTCGCCTTTTGCAACGTTTGCTTCGCCGTTGTGCCCGCAACCTTCGATGAGTTTGCCGCGGATTTCTAATCCTTCACACTTGTAGAGGACTTTATCAGTTTCGGGTTCGAACTTGTAAGCTTTTGTAGTGTAGATCCGTCCACAGTTGCTGCAGACAGGGAAGAAAGGCAGGACTTCAGTGTAGCGTTCTTGACCCACCTCTTCTTTTACGATTTCGCCGACTTTCTTTGCATTTAGCAGAATGGTTCTGATTTCGTTAAGCAGCAGCCCTTTCTGGTAGACCTCTTTGGCTGAGAAGTAACGGTAACGTATTCCACATTTGTCCAGAGACTCCAAAAGAAGAGAACTCATGTGTTTGCCGTAGCTTTCATGGCAGCCGAAGGGGTCAGGAATGCTGGACACTGGGTAACCAAGATACTTCTCCAAATCCTTCGATAATCCTACTGGAACCTTGCGCAAGCCATCTTTGTCGTCACAGTAAGCGATCAACTCAGAATCGAAGCCTAAACCCTTCAGGGCAAGCGTGACAGTGTAGGAACGGGCTGCGTCGCCTAGGCTGCCGATGTGTGGGAACCCTGAGGCGCCAAGACCCATCTCAGTGCGAAGTTTACTCATGTCTCTGCCCAGGCCACGCTCACGGTCAATTACTTTTTTGGCCATCATGTCGTACCATGTGCCGCGTCCGATAACTTCTTCAGTCATAACTAAGGCCTTCTGCAAATGTGACTGCACAAAGACATAGAAAAATGTTTAGAGCCGGAAAACGGCTCATGGAGTCTTTTTTCGCATGGCTGAAGCGATTGCTATTGCGCCGAGTGCAAGTAGCAACAGGGCTATCGAATAAATCCAGCTTATGCTCCACAGGAACCAAGCGCCGCCCAAAGCCATTAGGAGAACGCCCATTTGAATCGTGCTATATGCTGAGCGTTCGTACTTTTGAGGGCTTAGAGCTCTCATTGCTGCGAGAACCAGGATCCAAACTCCGAACAGAACTAAGATTAGTTGGAAAATGTTCGCCCAGTTATGAGTTACGTTTGTAGGATAGAGGAGTATGGCGACTACTACTATTATGAAGAAAACGCCGATAGTTAGCAGCTGCCGCCTACTTTCAGACATGGTTTGGCTTCCCTACGAAATTGTTGCGCCGCATTCGGGACAGAACTTTGAGCTCGCTGGAATTGAGTGACCGCATTTGGGGCAGTTGATTGTGGCTTGCGATGGAGGAGTAAGTGAGGTTCCGCATTCGGGACAGAACTTTGATGTTGCCGGAACATGCGCGCCGCATTTGGGGCATATCACAAGGGCTGCTGTAGGTGCTTGCGCCTGAACTTGACCTGCTGAATTCATGATTTGGGGTATGAGCACCATGCCTGTGCCTAAGCCTGCTCCGCCACCACCGCCCCCTTGACCGAGAGACGCAGCTGCGCTCTTCACAGTTTCCATTCGTAAGACTGTGTCCGCTGGTGTGCTGCCGGTTTTAAGCCAGAACAGCCGTTCACGGTATTCAGGCGTAGTGTCGATGCCTTCGAACCGAAGGTCCGTCAGCTCGATGCCTAAGCGTTTGAAGTAGTCTAAGACCGCGTTTTTGACAATTATCGAAGTTTCTTGCAGTCTGGTGAAGACAGTAACTAAGTCATAATGGGAAAGTTCCGCGATTATCTTTTCGTTTAAGAAGCCTCGCAGGAAATCGTTGACACCGTTTGTGTCGAAAAGATTCTGTCCGCCCACAACCTCATTCACGAATAGCATAGCATCTTCTATCTTGAACAGGAACTGTCCGAAAACTTTGAGCGGAGCCAACTCTGTGGTTTGTGCGCTTGTGCCCCACTTGCCGTTGAAAACTTTAGTGGCGACGTAAATGACCATCGCTTTAAACGGTTTGTTAGCGCCGAATCCTGCAAGACGCGTCAGCAAACCAGTAACCAAAGGCAAATTAAGCGTTGTCAGTGTGTGCCTGCCAGCGCCAAAAACGTCATAGGCTTTGCCGTCCCTGAAGAACACAGCCATTTCATATTCATGAACGATTAGTTGCGCTCCCCAAGTTATGTCTTCGACTGGATACTTGTAAATTATTGCGTCTGGGGATGCATTTGTCCATTCTATTACTTGTGGCATTTTAGCTCACTCCCATGATCACTTCATTACGTTGATCAAACGTGTTCTCAAAACTTTCAAGCTTATCAGTTACGGTTTGAACCCGAGATTTCAGGTTCGAAGTCGCGCCGCTGGATATGTCTGCTTTAAAAGCGTCAACTTCCACCGTTAAGGCGTTTATGCCGTCCAGAAGCTTATTGTCGAAGGATATCATGTTGTCAAGGTTGTCTTCTCTTACTTTTACAGCGTCAAAGAAGCCGCTGTACCCGTAGGAAGCATGATTGACTTTCTCGACAACGCGGTCCATTTTGGCTATTAAACGATCCATGTCTGTTAAGACATCGAAGTAGCGGCGGTCAGCCAGTTTCTGCTCAATGTCTCTTAGATCGGTCTTTTCATTAGACAGTTTCATGTACAGGTGATTCCTGATGAGCCTGTCGCTTTCTCGACGTATCTCTTTTTCCTTATAGCCGCGGAAACCTGGAACAAAAGCGGCTATGCGCTCGGGAAGGTTCATTTGACCTTTAACTTTAGATAATACATCGCTATTATCGCTCATTTTCACATCTCTGCCTGTTTTTGGTATTGGTTGATAATATAGGGTCGCTTTTAAAGTTTGTCAGAAACGAAGTTGGAAGTATTAATTCTGGAAAGCGGGCCTCTTAGGTTTGTTCTGCCTTTAAGTGTTCACGTTTCAAGATTTCTCGAGCCACGATTACCCCTGAAGCTGAAGCTTGAATTAATCCGCGTGTAACTCCTGCACCGTCACCGATGGTAAACATGTTCTGAATCTTGCTTTCCAAAGCATTGCTAAGTTGCAAATGGGAAGAGTAAAACTTGACTTCTATACCGTAAAGCAAGGTGTCACGCGATTGGATCCCAGGCGCTATAACGTCTAAGGCTTGAAGCATCTCGCGTATGTCTACAAGGTATCGGTAGGGTAAAACGAAGCTTAAGTCGCCTGGAGTAGCATTTTTCAAAGTTGGGGTAACTATGCTTCGCGCTAAACGTTCAGGTGTCGAGCGGCGCCCAACAACTAAATCTCCTAGGCGCTGAACCATCACGCCTCCGCTTAAAAGATTTGAAAGCCTAGCAACATATTTGCCGTAAGCAATAGGCTCTTTGAAGGGCTCCGTGAACGAGGTGCTGACAAGGATAGCGAAGTTGGTGTTATCGGTTTTTCTCTCTGCGTAGCTTCCGCCATTAACGGTTAATACGCCGTCGTATGATTCCGTGGTGACTTCGCCGTACGGTGAGACACAGAAGGTGCGGACTTGGTCATCAAATTGCCGTGAGTAATAAACAAGTTTTGGCTCGTAAAGCGTCTTAGTCAAGTTCTCCATGACCGAAGCCAAAACTTCAACGCGTACACCGATGTCGACGGGGTTGTTCACAGTTTTCAATCCGCGAACCTGAGCTTCCGTTTGAAGCCATTCTGCGCCGCTCCTACCCGGGGCAATTATCACATATTTGCCGAAGATTTTTTCTCCCTCAACCGTTTCGACGCCTTGGATCAGATGGTTCTCGGTGATAAGCGCTTTAACCTCTGATTTTGGGCGGAAATTGATTTTCCCGTTGAGTTCTTTGCGCATTCGTTGAAGGGTTTCTTTGCATTTGTCCGTGCCCATGTGACGGACCTCTTGCCTGATTAGCTTTAATCCTGCAAGGGACGCTTTACGTTCGATTTCATCTACTCTCTCGCTGTCGCCGCCGTAAACTCGGTCGCTTGCTCCAAATTTCAGGTAGATGCTATCGACGTGTTTAACGAGGGCTTGGAGTTCTTTGTTTGAAACGTACTGGTTCAACCAGCCGCCAACCTCTGTTGACAAAGTGAGTTTTCCGTCACTGTAAGCGCCTGCTCCGCCCCAGCCTGAAAGAACCGAGCAGGGTTCACAATGCACGCATTCGAAACCGCGGCTGGATGGACATTTGCGTTGGTCAATGTCGGGTCCCATGTCAATCATGAGGACGTTCAAGTTTGTTTTCTCGGTTAGTTCTAGCGCTGAAAATATGCCTGCTGGTCCTGCACCAACAATTATTACGTCATGTTTCACTGGCGCACTCCTCTCTGAACCCAAAGTGAAATGTAACAAGTAGCATATATCTATTAGCACAAATCCGTAGAACGCAAAAATTGACGGCTTTTCTTTGATAGACAGGCTCTTTTCAGGATATATCTAAAAAACATTTATTATGGCTAAACATCTCTTATGAATTTGCGAAAAAAATGCCTGACGATAACCAGTCTGGAAATAGTTTTGATGAATTAATCAGTGACTTCTCGCGCTTCTATATACTCACCATACTGTACGAGGGGCCAGCGCATGGTTACAGCATCATTAGCCGATTCAAAAAAAGAGTTAAAAAGGATGTTAGCCCAAGCCTGGTTTACCCTTTCCTTCAGCAGTTGGAAGAGAAAGGCTTAGTTAAACACACGTTAAGACCGGTAGGCCAAAAGGAAAGAAAGATTTTCGAGTTAACTGAGGCGGGAAGGGAATTATGTACTGAACTTTTCAAACGTTTCGCCGAACTAGTGTCAATCGCTATTGAACCAAGCCTTTACGTCTGCGCTCACTGCGGATGCAAAGTCTATGAAGGCGGTTACCGAGAAGTGATAGACGGCAGAGAAACAGCGTTCTGCTGCATCCACTGCGCTATGTCATACAAGCAAATGAAGAAAGCGAAACAGAAAAGCTAATGTGGGGACTAGACAGAAACAACTGAACGATTCATTTCTAAGATAAATTAACGAAAAGTTTGTTTGAAAGCTGACTAGTCTTTTATTGCTTCGATGAAGCTCATTACATTCCAAAGTTTTACCCGAGTGTAGGGTGGCATGTTGGGGTCCTGGAGAATCTCGTCTAGAAGCGAAACCGCGTTTGAAGCGCGCACGGCTGGCGTGTATTCACCACTGTGAAGGGCGTTCATGGCGTCTTTTGCTGAGCGTCTAATGTTTCTCGGTGTGGTGCTGTCCTCGGAAACCTCTGCAAGCACAGTTAATGCCTGTTGAATTTTGCCTTCATACTCCTCAGCTTTCTTTTTGCGAACCATGATGAACACTGCCCCACTGATTTCTCCAAGTAACCAAGTTATATAAGTATTGATACGTATTTACTTTGGGGTTGCTCTTGCAAGAAAAAAAAGACAAGAATACGCCAATTAAACGCATGGCTGACCTGCTGAGTCAAGGCGCCACTTTAACCGACTTGTCATGTCCCAATTGCTCGTCTCCCCTCTTCAGGCTGCAAGATGGCACTTTGTGGTGCGCAAAAGACGAGAAAAAAGTCGTCGTCGTAAAAGAAGGCGAAGAACCACCAGCCGCGCCCAGCATTGGCACGCCATATGACAAGCTTGAATCTACTTTGCTCAGCAAAATTGAGGACTTGCAGCGTAAAATCGAAGAAACCCAAGACACGGAAGAACTGCAAAAGTTAAGTGCCGCATTATCCCAGCTACTGGACAGCCTCGACAAAATACAGAAAATTAAAAAAACACAGTAGGAATATTTGACGCTGGGCGTATTCGACAACTTTCCCCCAAACATCCAATTTGTGCAGAGCTTCACTTCAACTATCCCAAGCCGACAGCTTCAACAGAGGCTGATCCAAATGCTTTACGACATAAACAGGGGAGAATTCACTTTTGAAGAAGTGGCTCACCCCACGATTCCAGGGTGCAGGATAATTTTTGAGTTCGGTCTAGCTGACGCCTGCAGCTTCAACTACATTGACGAGGAAGAAGTCAAGAAAGCGACGAATCTTCTTGCGAACCAGACTTTGAGAAATATGGATTTCTTTTGCGTTATTCGCTATTATAAGGGCGAAAGGGAGAAAAAGAGGGCGTTAAAATTTGATTATTACCTCATCAGAACAATATATGATCGAAGCATTTTTGAAATTCAAGTTTACCTTAAAAAGGGGCTCAGGTACGTGTCGCCAGAAGATTTAATGTTGTTTATCTTCGACAGACTAAACGAAGCATCAAACCGAAAAGTTCTTAAAAAACAACCGAGCAAACCGACTTAGAATCTATTTAGAAACGCCTAATTCTACAGCCGAAAGTTATATAAACAAAGATTAACGCAAAAAAGGGAGGATCACTTTAACAAGTCAAGAAAAAGGGGCAATGCCTATTGATTTCCATTGAAGTCCATTCCCTCAAAAAAAATTATGGAAGCCTAAAAGCCGTAGATGACATCTCTTTCAGCGTTAACACGGGTGAAGTTTTCGCTCTTTTAGGTCCAAACGGCGCAGGCAAAACCACAACCATAGAAATTTTAGAGGGCTTGCGTGAAAGAGACGGCGGCGACGCAAAAGTTCTCGGCTTTGACCCGTGGAAAAACGGTTATGAACTTCACAAGAAAATCGGTGTTATTCCTCAAGAATTTAATTTTATTGAGAAGACAACCCCGAGGGAAGCCATCATCTACTATGCTGACCTTTTCGACATAAAAGTGAACCCCGATGATATTTTGAAGGAGGTTTTGCTTGAAGAATCAGCTAAAACCAATTTCGACAGCCTTTCAGGCGGACAAAAACAAAAGATGGGGCTGGCTCTTTCGCTCGTGAATACCCCTGAACTGCTGTTTCTTGATGAACCAACTACTGGACTTGACCCGAACGCTAGGAGAGCGATCTGGGAAGTCATCCGCGGATTGAAAGCTAAGGGTAATACAATCATTTTGACGACCCATTACCTCGATGAGGCACAGCAATTATCCGATAGAGTCGCCATAATGGATCATGGGAAAATTGTTGCCATGGGAACAAGCGACGAAATCATTGCGGAGCACGGCTCAGGAGAAAGACTTGAAATTCGCGGGTCTGAACAGTTAGCCCAATATATCAAAGCAAACACGGAGTTGCACGTCGACTACGATGCCGCCAGAGGAGTAGTAAGCGTACCGATCAAACAGAAAATTGATGCTCTTGCGGCTTTGGCAGCTGCTGAACAGTCAAAAATGGATTGGAGCGACATCCAAACGCGCCGAGACAGCTTAGACGACGTTTTCGTCAAACTTGTCAGCAGAAAGTTAAGTGAGCATGGCGAAATTTTGGATGAGCATCAACAACATGTGGAGGGGCTGAAAGATGTCTAGTGGAAAAAGAATATTTGCAGATTTCAAGGTTTTCAGTCGCGGATACCTAAGGAACAGATTTGGACTTTTCTTTGGACTGATATTCCCAGTTATTCTAATTTTGATTTTCGGCGCCATTTTCTCAGGCAACAGCTCAGGTACAATCAACGTTTATGCCCAAAACAAAGACAATGGCGCAGTTTCTAGTCAGTTTTTATCTGCGCTCAACAGCTCAAGCACAATCAAGATAATAATGGTGAATCCTTCGGAAGACTTTTCAAAGTACCTCGCCTCGCATTCAGCGTCTGACGGCATCGTTATACCTGAAAACTTCTCCGCTGACTACGTGGCGGGTTACCCAGTGAACGTGACTGTTTACGGGAACCCTACGTCAAGCACAAGCGGCATAGTAAGGGGAACCGTGAGCGGAGTCATTAACTACTTCAACCTCAACTATTACAAACAGAATGCAGTGCCCATTGTCGGCATCACCCCGACCACTGTCAACCTTCATCAGACAAAATACATCGATTTTCTTGTTCCAGGCTTGATTGGCTTCGCTATACTTGTAAGCCCCATGTTCAGCCTGGTTAACATTTCCTCGGATTACAAGAAGACCAAACTGTTCAAGCAGCTGTCCCTGACGCCGTTGACAAAGTTCGAGTGGCTGGCCTCAAAGATACTTTGGTACATTGTTTTAACCGTCATAAGCTTCATGCTAATGGTGGTTGTGGGGATATTGGTGTACGGCGCAAACATCGCATTGACCCCTTGGCTCATACCCTTCCTGCTTATCGGTCCAACACTCTTCGCTTCGCTGGGCATGCTTGTTGGTACGGTAACTAAGAACCCCGAGACTGCGGGCGTTATAGGCAACATAGTGACGTTTCCAATGATGTTCCTCTCAGGCACCTTCTTCCCAATCAGCATCATGCCGACCTACCTGCAAACCATCGCCCACGTATTGCCACTGTTCTACATAATTGAAGGCTTAAACAACGTCATGGTTTACTCAAACTACTTCGGTGCAGTAATCGACCTGGTAGTTGTTGCAGCCATAACGGTTGTCATATTCTTGGCTGCGGTTAGACTCTTCAAATGGCGAGAAGACTAAATCCAAAGTTTCTTCGCATTTTCTAACGGTTTCTTGAAATACCTTTCATTTTACACCGAAGAGGTTTCTTTTTCTTATCTCGAGCTCGCAGATCTTTCAAGTAGTATAATTCAAAAAATGGGCTTTATCGGGTTGCTAGGAAACTTTGAACTTTAGAAAACAAATCATTTGCCACTTCATCTTTTGTCCTGTCGCCGTCAATCGAAATAAGCTCGCCCTTCTTCACAAAACTCAAGTAAACTTCTCGAACGCCCCGCTGAATCTCCAACGTTTCCATCACAGACTTTTTTCTTCGCAAACGTTCCAGCACCCTTTCAGGCGGCACATCGACAAAAATAGCGTAATCAGGCTTTAGCGCATAAGAATTAATTCTTTTAATCCAACCCAAATTCAGTCCAGCACCGCCCTGGTATGCGTAAGACGAGTAAAGATATCGATCGCAAATTACCACTTTGCCCTCCTCTAACGCCGGTTTAATCTCGTTTTCAACGTGATCTATTCGGTCGGCGGCAAACAACAAAGCTTCAGCTGCCACTGGCAAACGCTTTTCTCCGTAGAGGCAACCTTCACGTATAAAAGCTCCCGTTCTGCCGCAACTTGGCTCAGCCGTGTAGAATGCGCGGCAGCTTTTGTTCAGCCTGTCAGTTAGTATTTGCGCTTGTGTAGTTTTCCCGCTTCCGTCCAAGCCCTCAACACAGATGAACACGCCTTTCCCACTCATTTTTTTGCTTCCAGCTAGTCAGCGTTAACATTATAGGGAGACAAATAAATATAACTTGCAGTTGGAGGATTGCTTGTGCTTAAAGCTTACTGGGGAGAAATAAAGGATCCCGTGCATGGGTATGTGTACATTTCTGAAGAGGAAAAAACCGTTATCGATTCTTACCCGATGCAGCGCTTAAGACGTCTGCGTCAACTGGCTGGGTCAGAATTCGTTTATCCGGGTGCAAACCACACACGCTTTGAACACTGTGTTGGCGTCATGTTTTTGGCAGGCAAGGTTTTGGAGAACCCCAACATTTCAAACCTTCTGAGCGACGAAGAAATTGATATGTGCAGGATTTCTGCACTGCTTCATGACGCAGGACATGGCCCCTTTTCGCATGTGTTTGAGCAACTGTTGATTAAAGATTTGGAGAAAACGCATGAGGACATCACTTCGTGGATTGTTGAAAAAAGCGAGATCGGCGACAAACTGTCAAAGATGGGTTACAAGCCAAAAGAGGCAGCTAAGCTCGCCGTCGGGAAACTTCACAAACAGGGCAAAGCGTTCTTGGACCAAATAATAAGCAGCGCCGTAGATGTTGACAAAGAAGACTTTATCGTTAGAGACACTTACCACACGGGCGCAGAGTACGGCTTCATCGACGTTTACCGCCTCATCCATGCTCTTGACGTTTTAGGCGAAAACTTAGCTGTGGAACTTGGCGCCCTCTCAGCGCTGGAAGCCTTCATGATAGCCCGCATTGAATCGTTCAAGAGCATCTATTTCCACCGTGTCGGCAGAGCAGCTCAGATTATGCTGGCGACCGCCATGGAGAAAGCCAACAGCGAATTGGGGTTGACCGCGTTTAAGACGCCCGAAGACTATATGGCACTGGATGACTACACGGTTTGGGCATCACTCAAGAAATGTGCGGCATCTAAAGAAATAATCGGCAACCTTGAAAGGCGAAAAATGCTAAAATGCGCATACGAACGAACATTCTATGAGAAAGACACAATGATATCCAACATTTTCGGCAGAGAATCCTACCGCAGACAAATGCAAAGCGAAATCGCCAAAGAAGCAGGAGTCAACATCGAATCAGTCATAATAGACGTCCCCACGGTTCCATCTGTCCCTTACCACCACGCAGTGCTAATGGAATCTATGGAAATTCCAGTTTTCACCAAAAACCAAACTGGCGAAAAAACCCTGCAGCGGCTAAGCGAAATGTCGAAGATTTTTGAAACACTTAAGGGATTCATGAACATTCTTCGGGTCTACACTAACGCAGATGACCGCGATAAGGTGGAGAAGGCAACAGCTAAAATCTTAGGCAAAATTCCATCGTCTGCGAAGATATCGTTTTAGCATCTTTTCTTAAATACTAGTTGATGCTAAGAAGGAAAGCAGAGAAACTCGGCGTTTGAGGAAGGATTGAGCGTTGTCAAGTAGCCCAGACAAGAAAGTCATCAGCGTGAGGATTAAAAGGAAACCTGAACCGAAAATTGAATCTCCGCTGCTTTTTAGCCAAGACGACATTAGACGTTACGTCACCGAATTCGTTTCTTCATGGATAAGAGGAGACATAATAATCCGTTTCCCGACAGCAGCGGAGCTATCCAAGCAGACCCCGCTGAGCATCGCGTTTCCAACCGATCCTTCGGTGAACGCAGAACTCAAAATCAAAGAACACTACGTCGAACAGCTATCCATCATCGCCGGGATAAAACCAGCATCCGCTGAAGAGCAGGAAAAAGCCATAGCTGAAGTTTTCAAGATGCTGCTGATGTTCCGCTCAGCAAACAGGATCGAAGGGAAAATCATCTCAAACGACCTGGAAAAAAGAATCCAAGAACTCGAAAAAACAGTTAAAGTTCAGGCTAAACTTGTCGATCAAATAATTGGATTTTTATTTAAGCCAAAGACTGGAAACAAAAAAGCCCCAGCCGCCTGAAGGCAAGTTATGGAAGGGTAAGGTTTATTCGAGGGAAAAAGCATTCTGCTTGATGCTTCTTGCAAAAGCGCTCCGGTAGTATAGTCCGGTCAAGTATGCCGGCCTTTCGAGTCGGCGACCCGGGTCCAAATCCCGGCCGGAGCATCTGAGTCTTTTCTTTGCCCTTTTGGCTCTTCAAAAAGTATGCATAATTAATTCACAAAATTTTCATTTAGTAGTTCAAACCCTCAGCTTCAAACTTTCTCATGCGGCACCAGTACAATGAGCGCCACTGCCCCCGAAAAAACCCACACAGGTCTCCACACTGGGCATCTCGTTGAATAATGAGCTCAAAAGTGGCTTGTTAAACAAAAGAAAAAACAAAAAAGTGAGATTCAAGCTGGCGTCAACTGTTTTCCACAGTGAGAACAAAAAGTCGCATCAATCGCTACAGGTGCTCCACAGTTAGAGCAATAACGCGCCGCTTGTGTTGGCTGTGTTACTGGCGGCATTGAGGGCGGAGGTGAACTATATGGTTGAGAACCATAAGGTTGCTGCTGCGGTTGAAGCCTCATAGAAAAGAAACCTACTGTGGCAAATATCCACGCGAGAAATATCAGCAGTAAGCCTACAACAACTATTGTCAGTATGGCGCCCCACCAAAGTAAAGTACCAGCGGTGGTAAACGACTGTTCTCCTGATTTCTGCGCAAGTGCATCAAAAGTTTTTCTCAAGCGCAAAGCTGCTACTAAATAGAATACGAAAGCGATAACTAAGCCCGCTATAAATGCCAAAATGCCTATGCCTAAGCCAATTATAGATGTAAAACCGATTGCCAATGCTGCAGCGGCTACTGCGACTGCGATCACGGCGATTATTAGGAAGATAATGCCCATCAACGCGTTTTCGTAGATTGCGTTGTCTTGGTAGTAACTTGAGAGCCCCTTTATGCCGATTAACAGCAGAATTGCACCGATTATGCCTAACACTGCGCCTGCGTATGGAATAGGGCTGAGTATCAGCAATAGGGAACCAAGACCAGCTAATGTCTTACTCGATTCTGTACTACTCATTTGAATTTTCCTTCAATAAATTGATTAAGAATACCTTAGAACCATTTCAACCAAATAAGCGTTAGCCTGACTGAGGGAAAAATAAATACACCGAATTCCACTATGAAATCAGAAGTGACTTGAAATGGACATCTCTGGTGACTATAAAGAATTGTTATCAAAAATTGAGGACATTACAGTCCTTGTAACCGCTGAGGGTATAATCCACTGGGACATGGAAACCATGATGCCGCCCGGTGCAGTTGAGCAAAGAAGCAATCAGTTGTCCCTGTTAACCCGTATTCATCATCAGATGAGCACCGACCCGAAAATCGGGAACCTATTAGCCTCCATACAAGCAAGCCCCGAATTTGGATCGATGAGCCAAGCTGAAAAACGAAACATCTACCTCATCAACAAAAGCTACAGAGAACAAACAAGCCTGCCAGAAAAATTGGTGGCTGAAATTGCCAAGCAAGAAGCAATAACGGTGAACGTCTGGAAAAAAGCTAAAGCCCGAAAAGACTTCAGCATTTTCAAGCCTAATTTGCAAAAGCTCCTGGACTTGAGCACGGAAGCGGCAGAAATCCTCATGAAAGTGAAAGAAACTAAAACGCCGTACGAAGCTTTAATCGACAATTTTGAACCTAAAATGACTGCGAACGCGATTACTTCAACATTTAACCAGCTTCAAGGCGGCTTAAAACAGCTTTTGGGTAAGATTCAGTCCAGCAAAAGCAAGCCTGACGCAACGATACTTTGCCAGTCCGTTCCAATCGAAAATCAACGAAAAATCGCGCAGCTTTTAACTCAAACCTTAGGATACGATACCTTTTCGCCTGAGGCTCGCGGAAGAATTGATGAAACAGAACATCCCTTTACCGAAGGCTACTACGATGACGTTCGCATAACTACGCATTACTACCTGAACAATTTTGCAAGCTCAATCTTTTCTGTTCTTCACGAAAGTGGGCATGCGCGGTACGAGCAGAACCTTAACCCGAAATGGAAGTACCAGCCAATTGGCGCCCCCTGCTCCTTTGGCATACACGAATCACAATCACGCTTCTACGAAAATGTAGTTGGCCGCTCAAAAGAATTCTGGACAGGCTTAATGCCTAACCTCAAAAAAACAGCTCCCAGCCTTGCAACCCTTGAATTAGACAAGTTTGTAAAGGCTATTAACAGGGTGCAGTTGTCGAAAATACGCATTGAAGCCGACGAGGTAACGTACAACCTACATATTATTGTCCGCTTCGAAATTGAAAGAGATCTTTTTGCCGGCAAAATCACGGTCAACGAGCTTCCAGAAGTTTGGAACCAGAAATATGCTGATTATCTAGGGGTTAAAGTTCAGGATGATTCTGAGGGAGTAATGCAGGATACCCATTGGGCAAGCGGTCTGTACGGTTATTTCCCAAGCTACGCCCTTGGCAACATTTACAGCGGACAAATATTAGCCGCAATCACCAAAGACATACCTGATTGGCGAAAACAACTCGTTACTGGGAAGCTAAACCAGCCTAACGACTGGCTGAAAAAACACATACACAGCCAAAGCAATCTCTACGAGCCCGAAGAACTAATTGAGAAAGCGACCGGAAGAAGCTTAAATCCTGAGGCTTTTACAAAGTATTTGAACGAGAAATACGGCGCAATTTATGGTTTTTAAGAGGTCGGGGATGTCGGAGGGGTAGGAGGCTGTTTAGTGAATTCCTTGTATATGTATATGACAAGGTAAGCTATGATTGCGCCGATCGAAAGATAAAGACCAGCGTAACCGATGACAGCGTTATAGATATTGGCTCCAAGTATGAACAGCAGAAAGCCAAATATGAATACGCCTAAACACGCATAGTCAGTCCAAGACATCAGATTGCCTCATAGGATGCAACAACTAAAACTCCAAGGTATATAGATTTAGCGCTATATCTTTTCACTGAAGAAAAACGTGCGTCTCCCCCTGATAGAGCAAAATTCTAAGCGACAACAAAACGCCAAAACTACCCCGACGACCTCGAATACTTTTCTAAGCATCCGACATTTTTATATACGAGATAGCACACAGGAGAGCCCTGAGGGTAAATTAAATGTCGGGAACAGATGCTAAAAAGCCAGAAACTAGGGAAGAATTTGTTAAAGTGTTGACGGAAGCAGCAAAGAATGAGGTTGATCTAAAGAATAAGCCGACAAAACCGACAATAGTCGGAACGGCTAAGGAGATGGACATTCATAGAGACACACTTTATAGTTGGTTAAAGGAGTTTAATGTCGATTTTAAGGAAATTGTTGACCGCATACCGACAGGCATTGCAGATGCCTCGGGTGAAGATTCTGAAAGTACTTACTTAATCGGCGAATCTCTGGTCGGGGAAGGAAACGAAGTTGCGCACATTGACTTGATGATCGGCGACAAGGACGGCCCGGTAGGCCAAGCATTCGCTAATGGGATGACAAACCTTTCCGCAGGTCACACGCCACTCCTGGCAGTTATTAGGCCAAATTTGCCGCCTAAACCCCACACGCTAATAGTGCCCAAAGTAACCGTGAAGAACATGGAGGACACGGGAAAAATTTTTGGTCCCGCGCAAGCGGCGGTTGCCAAAGCCATCGCGGATTCAACTGAAGAGGGAATCATCCCCCGCGAGCATCTTGACGATTGGGTCATAATCTGCAGCGTCTTTATTCATCCCCAAGCAGCCGACTATAGAAGGATTTATCAGTACAATTACGGCGCAACGAAAATGGCGCTTCAGAGGGCACTGAAGAAGTATCCGTCGTACGAAAAGATCATCTACGAAAAAGACCGTTCAAAGCACCCGATAATGGGCTTCAAAGTGCCACGCCTGTGGAGACCACCATACCTACAAATTGCACTTGACGCGCCCTCACTTGAAGCGGCAAAGAAGGTTCTTGAACAACTTCCGGGAAGCGACAGAATCATCATTGAAGCCGGAACCCCACTGATCAAACGCTACGGCACAAAAGTGATCAGCGAGCTACGGCAAGCAGCCAAAGACAAATTTATAATTGCAGACCTCAAAACGCTTGATGTAGGCAAGGTTGAAGTGGACATCGCATACGAAGACACGGCAGACGCAGTTGTCGCAGCGGGCTTAGCACCCCCAGAGACCCTTGACGCAACCGTTTCAGAAGCCAGACGCATGGGAATCTACGCGGTCATCGACATGCTAAACGTGGAAGACGTTCTCGGAAAGCTGAAATCGCTTAAGGACTTACCGGATATTGTCATCCTTCACAGAGGCATCGACCAAGAAAGCGGCAGAACCTGCGGACTCGAACGCATAAAAATGATACGCCAAGCTTTCCCTAACAAGAAACTCCTCATTGCAGTTGCAGGCGGAATCGTGCCGGAAACAGCTAAGGAAGCCTTAGAACAGGACGCAGACATCCTAATCGTCGGCAGATACGTCACTCAGAGCAGAGACATCGTGCGGGCAGTAAGAGATTTCCTTGAACTAACACCAGCAATGCGTGAAGACATCGACCTTTACAGAGTCCACACAGAATAAACCAAAACCTAAAATCTTTTTTTCTTTCTTTCTCGTGTTTTCACCTAATCAGCCTCGCAACCACGTTTTCCCAAATTATCTACAACAAGCAAAAAACCGAACCGAACAGATTTGTCGAAAACAGGAAATCTAATTTTATTCTATTGAAGCACCTTTTTTAATTGTCTGGCAGCCCGAGGGAAGCAGGCTGTGAAGAACGATTTACAGAGGTCCCTACCTTTTTAGATAAAGCCCATCATAAAAATGGCGAGTAACTTGATATGTTATCGTAACAGTTTCAAGGCAAGGAAGGCGACTAAGAAAACGAGAGCTGCAGTGACGAACGTTGCCGTATAATGCAGATTGTATGCAAGAAATGGCCCAAGGAAAGCACCAAATGCTGATCCTAAACCGACCATACCGTCGAAAAGCCCAGCTTTTCCCTGAGGTATAACCTCCATGGAGAGGGAAAGCATCATTATGTAGAAAATGGCGTAAGCGAAACCGATGAAAATCAGCAGGATACCCGTCATGATTGTAGGCTCGAAAGCAAGCACTATAACGCCGACAAGCGCAAAAATAAGTATGCTGCGTAGAAGCACAAAACGCGGCATTTGCTTTCTTATGTCCATTGACTGCGCCCGGCGACCGATGAGGAAGTAACCTGTTGTCCCGCCAACAGAGTTTAAAATATACGCAACATAAACCCAACTTGTAGACAAATGTAAACCCTGCCTAAGAAAGATGGGCAGAGGCGTGAAAAAGAGACTGGTTGCAAGAGCAAACAAAACTATTGCTGTGGCGAACCCAGCGAAACTTTCCTCTTTAAGCGACCCCTTCCAGGGAAGTCCATCCATAAGCTTCGATGAACCCTCCAAACCACGATTAGCATAATCCATTTTTCTCTCAATACCAACCAGCCGCCGCTCAAAAATGAGCAACGGGTCAGCGACCAACAGCACCGCCAGAATCAAAGCCACCACGCTTAAGCCACTGCAAAGATAAAGCGTGTAGGTCGACAACAACGAAGAGCTAAGAGCAGACGCAAACAAAAATATCCCGATTGCTAAACCGACAATGGTTCCCATTTCCGTGATGCCCTCATAAATCCCGAATGTTCTTTCCCAATCATTGCGGCTGTAATGCTCGGTGACGAGCACGTTTTTAGGCGATTCATGCGCCACATGAAGCATCTGCATGACCACGTACAAGACGACAAAGACGATTAGGTTCTGAGCGAAGGGAAGCGTCATGAGGAAAAGAATCGTGGCTATCGAAGCAAAAGCGAGGAGAATGAAGATTTTGTAGTGACGGGTAGCGTCGCAGAGGTACCCCCAGAGAAACGAGGCGGGAATCGAGCAGAAAATCGCTATTGAAGTCATGACGCCAAGAGCAAGCAGTGGCCCGCCTAAGATACTGGTGTTCTTGAACGCTACCACATACAGTGGTATAAAGACGGTTAGCAATCCGAAGGCAATGTCATGGAAGAAGAACCCCAACCGCCACATAGCCAAGAAAGCACTTCTAGTTGCATTAAAGCTTTTGCCTACACAATGATAAGTTGGTTAGAAAAGCTACTTCAAAGATGTTTTTCTCGTAAATCCTTAATAGAGAGATAGCCCAAATTCATACTCCGCTGGAGAGTAAAATCAGCAAATGGCAAAATTCAAGATAATCGTATCAGATCCCGAGGCAGGAACATCAAAAGTTGTAGAGCTGGAAGAAGCACGAGCAGCACCCTTCATAGGTAGAAGGGTCGGAGAAACCCTGGACGGCTTAATAGTAGACCTGCCAGCTCACAAAGTGCAAATAACAGGGGGCTCAGACAAAGATGGCGTTCCCATCAGAGGAAACGTTCATGGCGGCGTCCGAAGAAGAGTCGTGCTAAGCGGCGGAGCAGGCTTCACCCCGAAGAAAAAGGGAGAAAGAAAACGGAAAACAGTCCGAGGCAGCACAATAACAGACGAAATTGTCCAAATCAACATGAAAATCGTTGAAAAACCAGTCGCAAAAGCCGCTGAAGCTAAGCCTAAGCAACCCCCAAAATAAGCAACATTTTTGCAGACTGCATGCATGCTCAAACCTTATAAACTTCCATAGTTCTTTCATATTTCATTACATTTATTGAGAAGAGAAAAATATGAGTGACGCGAGAAAAGCCCTGCTTAAGCAGCCAGAAGTCAACGTTGGCACAATAGGTCACGTAGATCACGGAAAAACAACTTTGGTGCAAGCGTTAACGGGCACATGGGCATCTAGACACAGCGAAGAACTGAAAAGAGGCATCACTATCAAACTGGGCTACGCAGACATGCCGATTTACAAATGCCCAAAATGCGAGCCGCCGAACAACTACACCAACAAACCTTATTGCGAGAAATGTAATTCTCCTGCAGAATTTGTTCGAGCGATAAGCTTCGTAGATGCCCCCGGCCACGAAGCGTTGATGGCCACCATGCTTAGCGGCGCAGCAATAATGGACGGCGCGATTCTCGTTATCGCAGCCGACGAACCGTGTCCTCAACCGCAAACTCGCGAGCATCTTGCAGCTGCGGAAGTTAGCGGGATTAAAAACTTAATTGTCGTGCAGAACAAAATTGACATTGTAGACGAGAAAAGAGCGCTGGAAAGCTATAAAGAAATTAAAAACTTTATCAAAGGCACAGTGGCTGAAAAGGCACCGATTATCCCAATCTCCGCGCAAAGAAGCATAAACATTGACGTCTTGCTCAACGCTATTGAAACAATCATTCCCACGCCCAAAAGAGACGAAACCAAACCGCCCCTCATGTACATTATTCGCTCCTTTGACGTTAACAAGCCCGGAACAACCATCGACGCTTTAGAAGGCGGCATTGTTGGAGGAACAATAGCTCAGGGAAAATTTGTTGTTGGAGAAGAAATAGAAATTCGCCCAGGAATCAGCGTTGAAAGAGAAGGCAAAACCATCTATGAACCGCTTATCAGCGAAATAGTCAGTTTGCACGCGGGCGAACAAAGCGTCAAGGAAGCTACATGTGGAGGACTAGTCGGCGTTGGAACATTGCTTGATCCATCATACTCGAAAGCAGATGGCTTAACTGGAAGCATCGCGGGAAAAGTTGGAATTCTTCCGCCGACGTTAACCGAGCTTACTTTAGAGACTTACGTTTTAGAGCGGGCTGTGGGAACAAAAGAGCTTCTAAAGGTTGAGAAATTTAATCCTGACGAGGCACTTTTGCTTCACATTGGTGCTGCAGTGAACGTTGGCAAAATCATCGGCATAAAACAAAACGTCATAAAAGTAAAGCTGACTAGACCAATCTGTGCGCTGCCTGGTTCAAGAGTTGCCATAAGCAGAAAAATCACGGCTCGTTGGAGACTCATTGGACACGGTCTCATAGTAAAATAGGGTGTATCATTCTACGGGTTGTATTATTCCTTTTTTCTTCAGAAAATCATGCGCCTTTTGCAGCACGTCTTTGGAGTTTTTGAAAGTTAATTTCTCTAGCGCACGGGCGTAATCCAGCCAAACGTAACCTACATGTTCAAAAGACAACTCTACCTTGTCAGTGAAAGCTTCCATCACGAAGAAAACAACCTCCTTATGTATTGTCAAACCCTGCCGCCTGTAAAAGTAAGCGATAGCTTCCCTGAATCCATCTATGAACTGCGCCCCAGTTATGCTTGTTTCTTCTTGTAACTCGCGTACAACCGTCTGTTTCTCGCTTTCGTTAATCTCAACATTGCCTTTAACGAAATCCCAATGCCCAGCTGCATAATTCAAAAGGAGATATTTTGTGGCATCATCTTTTCTATTGAATACTACAGCGCCACAGGATTTCTCACGAAGCATACATTCACCTAGCTGTTGCTCAATTCATTTGTTCAATGTATTTAAATTAATGGTTAATTTAGGCTTTGCTAAACGCATCAGTCGGAAAGAAAGAGGCGAACAAAATATTTAAGCGCACAACAAACAATCTTTTCAGAAACCAGGAGCCGCGCCAAATGTCGAATTCGCTTAACTCAAAAGAACCGCTAAAAATTATTTTGGATTCAAACGCGCTTTTTGTTCCGCTAGAATTGAAAATGGACATTTTTGAAGAAACTAAGCGTCTTCTGAACAGAAATCTTGACTTTATCCTTCTTTCCCCCGTTAAAAATGAGCTTGAATTGCTCGCGGCTAAGAATTCTCCTAAAACGCGTAGAGAAGCAATGTACGCGTTGAGGCTTGCCGAGAAATGTAAGTATGTTGTTGTCGAAAATTCAGAAAAATTATCGACTGACGACGTCATAGTTAAAGTTTCTAAGGCTTGGAATTCACCCGTGTTTACCAACGATAGAAAACTAAGGAAGAGGCTAAAAGATATAAGTGTGCCAGTGATTTATGTGAGACAAAAATCGCGCCTAGGTATTGACGGATTGACATAACTATGTTTAAACTCATAACTCTTCAGGATACTATCCGCATTCCTCCAGAAACCTTCGGCAACCCCCTGGAAAAAGTGGGCCGTGAACAGGTAAAGCAGAAGTACGAAGGCGTCGTTGACGAGGAATTGGGATATGTAATTGCAGTCACTAGCATTCAAGTGAGCCCTATAGGAAAAATAATCCCAGGCGACGGAGCAACCTACCATAAAGTATCCTTCTCCCTCTTAACATTCTACCCCGTCATTCAAGAAGTTGTAGAAGGCGACGTAGTTGAAATCGCAGATTTCGGAGCTTTCCTGCGGATAGGACCAGTAGATGCGTTACTGCACGTTTCACAACTTATGGATGACTACATTTCCTATGACGAAAAACAAGGAGTTCTGCTTGGGAAAGAAAGCAAAAGAAAACTATCAGCAGGCGATCAAGTGCGGGTAAGAATAACTGCGGTTTCTCTTGGCCGTGCGGGAAGTTCAGGAAAGATCGGTGTGACAGCCAGACAGCCATTTCTAGGTAAACTTGATTGGTTAAAGGAACCGCTCGCGGCTCCGTCGGAAAAGAAACAGGCGGAAGGCAGAGAAAAAGCAGAGTAAATGGGAGCGAATGGAATTGAGTGAGAAAGCATGCACTAACTGTCATTTTATAACGAAAGAAAATGTTTGTCCAAAATGTCGGTCGACAAGTTTCAGCGAGGACTATAGCGGCTTAGTCGTCATGTTTGATCCCGAAAACTCAGCTATTGCGAAAGCCATGAACATCAAAGAGAAAGGAAGATACGCGCTAAAAGTACGCTAAGCAAATTTTACGGTAGCAAAGCAACATCCCAAAAAAACTGAATTCTTTGCGTCACGAGGATGAAATGATGACTGTAGAGTACGTGATAACACCCGAGCTTAGAATTAAACTTAAAGAACCATTCGGCACCTTGATTCAAGGCACATTCAACGAAACCATGGACAAAATGAAAGAGTTTATCGATGAAAAGAAACCGCCGAAACTGATTTCGGTTGGAGACATAGTTTCCCTCAACCTTCATAAGCACAACATTCACCCGCAACTAACAATTCTCGATAACAAATCGCTCAGGAGTCAAACAATCCCCGAGACGCGGAAGGTTAGTAAAACTGTCTATGTCGCTAATCCTCAGGGAACGATAACTAAGGAAGCAGTTGTAGCAATCAAGGAAGCTATTGAGAAGAACGAGCATACTCACATCGTCGTTGACGGTGAAGAAGACCTACTTGCACTAATCGCCGTCTTGTATGCGCCGGAAAACTCTGTTGTGGTCTACGGGCAACCGAACGAAGGCATTGTCGTCGTCAAGGTTACACCCCAGAAAAAGGCTCAGGTCGAAGAATTCCTAAAAGCTATGGAACCCTTCGAAAAGCTAAATAGGAAGAAAACTGTTTGAACTAACCGCCTTAAGTGAATATTCATGCAGATAAAAGTAGAATCAACAAAGGAAAACCCGCTTCTAAAGCGAAAAGAAGTAGGCTTCACCATTATTCAAGGTCCAAAAGAGAAAACACCGCAGAGGTTGGATGTCAAGAAAGCCTTGGCCATTGAGCTGAAAATCGGGGACGATGTAGTTTTTATCAAGAGAATGCACACAAAAACTGGAACAAACATTACTCAAGGAGACGCTAACGTCTACCAATCAGTTAAGCAAGCTAACCTGGTTGAGCCTGAATACATCAGGAAACGTAACAGTCCACCCGAGAAACCCAAAGAAGAGGCGACAGCATAATGTCCAAGAAACCGCCAGTGACCAAGAAAGAGGAACCTCCCGCGCCGGCACCAACAGCAGCGACAGAAGCAGCAGCCCCAGCGCCAGCAAAAAAGGCTGAGAAGGGAAAAAGAGAAAAGAAGCACAAAGTGGAAAAAGGAGTTCGAGCGATGTACAAGGTCGAAGGCGATAAAGTCTCCAGGGCACGCCCAACCTGCGAGCGGTGTGGACCTGGATATTTCATGGCGGACCACCATGACAGGTACACTTGTGGTCACTGTGGATTTACCCGTTATAAGCAGAAATAAACAGTTTTAAATCCTGCTTGAACGGATTAGGTTCTGATGACCCGTAATGCTTAGAGTGAACGTTGTGATAACCAGCATTTCTGCTGAACGTTTTTGGGATATGAGGAAGCCTATTCCGCCCATTCAGATCAACACCAACATAAATGTTGTTGGCATGGAAAAGAAGCAAGATGAATCTTTGGAAGTTCCGTTTGTTCTTTCAATCGCGTTCAATCCGTCCATAGCTCAGATGAGCCTAAAAGGAAATGCATACGTTGCGGGCGAGAACGCTGAAGTTGACAAAGTGCTAAAGGATTACGAGCAGAAGAAGCCTCCAGCACAGATAATAATCCAATCAATATCAAATGTTGTCTTCATCGAGTCAGTGCTGATATCGAGAATATTGAATATTCCGCCGCCGATTCCTCTGCCTCAGATTGCTGAGTCCGGAAAACCGCCAAGCTCCAAGCCAGAAGGAAGAGACTACAGCGCTTAATTCTGCCCTACAGGAACCCTTTAAATTTCTTTGCAACGATGTCAACAATTCTTAGTTCCACGGGAAATGCAAAGTACCTGTGTTTCCATCGGTACTTCTCAATTTTGTTCATTATAGCATAAGCGAGCTTGTATGCCGAGGCGCGTTCTTTTATTCTTGCTTGTGGGAGAAAAGCGAGGCGTGTTACAGCTGAAATCGTGTGCAGTTTTGCGACTTGTGCATTGCTGTGCCACGGTGGGTCAAAATGGAAAACTTGAACGCTGCCCCAGTTTTCAAGCGATTGTGGGGGTGAAAACTGTGCAGGTAAGGTATGGGTGAGCGGGCTTGGGAAAGGAGTGAAGACAAATATGCCGTAATGTTGAGTTTTCGGGTTCACTTCAGACATTTTGTCCATTAGATCAAAGGTGTGGTTCAAGTCCTCGTTCGTTTCGCCGGGTAAGCCGCTCATCCACGAAACGTAAGGCTCAATAGTCGGCGCCCAAAGCTTTAGGTTTTCTACTGACTGCAGCATTTGGTTTGCGGTTACATCTTTGCAGATCAGCTCTTGCAGATGTTCCGAACCAGACTCACCTCCAAAATCAAGCTCAACGCAGCCTGCCTGCTCTAAAAGCCCAAGGAAATCCTTGTCGTAAGTGGACAGGTAGTCAAATCGGCAGTTAGCTCGCCATTGAACATCAAGCTTTCGATCTAAAATGCCATGGCAAATTTCTTTAACCCGCTCTTGATCCACAAAAAAGTTGTCGTCTATAGGGTCAATAATTTTGACGTGAGGAAACTTGTTCAGTATGTATTCTATTTCGTCGAGAACTCGCCCGGCGCTTTTCGCTCTCCACCTGTTTTTGTTAAATAAGCTGTTGTAGCAGAAGCCGCATCTATGTGGGCAGCCCCTGCTCGTTTGTACGTGGAACCTGCCTGATTTTATAGACGGGTACTTCTCAATTTCCAAAAGGTCATAGGGCAAATCGACTGGTATTGCATCTAAATCAATCACTTTGCCGTCAGGATTGCTTTTGATTAACCCGTTAGAACGATAAGTTACACCTAAAACCTCATCGAGAGGCTGGTTCAACGCAAGCGCGTTTGCTAAGTCTCTGATTATCAGTTCCCCTTCACCGCGGACAACAATATCCACGTAGCTGTTGCTTGCTGTTTGCTCGGGCAACAAGGTCGGGTGCACTCCGCCCCAAACAATTGGGCAAGCAGGGTTTTGCGTCCTTACGTACCGTGCAAATTCTAGGGCATACTTAATTTGTAAGCCAGTCATGCAGCTTATGCCGACAAAAACTGGCCTTCCGATTTTGAAATGACGATAATCTTCAAGGCGCATGTCAAGAATTCGCACATTGAAGTCTTCCTGCTGCAGTGAGGCGGCAATGTGCAAAAGAGCAAGCGGAACCTGAGGGTCAGGCGCTTTAAATTTTCCCGGAAAAACAAGCACTACATCTTGTTGGTTTTTGCCAAGACTTTTGTTGAAAATATGTGACGGCCCTGTCTGCTGACGAAACAAACCTAAAAATCCTCAGATAAGACTAGTCAGAATTACCTTTTAACCCTTACTAATCTTTTAGAAAGGAAGAGACAAAAAATATTTCGAAATCATTGAAATGTCCACTCAGCAGATACTGTGATTTTGCCAAGTTTCTTGTGTGGAATCAGAAGAGCGAATTAGAAATTGGGAAGAGGAGCGGCTTATTTGAGCGGAACGTACATTGATGACCGGGATGCGCCAATGCCTGGGGTTCCATGCCTTACAGGCTTGTTTGTTATTGCGAATTCGCCTAAGTAGTGCCCAATCATTTCAGGCTTCATTTCGACCGCAACGAATTCTTTGCCGTTGTGGATCTGGATTTTAACCCCAACCATTTCCGGAAGAATAATAAGGTCTCGAACATGAGTTTTAAGGTTGACTTCTTTGCCTTGTTTTTGCGCTTCTTTAGCTTCGCGCAACTTTTCCAGCAATACACGTTGTTCGGGGGTTAAACCGCGCTGAAGGCTTCTTCTTTGTCTTGAGGGAAGTAGGTTGATGAATTCATCCATAGACATCCCTGTCAAACTCGCCAAGTTATGTCCGCGGTAACTAAATTCCTTCGGCATTTTTCATCTTCACCTTAAACGTTTTCTAAACGCTATAAACCTTCTCCCCGTTTTTAGCGGATTGCGCGCTTCTTCTTTTGTCCTGGCCCTCTTGCAGCTATCAAGCCGACTTTTTGTCCAGGGGGAGCGCCATGTGAAGTTGTTGTGCATCTTCGAGCGCTTCGTTTGCTGCTTCCATAGGGGTGAACAGCTGGAACCATTTTGCGTCCGCTAGTTCTTGGGTACTTATGGCCTTTGGCTTTCATCCAATGGAATTTTTCGCCTGCTTTTAGGAACGGTTTCTCTATTCTTCCAGAGGCAGAAACTACTCCTACAGTTGCTAAGCAGTAATCGTCAACGTATCTTGTTCTTCCTGAGGGTAGTCGTATCATTGTGCCTTGTGGAGTGTGACCGACAACGGTGGCGTAAGCGCCTGAAGACTTTGCCATTTTGCCTCCATCGCCTGGACGGAGTTCTAAACCGCAAACTATGGTTCCTTCAGGTATCTTTCCCAGAGAAACAATGTTGCCTATTTCGGCCGGAGCTTTTCCGCCGTATAAGATTCGTTGTCCCGTGAAAACGCCTTCAGGAGTGATTGTGTAGAAGGATAAGCCATTCTCAAATTTAATGAGGGAGAGTGGTGCGCCACGGCCAGGATCATGCACAAGAGCTTGAATTGTAGCAGATAATGAATCGTCAAATGATTCTTTTGGTGTTATCGCAGGGTACTTTGCGGGAGCAACTCGCTTGTGAGTAGAAGCTCTAAAGTTTCGACCACCGCGACCACGTCTCTGAACACGAATTCGTTTTCCCATAAGTCATGCTTCCTATTAGTTTACAATATTCCTAGTTTGATTGCGACGTCTGAAGCCTTGAATTCAGGGTTTAGCTTCACGAAGGCTTTTTTCACGCCTTGGGGGGTGATAAGTAAGTTTACTTTGTTTACTTTTACTTCGTAAAGTTCTTCAACGGCTTTTTTTATGTCGCTTTTTCCAGCTTTAAGGTTTACGACAAAGATTAGTTTGTTATCTCTCTCAACCATTACGCTTGCGGATTCCGTCATTAACGGGTAACTTATAACATCGTTGATGTCCATTATTCGGTTTCTCCTTTACTGTAGAGTTTATCTAAACTTTCAATTGCGCCATTGGTCCAAAGCGTTAATCGACCCGGATGGGTTCCAGGCGCTAACATTTCAGTGTTAAGATTAGTAACCGTAGTTACCTGGACACCAGGAACGTTATTTGCTGCGTTAACTAATCCCTTGTTATCAACCACTACAATTAGCGGTCCCACGGCTTGCTTCATTTTTCTGCCTCTGTGCTTGCCTTTGCCTGCGCGGATTTTTCTGCTGTCTCGAACTCGGGTAATGTCACTTAGGACGCCTAGCTTTGTTAGGACTTCCTCGACTTCTTTAGCCTTCGTTAAACCCTCGATTGCGTTGTCAACAATTAGCGGTATAGCTGAAACGGCTTCAATTCTGTGTCCACGCGAGGCAACAGTGTCTTTTTGCGCTGTTGCGGCAATCGCTGAAAACAATGCTAACTTAGCCTCCTTCTTCGGGATGCTCTTGAGGATTTTCTTTTCAGCTCTCGGAGGATGCGGCTGTCGTCCTTTGACTGTACTTGGAGCAAACGCAGCTCTTCCACTGCCGC
The DNA here is from genome assembly GCA_049515895.1 of Bathyarchaeia archaeon. Lineage (GTDB taxonomy): Archaea > Thermoproteota > Bathyarchaeia > Bathyarchaeales > Bathycorpusculaceae > Bathycorpusculum. The sequence goes on along the minus strand of JBEKTQ010000001.1, from coordinate 96,714 downwards.
CTTTTATGCGGGGAACTCTTGCGGTTGCGCTGCCTGTTCCACGGGATTCTGCACTTGTCCTTTTTCCAGCCATCGGATCTCTTCCTTGCGGTTGCAACCTGCTTGACTGTATGGCTAGAACTGCACGTTTTATCACATCAGGCCGAAGCGGTGTAGAGAACACGTTTGGAAGTGTGATGCTACCGGTTGATTCGCCCTGTAAATCAAAAATTTTTGCGGTTTTTTGCCTTGGCATAACTTTTCAACCTTACTTTCCTTGTGGTGACTCGAGCGATACGAAAGTTACTTGTGGTGGTACTTCGGAGATTTCTCGGGGTGGACGCGCTGGAACTCGTAGACGAATTTGGCGTTTTTCTGTCCCGGGGATGCTGCCTTCGAGCAGGATGTATGGTCCTTTTACTTCGCCGTAGCGAATGTATCCGCCCTTGACGGTTACTTCTTTGCCGTCTTTGCCGATTTTTAGTATGCGTTTGTTGAATTCTATGCGTTGGTGATAGCCCATTTGTCCTGCTCTTGGAATCGAATACATAAGGTGGTGGGGATTCCACGGTCCCAAGGTGGCGATGCCGCGTTTGGTTTTGCGGCCTTTATGCTGCAGGATTGTTACCCCCCAACGTTTTACTGGTCCTTGGAAGCCTTTTCCGACGGTAACTCCGGCAATATCGATGTATTGCCCGTCTTTGAAGACTTCTTCAGGCGTCACTGTTTTGCCTATAAGTTGTTTGGCGTATTCGAATTGCTGCGGAATTGTGCCCCCGCCAATTTGGATTTCACATGACTCAGGCTTCTTCTTGGAGAGGCTTGTCTGTGCTGGCTGGGTTGCTGTAATCAATCTGATGACCGTTGTTTCCTCAAGGTTCTGCTGGAGTTTTTCCAACATTGCTTCAGTGTCAAAGCTTTCCGGTAGAACCAGGAGTCGGTCAAGGATTGCTGGCGGATCTTTCATCCATGCCTCACTGATGTTCTGCAGCCCGTACGGCGTTTTAGTATAGGTTCGAACGCCGCAGACGAGAATCGGCGGCGTTTCCAGTATGGTTGCTGCCCGCATAACTTCTTTGCCAAAGTTCGGTGAACGTTTGCGGTCTTCGATGGCAAAAACATATGTCATACCTGCCTTGTACGCTGAGAATCCAAGCAACCTCGGAGAATCAGACTTTATCTTTGGCCAATATCGGATTCGCGCAACTGGGTTCTTGGCGCGTTTCCTAGGTAAATAAGCAAGTGAACCATGCTTAGGAGCGTGAGTTTTACGATGTCCCATAGATTATCCGCTTCGCGCCTTTAGCAAATAGAAAGAGAGGTTATAAACATTACCGTTAAAAACATCAAAGTAATCGCCTTTGTCGATTTTTGGTCTCTTTGCCTAAATTGCTTCGTTTCGTTTGATAAACTCATGTTTGTTTGGTTATTTCATTTTTGTGGTTGGTTTTGCCACAAATACTAGGCTCCTCCGCATTGCCTGCAATTGATGGTTAATGTTTTTTTTGCTGGAATTTCGTCACAAGTAACGTCGTACTCTAGAGGGTCGTGCTCTTTGCTTGTACAGCCTACCCTCCCGGTCTACTAGATGAGCCAAATAGGCGCATCTAGAGGAACCAAATAGACAAGTGTTAAGCGTTGGGCGTTGGGAATTTTATGGTTTGCGTGCTGGAAACATTTTTACACCTCAGACACAATCCCTATATGCGCGCCGGGGTGGCAGAGTGGTTAATGCGCCGGCCTCGAGAAAAATAAAAGAGGGCTAAGACCGAAAGGCAAGAAAGCCGGTGGGCTTCGCGCTCGCAGGGGTTCGAGTCCCTTCCCCGGCGCCAATTATGATTTTTGCCAAAATAATTTTTTTCGTGTTACCGCTTAGGTGTAAAATGATATTAAGCATAAACGTTGATAAGGAATTGCTGAGTGGCAGGTATGATAGAAGCTAGAAAAGAGCGTTCTGTTCGTTCACTCACCGGGCTCATAATCATGTTGCTAATCTACGCGGCTCTAGCCTTGACAGCTTTTTCTTTTTATCCAAAGGGTTTTTCTCCGTTAAATAACACTCTTGCTCAGCTTGGAGACCCAAAATTGAACCCTTCAGGCGCCATCTTCTATAACGCAGGGGTTTTGGTGGTCTGCAGTATGACCATTTTTGTAGCGATTATGCTGTTGGTTCTGCCAAAGCAGTGGGTTTCTTCACGAGGTGCCCACCCAAGATTAGTGTTGTTTTACTTAACTGTAAGCTTCATGCTGCTGTTCAGTTTCTTTTACGTGTTAACTGCTCTGTTTCCAAGCGGCGCCGACGGCGGGCTAAACTCACTGTTCACCTTGATTTTTTTGGTTAGTCTCGAATTATTTATCGTCTCTTCAGCTGCTGGAATTAGAAGGCTGAAAGACCATGTTCATTGGATTCCAACCTTCGGGTTTGCCGCCGCTGCCATCATTTTCCTCCTGGTACTGACTTCGGCTGTAACGGGAGTGACAATATTTAGCTGGATAATAGGGGTCACGTCGTGGTCTTACACGTTGGCGTTCCTCTATGAATTCAGCTAAAACAGAACAGCGAAGGACGCTCGAGTTAGGTTGGGTAGCAACGTTTTCCCTGTTCCCAGTAAAAGAGGAACAAGTCGGTTGCCCACTTCATAAAGGCAGAGTCGCTTCCATAGAACACGGCATTGTCGGCTCTGCCGTCGACAGCCAGCAGGTTTACTCCCGCAAATTTCTCATTGAGAACCAAAGTTGCCGGAATCGTTGGGATTACTCTTTTTTCAAAGATGCCTTTTACGTCAGGAGTGTTTTCAAAGAGCTTGCGGCTGTCTTCCTCAAACATCAAACGTATGGTGAGCCCTTTTTGGACCTGACTACTTATCTTTGCGCCCAAAAAACCGAGAGGCCTTTCTCCGATGATCCAAAGATATTTCTCAGAATTTGAAATTAACTGTTCAACGTTGTTGACCATTTCAAGCGAGTCTGTGTTCAAAGCTACCTTGGAAAGTTCTCCTAAGCGGTTTACGAATTGGATGGGTAAGCGCCAAACGTCGCGGGTCAGCAGACACTGGCGGAACTTGAAAGCGAATTCGAAAGAGTGCGAAAACTGCATCAGCAATTTGCCGTACTGCGTAGTCGAGTAGGTGCCGTCGGGCTGCTTCTGAATGAGTAGGGCTTCGCTTAAACGTTGAAGTTGCCTGAAGGCTTCGGTGTCGGTTAAATCAAGCTTGCGGGCGAGTTCCTGCATCTTGTAGTTTTTCGCCTGCAACTCTCGTAGTATGCTGAGCCTGCTTTCGCTTGCGAGCTCATAGAACACCCGGTCTATTCCTTCTGAATTTTCCAACTCAGAGCCACCCCGACTTGCTGTACTTTACAACGTTGTAAAGTACTACACAAGCTTGTCAAATAAAACTAATGGGTTCTGTCAGCGTCTCTCATTCACCGGAGGAAAAGAAATATGGAAGAAAAAATGAAAGAACGGTTCTTTTCGGTGGAACTGAAATCTAAGGTTAACCTCAAGAACGTCACCTTAAGCAATGGCAACCACGAAAACGTACTCGTTGAAGGCACCATCGGACAGTTGCAACGAGCGGAGTTTGCAGAGGACGTAATCTTGGAAGTGGTCGGCGACAAGGGCGTTCTCAGGATTAACCTAACCCAAAGCGAAATCAAAACGAAAGAAAAACGGGAAAGAGGAGGTGCAATAGAATGAGTGAATCATCATTGGGGGTTCGCTCCAAAATCTCATCCATAAAAGTCTCTGCCCCTCGCCTTTTTTTCGTCGACAACCTGAGAGTTTTGCTCATAGCATTAGTGTTTCTTGTCCATTTGGCCATAACTTACGGTTCACCGGTTGGCTTATGGTATTATCAGGAAGGAGTGCTAAGCATGCCGAACGCCGCCGTATATGTTGTATTCTTGGGACTTGTGCAAGCGTTCTTTATGGGATTGCTCTTTCTGCTGGCAGGATACTTCACGCCGCCTGCTTACGACCGCAAAGGGTCAAAGAAATTCTTGAAAGATAGGCTAACCCGGTTGGGCATACCTATTCTAGTCTTCGTCGGCCTAATAGAACCCGCTGTCGACTATGTCGTCGCTTTGACGAATGGCTCTTTCCACGGCTCTTTCCTAAGTTACTATGGAAAGTACATATTCTTCGGCTATGGAATACTGTGGTTTATTCTGGCATTGCTACTCTTTGCCTTTGCATACAGTGGTTGGCGACACTTTCAGCCAAAGCCCACCGCGGCCCGCCCTTTTCCAAAGAACGCGGTAATACTTGCATTCGCTTTGCTTTTGGGCGCCGCAAGCTTCGCAGTCAGACTTGTCTTCCCCATAGGCTACTACAGTCTCATGTTCAGCTTTCAGTACTGCTTCTTCGCCCAGTACATCGCTCTATTCATTGTAGGGTTGATTGCCTTCCGGAGCAACTGGCTAATGACTATACCGAAGGAAACAGGTAAACTCTGGTCAAAAATAGCCTTAGCACTAGGAGCTGCTTATATGGCAATTTTTGTCCCAACCATGCTGAGTGGCGGATTAGCGACAATTTTCGGTGGGCTTCGGTGGCAAGCTGTTGCGTATGCGTTTTGGGAGCAACTCTTCGGCATCGCTGTCATGATCAGCGTAACGGTCTGGTTCAGGGAGCACTTAAACTTCCAAACCCGAGTAATGAAAGCTTTCTCCGACAGTTCATTCACCGCCTACATCATTCAAGTGCCGGTACTCGTGCTCTTAGCCTTAAGCCTCCAAAACGTGCAGCTGCCGCTTCTACTAAAGTTCGCGATTGCCAGCCCAATCGGCGTCTCGCTATGCTTCCTGTTCGCCTATCTCGTTAGAAAAGTCCCTAAAGCAGATAAAGTGCTGTAAGTGCTTGGCAGAAAAACTGCCATTTTAACCTTTTTTCTTGAAACCCTTATCCCATCAATGTTGAAACGTGAACTTAAGTTAGTTTTATATCTGAACAATTCGTTATATTGCTCTTGAGCGCGCTTAACAGAATGGAAAAGATTGCTGAGGGCGACAGTGATTTTGGTGATTTTAAAGCCGTCCTGTACGAGACGTCCGACGGCCGCCATTTTATACGTTTTGAGCCTTTGGACAGCTCGGAAAAAGGACATGTTGAATGGCTGCCCGGCGACGAATATTTGGAGTGCCTCAGATGCTGGGGCAAATGCGCCGCAACATGAAAAAGTGAAAGATTAAAGATTAGCTCGGAAAGAAGCCGAGCGATGGAAGAAGCCTGGTCCGGCTTGTGGATGCTATTCTGTCATGTAAGCGATGTCGTCCCATGGGTGTCTGTAGAGCCCTTGCCTTAATCGCTTCTGGTCTAGAAAGTGCGCTGTCATGCCGATGGTTCTGCCTACCACGAACAAGCCGTTGAGGGCGCCCATCTTTATGTATTCGTCGGCTTCCTGCTTAGGCATCTCGTTTCTTAGCATGTCGACAAAGCAAATTCCGATGCATCCGTCAACATTTAGGATGAGGTTGTCTTTCTTGCTGGTTGTGATCTTCTCCACTTCGAGCGCGTAGTCAAGAAGAGGTGTAGCCTTGAAATTTTTCTTGGCGTACTCTTTCATTATGGTCACGCGCATGTCAGGATTGTTTTTACTCTTGATGAGGTGGCCGATGCCTTGGATGTTTTCGCCCTTCTTCTTCATCTCCTCAACGAACTCGGCGGGACTTAATCCCCTGTCGTACGCGTCAGAGAAGCTTTGGGCTGCTCCGTCGATGGCTCCTCCGAACCTTGGGCCTATAGTCAAGAGGCCGCTTGCAACTGAAGAAACTAGGTCCTTGCCTGCCCTCGCCGCAACGATAGTGTTATGGGCACCTGAAACCGCGGGTCCATGGTCGGCCGTAACCATGATTGCCATCTCAATGAACTTGGTCGCGTATGCGGGAAGCTGACGCTTGAACCACAGGATGCTTAAGACGCCGCCGATTCCTATGTCTTTTTTGAAGACGTCGGATATGGGCATCTTGCCGTAAAGAAGTTCCTCGCCTCGGTCGTCGGATATGGTGCAGATAAAATTAGAAGGCTTCCTGATCACTCCTTCCTTCAGAGCCTTGGCATAGTCCATGGGGATCTTTGGAGCAGGTTGTTCAGACTTTGGAGTTATAACGCCTTGTCGAACAAGGTTCTCATATGTTTCTCTTATCTTCTGGTCGTAGTCGTCGTATGAGGTGGGAACAATTGCTCCCGCCTTCATGAGAGCCGCATTCTTTGCGTCAGCAGTTTCTGATTCACACCCAGCTTTGGCGCCTGCATGACCGAATTGGACCTCGGTTTTGAATGCTTTGGAGCATGTTCCGGTAACCCAAATCACAAGCGGCTTTGTTATCCTCTTGGTTTTGAGAGCTTCGGCAATCTCGTATTCGCCGATGCCGCCTACTTCACCTAGAGCCACAAGCATCTTGACTTCAGGAATGCTCTCGAACCTCAGCAGGTGATCCAGCAGCGTAGAGCCTGGGTAAGTGTCCCCACCGATAGCTATGCCTTCATACAGACCATCCGTGTTTCTGGCAATGATGTTGTACGCCTCGTTGCTCAGGCCGCCTGATTTAGATACAAATCCCACGGAGCCTGGCCTGTGAAGTTTCGATTCGACGATGTTTTCTATTGTGCCGCCGGCGTTCCCGATTTTGAAGCAACCGGCTTTTATTCCGCCAACTGTCGCGGGGCCAATTATGACTTTTCCAAGGGCTTTAGCCTTAGCGGTAAGCAGTTTCATCCGCCGTTCTGGCACTCCCTCGGCGATTATGACGATGGTTCGGATCTGCGGTATGGCTAGGGCTTCCTCAGTTGAGGGCGCGGCTGACCTGAAGGAGGCAAAGTTTATCATCACGTCGACTTTGGGGTGCATCTGGGCTGCTTTCTCGATGGTTTTGTACATGGGAATTAGGATTTCGCGTTTGCCGAAAAAGAACTTTGAGTAGCTGTCTGAGCCGGTGGGGTTGATAATTGCCGCGACTGACGGCGTGGTGCGTCCTGATGCGTAGTCAAAGTCCAACATCCTTTGTGTTGCAGCTGCTTGGTTGTTATAGATGAATGACTGGGTATTCTTGTCGAATAGTTCGTTAGGGTTGGTTTTCTCGGCTGGGCACGGGTTTGCCATTTCAATTCGCTCCTTTTAGAGCCATCGAAACAATCTTGGTCATGTGGGTTTCTGGTCCATACACTTCAATGGGCACCCCTAGCTTTTCCCCAAGTTCCCTCATCTGGCATAAGCCCTCTTGATAGTTGGGTCCTCCTCTGCGCACGTATATCTTAACCTTGTTCTCTTGCAGATTCTTCTGATATTCCTTGAGGGCTTTGATTATGCCCTTGAATGTTGCCGCAACGTCTGTGAAATTCGCTATTCCTCCGCCTATAAGCAGGAATTTGCCTTTCGGGTGTGCCTTTCTAGTCATAAGGTCAAGGATTGTTTTAGCGTACAGATACGTGAATTCCTCGCTTGGATCCCCTGAATATTCTCCGTAATTAGCTAATTCGTTCATGAAGCCAAGGTCCGTAATGGTGTCGGCATAAATGACTGAGGCACCGCCTCCTGCAACCATTGTCCAGACTCTTCCTTCCGAATTGAGAACCGTCAATTTGAGGGAAGCTCCTGTTTTTGAGTCTAAGTCCTCGATGAAAACTTCTTCCTTGCTCGAAATCCTACCGAAAGGCGCTGGATACTCGATGTTGCCCCATTTGGAGCCGCTTTCAAATTCGGCAGTGCTGTCCAACTTGGCTGCGAGGTCTAAGGGGACAATCGAATCCTTTGTAACTAAAAGAGGATTTATCTCCAAATAGGTGAAGTTTAGGTCTGCGTAGAATTTGAAGAGAGCTTCGATGAAACCGGCAAGGCGGCTTTTGCAGTTAGCGGGAACTTTTTCTAAAAGCTTCTTCTGGATTTCCCCTGAAGTGGGGTATGTGCCAATGGGTACCTCAAGGCGCGCTGCCTTCTTGTCCACATCCCCAACGTTCACGCCACCTTCATGGTAGAAAAGGATGGTGTCGCCGTTTTTGTTGGATGTAATGGCTAAGTAGCATTCCTCCGAATCCTTATGAGGCGTCATCGGCTCGATTATGAAGTGCGTCAGTTGACCAACTGTTCCTTTGCCCACGGGTTTGCCTTCCGAGTCAAAACTACCGTGAACAGTTATCGGCCTATTAGATTTCTCTTCTATCCATGCTTTGACTTGCCCGTAATCTGCATCGACAAGGATAAGCTTATTTTTTCCTCGACGTTTTATCAGCTGGTCGGGTTTGACAACCAACTTTTCAGTGTTCAGCCAATCATATTGCCTCGGCAGCTTAGCCAAATCCGTATCAGGTCCAACGCTGACAATTTTGTCTGAAATCGGGTATTTACCTTCAGAGTAGTCTTTAAACAGACGCGCAAGCATGCATTTGCCGTCAGCCTCTCTGATTGCTTTATGAGCCATTCACTTTTCCCTCAATAAGCGTCTTTAATCTTTTTGCAACCTCAGCAATAAACTCCTCTGTGTAAACCTGACGATTCTTTGGGTCGGGTATGACGACCTGCATCAAATCTCCAGTTAAGACGCCGCTTTCAACCGTCTGCAAAGCCGCTTTCTCAAGCTTCTCTGCGAATTCAATAACTTCCGGCGTCTTATCCAGTTCGCCTCGTTTTCTTAGGCACCCGCTCCAAGCGAAGATTAGTGCCATCGAATTGCTTGATGTTTTTTCGCCTTTGAGGTGTTTGTAATAGTGTTTCTGAACGGTTCCGTGGGATGCTTCAAACTCGTAGTATCCCTGTGGGCTAACGAGCACTGAAGTCATCATAGCCAGGCTGCCGTAAGCTGAGCCTAACATGTCGCTCATGACGTCGCCGTCATAGTTCTTACAAGCCCAGAGCAACCCACCCTCTGACTTCATAATCCTAGCGACCGCGTCGTCAATTAACGTGAAGAAGTACTGTAGCCCCGCATCCTTGAACTTGCTCTTCCAGCCGCTTTGGTACTCGTTTTCGAATATCTTGCGGAACTCCCCATCATAAGTCTTGGAAATCGTGTCCTTAGCACCAAACCACAAATGAAGTTTCTGGTCGTACGCATAGGTAAAGCATGCCTTGGCGAAGCTCTCGATGGACTTGTCAGTATTGTGGATGCCTTGAATCACGCCTGGACCTTTGAAGTCTTGGATTGTTCCGCGGAACAGCTCCTTGCCCGCCACGTTTGTAAATGTCAGTTCAGCTTTTCCGGCTTCTGGAACCCGAAACTCGCAGTTTCTATACACGTCACCGTAGGCGTGTCTTCCGATGTGAATAGGTTTCTTCCATGAGCGGACTGCTGGCGGAATGTTGTTGACTAAGATTGGCGCCCGAAACACTGTGCCATCTAGGGCGGCCCTGATTGTGGCGTTTGGGCTGCTCCATTCTTTCTTCAGATTATATTCTTTTACGCGTTCTTTGTTCGGGGTAATGGTGGCACACTTGACGCCGACGCCGTATTTCTTTATTGCTTCTGCAGCTTCAACGGTTATCTTGTCTTCAGTCTCGTCCCGCTTTTGGAGTTGCAGGTCGTAGTATGCAAGGTCCATATCTAAGTACGGCAGAAGAAGCTGTTCCTTAACCATTTGCCACATTATCCGGGTCATTTCGTCCCCGTTCATCTCGACGATTGGTGTCTTCACTCTTATTTTGTCCGTTCCTTACTCACCTTCAATTTTGTTTAACTGTGTATGGGAGCAAGCCGCCAGCGAAAAGAATCTCCTTCTGTCTCTGCGAAAGATTGTAAGAAAGCTCGATTTCCAGTTTTTTTGTTTTATCTACAAGAATGACTGGTTGGTTGTTTTGCAGCTTCGTTTTGATTTCGGGAATTTCAATTTCGTCGCCCTGACTGAGCTTGTCGTAATCAGCCATGTTCTTAAAAGAAAGCGAAATTATGCCGAAGTTCACAAGGTTAGCGGTGTGTATGCGCTCCACGGATTTGGCTATGATTGCTTTGACACCAAGGTACATCGGGCACAACGCTGCGTGTTCTCTGGAGCTTCCTTGGCCGTACGATTCGCCCGCTACTATGACCGTGTGGAGTCCCATCTTCTTGGCGTCCATGGCCCTTTTCGGGAATGCCGGATCAATCGGTTCGAAGACATATTCTGAATACTTAGGCACGTTGGATCTGTACTTGAGTCTGGCTCCAGCGGGCATTATGTGGTCTGTTGTGATTTTGTCCCCGACCTTTATCCCGACAACACCCTTTATTTGCTCGGGCATTTCGTCGTTAGTTGGAGGCGCGCCAATGTTTGGTCCTCTGGCGATTTCTACGTTTCTATCAGCATCTTTGGGGAAGATAAACATCGAATCGTCAACGAGAAATTTCGTCGGCATTCTAACTTTTGGATACTCGATGCCTGCCTTTCTTGGGTCAGTGAAGTTCCCTGTGATTGCTGCAACGGCTGCAACTTCGGGGCTTACAAGGTAGACCTGTGCGTCGGCGGTGCCACTTCTGCCTTCAAAGTTTCTGTTGCTTGTTCTAAGAGATACGCCGCCTGTTTGGGGGCTTTGGCTGTTTCCAATGCAGAATCCGCAGGCTGCCTCAAGCAATCTGGCGCCGGAATCCAGCAGGTCACCGATATAGCCGTCTCTTGTCGCCATCTGCAGGACCTGCCGTGAACCTGGCGCGACCCCGAAGGAAACATCTGGGTGAACCTTGCGGCCCTTCATAATCTTAGCGACTGTAGCTATTTCTTTGTAGGAAGAGTTCGTGCATGAGCCAAGCATGACTTGGTCGACTTTGACATCTTTCATGTCGCTAACGCGAACTATATTTCCGGGGCTGTGTGGTGCCGCCGCAAGAGGCTCCAACTCGCCAAGGTCGAGGTCAATGATCCGGTCATATTCCGCGTCCTCATCAGCTTTTAGTTCAACCCAATCTGCTTCTCTGCCCTGGGCTTTGAGAAACTTTCTTGTTTCCTCATCCGAGGGAAAAATCGATGTGGTGACTCCCATCTCCGCGCCCATGTTCGTGATTGTAGCTCTCTCTGGCACAGTTAGGTTCTTGACACCAGGTCCAGCGTATTCCATGACGAGGCCGACATTGCCTTTCACCGTGAATATTTCCAACATCTTAAGGACGACGTCTTTGGCAGTGACCCATGGTTTGAGGTTGCCTTTCAGGTTTATCTTGTAGACCTTTGGGCAGGTTAAATAGAATTCTCCTCCGCCCATTGCTACAGCGACGTCTAATCCGCCAGCTCCAATCGCTATCATCCCGATGCCTCCGCCGGTGGTTGTGTGGCTGTCAGAACCGAGAAGGGTTTTCCCGGGTTTGCCGAACCGCTCCAGATGAACTTGATGGCATATTCCGTTTCCAGCCTTCGAGTAAACGCTGCCGTATTTGGCCGCTACAGTCTGAAGGTACCTGTGGTCGTCAGCGTTCTCGAAACCTACTTGAATGGTGTTATGATCGACGTAGCTTACTGAAAGCTCAGTTTTCACCTGTTTTAGGCCCATCGCTTCGAACTGCAGGTACGCCATTGTGCCAGTGGCATCCTGAGTTAGGGTTTGATCAATTTTTATCCCTATCTCGTTTCCTGCTGAATATTCGCCCACTGCAAGGTGCTTTTCAAGTATTTTTCTAGTAAGGGACTTCCCCATAAATGCCTTCTCCTTTGGAAAGGTTTGTTTTTCTTTTGTGTATTTAAAGGTTGTCAATTTATGGGAGACTAACATTCCCGTATTTACTTAAGCCGAATTTAATGCAATAATTGCGACTTAAAGGAATTAAGCCACTCTCTCGATTTCTTTAATTGTTTGAAGTTCTGCAGCTACTGCCCCGTGAACTAAGCCGTTGGCGGAGGAGCAAAAACTAAAATTCTAAGGATGCAATTATGTCACAGACATCTTTGGTGACCAAGATGAAAGTTCTGCTGAATGACGGAATGGATGAAGAAGGAATAAAACTCTTCAAAAACGCAGGAATCGAAACAGACAATTGCAAACGTGACCCAAAATCTCTTGTTGAGCAGATAGGGGAATTTGACGCTTTAGTGGTGCGGAGCGCTACTGCTGTTACAAGAGAGATAATTGAGGCTGGAGTCAGAGGCAACTTGAAGGTTATCGGCAGATCTGGAGTCGGCATAGATAACATTGACATCAAAGCTGCGGTTGAAAACGGGATTATTGTTAAGTCTGCGCCGTTTGGGAACACAAACGCCACGGCAGAATTGGCACTTGCATTAATGATGAGTGTTTCAAGGAGAGTGGCCCAAGGGCATTATTCTTTGAAGAGGGGGTTTTGGAGAAAGAGGTGTTTTGAAGGCACAGAGCTATCTGGCAAGACGTTAGGTATTATCGGTTGTGGTAGAATTGGGCAAAAACTAAGCGAGCTTGCGGTCGGGTTCAGCATGGAAACGATAGGGTATGATCCCATTGTGAAGATCAGTTCCAGAATAAAACTTGTGTCAAAAGAAGAGGTTCTTTCACAGGCTGATTACGTGAGTATTCACGTGAACGGAAACGAAAACGTGATAGGCGAAAAAGAATTATGGCTAATGAAGCCCACCGCCTATTTGATTAACACCGCCCGCGGACGCAACGTCGATGCAAAGGCACTGTATAAGGCGCTGAAAAGTGGAGGGATAGCTGGGGCAGCTCTGGATGTTTTTGAGGACGAACCCTCCCAAGAGGAGTCCAAGTTTAAGAGCGCGCTGCGTCGGTTGGACAACATTGTTTTTACCCCTCATTTAGGAGCATCCACTGTGGAGGCTCAGATGAAAACGTCTATGGAAATGGCAAGGGTGACCATTGATTACTTGTTGCATGGGGATTTTTCCAACGCGGTGAATGTTGGTGAAAGCATTGAGTTAGAGGAAAGGCCATTCTATCCCCTGTTCGTTTATCATGTGGATAAGCCCGGCATGTTTGCCAAGATCGATAAAGTGCTTGCCGACAATGGGGTGAACATTAGGGAGAACCCATCCAGGCAGATCGGGGAAGGCTGCGCCATCGCAATTTACCTTGTGCATCAAAGAGTCGGGCAAGATGTGATAAACGAATTGAACAGGCTTGAAGGTGTCATCAGAGCCACGATTTGAAAAAAGAATCCTGGAAATCAGCTTAATTTGCTTTGACCGCCCTTCTGATTGCGCAAAAAACCTGCATTTGTTGTTTCTGCTTGGAACCCACAAAGAAATATCAACGCTTATGAGAGTCTTCTTGATGCTGTCCCAAAGCCAGCGACGTTTCTATTTGAGTTTCTGATTCGCAGATTTGCTGGCGTGGGGGCGGGAGCCTTGACTCAGATTAAAATTGCAGTTAAGCAAGCCTTCGATAACGTGGATTCAATCATATTTGAGGCAGCTTTGACCCTTAATGCTATCGAAACCCGAAACAAGCAGATGGAATACATTAGCTAACCTGCCCTCTTGGGCTAAATATTTTGAATCAATGGAAAACTCAAGGGGTTTCCTTGCAAGCTGCTGTGAAAAGTGGGCTGAAACTTTTTTCTCGAATCACTAAACCTATATAAGTTACATGGGTTCCTTTGCTAATTTAATTTCAATGTTCTGGCATATTGCTGGGCTACAGGATATAGTATGTTTCTCCAAACTGTCTCGATTGATTGGGACTGTTTTAGAAACTTCTTTCCAAAAAGAGGGTGCAAGGAAATTGGGATGGAATTCAGAGCAAGAGAACAATGCAATTTGGATAAGCAGAGAGTTTTCAAAATGCAGCGGTTGCCGCAAATGCGAAATCGCCTGCTCGCTTCAAAAAGAAAACAAAATTTGGCCTGAAGCATCAAGGGTTCGAGTGTTCATGCTGGTTCCAGGCGCCGAGTTCCCTCATTTATGCACGCAATGTGAAGATTATCCATGCGTTGAAGCCTGCCCCTTTAATGCTCTTGGCGTGAACAAGGATACGAGCGCCGTCGTGGTTGATGCTGAAAAGTGCACGGGCTGCGGAAAATGCATTGATGCTTGCCCTGGAAAAGTCCCTCATATTCATCCCCAGACCAAGAAGGTTTTGATTTGTGACTTGTGTGGCGGCGACCCAAAGTGCGCCAAGGTCTGCCAAGAAGGCGGCTGGAACTGCTTAAAAGTGGTCAAACGGGGAGATCATGAATTTAAGCTGTATTCCAGAACGCCGGAGGAAACTTCCAGAAACCTCGCAACAAAAATGTATGGTGAGAAAGCGGAGGAATTTATGTAATGCTGGGTTACGCTGGAAAATTCTTGGAAGTTGACCTTTCAAACTCAAGCTTCAAAAACACTACGTTCCCCAAAGAGTGGCTAATGGACTACATGGGTGGCAGAGCACTTGCGGCTAAAATCTTAAGCGAGAGACTGATACATAAATGGGAAAAAGTGGATCCTTTAGGCCCTGAAAACCTGCTTTTTTTCATGACAGGGCCCTTCCAAGGTTACTTCCCAGGTGGCAGAACTTGTGTAACTGGCAAGTCGCCTCAAAGCAACGGCATGGTGGGCTCAACTGTCGGCGGCGAGTTCGCTGTGGAACTTCGATGCGCAGGCTACGACGGCATAATCGTGTCAGGGAAAGCGGAGAAGCCAGTTTACCTTTTTATTAAAGACTCAGATGTCGAGCTTAGGGACGCCATTAGCGTTTGGGGCAAAGACTGCAAGCAAACCGAAGCGTTGCTGAACCGTGAATGTCGGAAGCTGCTTGCTGAACGTTATCCGCGTGTGGGTGTCTGGAAGCAGCCAGCGAAACTCTACATTGGGCCAGCTGGAGAACGGAGTGTTAGGCCGTCGGCTGTTATCGCCAAGTGGACTCATGCGGCAGGCTACGGCGGCTATGGTGCAGTTATGGGTTCAAAGAACCTCAAGGCGGTCGCGGTTAAAGGGACGGGTCCGTTGCCAGAAGTGGCCGATTTAGAGAAGGTTAGGCGGATGATTGACGACGTCTGCAAAGGCTGTTACAGCAACGTTATGTGGCGCAGGTACGGGACGGGAGGAGGAGGATATAGTTTTGGCGCTGACACAAGTTCCGAGCCCGTTCGCAACTGGCAGGAAGAGTGGCATAACCAAAGAAGCTACGGCGTAGACCAGTTTGAGAATAAGGTCTGGGTAAAACCGGCTTGGAGCGACTTCGGCTGCCCAACAAACTGTTTGAAAATCAGCTGCATACGCGCAGGCAAATACAAAGGCGCCATAAGTGACAACCCCGACTATGAACTGCAAGCGTTTCTAGGTCCCAACTTAGGTTTGTTCACTCCTGAAGAAAACGTGTACCTGTCATCGCTTATCGAAGACTTGGGAATGTGCGGCATCCAAGGTGGCAGTGTCTTAGGCTTCGCCGCCGAACTCTTCCAAAGAGGCGTCCTAACTAAGAAGGACCTAGCTGGCCTCGAGTTAAAATGGGGTGACGTGGACGCTTTCGCCGTGTTGGCAAAGAGAATTGCGTATAGGGAAGGCATAGGTGACGTTTTGGCCGAAGGAACCCACCGAGCGGCAATTAAGCTCGGAAAAATGAAGGGCAAAAATCTTTTACCCTACGCTATAACTGGTAAGGGCATCAGTATTGGCGCCCATGGAATTCGAAGCGGAAGAGACTTTTCACGTGAAATAGGCTATGCCTGCAGCGTTCAAGGTGGCGACCATACTTCCATGACCGATTTGCCAATTGACGGATGGGGCAGCGAGATTTGGACAATATTCAACGATTCAGCAGTAATGTGTATCTTTACCTCGTTCAGCCTAAAGCCGAACTTCCGATACGAATTCTACAACGCCCTCACCGGCCAAACATTGACTCGAAAGGGTTGGCTTCAGGGGGGCGGGATAAAGACGTTGGAAATACAACGTGCGCTTCTGCTTCTAGGCGGACCAGACTTGACTTGGAACCCAAATGCTGACGATGACAACCCGGAGAGGTTCTATGAGCCACTACCGACCGGACCGTGCAAAGGGCAAGCCGCGGATAGGGCAAGCGTGCAGGAAAAAGTGAAGCAGTACTATAGCCAAGCAGGGTGGGATCAAAACGGAATTCCCACATCAGAAACATTAACTAAGCTGAAACTTGAATATGTGGATGAAAGCTTGAAAAGATTACGGAGCTAATAATAACATTACCTCTTTTGTTAATGTCTTAACCCATTATGGTTGGGTTGATGTTTTCTTCGCCTATGTGATGCATAACGTGAATGGCTAATCCGGTAGCGGCGCCTGCGGAAAGCCCCAGTAGCAAATCGTTAAGCGGCGCGTAATTACCAACTAACCCTAAAACCACAAGTGCATCAAAAACTAAGGCGACTGCTAAGTAGCCGAAGCACCACATTTTCACGCTCATGCCTCTGGGCTTGTTTATGCCTATTCCGCTGAGAAAGCCAAACATGATTAAGAAGCCTATTATCGTGTAGACCCAGTCGAAATTCAACATTTTCACCTGTTAGTCTCGCTATGTTGATTTAGCGACTTATTAGGTTATCGAAGAAGATCCGTCGTTACATAACATGAGCAATACCGCTAACCTTTTTTACCCTCAACCTATGAATCAATACTACCTCAAGGACGTGGATGCATTAACAAATTTCGACCTGAAACAAAGCCACAGATGGGCGCAGCTCCTACTTTTGAGACGTCAAAAACTTAATCTCGCATTAGCTGCGATTGAGCAAGAAGATTTTGATTTGGCGAAGCGCTTGTCTTTCGAAATTTTCTCGGGCGTAAATAGCAAGCAAGCTGACCCCGGCATGGGCGGTTCGCTGCTTTACCACATGGCCATGGTTACAAAGATGGAGTCGGAAACCCACGTTCTGCTGGAAGAGTTACAGGTGAATTTACCCGACGTATCCTTAAAACTCAGCAGCATCTATAATGATTTTCAAGCTGACGCTAGAGAACTCACTCGGGAAATCACTCCTTTTACTTTAACCGTCGGAAAAATTAGGTCTAGTCCGCACCTTGAGAATACCGTCAAAATCAACCTTTTCAACAAACTAAAGAAAGAAACAAGAACGGTTGAAAACCTGCTAACTAACAAGGATCCCAAGGCGTCAGAAACTTTGAAAAAATTGTTCAAAGCTTGGTCTGACCAGATTATCAGAATGAGGCTGATCCAAGAGTATGAGACAATTAAGGCGCTGCTGGTCTCATCTAAACTGGCAGAGAATTTGGGCTTTGCAGTGCTTGAAAGCGCGATGACGCGGGTTCAGGATAGGTTCGGTCAAGAAACTGTTGAAATAGCACTTGACGTGACTCTTAAAGTTGGCATGCGAAGGGAAAAGCTGCAGTCAATCATGCTAAGCGACCATGTGATCAATTACGCTATGAGCGCTGAAACGCTGGATGGTCAGATGGAGTTCATGAATTGCCCGATCTATGGAAGCCACAAATACGCCAGGGAAAAGTACGCCGTAAGTTCTGAAGCGGCTTCTCTTTTTTGTACTCACTTCTGTTTTGCTCATGCTAAAGCGATGCTGGACACGGTTCTTCCTTTCCCATTTACGCTTTGGCAACCGAAACGATTAGCAACTCACGGTAACTGCGAATATTACCTCAAACTAGCTTACTCACCTCTTGCCAAGAAACCGGAGCAGTATGTTCCTCTTGTTATGTCCTGGAACATTACACGTGAATGCAACATGAAATGCTCCCATTGCTACATTAATGCCACGGATAGAAAGCTTGATAACGAATTGAACACTCAAGAAGCAAAAAACCTGATGGATCAAATCTATCAGGTTAGTAGACCGCTGCTAATACTGAGCGGCGGTGAACCTCTTTTGCGCCGCGACATTTATGAACTGATCAGGTACGGTTCGAAGATCGGTTTGAAGATGGGGTTGGGGAGCAACGGGAGCCTCATAGACGAGACAGCGGCTACGAAACTTAAGGATTCGGGTATAGCTACCGTTTCAATCAGCTTAGATTCCAATGTCCCAACTCAGCACGACGAGTTCCGCGGAGTATCCGGGGCTTGGGCAAAAGCCGTGGATGCCTGCAAGGCTTTGAGAGAAAACAACGTGCTTGTTCAAGTGAACACGACCTTAACGCAGCAGAACTACAATCAAATAGACGACATAATGACTCTGGCTGAAAACATAGGCGTTGAAAACTTCCATTTATTCTTCCTTGTTCCAACTGGAAGAGGAACCAAAATAGCAGACATTTCCCCAAAGCAATATGAAGAAATGATAGCGAAAACGTTCGCGAAAACAGCCAATCACACACTCAATGTGAGACCATCATGCGCGCCGCAGTTTATGAGAATCGCCAAAGATATGGGTTTAGACATGAGGCAGTGGATTCGCGGTTGCATCGCGGGATTGTACTACTGCCGCATTTACCCGAACGGGGACGTAACTCCCTGCCCCTACTTGCCGATCAACCTTGGAAACGTACGTCAGAATAGTTTCAAGGAAATATGGTTTAACTCAGAAGTCTTCAAAGCGTTAAGAGACCCAAACATGTTGAAAGGCAAATGCGGAGCTTGTGAATATCGATCCTTATGTGGCGGTTGCCGAGCCCGCGCCTACGGCTTATCTAACGACTTCATTGATTACTGCGGCGATCTTCATGAACCCACAGAACTAAAAAGAGATTATCTGACTGAAGACCCCTGGTGTGTTTACCAACCGAAAAATATCACGCAAAACGTTAAACTACCAACCCACTAAAGGAACTCCAAGCAAAAACCTGTTGGGTCGGAAGCTATTTAAGACATAAATGTCTTTCAGAAACTTTAATTGGCAGTTAAATCGGCTTTGGCAGCCCGCACGCTACTCTGTGACCTGTGGACAGCCAAATCAAATGGATGGCGGGAAAAATGCGAGGAGTCCACAAATCAAGAAATTCACCAATTGCCCACGAAACAGCCTTTTCACTGAATACGCCAATGGAACATATTATTTTCAACCAAAATCTAAAAGTTAAGCTTCAAACGTTCGGGTTAAGATCGCGTTTCTGTAGTCAACGTTAAGGGGGCAATCAGGATCTCAAATGGAAGCCTCTCTAGTTCTTTCTTTGGGATGTTTAAGCAAACAACACTCGCTTATTTGTTTGACATAGCAGGACTAATTGCTGGTTTTCTAATTGCTTATCAACTTAAGGTATTCGAGCACTACCTGTGGGCTTTGGCGCTTTATCCTGTGTTGATAAGCACAAGAATAATCAACGGTTTACTTAGCGGTCGATTGAGCACTGGCCTGCATCTTGGAACAATTAATCCCCAATTTTCTGGGAACACTAGATTCTTCTATAAACTGCTCCATGGGATCATTGTCTTAACTTTAATAACAAGCTTAACCGTCAGTGTCATATCGTTGTTTTTCGGCAACTTATTTTTAGGTATCAGACTAACTGATTTTCCATCTATTCTCTCAGTAACGGTTTCAACGTTAGCGATAGGTCTGTTATTTTCCTTGGTCACCATCAAAGTTGCCTTCGTCTCATTCAAAAAAGGATTAGACCCTGACATCATTGTATACCCCGTCATAGCGACATCAGCCAGCATTTTCATCACAATCTGCTACTTTGGAGTGCTGAAATTGTCGACCTTTTTGCCTGGCATGCTACTAATCGCAACTATTGGTTTTTTTCACGTCTTCCTAGTTTTGTACTTAGTGTCGAGGGACAGGAATGACCGTGAATTTCTAAGAACTATACGTGAATCATTCTTGGTGCTGATGCTTGTCGCTCTAATTATTACTCTGACTGGAACAATTTTTGGAGGACTCACAAGGTTCGCTCAAAGAGAAATCGTGATGATTTACCCCGCCCTACTCACCGCTTACCCAGCCTTAATCAACAACATTAGCAACGTCGGCTCAGTTGTGGGCTCAACAGCTAACACTAAACTCGCTTTAGGTCTGCTTAGACCAACTTTAAGTTCAATACGATACCACGCTAAAAACATAGCCAGCGCGTGGTTAGCATCTTTTTTCATTTTCTTCATCTTAGCCCTAGGCTCCTTAGCAATTAACCGAGTCTCCTCATTAGTCACCGTTGTAGATGTAATAGGGATAATCTTGGTGTCCAACGTTATAGCAGCCCTCTGCATAGTCCTTGTCTCCTACAGCATAGCAATACTGACTTTCAGAAGAGGATTAAACCCTGAGAACTTTGTCATTCCACTTGAAACATCCTTTGCAACCATCATAATGTCAACCTCCTTGCTGATAATCCTGGTCCTGTTCACTTTGCATTGAGGGCATAATTAAAATAATTCAAAAGGGTATCTTGTTTGGAGAGGCCTCCGGGTTATGCCAAGATTTGAAAAGATAGAGTACAAACCCATCCCCGTCAGAGAACTTTTGCTTGAAATGAAAAACCTGTCCGAATTGATGATCGACTTAGCTTACTCCTCAGCCCTTTTCAATGATAAAGACCTCGCTGAAGACGTTTTGGCGCTTGAAAGACGCGTAGACACTTTGGCATATCTTTTGGAGATGGAAATAATGGTTGCTTCAAGAAATCCAAAGGAAGCTGAGGCAATGGTGGGGATTTCCAGGGTAGCTTCCGCCACTGATAAGATTTCGGATGCAGCTGCAGACATTGCAGCAATTGTAACTCGTAACATTGGAGTTCACCAGGTTGTAGGGAAGTTTTTTGAGAAAGTAGAGGAACATTTGATGAAAGTAACCGTTAAGCCAAACTCAACGATAGTTAAGAAAACCATAGATGAGCTTGAATTAGCCCCGACAATGGGAATTGACATAATTGCAATTCGCCGAAATAAGGACTGGATACTTAACCCAAAGGGAACAGAAAAAATCTTTCAAGGCGACGTCCTTATTACGCGTGGAGCTCCTACCGGTATTGAAGCGTTCAAAGACTTAGCGGAAGGGGAATTTGCTAAACTTGACGTTGAAGAACGCGCAAAATTTGAGGAAATCGGATTAAGATTTGCTGAGCTTAAAGACACCTCGGAGCTAATGTTGGATTTAGCCTATTCCGCGGTTATGTTAAACAGCAAAGAGTTGGCTGAAGAAGTGGAACGTCTGGAAGAACAAGTAGATCAATTACACACTGAATTTGAATTGCTTGTTTTAAAAAGTGACTTCAAAAAAGAAGAAGCTTCAGGTTTTCTTGGGTTAATCAGGTTAGGAGTAGCAACGGAAAAAATCGCTGATGCCGCCGCGGACATAGCGGAGGTTGTGCTGCGAGGCATTGAACCGCACCCAATTTTGAAGCTGACAATCAGTGAGGCGGAGGAAACAGTGGCCCAAGCTTGCGTTACTGGTGATTCTCAACTTGTGAATAAGACGCTGAAGGAAGCGCAGGTGCATGAAGGAACAGGGATGTGGGTTTTGGTGATTAAGAGAGGCGAGAAATGTCTGCGTCCTCGTGCAGATTCAAAGATCGAAGCAGGTGACGTACTGGTTGCTTCAGGATACGCTGAAGGCGCGGACAATCTAAAGAAGCTTGCTTCCCCAACCCAAACATGCAGCATCGATAGTTGACGTCTGTATTTCAGATTCATTAACGCTATAAAGCAGCAAAAACAATCTGTAAACAACACAGGCTTATCGTTCGCTGAGACGAAGAAGGAAAAGAAATGTTCACGTGCCCGAATCCTTCATGTGGAAGAGTTTTCGCTATGCCACTCAAGACCTTGAATGTGCAGGATTCGTCAGGACACTATCCAGCGTGCCCTTTCTGCTTAACAAGAATAGTTGACTCACAAACAGAAAGTAGCAAATCTGAAAATCAAGGTGAAAGCCGCTCTCCTAAAGAAAAGAAGAATAAAAATAAGGAGAAACCAGAAGCCTGTCATTACCATCTTGGCTACTTGAGCGAAAGGCAAGGAAATCAGCAAATTCCAGATGACTGCATGGTCTGCAAAGGGGTCATAGAGTGTATGCTGCAAAAAATGAAAACAAGCCAAGCTTAAGCTGCAGCATGAACTAGAGTTTGGAAATTAAAAAAAACAAAGAAATGATTTTTAGAAAAGTTAGTGTTTTATTTCTTCTTCTTAGCGGCTTCGGTGGCAGGCATTTCGGTTGAGGCTGTCTCTTCTGCTTTAGGTTCTTCTTTCTTCTCTTCAATTTCTGTTGTGATTTCTTCGATTGGTTTCGGAGGCGGTGTTGTTGCCATTGTCCAGCCTATCCATGCACCGATCGCGAGAATGGCTATGAACGCTATCGAAACGAGAATCAAGACTGCATCTAGCCTTATAGAGTTACCAGTATTATCATTAACAGCCATTCCTAATAGTTTAGAAACAGCTGCTGGGAAGCTGACCAGTACTATAAATGCTAATGCTACGATAACGCACACTGCAAGTATTGCTCCACCTATTCCTTGATCTTTGCTAACCATTTTAGGTCACCACTTTATAGCCATGTATATTCTCAAACAATTTAAAGTTTGTCATGCTTTTGAGAGTGTGCTTGCTTCAGTCTATGTTGTTCCCATTTCCCAAGTGGACAGATAATTCTTCTGCTCATCTGTAAGCTCATCAATTGTAACATTCATCGATTTCAGCTTTAACTCAGCAACTTTCTCATCGATTTCCTTCGGAACCGTGTAGACTTTCGGCTTTAAGTTCTCAGCTTTAGCGATGTACTCCGAGCATAACGCTTGATTAGCAAATGACATATCCATGACTTCGGAGGGATGCCCTTCTGCCGCTGCCAAGTTCACCAATCTGCCCTCTGCAAGAAGGTAAAGTTTTCTCCCGTCCTTAAGCGCATACTCTTCGAGGTTAGGACGCATTGTTCTTTTAGAGGTTGAGAGAGATTCTAAGTCTTTAATGTTGACTTCAACGTTGAAGTGGCCGCTGTTAGCCATTATTGCGCCGTCCTTCATTTTTTGCATGTGCTCTTTTCGAATGACGCTGATGTCGCCTGTTGCAGTTATGAATATGTCACCAACTGCTGCTGCTTCAGCTATTGGCATGACACGTAAACCGTTCATGACAGCTTCCAACGCACGGATAGGTTGCACCTCAGTCACTATAACGTTGGCACCTAACCCTTGAGCCCGCATGGCTATGCCCCTTGAGCACCAGCCGTAACCGCAAACCACAAAGGTTTTTCCAGCAATCAAAGTGTTTGTGGCACGCAATATGCCATCCATGCTGCTTTGCCCCGTTCCATAGCGGTTGTCGAAGAGGTATTTTGTGTAAGCATCATTTACCGCTACGATGGGATATTTTAAGCTGCCATCCTTTTCCATAGCTCTTAGACGAATTACTCCGGTCGTGGTTTCTTCCGTTCCACCTTTCACTGTCTTCAGCTGCTTTTGGCGTTTGCTATGTAGGGTTCCGACTAGATCTGCACCGTCATCAAGAGTTATAGACGGCTTGTAATCCAACGCGTTTTCTATACACTTGTAGTATTCCTCCGTATTCTGTCCTCTCCAAGCAAAAACATGAACGCCACTATCAGCCAAAGCAGCAGCGACATCATCCTGGGTTGAAAGAGGGTTGGAACCGCACAAAGCAATGTTGGCGCCGCCGGCGATCAAAGCCTTCACCAGAACAGCTGTTTCCTTCGTCACGTGGAGGCAAGCGCCTAAAGTTAAACCTTTAAAGGGTTTTTCTTTTTCTAACCGGTTTTTTATCAGTTTAAGCACGGGCATGTGGCTTGTTGCCCATTCGATTTGCAAATGACCTTGAGGTGCTAGACTTTTATCTTTAACTAGGAATTCTTCCATGATTATCCCTTCTTTTCAGAACAATGTAATCTTCAACCTATTTAGAATTTTCTTCCAAATCCGAAATCTTTACCGGAAAAAGTTTTAAGTGCAACATGCCCAAGCTTAGAGTAAGAAGGTTGAATAATGAAGGAACCTTTCTCCAGATTCATCGAAGCCAAATTAGGCCCAAGAACTTTACTGATTACGACAGGATTGCCTGGAACATGGAAAACGGAAACCTCGGAGGAAACCTCGAAAATCAAAGGATACACCATACTTCGAAGCGACATAATACGCTTGGAGGTTCTGAAGAACGAAGATGTTTTCGACGCAAAAGTCGCAGGAAACATGAATAAGCGCCTTTCCGTCTACGATGAAGTCTTCCGCAGAGCGGATGTCCTAGCTCAGGAGGGTACACAAGGAATTATTTTGGACGCCACGTTTGTTACCCAAGATTTAAGGCGGCGGGCAGCGGAAATCGCGGCAAAACATGGCATGACTTTCGTGATTTTGCAGACAAGTTGCCCTGAAGAAGTCTCGGTTTCCAGAATTCAGCGGCGCACCAAAGAAAACTATGAATCAAACGCGCTAACGGTAGACGCCTATCTGGCTAACAAGAAAAAGTTTGAACCCGTAGACGTCGTGGACCTAAAGAAAACTTTTCCGAAACTCAAAATACTACACTTAACCGTTGACACATGCCACGATAACCCTAAAGACTGGTACGTTATTGGAATGGAAAAAGCTTAACAGGATCCCGTAGCAGATGATCATCGATCTGCACATCCACTCCAGCGCTTCAGACGGAAAGCTGGGCGTTCAGAAAATTTTTAGTGAAGCAAAAAACCGAAACATCAATCTAATGGCGATCACCGATCACGACTCGATTGTTTGTCAAACTCAAGCCATTGCTGCAGCCAAGAAAGAAGGAATCCGCTATGTCACTGGAGTCGAACTGAACGTAACCTTCGCACACCCCAAATATCATGATGGCAAACCGGTTTCACTGGATTTCCTAGGCTACCAGTTTAATCCCAGCAACAAAGCGTTGGAAAGCAAGCTTGAAACAATGGCAAAATACAGGGAAGAAAGGGCCGCAAAAATCCTTGACAACCTAAACAAGGAATTCAAAAAGGAAAACATCCAAGCGTTAACAAATAGCGACCTAAGAAAGATCGAGGATTCCGTTGACGGCGTGCTTGGCAGACCCCACATCGCAGATTACTTGGTTAAGAAAAACATAGTTAAAACACGGCAGGAAGCATTCGACAGGTACCTTGTCAAGTGTGATGTGCCCAAGTACCCGCTTTACTTGGAAGAAGCCTCAAAACTTGTTAGAGACGCAGGCGGAATGTTGGTTTTGGCTCACCCTAACGATCCCCATGGAACTTCGCTAGTTGCATTAACGAAATCGGTGGTGGAGCAAACGGGCATAATCCAGGAAAAAATGCTGCCGCGCATAGACGGAGTCGAATGCTGGCACTCAAGAAACTCTGAGGAAACAACAAGCTGTTACGTTGCGTTCGCAAAGCAACATGGGTTAAAGATGACGGGTGGAAGCGACTGCCATCAGAAACCAATCATCATGGGCACAGTTAAGATTCCCACTTGGGTAGCTGGGCAGTTCGCTTAAGGAGCTACATTTTTTTCGCGTACTCAGCTGCTAGCTTGAAGTATGCTTGGGCTTCTTTGGCTGCACCTGCCTTTTCTTTGTTGCTGACGCTTGGGTCGTCAAGCTTGAAGCTGATAACTTTGCCGCGGACATACGCCCTGTAACATTTGTAGAACGGAAGCACCTTTGTCAATTCCTGGTCTTTTGAGTAGGCAATGTATCTTTCTACAAGGTAATCGGCCAAGTCGGATCTCTGTTGGAAGTCAAGATCCATGGCTAAGAAGGCGACGTCTGAAGCTACGTCTGAGTACCTGAAGCGATCGTTGAATTCTATTGCATCAAAGATGCAGATTTTGTCAGTTATGAATATGTTTCCCGAATGCAAATCACCGTGGCAATCCCTAATCTTGCCACGTTTTACTCTGTCTTCGAAGAGTGCCTTATTCGATTTCACAAATTTGTTAACTTTTTCCTCGAGTAACTCGTACTCTGCCCCTGGGATAGTTTGGTTTTTGTACTTCTCGGTTTGAGTGAAATTTTCGTCCCAGTTAACCTTGATAATCTTGAGAGAACCGAACTCATTTATCGCACCGCTGGATTGGGCGTTTTGATGAAACATGGCGATTATTTTTGCCAATTCATCAATTACTTTGCTTCCCACTTTGTTCTTGCTTAGGAGCCTCGTCATGATTGCTTCTTGAGGTAAACGCTTCATTTTTAAGGCGTATTCTATTGTTTCGCCGTCGCCTTCTATCTTAATTGTGTTTGATTTGTTAATGGGCACAACTTTTAGGTAAATTTCTGGGCAAAGGCGCCTGTTCAGGTCTAATTCTTTTTGGCAAAAAAATTGACGTTTTTGCAGCGTCGAAAAGTCCAGAAACCCAAAGTTTACGGCTTTCTTCACTTTGTAAACGAATTCTTTGGTCAAGAAGACGAACGAAATGTGAGTTTGGATGAGCTCTATTTTGCCCGTGTCTTCCGGGTAAGCTTCGGCGGTAAGTAAGGCGTCGACTACTCGATTTTGGGTTTGCAATGTAAGGTTCTTCCTCTGGACTTAATATTCAGTCAGCTGTCCAATAAATGTAGAGCAGCTTTTTTATGGTAGCTTGCTTAATACAGTAAAAGTGGATGTAAATGGAGAAGGAAAGTTCGGTCGAGGACCTGAAAAAAGTACTCTTAGTGCAGGGTTATTCCGCGGGGGCTGTGGAGCAAATACTCAAGTGGTTTTCTTAGCCGCTTGAAATCCTTTTACATAATCTAGAACTTCATCCGCCTGCTCTTTCGAAATGTGCTTGCCGCTGAGAGATTTCACGAGGTCAGACACTTTGGCTAAAGCATGCACTTTAAAGCCCAAAGTCTCCAATTTCTCCTTCCCCCCTTGCTCCCGGTTAACGACGACAAGCAAATGGTTTACGACGCCGCCGAGTTCCTGGAGAGGTTTGATTCCTTCAATTTTAGAAATCCCTTCGCTTATGACGTCGTCGAAAAAGAGGATCCTGTCGCCTTTTTCAACGTCTGCGCCGGCGATTCTACCCGTTACCCCGTAAGCTTTTTCTTCTTTTCTCACGATAATGCAAGGCAGATTGAGTTTGCAGGCGATGCTCGGGGCCATCAACGCTCCTTTTAGCTCAATGGAAGCCAACTTGTCTATTTCGTCAGCAACCACTATCTTGGTGGCCTGCTCAGCAACCGCATCTGCTACAATGCACAGTTTTTGGGGCGCAGATAAGAGACGGGCAAGGTCAATGTAGTATGGGCTTGTTGCTCCAGACTTAATTTTGAAGCTGCCAAATTTTAGGCATCCTGAAAGGTAGAGAGCATTAGCCAATTTTTCAGTAGTTGACATATCTTTTGTCCCTGTTGTGAATGTAAAAATGCAAATTTAACCCTTTACCACCAAATAAAGGCACACAAGTTAAGCAACAAGATCAGCAATGTCTACGCTGTGTTCATAAATCTGCCTTAGAAAAGATGCCGCCGCCAAAATCTGAGGCATCAAATCCACCGATGAGCTCTTCGCAACTCTTTCGATGCTTGACGAGGTTGCATCGATTTTCTCTCGTAAGCTACGTACGCTCGCTGCCAAAGAGATATCCTTGGTCACAAAAGATTTCAATGCTTGTTCATGGGCATCATAACAAAGAGTCTCTAGTTCAACGAGCAAGTTTTGCAGTTCACCTGAAAACCTGAGCCCGTTCAGAGCTATGGTTTTTGCTGCGACCTGAACACATGCGTCGCCTATGCCTTCAATTAAGCTCGCGGCCAAACGGTAATCTAAACATTCAATCGGGGTTATACCTAGCTTCTCGTTTAAGCGCGGATTCTGAATTATCGTCCGCAAAATCCTTACAAGCAAAAAATACAGCCTGTTGCTTTCATCATCCCGTGCAATGACGTTATTCGCTAACTCCACGTCTCCGTAGACGAAGGAGTTTGCTGCATCACGAATCATCCCTGCGACGATGGCGTAGTTGCGTTGAAGAATTTTTTCTGGCGAAGTGGAAGGTTGTTGCTGCATTAAACTGTGAAGCGAAATCTTTGAGCTAGTTTCCTCAAAAATCTCTAAACCAGACAAGGAGCTGGCAGTCGACTTAACTACACTTCTTGCCGCAGAGTCGATTCGGTCTCTTGCTTCAATATTGATGGTGTCGTAGCCCAGAAGGTAACGACCCACGATCTCGCGACCAAGGTTGGGGCCGACAGTCAAAGAGACAGTCCGGGCAGGAGGTTCTACATTATACTCGGGGTCCACAACAAGTTTGCCATCGCTGGTTACATCTAAACAGACCAAAGTTCCCTTTTTGAGTCCTTTCTTCTTAGCCCATTCTCTGGGTAAGCAAACAAAAAACGTGCCAGTTGGTGTTTGCTGAATCTTGCGTAGATCAGCCATAGAGATACCTCAATCTAGATATAACACATCTAAACCACGGGTCACTTATATAAATTAAATTGGTTTCGACTAATCAACAGCTGAATATTTGAAAAGCCCCGTTTAGCCACGCAACGTTTTCGTCAAGTAAAAAGAAGGGGAGCTAAGCCCACGAAACTGCAACCAATGAAAAACAGTAAATAAGTCATAGGCATAGAGGGTAAGCATAAAGTTGCCCAAGAAGATGATAAGTGAAACAAAATGAGCGACCAGGAAAAACTTCAAAGAGCAATTCAGGCAACGATCGCAGCCGGGTACCAGTTAAACAGCGAGGCATTCGAGTTTCTGAGTCAGATCGCGGATACAACAAATCCAGTTGATATTATGGACTTAGCGCTTCAAAGGATTGCGAACCTGCAAGAGAAACCATTTTTCATAGACAAAGCTTTCTTGGAGACTCTGCTGCAACAACCAACGGTTCCAACAGCCCCTGCCAGCGAGCCCGAGCTACAGTCAATTACCATGAAACAACCAGCTCCGCCGGAAACAGATCAAACTGGCGCAGAAGAAAGCGCTGTTTTTTATCCCTATGCCAAGGACATGAAATCTGAAATTGCAATTCTGGAAGATGCAACCGGCAAACTCAGCTCCAACGGCACCATTGAAGAGTACTTCCTGTATTTTCAAGACAGGTTTAGGCGTATCGAACGTTTGCTTAGGCAAAGAATCGACGTTAAAGCTGCAACCCCTATACTTGAAGCTCTTAAATCACAGGCCAAAACTAAACTCAAAATAATCTGCATGGTAACTGAGAAAAGAGATTCAAAAAATCACATCGTTCTCTCAGTTGAAGACCTGCAAGGAACCGCAACCGTTTTGGTGCCCCAAAAAGCCCCCGAAGATGTTCGCAAAAAAGCACTCATGCTTATGCCTGACCAAGTTGTCTGCTTAGCAGTAATCAAAACGCGAACAAATCTTTTTCTCGTCGAAGACATCATTTTTCCAGAAATCGGCAGAAAAACCCAACAAAGAGCGCAAGAACCCATCTATGCTGTGTTAACGTCGGATTTGCATATCGGCAGTAACAAGTTCGAAAAGGAAGCCTTCAAACGATTCATAATGTGGCTTAGAGGCAAATATGGGAACGAGCAAATGAAGGAGATAGCGGGTAAAGTAAAGTACCTTTTGATTGCAGGTGACATAGTTGACGGCGTAGGGGTGTATCCTGGCCAAGAAAAAGAATTATCGATAAGGGACGTCCATAAACAATACGACTTCGCGTTCAAGTATATTTCAAAGATTCCTAATTACATTGAAGTAGTTATTTCCCCAGGTAATCACGATGCTGCTCGCAAAGCCCTACCTCAACCAGCCATACCTGAAGGCTACTTAAGGGGAATGCAAGGGAAAAGCAACATCCGCTCAGTCGGAAGCCCATGTCTGTTGAGCCTGCACGGCGTGGAAGTTTTGATGTATCATGGTCGAAGCTTAGACGACATCATTGGCGTGGTGCCCGGGATGGATCACGATCACCCCGAAAAGGCGATGAGGCTGCTCATGCAAAGCCGTCATTTGGCACCTTCCTACGGAGGAAAAACCTTGCTTTCTCCCGAAAACCGTGATTACCTCGTGATTGACCGAGTACCAGACATCTTCCATGCAGGTCACATCCACGTGTTGGGTTACTGCAATTACCGGGGGGTTCTTGTGGTGAATTCAGGGGGTTGGCAAAAACAAACCGATTACATGGAAAAATTAGGGTTGGTTCCCACACCGGGAAAGGTTCCCGTGGTAAACCTTCAAACACTTGAAACTACAATACTCTCCTTTCTCTGAATAGTTCGTTCCACTACGACTCAGGTATGTTCTTGCGGGAAGCTTGTGGCGAATAATTGATTAATTGGCTAAAGCGAGCGTCATCTGTGAACACATCTCGAATAAGACCTCTTGAAATTTCAAGTCTGATCTTCTTGGTTCTGCCGTACCTCCCCATACTGACAACTTTGGCGTTGACAAGGCCCATCGAATCAAGTTCATTAATCAGTGTGCCTAGCCGACGCTGAGTCAGAAGGCCAGCGCCAAATTCCCCGCACAACTCATTATAGACGTCGTATATTTCGCCCGTGGTAGCGCTTGGCTTGTTCAGGTGAAAAACGCTTAGAAGCACGAGTTTTGAGTGTAGCGTTAAGTTTTGGATGGCCTCAACGACGCGGTTATGTTCAATGTGCTTTTCAGCTAGACGCACATGCTCCTCCGTAATGGTG
The DNA here is from genome assembly GCA_049515895.1 of Bathyarchaeia archaeon. Lineage (GTDB taxonomy): Archaea > Thermoproteota > Bathyarchaeia > Bathyarchaeales > Bathycorpusculaceae > Bathycorpusculum. Next base: position 66,457 of record JBEKTQ010000001.1, on the reverse strand, counting down.
CTGGCGCCTTGACGTTCAGCAACTTCTCCCGCAACACGCAACAGGTCCAAAGCGCGGCGTGCATCGCCATGCTCTGCAGCAGCTAAAGCCGAGCAAACACTTAATGCTGGCTCAGACAAAACACCTTCCTTGAAAGAAAGCTTGGAACGTTCAGAGAGTATGTTCCTGAGTTCCGCCGCGTCGTAGGGTCTGAAAACTAGTTCTTCCTCGCTGAGGGAGCTGAAAACTCTGGGATCCAAGAACTCCTTTAACCTTAAGTCATTTGAAATGCCGATTATCGAAACTTTGCTCTTGGATAGCGTTTCATTTATTCTGGTCAGCTCGTACATGAAAGCGTCTCCTCGATCTTTTATCAATGCATCTATTTCATCAAGCACAATAATGAAAATGGTTCGGGAAGAATCAAGGCCAGCTCTAAACCTGTCAAATACTTCTCCAACTGACAAGCCAGTAAATGGGACGGTCATGCCGACGCTTTGACTTAGGTTTGCGAAGACTCTGTATTCCGAACCTGTCATTCGGCAGTTAATGTAACAGAATTTTACTTTGGAACCGTACTCCTTTGCCTTGAATTCAAGATGGCTTAAAACATATTTTGTTACCGCTGTTTTACCAGTTCCTGTTTTTCCATAGATAAAAATGTTGGAGCACCGTGCATCCTTCAGAACTGGAGCGACAGTTTGCCCAAGGAGCCTTATTTGTTCTTCTCTATGGGGAAGCTTGTCAGGAACATAATCGTGCCTAAGCACTTCTCGATCCTTAAACAGTTTAATCCCATTGACGAAGCTTTCGAACACTTCATCTAATACATTCGGATTCGCCACTCTTCCCACTCCCAAAATTTCAGAGGTACAACCGATATTTCGAGTGGAGCAGATAAAGGATGCAGTACAAAAAACTAATTGTGAAACACAATATTCCTAAAAATCGATGAATACTTAGCATGATAAGCAAGCAAATCTACAGGTACACACACCCCAAAGGTTCTACTGGAAAAAATTTAAGAAATAAAAGAAAAACAAATAATAACATTATTTATTATATATACTCTGAGTTGTTAGTAACAAATTAGTATATTAAAAATATTGATCTATGATTTTAGATAAGAAATCTGAAAATTTTTTTGCAAGAATTCTAAGGTTCTTTTCCTCCTTAAAGCTTCGAGAGGAAACGTAGGGGTGTCTGTGTAGAGCATTTTCCATGGAAAAACCGTGCATCAAAAGCAAAACTTGACTTTTTGCTAGGGTGACTTTAAGAATTTTCGTTCACAAAGTTTCCTAGGGAACGCCTTTGTTTCACAAATTTGGTTTTCCGTTCACAAAAGAGTGAATACATGTGAAGTAGCCATGAATTTGTCGCTTATTTGCCTCTATTTTAACTGGAATTACCTTGTTTCTGTCTTTTTACAGTGAACAAGCCACCCCTATACTTCCTCTGGAAAAGCAGGACTGAGCAATAAGAGCAATCTTCCAGCTATTCCAATTTCATGTGAAGGCAGTTATGCTGAATGAGATGAAAACACGACACCTTTTACGAAAACAAGCCTTCTACTAGGTTTTTCTTTTTACCGCTTTCACCATAACAGCTATAAGGTGTGAAGTGTAGAGGTGTGAACCCTAAGGTGCACGCCTGATGCCAGCTCGGAAAATGCGCGTGGAGCTGTTCGACAACGATGGCAACCGATACACCATCGCTTTTGAGGGTCAAGTGACCCGAGATAAAGCTCTACGGCTGTTGGACCTAGTAGAACTGCTAGGCGGCGCGCCAGGCGAAAACCCAGCCTCAAACTCAAATTCTGCTTTAACAAACGGTCTTCTTTCACGTTTTGACAAAGTTCAAGTTGTGATTCAGAAAAGTTTTCCGTTGATTTGGTTTTCTTCCAAGGATATCCAGTCGGTTTATGAGCAGGAACTTAAAGAGCCGATAGGGCTAAGCACCGTGTCCACTTACCTTTCAAGAATGTCGAGCAAGGGCATGTTATTGAGGACGGGAGGACCGAACAATCTCAAGTACAGAACCGCCCCTAACATTCCGCAAGCAAGCATAAAACAACTCCTCAAGTAAACGCAAATGGAAAAAACATTTAGGTTGGCTGGGCGTTTTCAGTTTTCTTCAACAGCTTTTCCATTTCCGCTTTAATGGTGTACCTGAACGGTATTTTTCCTGTTTCCCTCTCGACGTAGCCACCTTCATAGAGTTTCTTCATCAGTCTTGCTGTATGCTCTCTGCTTAGGTGTACCTCTTCTTTGATTTCGGGCGCTGTTTTAGGTCCCTCAGAAGACAACTTTTCTAGCACCGCTATCTCTGTTTCTGTCAGAGCACCCATCGCCTTATCACGCCTGATAGGCATAACCGGCATAAGCGGTTCAGATTGGATTTCGGAAGCAGTTGTCATTTTTTGAATTTGCTCTTCAAACCCTGCGATCCTTACCTTAACTGCTTCTTGAGCCACTTCAATATCCCGAATCTTCGTCTCTAAGTCAGTCAAACCGGACAAGATGCTAGTGCTGGTCTGTTTAAGACTCTGTGAGACAATGCTAATTTGACCATCAATTGGCATCAACTTCTTTTCTAACATTTCTGCTTTTTTGAGGCCTTCATCAGCTCTGGCAAAATTACCTTCAATCTTGAAGGCGACAATATCTAATTTTTCAGCTTCACGCTTAAGCTCCCTGTGAAAGCTCGTAACAATGTCTTGAACAGTGTTCTTAGCTTTCTCGTACTCCCTTTGGGCCTTGCGTACTTGACTGTAATATTCTAATGAAGTTGCAACTGTACCTATGGCCAAAACTGCCAAAATTACCAAAGTGGAGTCAATCGTGATTTGCCATCTCTGTGACGCATGCGTGACTTGACCATTGCATCACACATCACAGTTATCCATGGACTTTTTAAGGTTTTTGGTAACGTGATCACGTATTAACTATGACGTCACACATCACAATCTATTATACTTCAGGTTGCTTACGTAGAAGCCTTTTGGATCTCCACAATTTGAGCTTTTTTTCTGTAATTGAGCTTATTATGCCTCGTTTCGTTGGGCTTGTTTAGTCTTGTTCTTGTAGTCCAAAAACTGTCGATCTAAACCGTGATTTGTGACGTCACAATAAGCCTTCTGATGGATTAGAGAGCCGTTTAAGGCTTGTTTCGATCTCCTGGCGTATGATTTCTATCACTTTTTGATGGTCTTTTAGTGCTTCTTCCTTGCCTGGCATGTTCTGGTGTGCCTCCACATATTCGTGCAGCTTATTGGCGATTTCGAGATATGGGTCAAGAGTTGAGCTCTCAAACACACCTAAATACCCTAGGAGTAGTACGGTGTAGATCGATTTTATTACATTTTCTTTAGACTGTTGTAGCGTCCTGTTAAAGGATCCCCGACTTATTTTAGCCTTTGTTAGCCTTAAATTGGCTTTTTCATCGTATTTTAGATCTTTGCCTGCTAAATTTTCGGCTAATACATCTATTAATAATGTTTCGAGCTGTGTTTTCGTTAATTGGCTATTTTTACTGAGTATTTGTACAATAGGGTCACTTAGAGCCCCGTTTAGCCACGCTTGAACGCTGTCTTTTAGTTTCAAACTTCATGCTCCCCCGTATATCTCTATGAATACAATTTTGTATACTAGCTCACGTTTTTAAGGCTTATTGGATTAAAAACGCAGAACCTTTGTGGTAAAAGGCTATAAACATGGCTGTAACAGCTAAATAAAGCAATGGCAGAGGCTATTTTTTTAACTTAGTCCTGAAAACTGCTTATTAATTAGAAAGAGGCAAAGATATTCAAGCTGCAGAGTCCCTTCGATAGGACCTTAAACAAGAACTTGTGGTTTATGGACTTGCCGCGGTGATCAATTCGGAGCGTTAGATTTCTGGATTCAACTCACTCCTCTTCATCCTTTTGAGATTTCCAAGAAAGTTTTCAATAGCCAGCTGCATGGCGAGGTGTGACGTCATTAATCACGCGCGTCACTGTGATTTCTTCATAAGATGTGTAAGATCACAGGTTGTGATGATCTTGTGATTCGCTTGTGATTTTTAGAGAATTTTGCAAGTTGGCCGTTAGAGACGCTCTGAGGCTTCTTTTAGTTTGTCGAAAAGTTCAGGTCTTAGGTCCCTCAAGGTTGGAATGAACGTCTCTGCGCTTCTGAGGTCGCTGTAATCCACTTCGCATATCAAGAAGTCTTCTTCGTCATACTTTGCCTTTGCTAAAACGTCTCCGTTTGGGCTAACAAGTCTACTTCCTCCCCAGAATTGCAAACCATCCTGAACACCCGCAAGGTTCACATAAGCTACATAAGCGGTGTTTTCGATTGCTCTCGCACAAGTTAACGTTTCAAAGTAACTTCTACGAACAGCAGGAGAGGCGGAAATACAAACAATTAATTGCGCGCCCTTCAAGCGAATTAATCTGAGTACCTCTGGGAAAAAAATATCGTAACAAATGCATAATCCCACGTTACCAAGGTCTGTTTGGAATGCCGCTGTCTGGTAGCCTGGCCGGAAGTATCTTTTTTCTTCAAAAACGCTGTGGGTTGGCAAGTACATTTTACGGTATTTGCCTATTAGGCCTTTTGGGCCTACAAAGACGGCGGTGTTGAAGACTGTTGCTTGGGTTTTCTCGCTTAACTCAGGCATCCCAAAAATGAGGTGCATCCCTGTCTTCTTAGCCAACGCTTCCGCCTTTTCAACGGTCGGTCCGGGAACGGTCTCTGCCACCTCGTAGAACTGGTCGTGAACAACATATCCAGTTAACGACATTTCTGGGAAAATAGTCAGCTCTGCCCCTTGTTGTTTGGCGGTGACTGTCAGTTTCTCAATTTTCTGAAAGTTCGCTTCTTTGTCCTCTCGTTTGCTGCTTATTTGTGCAAGGGCAATTTTTATTTTGTCTTTCATTTGCTTTTCCCTTTTAATAGGTGTGTCTAGGAAGCCTAAAATCTATTCCCACTGTTCTGTAGCCGATTTTAGGCGCAATCGGCATTCTTCTTTTGTGCTCATTACTGAGCCATCTCCGCTTAACTGCTTCTGCGAGGGTTTTTTCAATGTTCAGTTGCTCAGAAATCTCTTTAGGGGTCATGAAACGCTCTAGGCCGTAGAGGATAAGGTCTAAGGTTTCGTATTTGATGCCGAGTTCCGTCTCCGCCATCTGGGCAGGCCAAAGAGCTGGGGTCGACGGTTTTGACGCAAGCTCTTCTGGAATTCCTATGTGAATGGCAAGCTTGCGAACTTGGGTCTTGTACAGGTCCATGATTGGCGTTATGTCCGAGGCTGCGTCTCCCCATTTGGTAAAGTAACCCATCATCGTTTCCGATTTATCTGAGCTGCCACAGACGATCTTATTGAACTTGTTCGCGTAATAATAGAGATAAATCATTCTGGTTCTTGCCTTGATGTTTCCCTTGCAGAGCCTGTCTTTGGGATCGAATACTGGGATCTGCTTGTAGAAACATTCCGTGACCTTTGTTATGTCACAGGTACTGGTTTCCAGTTGAAATTGATCGGCTACGGCCTTTGCGTCTTCAATGTCCTTTTGGCTGAAGTTTTCTTCTTCGGGAAGCATTAGGGCCAAGACGTTCTTTCCACCTACTGCAAGGCTTGAAAGCGCGGCTATTGTGGCACTGTCGATTCCGCCCGATAAGCCGAGAACTATTCCTTTAGATCCTGCGTTTTCAACGTATTCTTTGATGAAGCGGCAAATTCTTTTTTGGGTTTCCGAAAAGTCAATGTTGAAGACAGAAGGCGCCAGTTTCAATCGGCTTCACGCAGACCTATATTCTTGGTTTGTAGGCAAGTATTTAAGGACAAGGATAAATATTACTCAACATCATCGTCGATTTGAAGGCTGTTGTAGTTGGGTCGAAGAAGGAAAAAAGTTGTTCATATTCCCAAGAAGCGTTTGCCAAAGTTCTTTTCCTGTCCCAGATGTGGAAAGGAAACCGTTAAAGTTGAAATTTCTAGAGAAGACGGCGGTCACGCAGTTGCCCAATGTAGTAGTTGCGGTCTTAAAGAAGAGTTTCCAGTTAAACCAGCTCAAGGCGAAGTTGACGTTTACTGCATGCTAACCGACCGAGTTTACGGTTCCGGCAAGAGAGCGCCATTACCGAACTTAAAGAAAGAGTAATTGAAGGATTATTGGCATGCTAGGGCCTACCGAAAAATACTTGCTTGAAAAAATGAAAACCGAAGGCTCCATCCACCTAACACTTATTGACCCTGAAAAAGTGACAGCCCAAGATGCCTCACGCATCGCTGAAAACTCCAAAAACAGCGGAACAGCCGCCATCATGATTGGAGGCTCAACATTTATTTCTCAGACGCATCTCGACGACGTCGTCAAAGCTATCAAATCACGCGTAACTCTCCCCACAATACTTTTCCCAAATAACGTAACAGGCATTAGCAGCCATGCAGACGCAATATGGTTCATGTCACTTCTAAACTCGGTTGACCCCTATTTTCTCATCGGCGCGCAAATACTTGGTGCACCACTTGTCAAAAAATACCATTTAGAACCCTTATCCATGGGATACATAATTGTCGGTGAAGGCGGAACGGCTGGCATCGTAGGAAAAGCAATCTCCGTGCCTTACAACAAGCCGGAACTTGCTGCAGCCCATGCGCTGGCGGGCCAATATCTAGGTATGCGGTTCGTTTATCTTGAGGGCGGTTCGGGCGCGAAAGACCCAGTACCTCCAGAGATGATTCATGCAGTGAAGCATGTACTTGAAATCCCCCTTATCGTTGGCGGAGGAATTAGAACCAAGGAGCAAGCAGTAGCTGCCGCCTCCGCAGGAGCCGACATCATAGTAACGGGGAACGTTACAGAGACGTCCGGTTCTAAGCAAAAAGTCGCTGAAATCATCGCGGCAATTAAAAACATCAAAGCTTAATTATGCACCGTTTTGTTTCTGGCTTTTGCGTCTAATTTTTAGAAAAGCAAAATAAACCATCACTGTATATCTTGCCTTGGGAGCTGCGCTTTGAACATCAGCAAGGGCTATCTAAACTACGTTGACTCATTGGAAAACGAGCTAAAGCACTTGTATGCAATAAGCGACAGCGCAAGATCTGAAGGCTTGGACCCAGCCTTGAAGACAGAATGTATTATTGCCCAAGACATCGCTGATTTGGTGGAGGGACTTGTTGGACCGAAGCAAGTGGCACTGAGCATCAGGGAATTAAGCACTAAGATGCAAAGAGAGGAGATAGCCTTCAAAGTGGCCGAGGAAATCGTCCTGGGCAAATTCGGCACAACAGACCCTGAGAAGCTGGCTGAACAAGCGATAAGGACAGCTCTTGCAATTTTCACTGAGGGCTTAACAGCTGCGCCGATTCAAGGCATCGCTCAAGTAAAAATAAAAACCAACGCCGACAGAACCCGATACTTGGCAATATACTTCGCAGGCCCGATAAGGTCAGCGGGCGGAACAGACCAAGCGTTAACTTTGGTTGTAGGCGACTTCGTCAGACAACAGTTAGGGTTGGATAGGTACAAGCCCACGGAGGAAGAAGTTGCCCGTTTCACTGAAGAACTTAGGCTCTATGAACGATCCGTAGGCCGTTTTCAATACCACATTCCTGACGACGAATTAAAGAAAGCGCTTTACCTGATTCCGGTGGAATGCACGGGCACCGAATCCGACCCAGTTGAAGTTTCCTCATACCGAAACCTTCCCAGAGTTGAAACAAACCGTGTAAGAGGTGGTGCGCTTAGGGTTGTTAACGACGGCATTGTGGGGCGTGCCCAAAAAGTCCACGTGATTATCAAGAAGATAGGTTTTCAGGGTTGGGATTGGCTCAAAGAGTTCAAGAAGAAGTCAGAGAAGAAGTCAGGCGGCTTCATGGATGACGTGATAGCCGGGCGGCCGATATTTGCTTTCCCCTCAAGACGCGGCGGCTTTAGGCTGCGGTATGGCAGGTCACGGAACACAGGGTTGTCAGCCGTCGGCATTCATCCCGCAACTATGCTTGTGCTTGAAAACTTTCTGGCAGCAGGCACGCAGATGCGTCTGGAGCTTCCCGGCAAAGGCTGCGTTACCCTTCCAGTGGACTCGATCGAACCTCCCGTTGTTCTGCTTAAAGATAATTCAGTTGTAAGGGTTTCAATTCAGAATTTTGCGGAAGTTAAGGGCAAAATCCAGAAAATACTATTCTTAGGCGACATCCTCATCAGTTTCGGCGACTTCCTCTACTCAAACAAGAGCCTTCCTCCTTCAGGGTACGTTGAGGAATGGTGGAATAAGGATCTCCAGAGCCAAATCGCAAATAAATTCGTCTCTGACATCCGGAAAGCAGCTGACGCCGCTCAGATTTCCGTGGAAAAAATCAAGGGGTTCCTCGAAGATCCCTTCAGCAACAAACCAACCGCTAAAGAAGCCATTCTTCTCAGCATACACCTTGGTGTTCCTTTGCACCCCAGTGCCACTTTTTTTTGGTCAAGTTTATCCAATGCTCAAGAGGTTGAAGAGCTGAGAAGCTGGTTGGATTCCTCAGAAGTGACGAAGTACGAGGATGTTGTCTGCAGGATTGCGGGGGAAAATAACCAAGATGTCGTGGCACTGTTAAGGAAGATCTTTGCTCCACACAAAATCATTAAGGGCAAAATTAGTATGGAAGGAGAAGACGCTGCGGCTTTCGCATTCAGCCTCGGTTACGGCGCCAGCAGAATGATTGATGCTGCCGAACCCCTGAGTGTGACAGAAGCAATCAGCAGGCTTTCGGGGGTGCAAGTTAAGGAAAAGGCACCAACTTACGTCGGCGGACGCATGGGGCGCCCTGAAAAGGCTAAAAGGCGCGAGATGAAGCCTCTTGTTCACGTTCTTTTCCCCGTAAGCTTAGCGGGCGGCACACACAGAGATCTTTTGGAAGCGGCAAAGCAAGAGCATGTGTTCGTTGAAATGGTAAGGCGTAAGTGCCTCAACTGTAAAAGTTACACTCGCAGGATAAAATGTCCGAGCTGCGGCAGCGAAACTATAGAGGAGAAATGCTGTCCACGATGCGGAAAAGCATTGAAAGATAACCCCTGTCCAACCTGCAAAGCAGACCCTATCTTTTACCAGCGTCAGTCAGTTAACTTCAAAGAGTTGGTTGATGACGCTTGCAAATCGCTTGGTTATTCCGCTCCAAAACTTTTGAGGGGCGTTAAAGGATTAACGAACCTGAATAAGACTCCTGAAATTGTCGAGAAGGGGATTTTGAGGGCAAAGTACGAGTTGTCGGTTTACAAGGATGGGACAATCCGTTTTGACGGCACAAATGCTCCACTCACCCATTTTACTCCCAAGGAAGTTGGGATTTCCATTGAAAAAATAAGGCAGCTAGGATATAGCTACGACACTCATGGGTTCCCCTTGACTAACGCTAACCAGGTCTGTGAACTCAAAGTCCAGGACGTGGTAATTCCGTGGAAAGCTGGAGAATACTTCCTTCAAATTGCAGCTTTCATCGATGACCTGCTAGTCAGAGTCTACAAGCTTCCCCCTTACTACAGCGTCAAGAAGCCTGAAGACCTTGTTGGCCACCTCATTTTCGGTTTAGCTCCGCACACATGCGCATGCATTCTGGGGCGTGTTGTCGGCTTCACCGATCGCAACGTGATTTATGCACATCCCATTTGGCACTCGGCCAAGCGTCGTGACTGCGATGGGGATGAAGACGCGATTATGTTGGCGCTAGATACGCTTCTGAATTTTTCTCGCGTTTACTTGCCAGCTCAAATAGGAGGAATCATGGATGCTCCGATACTGCTAATTCCGTTTGTCAATACCAAAGAGGTGCAGAGGCAAGCTCACGATTTCGACGTTGACCAGACTTACCCAGTGGAGTTCTACTTGAAAACTTGGGATAAAGGCGAGGCTGGACCCGTTAGCTCCATTATGGATGTCATTAGCCATAGGCTTGGAACTGAAGCCCAGTTCGAAGGTTTCCAGTACACGACTCCTGTGACCAACATAAACGTGGGGAACGCCAACAGCTCATACAAAGAATTCAAGTCGATGGCAGATAAACTTAACAAGCAATTGGAGTTAGGGGAAAGAATTGATGCTGTAGACGTTAAACGTGTAGCGTTAAAAGTGTTGACCACTCACCTTATCAGAGACATAGCTGGCAACCTGCGAGCTTTCTCAACCCAGTCTTTCAGGTGCAAATCATGCAACAAAAAATTTCGTCGATTGCCCCTTAAAGGTAAATGTCCCTTCTGCGGCGGAAAGTTAACTCTTACCGTATACCAAGGCAACATAGAGAAGTATCTGGTCGCGGCACAGCAACTTGTTGACAAGTACGGCTTACCCACCTACTATACCCAGCGCATGGTCCTCATAAAAGAAGAAATAGCATCCATGTTTGACAACAAAAAGCCGAAGCAAGCCAAACTTTTCGATTTCAGTAGCTAAAGCTTTTCAATCTAAACAGCGGAGTATTCTACCGGTGACTCTTTGCATCCCAACGCTTACTTGAGAAACACGAGAAACATGAAGAATGGTCTTAGGGCAAGAAGCAAAATTCTTGAAACTCTCGAAGACAAGCCATGCGATGCTCCGAGAATAGCCAAGACCACATCTCTTTCCTACAAAGTTGTAATTCATCATCTATCTCTTCTTAAAAACGAAGGCATCGTAACCCGAAACGGACGCAGACCCTACAATTGGGCTGCTACTGGCTTAGGGCAGAAGCGGCTGCAGGGTTAAAATTTGCATTGGCATGGGGTTTGTTCGCATTTTGGGCATTTATAATTGTACTTGTTGACAGCTGCTTGCTCCAGATCGATTCCCATTATGTTTGCAAGAGAAGCAAGCCATGCAATGACGTCTGCGAACTCTTTCTCAGTGGCTTCCCTGTCGGTTCCTTTTTTCAGTTCTTCCCCTAATTCCCCGACTTCATCAACAAGCCAATTGAAAGTTCCTTCTGCTCCCCGTTCAAAGTCTCTCTTGAAGTATAGTTGACGCATCATCTGCTGGAATTCACTTATGAGCATGTGCTCCCCGAGTTTTAGTGTCTAAACAAAGCGGAGTTTAAACATTTCTAACCATCAACGAAAGTGAAGGTTTCGGATTGCCAGTCTGCGCAACATTAATTAATGGATACGGTAACATTGAGAAGGCAGGGATAGCTAGTGAGTACTAGAAGGAAAAAGAAAGACACTGGTCCAATGCCTGCAGCAAGCGCGGGTTTGCTCAGATTCTTCGAGGAAGAAACTGAAGGGATAAAAATGAGACCTGAACTGCTTGTGGTTTTTTCAGTTACACTAATTGTTCTTTCAGTGATGGCGAAAATATTCTTCCCTTAAAAGCTTTGTTTACCGTCTAGGAGCATTTGCGTGCAGAACCTCTATTCTTTGAACTGAATTCAAGTGTAGAAATATCTCGCTTCTTTCTTCTCGACTTGTAATTTGCGGGATGGGTTGCGCAATGGTTGATCTTAAAACGATAGCTTCTGCCTCAGATAGCCAGATTCCCGACGGCTCATATGTCACCGCGGCTAGTGTGCCCTCGAAACCGTAAGCTGGGTCAATGATTACCCTAATTTTCTTGCCCACGTTTCGCTCCAGCATGTGAAATATTGAAGGAGGCAAGTCTCGTTCTGACATAGCCATCGCAAACTAATACAGTAGTCAAGTTAAAGATAAAACAATTGCCCTGATGCAGCATGTTGATTTTCAGCGATGAAGCTTGGGAAAGCCTGCTTTTCCCCCGTGCGTTGACTTCTAGGTGCTAAAACATCAGCCGAATCAGCAGTCTATTGCAGAAAAAGTGTGTTTCCTGTCAAGACTTCAAGTCTACCTTGACTAAATTTTAATAAGCCTCTCCTGTTTCCTTAAGTAACTCAACCTTGAGCTGTTAACATGGACGACACAAATTCGCTTAACCGTTCCATAGACGACGCGAAGAAACATTACTCATCCATGTTTACTCTTCCGTCGCTCAAAAAAGCGCTTGTAGCTGTCGCAGTTGTGTGCTTCGTGATTGGGCTGTTGACTTATGCCGTTCCATCTCAGGGTTTAATCCGTGCCCTCCTTCTTGCTCTTTCGCTTTTTGTCCTTACGGTTATCGCGGATTTAATAGTCAGTAAACTAATTCTTAGAAACGACCCGATTTTCCTTATGCGGCGTACCCATGTGCTTTCGTTGTTCAGTTTGGTTTTCTGGCTAATCTTCATACTAATCGGCGTCGCGTTAGGTTCCCTTTTCGGTTGGCAACTGTCGGAAAAGCTCACTCTGATAGGTTTCGCCGGAATCGTAACCCTTAGAATCATAGTGTTTATGGCCACGTCTGGTGCAGATGTGTGGCGGAGGGGATTATCAGTTTTGCTCCAGCCGTCACTGTGTTTAGTTCCCTTAGTTGTCCTTTGGGCTTCAAATGGTATCCCACTTTTGCAGGTTCTGCCCTTCATAATTCTCTCTCCAGTAGTCGCATTGCTGACGGCGCTACTGTTCTTTTTTCCCATCGAGCGTTTGGGCAGGAAATACTCAATTTCCTCACTTCCCCTTTTCAAAGCCTTCATAGCCAACTGGGTAACGGGTTCCAATGCCCCTCTTGAAAAATTCTTTGAAGACATGGGTGAGGACAAGGACATCGAAGTTAACCTCTTGAAGTTTGAATCATCCAAACCTAAAGCCGCCATAATCGTTCCATGTGTGCACCCAGGGCCATTCAAGAACATCGGCAGCAGCCTCTTGCCTTCTATGATGAAGCATGAATTTCAGAGAGAATACAACTGCGAAGCTTGCACGCCGCTGGGCATATTGGGGCATGAACGCGATTTGGCATCACAAGCGCAGAACCGCAAAATCATCTCTCAAGTGATATCTTCTGCACGATTTAAGGCGTCAGCTGCTTCGGCGTCGCCTTTTGTTCGGGTTTCTCAAGGGGTGGCGTCTGCTTCATGCCAGATCTTCGGCGATACTGTCTTTCTCAGTTTTACGCTTGCTCCTGAAACAACTGAAGACCTTCCACAAGAGTTAGGCCACATTGTAAGTGAGGAAGCAGCAAAATACGGCTTAAACCACTTTATGGTGGTTAATGCTCACAACAGCATCACGGACATCGTAGAGGTCGAAGAGCATTTAGATGCTCTGCACGCTGCCGCTTCAAAATGTCTCCAAAAAGTGGTCACACAACCAACCAGCCAGTTCAGGGTCGGCGCCGCCAGCGTTTATCCTCCTGAGTTTTCTCTCAAGTCAGGAATGGGAAGCGGCGGGATCACCGCAATAGTTGTTGAGGTGCAGGAGCAGAAAACGGCCTACGTTGTTGTCGATGGAAATAACATGATTTCTCGTTTGCGAGAGAAGCTTCTTGCAGCGTTGGCTTTGGCTGGTTTCAGCGAGAGCGAAGTCTTCACCACGGATACGCATGCAGTAAGCGCAATCGTCACTGGCCGCCGAGGCTACCATCCTGTGGGCGAAGCCATGGATCAGGAACTGCTGAAACGAATTATCTGTGACGTAGCGAAGAAGGCAGCAGATAACTTGGAAGTTTCAAACGCAGGTTGCCTGCAATTGGTTGTTCCCCAAGTCAGAACTATTGGGGAAGAACGGTTGAAGTCAATGACCACGCTAGTTGACCGAGCAATTCAAAAAGTCAAGCAAACGGTAATTCCGGTCTTCGGGTTGGAAGGGCTAATCTTAATCTTGATTCTAACGTTTCTATAAATTAAATGCTGCCATTCTTTGCGACTAAAGATTAATATTGCGTGTCTACTAGTCCTTTTTTGATGGAGTTTTCTCCGAAATGTCTTATCCAAAAATTGTTGTTTCTCCCCCTGGACCCAAGGCTAGAGAGCTAGTTAAGAAGGATGAACAGTTTGTTTCTCCGTCTTACTTGCGGTATTATCCGCTTTGTATCGATTCAGCGAACGACTGCATAGTTAAAGATGTTGATGGAAACGAGTACATCGACTTTAACGCTGGCATAGCCTGCATGAACGTTGGCCACAACAACCCCCGTGTCGTGGACGCCATAAAAGCTCAGTGCAGCCGCTTCCTGCATTATTCCAACACTGACTTCTACTACAAAGAAGCAATCAACCTGGCCGAAAAGCTGTCGGAGATCACTCCTGGCGAATCCAAGAAAAAAACGTTTTTCGGCAACAGCGGCACCGAAGCCGTTGAAGCGGCAGTTAAACTTGCCAGGTGGCATACGCGAAAACCTTTGTTCATCGGTTTTGTAAGCGCTTTCCACGGTCGAACGATGGGTTCGTTAGCTTTCACCGCCAGCAAAGCGGTCCAAAGGCGATATTTCTCTCCCCTGATGCCCGGCGTAGCCCATGTTCCCTACCCATATTGCTACCGTTGCCCATTCAAGTTAACGCGTCCCAACTGCAATTATTGGTGTGCAGACTTCATCGAAGAGCAAGTTCTGCATAAGTATATGCCTCCCGAAGACGTGGCGGCTATTCTTTTTGAGCCTATCCAAGGCGAAGGCGGCTACGTGGTTCCTCCACCGGAGTTTTTCCAAAAACTCAAGAAAATCGCCAACGAATACGGGATACTTCTAATTGACGACGAAGTGCAGTCGGGCATAGGCAGAACTGGCAAATGGTTCGCCATCGAGCATTGGGGTGTTGAACCCGACATAATCAGCTGTGCCAAGGCCTTAGCTTCAGGCTTACCAATTGGCGCTGCCGTCGCCAAAGCGTCCATTATGGATTGGACCGCGGGTTCGCATGCAAGCACCTTCGGGGGAAATCCAGTGTCCTGCGCCGCCGCCCTCGCAGTCCTCAACGTCATAAAAGAAGAATGTTTGCTAGATAACGCGAAAAAGCAGGGAGATTATATTGAGAAGCGACTGGTGGATTTCGGACAAACTAATAACCTAGTAGGAGAGGTGCGCGGAAAAGGGCTGATGATCGGCGTTGAACTCGTAGAGGACAAGGAAACAAGAAAACCCGCAGCAAAGAAGGCCTTCGAGGTTATGATGCGTTCGTGGAAGCGTGGAGTAGCAGTTGTTACGTGTGGGGTTTCAACGCTTAGAATAGCTCCACCGCTTACCATACAAACAGACCTGCTAGACTCGGCATTGGATATCATTGAGGATACAATTACAGAGGTCGCGAAGGAAACTTGAGCCGATCAAGTGTGCACATTCTTGACGGTTCTACGCGGCTTTCTCTTTAGCTGGGTGCCGCAGACCAAGCACTCTTTGGATACGCAGTCAGCAGGGTATTCTCTGTGACATGCTGGGCAGTATCTTATCCACTCCAGAAGGCGTTTGATCCCGAAAGTGGCGAGCGCCAAGAATTCAACTCCCCTCTGTGTCGCAACGTTTTGGATTGAATAGTCGTCGGTAACGATTTGGGGGGCGTAGCCTTCGGTTTTCATTTCAAGTGCCAAAGCCAAAAGTTGGATGTCCGCCTTCGAAAGAAGGTATGAATCGCCGAGTTTGCTTGCAGAAACCTTGGCGTCGTCGAGAAACTTCTGGCTAGGCGCTTTGACTTTGAGTTTCCCGCTTTCGATGGCTGTCCTAAACCGCGTGGAAATCATCGAGTTTCTTTTTATTTCTTCTTCAACGCTGGGAACGGTTACTTGCTCTTCGCTTAAAGAGAATGGGTCAAAGCCCGCCAAAAAAGCAGAGGTATCCAGTATGATTATTTTTTTGCATTGATTGCCAGTTTGGGTTTTCATTGTGTTCCCTTAAAAAGAAGTCGATTTCGTAGTCGGTCATAGAAGTCTACTTCAAACCTGATAAACGACGTCGAATTCTTTGACACGGTGACTTTTAGGGTCGGCTCTTTGTCGCTTACGAGTTTACGGTATTTTCCGTCTATCGAGATAAGCACTTCCTTCGGGCGGAACACGTTGAGGGTTATGGTTGAATCCGCTGGGAAGACAATTGAAGGAAAGGCGGTTAATGAGCAGATGGGTGTTATGACAAAGGCACCAACCCCGGAATCCAAAACAGGTCCTCCAGCCGAAAGAGAATAACCCGTGGAGCCTGTTGGGGTCGCAATGATCAATCCGTCTGCTTGACATTTAAGAATCGGTTTTCCATCCTTGCATATCTTTGCACTAAGAATGCTGGACGGTTCACCGGCAGAAATGACAACGTCGTTTAAGGCATCGGGAAATGACTTGCCGCTTGCCACAACAGATAGCTTAGCGCATTTTTCTATTTTGTATTCGCCCCTCAAGATTTTGTCCACTGATTCGCAGGCGTTTTTCGGTTCTATCTCAGTTAAAAATCCTCGCTCACCCATGTTAACGGTTAAGAGTGGGGGTTCAGGCTTGGCAATGGTGATGCAGGTACGGAGAATTGTTCCGTCCCCGCCAATCGTTATTATGAAGTCAGTTTGCATTTTTTCAAGAGAAACCATCTCTGCCTGAGGCGCAACTACCTTTCCCACCAAGGTGTCTTCCAAGTAAACTTTCAATCCTTTCTTTGCAAGATGCTCCACCAACTCTTCAGCAAGTTTCAAAGCTGCCTTCTTATCGTAGCGGGCGACCAATCCAACGGTTTTGAACACGAATTACACGGCTCAGTAAAATAGCGTCATCTCAGTCTATAATAAACCTTCCAATGGAGAAGTCTCCCTTTCCGCAATTTCTTCCCTTTTTTTGGTGTTTTCAAAGGATCCTAAACGAAATCATGCCGTAATTGCGGTTTCTTTGAGGATTTTTGCTCTAGGAACTTACTTTTGTAACTAACTGATTTAGGCAAAAGATTTATGCGAGGAGCCAATTAGTCGAAGTTTGGTGGAGTATTAACGAAAATTGCTGTTTTTGGCGCAACAGGCGGCACGGGAAAGCAGGTTGTGGAGCAGGCTCTGGCAGCAGGATACGAAGTGGTCGCCTATGCACGTAACCCATCTAAGTTCAACATCACCCATGAGCACTTAACGGTTGTTCAGGGTGAATTGGCCGATCAAGCCTTGATTGAAAACGCAATACAAGGAGTTACCGCAGTGCTTAGTACATTGGGTCCGCGAGGAAGCTCAAAGAACAAGCCGATAACGCATGGAATACAAAATATTATCGTCGCAATGAAGAAGCAAGGGGTGCGTAGACTAATTATGACCTCAACCCTCAGTGCAAAGGATCCAAACGACAAGCCTAACCTCCGAACCAAAGCCATGGTCAATCTAGTTAAAACTACGATGCATGGAGCTTACGAAGACATAGTGAATGCTGCGGAAGCCGTGCGCAACTCCGATCTTGACTGGACAATCGTCCGCTTAACAATGCTTAACAACAATCCAAAATCTGGAAATGTCAAAGCAGGCTATGTTGGCGACGGTAAAGTAGAAATGTGGATTTCCCGCTCAGACATCGCAGATTTCATGCTCAAACAAATAGACAACATGGAATACGTGAACCAAGCACCAGCAATAAGCAATTAGCGTTTGGTAGAAGAGTGAGGAGAGAAAGAATGATGAGGGGAGTTGAAAAAAGTGACTCTTGTTAAAGTTGCTGACACCTCGGAAATACCCTTGGGACAAATGAAGATCGTAAAGCTTGCCGAAAAAGAAGTCTTGATCGCCAATGTAAACAATGTCTATTACGCCATCGGAAATGGCTGCACACATATGAAGGGCGACCTTTCAAAAGGAATGCTAGAAGGAAATATATTGACTTGCCCCAAGCATAAGGCTAAATTTGATGTCACAACCGGGAAAGTTGTCTCTGGTCCAAAGGTTCCTTTAATGCACCCAAAGATCAAAGATGAACCTGCTTATGTCGTGAAGGTTGAAGGCAAAGATATTCTACTTGAGTCTCAGCAGACAGTTTAAACGATCCCACAAGCACACTATCTATTGTAAAAGTTGAAACACAACTCACATACGAAGGCACTTATAGAAAATCAGAGAGATGAGATTACGAAATAGGCTTTTGTGGTTTATGGATTACTAAAAGCCCCTGATCGCGGTTTCTATATCCATAATTCTACATACATTTTTTGCTTGAGAATTAGGCAGTTGGATATACAACGCGCGCCACCTTGAAAACATGACCGCAGTCTTCACAAGTGTAATACGCCAATGAGAAATATGGATTCTCTATTTTCTTGTGGAGCTTAGTAAATTCTGCTCTGCACCTAGGACACTTAACCATTTCGGATGCACATTTCAAACGGTTGGAATTGCACGATAAAAGGATTACGTGCTGTAAAAGAAATTTTCATGCTGAATTTGTTCAAAAATGTTACATCTCTTTGTGACCACAAATTAATTTTAGTCACGCCGATATTATCTCTTAGAGCTTTAAGAAAATCTTCTTTTGGAAGTTGGTTTTCAATTGTTAGGTATTAGTAAGGACAAACCATGGAGCGTTTTTCTAGCGGATGGATACCTTTCGGACAATCAAGTAATGTCTGCCCGCTGTCAAAACTGCAAATCGGAGGGCGAAGTCTTGAGGGTTAATTATGGCAATCCTAACCTGATATTGTATGGTTGCAGAAATGACAAGTGTAGGCACATGCTATTGCGCTTAGATTTCGGGGAGGAAAACAACCGGTTGAATCCTGGGCTACCACCAAAAACAACAATGCGACAGCAACATCAAGGTTTTTCATAAAACGGGCAGGTTCCCCCCAGCCGCGAAGGCAATTAATCATTAGTGGCAAATTTAGAATGACCGTTTTGCCCTATTTTAGGGGCAAGTTTGAATTGTCATCTTTTGTTTTTGTCCCACGGTCTTCTTGATTCAGTTTCTGATTCTTGATGCTCTTGAAAGAACCAATAAACAAAAGACAGAAAAACAGACGCACCTTAAATATTCCATAGTCTTGGTGATTGAGTTTGGCATTAGACTGTTTCCTTCCTGGAAAAACGATTTTGATAGATGCTGCAGGTTGGAGCGATCTATTATTGGGCGTGGTAGTAGGCGCGCTTAAGCCTCCGGACGCTATGTTGATGGAGCGCAGAATCTCCACTTCTTCCTTTCAGCCGCCAAACTTTAAAAACAAAAAATACCTAGATGACGCGGTAAAGATTGCGGATGAGATTGTTGCCGTCATGCAGCCCGACGGTGAAACCTGCTTTAAAGTTTGTTCAGAATACGTCTTATCCAGCGTTATCGAGCACTTGGAAGGAATAGGCTTCAAAGTGCAAAAAGTCGAGTCGCCACTCGCGCTTAAACAGATGGTTGAAAATGGCTACATCAGATGGTGCGAAGAAAAAGGTGTGCCTAAGGAAATGCTCCAAACCAAAAGACGGTTCTGGACCTTTTTGGAGTGGGTTGCTGAGAAGCCTCATCTGAGAGAAAGTCTTGTGAAGACTGGTTGGGCAAGTTGGGAACGTAAGTGGCGAGAAGAAATATTCAAAAAGCCTCTAAACCTGCGTGGCTAAGAGCTTTTCTCAAAAATGAAAATGTTTTTTTTGTGTTTGTTATCTTATTTGAAAGGCTCTCATTGAAATTGAGCCATACTGAAAACCTTCATGGATGAACTCTAACTTATCCTCTTTCTTTTGGAGTCCAATCGCGTAAATCATCGGCAGATAATGATCCAGAGTTGGCACGGCATACAATGCTTCTTTTCCAAAGCCAAGGTATTTGATAAGGCGTTCATGAGTACCTGAAACAAGGGCTTGCTTGATTTCCCTGTCAAATTTCACGGCCCACTCAACAGGTTTAGCATCAACGTCAAAATCAATAAGCCCCAAGTTATGAACAATGTTCCCGCTTCCGATAATAAGAACCCCCTTCTCTCTCAAAGGAGCAAGCTCTGAACCTAACTTGTAATGAAGCTCCAGAGACTTCGGGTTCCAATTGTTGTAAGGTGAGTAGTCCAAACTCATCTCGAAAACTGGAACGTCGGCAGCGGGGTATATATGTTTCAAGACAGCCCAGGCTGCGTGATCCAATCCCCAGTCTCCGCACTTTATCTCCGTTGATTTTACAGTTTTTATCGCTAGTTCGGCGTTTTCTGGTGAGCCAGGGCTCGGATAGTTTACGCGGTACAATTCGTCTGGGAAACCATAGAAATCGTAGATAGTCTTAGGCTTGTTAACGCATGTAACGTAAGTGCCGTTTGTCAGCCAATGAGCCGATATTACCAGTATCGCTCTAGGCTTGGGGAGTTGTTTGGCTAATTTGACTATGCTCTGGGTGTAGCTGTTGTCCAAGACTATGTTCATCGGTGAACCATGTCCAATGAATAGAACAGGCATGGTTCCAATCGGTTTTGCCATTACGTCGCCTCAACATGTTTCGGTGTTGGATCAGCCAGTTTTGCTTTTATCGGGACATATTCCTGTTCTAGTAGGTAAGCGAATCGTTTAGTGAACCATTTTTTGACGACTTCAACCAAGAATATGTAGCCGGCTATTAGCCCTGCCAGTGCAGGATAGAACATTGTAGGGGGAGGCACAAACTGGAATATGGCGCCGAGAGGGGTGTACGGCAACGCGAACGTGGTTGCAACGACAGCTAAGCTGCTTATCAGCAAGTATTTGCCCGGTTTGCTTTTGTAAAATGGCGTTTTTCTGGTTCTCAAGACAAAAACTACTAGCGTTTGCGTTGAAAGAGATTCGACAAACCATGCTGTTTGAAAAATGTGACCTGTTACCCTGAAGACAAAAAGCAATAAGAAGAAAGTCAGAAAATCAAAGATGGAGCTTACGGGTCCCATGATCACCATGAACCTTCTTATGTAGGAGATGTTCAGTCTTTTGGGTTTTCCAATATATTCCTCGTCTACGTTGTCGGTGGGGATAGTGGCTTCGGAGAGGTCATACAGGAGGTTGTTTAGGAGAATCTGAATTGCTGTCATGGGCAAAAAGCTCAGAAACAAAGACGCGGCGGCTACGCTGAACATGGTGCCGAAGTTTGAGCTCACGCCCATTATGATGTACTTCATGGTGTTGCCGAAAGTTTTCCTACCTTCCAAGACGCCTTGATCGAGCACCTTTAGGTCGGGCTGCAGAAGGATGAGGTCCGCAGATTCTTTCGCGACGTCCACGGCGTTCTCAACTGATATGCCTACGTCCGCAGTTTTCAGGGACGGAGCGTCGTTTATGCCGTCGCCCATGTATCCAACTACGTGCCCGTTTGACCGTAAGGCCTTGATTACTCTGTCTTTCTGAGCTGGATTGACGCGGGCAAAAATGTTGTTGTCCTCCACGACTCGGGCTAAGGCGTCGTCTTGGAGCTGGGCAATGTCGTTTCCGAGGATGATGCCCTTTATGTTAAAGCCTAACTGTTCACAAGTCGTTTTTGTGACTAACTCGTTGTCGCCAGTAACTATTTTGAGTTCCACGCCATCTCTGGCCAGCAAACGGATAGATTCTTTGGCGCTTTCTTTAGGAGGATCTAGAAAAGACAAGAAACCTAAAAAGATCATGTCGGTTTCGTCGCCTATGGTGTAGTGTGTTTTGTTGTCTGTGACTTTTTTGTATGCGACTGCTAAAACCCTGTATCCCTGAGCACTGAGGTCCATGTATTTCTGGTTAAACATGCTTTGGCAAACATTTGCGAAGTCGCTGACTTTTTCGTCTGTTTCGCAGAAAGTGCAAATCTTTTGAATTTCTTCAGCGGCGCCTTTGGCGATTAGGAGTCTTTGCCCTTCGTATTCAACCACCACCGAAACACGTCTGCGGATAAAGTCAAAGGGGATCTCGTCAATTTTAGTGATACCCGTTACGTCGAACTGCTTGTACTGAACCACTGCGTCGTCCAGAGGGCTTTTCAGTCCTGCTTCAAGAACGCTGTTAAAGTAAGCATACATCAATACTTTCGGAGATTGCTTTCCCTCTAAATCTTCGTAATCGTTTAAGGTTAGCTTGTTTTCGGTAAGCGTGCCGGTTTTGTCCGTGCATAAAACATCCATGTTGCCGAAGTTCTGGATAGAGGCCAACCTTTTTACGATAACGCCTTTTTGGGCCATGGCCACGGCGCCTCTGGATAGGTTAATGGACATTATCATAGGTAATAGCTCCGGCGTCAGGCCCACCGCCAGTGCCACAGCGAAAAGAAGTGAATCTAAAATGCTGCGGCTGCCCAAAAAGAAGAACGCGTTTACAAAAAACACGAAAATAACTAGAAAGAGTGTGACCTCAGTCATTAAGGCTCCGAAACGCCTAAGTCCCTTCTCAAACTCGGTTTCCGTCGCCTTACCAACGAGTTCTTTGGCAATTCCACCGTACTGAGTTGAGCCCCCAGTATTCACAACGACCGCGGTTCCAGTTCCGCTAACCACCGATGTTCCCAAGAAAACATAATTGCTCCAACTAGTCACCTCAGCAGTGCTGGTTGAAAGGTGATTAGCATTCTTTTCAACTGGAAATGCTTCGCCTGTTAAGGCTGATTGATTAAGGTTCAAATCCTTCGCGCTGATTAGCCTCGCGTCAGCGGGCACAAGGTCCCCTGCCATCAGATACACGATGTCTCCCGGAACGATTTCAGAAAGTTTCACTTCCTGTTTAAGCCCATCTCGAAGAGCTGTCGCCTTTGTGGTTACTCTTTCTTTGAGCTTTTCAGCAGCGTTCTGAGCTTTTGTTTCTTGGTACACGTCTAGGATGATGCTGAGAAGCACGATGAAGAAAATTATGACAGCGTTGGTTACCTCGCCCACAAATGCAGAGATTAAACCTGCAATCAGAAGGATAAGCACGAGCGGGTTTCTCAGGTGGTATAGGATTTCAACAAGGCCCGTGCGCTTCTGTTTCTCAGCAAGTTCGTTGGGGCCATAAGTTGCAAGTCGGATTTGAACCTCCTGTGAGGATAGCCCAGACTGGGAAGTCTTCAGCTTTGCTAGAACCTCGTCAACTGGAAGAGCGAGGATTTCCTGGTTTTCCGGCATTAAATCAACGACGCTGAGTCACTTTTGAAAGAATTAGTTTACATTAGCTTATTAAATTTTAAATGAGTAGGTTTCCCAAACTCAAGTTTACGTTTGTGGTTAGTGTGGGATAACAGCGCATGCAAGAGCCGATTTCGATATTCGCTAAGGCTATTTTCGATTTGTTTATTCTTCAGTCATCAGTAATGTCAGAGTGGATAGTACCCCATCGATACTTCTGATCTGTCTCGTCACCACGTCTTTGAGCTCTTTCGGCGATTCTGCCTTGACCCTTATGATTATGTCATATACGCCATATGAAACGTAGGCTTCTTCCACAGCTCCAAGTGTCTTAAGGTGCCCAAGCACAGTTGCTTCCGAACCAGGCGCAACGTTTAGGAACATAAATGCACGTACCATCAGAGTTCACTTCTCAACGTTTTGTTCCACCAGTCATGTCGATGCTAAAAATGTTGCGCCGCCGCGTCATACAAACAGATATTCCAATATCTCGCGAGAGACAAAAAATAAAACCGTACGACAAGGCAAGCGTATAGAAATTCTGGCATTTTGTTCTTTGTGTTTTAGGTTGCTTTTCTGGTTTGGGGCTTGCATTGGTTGTAGGTTGCGTCTAGAAATCTCTAGAAATCTCGCTTAGTTCGAGATAAGCTGAAACAGGCAAAGAAGCAGATGAACTCAGTATGCAGCTAAATAAACGGTTAACTTTCAAAGAGCCGTTCCGCGAGCCCACATTCAACGGAGACTTTGTCTAGGCTCACGGAACTTATTTTCGTCTTCTCAAGTTAAATTTCTCTCTTAACGTTGATTTTGGAAAGCTATTTAATACTGAATTAGGTTATGAGCGAGGATGTTGGGAAGTGTGCTATTTATGCTTCTTCTCAACACAAAATAAGATTTAGGAGAAAAAAGAAAAATGAAATCGCTAAAAAGTAGAACTATCGCTATTTTGATTGCAGCAATATTAACAATTTCAATGGGAGCTTCAACGATGCTTTTACAAAACGCCAAAGCAACAGTTGGGCTAAACATAACGACATACGGCTTCATTAACGTTGGACCTAGCCCTATTGGAGTCGGTCAAACAGCATACATTAACATGTGGGTCGACAAGCCAACGCCAACGGCCAACGGAGCTTACGGCGACGAATGGCAGAACCTCAAAGTTACAGTTACAAAGCCTGACGGAACCACCCAGACCTTGGGGCCATTTATATCTGATGATACAGGCGGAACATACACTACGTACATACCTACAACAGTCGGCACCTACGGCTTCGTCTTCAGCTTTCCAGGCCAAACAATAACAGGTGCGAATCCGGCACCATCAGGCACCAGCAATCCTGGATCAATCGGAGATTATTTTGAACCTTGCACTAGCAGTACAGAGTACTTGAATGTTCAGCAGACGCCGATAGCAAACTACCCATCAACCCCGCTTCCAACAAGCTACTGGCAGACACCAGTTTTTGCAATGAACACTGCCTGGTACAACCTTGCCGGAAACTGGCTCGGAAACGGACTCGGGCTAAGACTTAATAGTGTTTACAATGCCAGCGAAGACTTTAATCCGTACACAACTGGTCCCTCAACAGCACACATAATGTGGACAACGCCGTTTGCCATCGGAGGGTTAATTGGAGGCAACTATGGAAGTCCTCCAGGCTCAAGTGAATACACCAACTATTACTCTGCGTCGCAGTATGAACCTAAACTTGCACCGCCAATTGTCATAAACGGAGTACTCTACTACGATTCATACCCGGGCGCTTCAACAAGCCTTGAAGGTTGGATAGCTATTGACCTATTCACGGGAAAAATGCTATGGGAACAGAACATAACTACAACACAACTCAGATGCGGTCAAGTTCTTGACTACGTAACGCCAAATCAGTACGGAGGACTCGTATACTTGTGGGGCAATCTAGGCACTACGTGGTCGATGTACGACGGCATGACCGGCAACTGGATATTGAATATTATCAATAGTCCTGGAGGTATCCAGTTTATCAACGATCCAAATGGGGACATGATAGCTTACTACGTTAACGCCACCGCGGGCACACAGATAATCCAAGGGACACGTGTCACCACTCCTACTGGCGGTCGAATGCTTGAGTGTTGGAACTCTTCCGAAGCAATTCAGTATCCTAATGGCTACTTCCCAGGAGTCACTGCAGTAAGCTGGCAGTGGAGACCCGTGCAAGGATCAAGTATCCAATGGTCATCAGGCATAATGTGGGCAGCACCAGTAGCTACTACCTTTACTGAACCAAACGGAACAGCAGTGGCTATCTCTCCGGCGCTTAGCTATCCTACTTATCCGGACTTTACTGGCAACAATCTCGTTTTATACAGCATCCCAGCTGTAGTTGGGTCAGGCCAACTTGGTTGGACTTCATGGCAAATCGAATCAGGCTACAGCTTAACTAATGGCGCACAGCAATGGATAGTTAACCGAACCGTAACGCCGTTCTCAAGACAGTCAGCAGCTAACGGTGCTAACAATGGAATTTACACAGAAGTCTATTTGGAATCGCTGTCATTAAACGCCTTCAGTAGTGCAACGGGAAAACAGCTCTGGGGCCCTGAATACTTAAACGCGACAGGAGACGAATGGGGTTCATACCAGACAGGTACACTCATAGCTTACGACACAGTGTTTACAGGGGACTTAGGCGGCTACGTTTACGCAATGAATGCTACAACTGGAGCTCTCATGTGGACTTGGAACACTGGAAACGGCACATATGCAACTCCGTATAACATTTTCCCCATCTGGTATCTCAACGCCGTAGGGGGCGGATATCTCTATGTCATGGGCGGCCATGAATACAGTCCGCCGCTATTCAGCGGAGCTCAACTATACTGCTTGAACGCTGCCACAGGAAAAGAAGTATGGAGCATACTTGAATTTCCAGATTCGAATAATCCTTCCACAGCGCTTGCAGACGGATACTTAGTAGTGGCAAATGCATACGACAACCAAATCTACTGCTTCGGTCAAGGACCGAGCAAAACCACAGTTAACGCTCCGGACGTCGGAGTCACAACCGCTACACCAATAACCCTAACGGGTTCAGTGAGGGATGTTTCTGCTGGCTCTAAACAAGAGGCAGTCGCATCAGACTTCCCAAATGGACTGCCAGCCGTCTCTGACGCAAGTATGACTCAGTTCATGGAAGCTGTTTACGAGCAGCAGGTAATGCCAAACAACATTACTGGAGTTCCAGTTACATTATCCGTCTTAGACTCAAATAACAACTACAGAGTAATCGGAACAACTACGACTAATGCTTTGGGCAACTATGCGTTTACATGGTCCCCCGACATCGCAGGCAACTACACTGTGTACGCCACGTTTGCAGGTTCAAGTTCTTATTATGGATCTTCCGATTCCACCGGCTTCTATGCTAGCGCTGCAGCACCAACACAGGCACCAACGGCAACGCCACTTAGCGGAATAGCTACACAAACCACACTCATGTACGGAGTCATCGCAATAATCATCGTATTAATCATAGGGATCGCCGTACTAGCAATTCTGATGCAGAGAAAAAGACCATAAGTAAGGAATTAAGGGAATAACAAAACCTTTCCTTTCTCTTTTTTTAGTTTTTAAAAGCAATGAATAATCTCATCAAAATCTAATGCCATCACAGTTCAGACCCTTCCGCCCATCACAGACAATACTTTCCCAACTTAATCATTGAACCATTCCAATCCCCTGAACCCAAAGTTTAAAAATGCCCCTTCTGTAACATCTGAAAACATGGCGGGTGAGTGGGCCTCCATCCGTTCCGCCATAATAAAACCCGGAGTAGGAGGAAAAAATTTGAAAAACGAAAAAACAGAAAATGCAATATCGAATGCTTTTGCCATTTTGCGCATGGTCCAAATCAAAATTTTAGCCCAACGATTTCTGTATTCTTTGTCCTTTTGTGAGGTGAAAACATGAGGAAAGCGGTGATACTGTGCAGCGGAGGCGTTGATTCCGTCACAGCTCTCTATTACGTTGCTAAAGTCATTCGCGCTAACCCCATCTTGGTCATAAATGCCGATTACGGTCAAAGGATGGTCAAGGAGGAGCGCTGGTGCGTCAAGAAAGCAGTTGAAGATTTAGAAAAACAAGGCTTCAAGGCCACTTACAAAGAAATCGACATCTCATGGATGAAAGAGCTTTCCACAAGCTTACTGGTCAAAGACGACGTTCCTGTGCCAGAGACGCCCAAAGAAGACATTTGGGATGCTGAAAAAGCAAGAAACAGGATCCTTCGCTGGTGGGATGTCGTTCGCAACACAATGCTGCTGACTATCGGGCTGGCTCATGCAGAACACTTCGATCTAGACAGCTACATCAAGACAAAGGAACGCGACATCTACGACGTTTACATAGGAATCAGAAGAGAAGGCCCCGTCGCGATGAAGGACAACACTCCAGAATTCGTCGCAGAGATGAATCGACTCGTTGCGCATGCGACGCACTTCGGAGGATACAAAATCTCAGCTCCCTTGCTTGAAGTCGACAAGGACGGCGTCGTTGCCTTAGGAAAGGCGTTGGGCGTCAACTACCTATACACGTATAGCTGTTATCAAGGATGGGATTGGACCGAAAAAGGTGAACCAGTACATTGTGGATTCTGCAGCAACTGCCGACGGAGAAAGGAAGCTTTTGCACTCGCAGAAATACAGGATCCGAGCAAGTACGCTCGGTGAAAAAGATGAAAACTAAAACGATAGCGGTAGCTGTAGTCTACGCCTCTCTTTACGCTGCGCTGGTCATCGTGTTGGGACCATTTAGTTACGGACCTGTACAGGTGCGGTTAGCCGACGCGATGGTGGCTTTGGTTCCGATATTTGGCTGGGCGGGAATACTTGGACACGCGCTTGGAGTCTTCATTTCAAACATCTTTAGTCCTCTTGGCTGGATTGATTTGCTGAATACAATTCCTAGCTTCCTCATGGCTTTTGCAATCTGGAAATTAAGGAACCGAAGCGTAATCGCGGGAACAGTAATGTACTCCATAGTATTGGGAGGCACTGTCGGCGCCATGCTCAGTTACGTATACGGATTACCACTAATAGCCGAATTCGCTTATGTTTTGGTTGGAAACCTTATTGCATCAACAGTCATTGGATACCCCGTATACAAAGCGATCAAGAAAACAAACCTCCAAAGATGGTTTGAAACCGGAAAATGAATTCATTTTTTTTCTTTTGAAATACTAATTTTAAACTATTGAAACTCAAGGCTTGAGGCGTGATGCACTTTAAAGAAAAAGAAAGTGAGAAACCACAGCAAAGACAGTTGCCTATTGCTTCTTGTGCTCTTTGAGAATGGTCATGGGTGACGTGCTAGTTTCGGCGATGCCAGGTATCGCTCGTAAGACCTCGCCTACGAAGTGCAGGCTATTTTCATTGCTGTCCGCTTTGAAGAAAATGACGAAATCCCAGTATCCGAACAAGCTCCAAGAAGACTCGACCATTACTCCTTTCATCGGCTCGGTAGGCATCTTTTGGAACACTTCCCAAAACTCGCCGCCCTTTCCTGAAATCGTTTTGACTAAAACTTGATATTTCATCATGCTTTTTTCCAATGTAAGACACCGTTCCTATTTTTGTAAAGACCTACCTTTAAGACTCTGTGACTGCATAACCACAACCACAATCGCTCAACTGGTCCGCCGCCAACTTAAACCCCTCACTTTCAATCTTTGTCTTTACTGCAAAACTCATTTTCTTTTTAGGTCAGTATTCTTATGATTAGAGCAGTGATCTCGAATGGTCAACAAGCCCATAGAATCAAACAATGTGTGGACGATCAAAGGTCTGGGCGCCGATGGCCCTGACTTACCTTTGAAAGAGAAATTGATGTTGTTCGGCCAGTTTGTCGGCGACTGGGAAATCTCAGAAGCTCGGTATATTCAAGCAGATGGAACATGGGTCAAGATGAGGGGAGAAGTTCACTTTGGATGGATTTTAGGCGGCACAGCCATACAGGATGGATGGGCTGCCGAGAAGTCTCCCAAAAGATGACGCTTTTCGGAACAACCATCCGATTCTATGACCCAAAGATTGATGCGTGGCGTAGCACTTGGCTCTCCCCACTCAAAGGCCTTGTACAAACTTTCATAGCCAAAAAAGTTAATGACGAAATTGTTCTTGAACTCCAAACCACCGAGAGTTACCCGGAGAAATGGATATTTTCTCAAATTACACCTCAGTCTTTCAGATGGCGTTCAGAGGAAACACATGATAACGGTAAAACTTGGTTGCTTACTGAGGAAATGCAGATTCGAAAAGTTGCGGCTGCGCCCTAAACACTGTTCTTCCAATGCCTGATTATTTGGGATTTATTTTTAGTTTAGCTGGGGAATTCTCCTAGTCAATTCAACCCAGTTTTCAGAAGTGTTTTGCTTAATTAGTGGTTTGAGGGCGGCGAAAACCTGCGGCGGCATCAAAGTCATCCAGCCGTTGGTAACCACGAATTGGTCTTCGAGGTCAAGCAGAGGGAAAAACCATTGAACTAAAGTGGGAAACTTGTTAGGAGGCACCTGTTTTGACATTAAGCCAGCAATTTGGGCTTGTTCGCTCTCCGTAGTTTTTCTTCTGAGGATTGGATATAAGTGGGCATCTTCCTTGTCGAGATGAATCTTCAGGTGTGCAGATAGAGCTGCGGTTGCCCTAGCTATCGTTAGAGGGTCAAGCGTTTTACGAGTTTCCTTAAGACCCGCAACCATTCTGTCAAGTTCACGATGATCCATTAGGTAAGCTTCTGCCACAAGAGGCGCTACGTTGTCTACGGCGGGAAAAACCGCAGTTTCCTCGCCTCTGGCATGGTAGTCCAGAACCTCACCCATAATATCCAACCGGTTCAGAATCAAAGTTGGGTCCCCTCCACCGCGGGCTATTTTGAATGCTGAATCATCAATTTGGAAAACATCACGGCGAAACGCATTATGCAGACAACGCACAATATCAATCGGTCCCGACAAAATTTCCACCACCTTCTAAAAATGCGCTGTCACGTTATTAATAGTGTGTGGTTGTGACTCTGAAACAACAAAAGAAAAAGAGGTTTTGTAGGTGAAATCTCCATTTAGCCGGGGGTCAAAATCCTACCGGAAACGATTGCTTAGCGCTAAACAATGTAGCAATTTAAGACTTTCTGCATGCTTTTTGGCGTAGGTTGCGACGCGGCAAGTTCTTGCAAGAATTTTATCATTGGCTGAGCGCGAGCTATGTCTGTTAGGCTGACCAAACCCACCAAGCGATTCTCTTCGGCCACTGGCAGCTTCTTTATCTTCATCTTAAACATCAAGCGTGCCGCGCCTTCCAAATCTGTGTCGGGTGAAACAACAACCAACGGTGTTGACATAATTTCTTTAACCCTAGTTTTTCTTGCGTCTCTGCCCTCGGAGACTATACGTTTCAAAAGATCTCGCTCAGTAATTATGCCTATAGGTTTCCGTTTTCTAGTAGTGATTACGGAACCTATCTCGAACTGGTTCATAATGTCAGCCGCTTCTTTGACAGACGCATCTTCATCAACCGTGACTACATTTTTGACCATCACGTCAACAGTCTTTAACGTAACTTTGCTTTCATCTGTTTTTTCTTGAACTACTGGAGTTACCCGCTTTTCCTCAGTGGAGGCGCTCTTTGATTCTACTCCATGATAGCTTTCTTGCTGCTTATATTTCTGCTTAGCGACGCGCATGTATTCTTTAAACGTCAATCCGGGTCCACTCGATTCGGGCAGATCCCACTTGTAGTCAATTCTAGTTTTGGCTTGAATTTTTTTCATACAGAGAATCTCCAGATTTCTGGCGGCTGGTCCAAAAATCTTCTCGAGCGCATCTGAAAAATCATTGATCCTGTGGGGAATTTCGCCCTTCTCAATTCCAAACGAGTTTTTCAGATGGATGTATATTGCTTTTTTTGCGGGTTCACCTAGAGAAGAAAATGTCTCGTCAACAGCTTCCTCAAACATCGCGCAGAAAGGGTCCCTACTATCAACCGTTGCTTTAACGACATCGGACGTTTCATACATTTGTGCCGCTGCTTTTCGCTCCTGGCTAAGACTACGGTGCATTTTGGTCGCTCACTATTGATCATATCTTAGAACTTTTGGACATAAATCAATTGTGAATGCCAACTATGGATTAGAAATTCTTCAGAGCTTGAAGTTTTTCCTTTCAAACAGAAAACTATCAGAAACATTCGCATTCTTGGCTAAAAAGGTAGATTCAAAAAATCTCTTGACTGGGCAACTACAAAAAACCTTCATTTCTCTTTTTTATTTTTTTTTAAGAACAATTGAAGACCTGATCAAAATCCGTAATTGCATTGCATTTAGTCATCGAAAGAATTATTATTTCTTCTTGATTTTGGCAAAAAAAGACATAGAATTTGCTTTTACTCGAATCGGGTTCACGAGATTTCTTATATTGTTTTATTTGTGGTAGTGTAATGTTAGTCACAATCTTTTATGTTTCTGGCGGCGAATGTTTTCATAGGCTTATTGCTTGGGAAGGTGAATGTTTTTGGTGAAGAAGGAAATGGATCCATTGGTTGCGGCGTCTAATGTTTACAAGTGCCTCAATGAAAATGATAGAGTGCGCGTTCTGGAAGTCGTTTTTAAGCCAGGTGCTGTTGCGAAGATGCATCATCATCCTGATCACGTGGTTTATGCATTGAAGGGCGGCAAAGCGACGTTTAATTCTGGAGGAAAGACTCAAGAAATGGAGATTAAGACTGGCTCGGTGCTTTTCCTCGAGGCGCAAGATCATGAAGTGAAGAACATCGGAAATTCAACATTGGACCTCATAGTGATGGAACTGAAGAAGTAATCTTTTGAAATCTTTGTAGCCTCCACTGAAACTGCGGGCCTGTTCTTGGTTCAAGATTTCAGTACGGTGACTGCGCTAAACCTCCGTTCATAAACATTCTTTTTTTTAGGTTTCAAGAGTGATGCGGGCTCGCGAACGGTGAGCTTCTATTGAGGCGTAACAAAGAATTCGGCAACATAGATAACGTGATAATCCAGGTAGTCTAGAAAATAATACGAGGGTACTGAAAACTAAAGGCTCGAATTTTGCTTTTGTTCTAAGGAATAGTAGCTTTTTTTTCTGAGAAGGTAGTGTTCCGCAGGGAGAGCTATAAGGGCCCATAACCTCCCTCATAATGTGATCAAGCTATGAAGAAGACGCTTGGTTTATTCCTCATTCTTATCGGTTTCACAGCTTCATGCTTAACTAGTATTCAGTTCACGAAGGCGCAGTCTGAAAATTCCTGGGTTCAAAAAGCACCAATGCCGACGGCCCGATCAGATTTTGGAGTGGCCGTTGT
Organism: Bathyarchaeia archaeon; assembly: GCA_049515895.1. GTDB lineage: Archaea > Thermoproteota > Bathyarchaeia > Bathyarchaeales > Bathycorpusculaceae > Bathycorpusculum. The sequence continues at coordinate 34,379 of JBEKTQ010000001.1, read as the reverse complement.
AAACGAGGTAATATACGCAATAGGCGGCAGCGTGCCCATAGTCATCGGAAACGAAGGTACCTCCGCAAGTACAAACGTGACCGAAGCCTATGATCCAACAACCAATGCTTGGACTGAAAAAGCAACCATGCCAGTTGCGCTTTCAAGCTTTGGTATTGCAGTTTACCAGAACAAAATCTACTGTATAGGACAAAACCAAAACGAGGTTTACAATCCAACAACGAATACTTGGGAAACAAAAACTCCCATGCCAGATGAGGCTTACCAGTTGCAAGCAAACGTTGTTAACAATAAAATCTATCTAATAGGCGGATACCCCAAAGGAGCAGTCAACGAGGTTTATGACCCAGCAACAGATTCTTGGACTACCAAAACGCCAATACCAACACCAGTAGCCGACTACACATCTGCAGTAGTGGATAGCAAAATATACATTTTTTCCGGGCAAGCAATTGGTTCGTACCCCAACGGTGAAGTCGCGGTGACCACAAATCGGACCCAAATATACAACACAAAAACAAATTCTTGGAGTCTGGGCGCTGCCATTCCCATGGGCGTTTCTAACGCCGCGGCTGGCCTAACAAACGGTGCTGGCGTACTGCCTGCAATCTATGTAATGGGCGGGTGCAACGACACTTATCCGTTAGATGCTCAAGTTACCAATCAAGTGTATTTTCCTGAGAACAATTCTTGGGGAGTCGGAGCCTCTATGCCGATAGATCGAGCCTGGTTAAGCGTAGCCGTTGTGAACAATACTTTATACGCAATCGGGGGAGGCCATAATCTTTTCACGAAAGCTTCAACCGTCAACATGCAATACACGCCCTTTAGCACCACAAATCTAAGCACTTCCTCTACTACACCAGTTCCAGAGTTACCCACATGGGCTGCCTTTTCACTAGTCATTGCAACACTTTTGTCCATTGCTTTCAAGAAAAAAATAAAGACTAAAGCTTTTTCTTAAAGGTAACTTTCAACTCACCAAAAAACGTCTTTGTTATGTCGAGGTCATTGGAATTTTTTTCGCGGACGCTTCAATACTTCAGAGCTTATCAATTAGCAGCATAACAAAATTTTGTTTCTCAGATTCGCTGACACAGCTGGACAAATGGTTAACAAGGCAAGAATGGGCCATCTTCCCTGAATTTGGGCAGGCAGCTTGAACTGCAAACCTAATACAATATAGGCGAAGAGGCTTCTATTTGTTGGTTAAGCACATATGACCGAGAAAAAATTCTATTCGCCGCTAAAAATCGGGTTCCTCACCGTCGCCTTAGCTTATTTCCTGTTCACGTTCCATGCAATGTTTACCCTCTCTTGGATTGGCGAATGGGAATCTTTCAGCGGCTCCTTCAGGTTCGTCATTTTCGTCGAAGACATATCAGCGACCATTGGAATTGCTTTCAGACTCGTAGCCAGCACCATCGCTTTCGCGGGGGCGATTCTCTACTTTGTAAAGAAAGGGCTTTCGACACAAAGGACAATGAAGGTGTTGACGGTGGTGTTGATTGGAGAGGCGATTTACTGGCTGGGGCTCTTGGCTTCAGGCGTTCTACCCTTATTTTCCACGGAAGGTTTCGCCATGTGGCGCGTTGACAGTCATATCTCGACTCTCCCGGTTTTGACTTCCATTCTAATAAATGAAATACCATTACTCGTAGAATCCATTTCTATTCCCGTTGTCTTGTTTAAACTGTCCTACGAGTTGAACCCAAACAAGCCAGCGAAGGGGGCAATAAAGTGGGGGTTGATTGCGGGCACGGTTTACATTTTGGTTTTTTGGCTCACTAACACTGCCCTGTGGGCATCAACCGTAATGCGACAAGGAATGAAGTATTTGACTTCTTATCCAGAAAATCTGCTTAGTTTCGCCTTAACCACAATCGGCATGCTTGCACTAACAGTTTTCACGGCGTACTTCGCGAAAAAATCTATCGGAACAGAAATTGTGGAAAAACTTAAACTTAAAACAATCGGCGCCATTACCATTGCATTGGGCTTGTTCTACCTTTGGAATTACCTTACATGGATTTTCTTCGGAAGAGACCAAACCTGGAGCAACTGGTACGAGTGGTTCTTGGGGCATAACTTGAACTTGTGGCTACTGTCGATTCCACTGGTGGGTTTGCCGCTACTCTTCGAGCAAAAGGCTCCTGTACGTTGCGGTCAACCCATGATTGAAACAATAGACGACTAGAATCTGCATTTAAGGTTTGTCAGTTTGCAGTTGGAAACGTAAGCTAAGAACGATGCTGAATTTTAAAAAAAAGCGAGGATCGCGGGCAATGTCTCCTGTGGATGGGAATTCTAAGAGTCAAGAAATCTGCTCTATAGAAATTATAGAAACGCTATGACTAAATAACATCTAAGCAGCAGAGTATTGACAATGTCAAGAACAAAAAACCGAAGAATTGTGAAAATACTTATCGCTGTCGTAATAATTGGTGCGGTAGCTTCATCAATTATTATCGCATATAATTGGCAATCAATCTTTTCATCGAAATATCCAATAGCTCTCAGTAACATCATCTTTTCAACGGATAAGCAGATAGAGTCGGTATCCATAGGCATTAAAACATACCAAGCAAACGAACCGATTATAACAAATTCGATAGCCATTAATACTACAGGCTTAGAGCCGTTGGCAACACCTCAGAACATTCCGCAAGGCGGTAAGTACGCAACATCAGATTACATAACGCCAACAAAATATTCCATAGGTCAAACAATCGTAATTGATAGAATATCTAACATTAGCCATATACATGAACGACTGACAATAATGATTACCTCTAAAATGCTACAATATACCGCAGGCTATCACGTTAACATGCAATCAACACACATAGGGTACGCGATTGCTATACCCATAAATGCAACCTGGGTTTCAATTGCAGAGTGATACGTTTTCTAGCGTTGAATTTTTCCGACCCAGCTGACTTTGTAGAGGATTTCAGCAAAAAAAGATGATGTGGGTGATGTCCCCACTGCTTGGAGGGTTTAACCAAACCCCGGTCCCTATTCCAGAACTCAGAAGAAAATGAGCAACAAAACAAAGAAAAAGAGCGAATGTTGTGCGGGAGACATCGCCACCAGGCAACGTATAAAAACTTAACGTACATTACTTGCGCTGTCCAATCTGGAAATTTGATTTGCCAAATTTTGATTCTTGCCGGACAATTAACAAACTTTAAACGCGAAGGGATAGAAGAAAATGCAGGCAACTTAACAGATTGCGTACTCCAGTCGGGGCTGGAATTACGTTAACAGAGCTATCTGGAGTTTAAAGGGATCTGGGCATGGGCAAGAAATCGAGAACGGTAATTGTCGTTGTATTCATAACACTGGCTCTTCTTGCTCTTAGCGTGTTCATCGGTTTGAATCAAGCGCCCAAAGTTAAATCATCATCAACCCAACCCCAAGTTGTTTTCTTGGGCGTCAACAGCAACGCGCCCCTGTATTATAAGCCAGTAACCTTAACTAATTCGCAGTCGGCAGCGACCCTGAAAGATTTTCAGCAGCAAGTAACAATTGATTCAAACGCCAACTTCGCTCGCTACGCAAGTAATCTTGATAACGTTAATTGGCAAGACGGTCAAGGAAAAATCTTAAACAGCTGGCTAGAAAGTGGATTCACAAGTGCAAGCAACGCGTCTATCTACTGGATAAACCTCGGTCCAAACACCGTTGTCGCCAACGGAACTTTCACCATTTACGAATGCATCTACGCAACATCAGTCAACTGCATGAACGGCGTAAGCACGGGAGCGGCGCCAACGTACACCTCGACGTACGGACAATACGACAACGGAGCAAACGTGTTCAGTTTCTACCAAAATTTTGCAGGCACAAACCTGCCGCCAATTTGGAGCAAAACTGATTCATACGCCGAAACAATCAACAATGGTCTCACAGTCACAGCCGGTTCAGTTTACACAACCAATACGCCCTTTGAATCTGCAGGAAACATCGTTGAAACCTACATGGAAGACAAAGCGAACGTATCTGGAACAGCGGGGTTCACCATTTGTAACGCTCAAAACCCACAGGATGGAAACAGCGGCTCAAATGCGATGGTTCTTTGCTGCACTAACCGCGCATCGTACACCATCTACGGTTGGGGAGCAAGCGGCAGCTCAGCCTCCTATGACTTATTGAATGAGACAGCGCTGTTCACTGCAAAAGCAGACAACTACTGGATTGCAGGGATCACCATTACAGACTCTACTGAAAACGAAGTGCAATTCACACACAATTACGCCGCCGTGGAAAACGTAACAGGAAACTTCAGCCAGAACATGTACATAATCCTTGGTTCAAAAGCGGGATCTGAAGCGGCTTCAGGCGCAACCCCAACACTCCAGTATAAATGGGTCAGAGTCAGGCAAGACCCACCGAACAACGTAATGCCGCCCGCGACAGTTGCTTCGCCGAACCAGTACTCGGCTGCCCTTGATCATTTCACCATCAGCACACCATCCTCGGTTGGCACTAACACCAGTTTCGCGGTGGCTGTAACGGCCTGTGATTCCTTTGGCGACATAGTGCCTAGCTACACGGGTTCAGTCTACTTCACTTCATCGGATAATCAGTCAGTCTTGCCTTTCACGCTCCGAAGCAAATACACTTTTACAAGCGCCGACGCTGGCCAACACACATTCTCAGGGTTACAGCTAAGTGGTGTCGGTCCACAGACCATAACTGTCCACGACCACTCCACGGGAATAAGCGCGGTAAGCGCCGGGGTAAATGTCTTTGTCCCAGGGGAAAACTGGCTCACAGGGTGGAGCTACCGAAAAAGCCACGTTATCAATCAGTTGATGGACGCTTCAACTGGGTACGACGTGAATTTCACCGTAAGTTACGGTTCCGGAAATGACAGCAGGAACACAGTTTACCTTAACCGTCTGGGCGAAGCCAACTTTGGTGATGTCCGTTTTACCGCCAGTGACGGCGCAACGCTGCTTAACTACTGGATGCAAAACTACACTTCTGGAGGTTTAGCGGTTTTCTGGGTTCAACTCTCAGACAATTTAGGGTTGGAAAGTTCAGTGATTTACATTTATTATGGCAACTCTGGCGCATCTACTACAAGTAGCATAGTCAACACTTTTCCCTTCGCAGATGATTTCAGCCAAGGAGACTTGTATGGTGTCATACCCTACGCTGATAACCCCGTTATGACTCCGGGTTCTGGGTTTGATTCAGTCGCAGTGAAAGATTCATCGGTAATTGATGTTGACGGAACTTACTACATGGCTTTCAGTGCATTCAATGGCGTTTGGACAATAGCTTTAGCAAACAGCTCCAATTTAGAGTCATGGACAACAATCGGGGTAATTTTATCTGAAACTGAGGCGTGGGAGAGCCCTAACGGAGTATCGGCGCCGTGTTTGGTTCAGGATGGCTCCACAGTTTACATGTTCTACGGGTCTGAGATTGGAGGCCACAACAGCAGTATAGGAGTCGCTTCATGCCCAGTGGATGCATTGACCGACCCGTTTGCTTGGGTTAAAATGGCGGATAACCCAGTTTTGATTCCGTCGCAAAGTTGGGAGGGAACATGCGTCTATGACCCAACCGTGATACTCGTCGGTGACACTTACTACATGTACTTTAGCGCACAAACGGGAATTGGCTTGGCAACAACTTCGGCGTCAAACTTCCCGTACGATTGGACACAGTATAATGGCAACCCAGTTTTAACGAACGTGGCAGGTTTAGAGAGTCCCGCTGTTTTCACGTTACCAACAATACCCGGCTACTACTTCATGGTGTGTACCCATTGGCCAAGACCCACCATCTACTCATATTGGAGTAACAATTTGATATCCTGGAACATGTACCCCCATGAACCCTACTTGACTTATGCCGGTGGCTCAACGTGGGACTCTGAGGGTGTAGGTTCTCCCTCAATAATTTTGGCAGGTAACAACGTTGACATGATTTTCGACGAAGACAGCGGAGGCATCGGACAACTGGATTTAGCTTCATTCAACGCGGAAAACTGGAAATGGTCCGATGTTATGACTAACAGCGATGGAAATGTCATGCTGGCTGGAAGCATCTCAAATTATCAGCTAGTGGCCTCAGTTGGTCCACTGGGCATCTATGGACAGACAGTAATTTCGGGAATTAGCCCCCTATATGAGGGCTACATGGCTGTGGCCAATGTCTTATTCTCAAACGAAAACTCAAGCTACGCTATGATTGCTTCACTTGCAACTACACCCACTCTGAGCAACCAATATGAAAACATGCCTGAAAACAAGGCAAACTATTATGTTTGGAGAGTTGCGGACGACTCAAGAACCGCGGTTTTCATAGGCGCAAAAACTCAAACACCGCCCCCCACCCAAGTTTTCATACAGTACAGAACAGATGGAACCATGAGTTTTGGATATGGAACAACAACCGTGTACAGCCAACAAAGCTACTGGAGCAATGTCCAATATAACGTCGGTTTCTACAGCACTTCGGCCAACACCGTGGTCCATGTAGGCTGGGTTTACACTCGACAGTACATAACTGGCGACGCTATCACCGCCGTCTGGGGCCCACAACAAACCTATTCATGAACGGTCGCAAGTTCGGGAGGGGAGCTACTGCTGAGTGAGTTCTTTCTTTAGGAGGAAAACGAAGAGAACAATTTGACCGAAGAAGCAGCAAAAAGCTTGGCCGCATTAACAATCTCGCGCGCTACTTGGGAAACCTAATGGTGCATCATGTTTTCTTACAATATGTCGCCATAGAATCCCTGTTTATGATGCCATTTTGTTTAGCGACCTTAAACCCCATAGGAACACCAATGTTGCAAGTGCACCGATAATGACGAAGCCCTCCACGATTCCGAGGTTTTGAAAGTTCCCGGCAAATAGTGCGCGGGTAGCATTAACGGCGTATGAGAACGGGTTGACCTTCGCTATGTCCTGAAGCCAGATTGGGGCAAGAGCCAAGGGAAGGATTATTCCCGACAGCAAAGAGACAGGCAGCGTTATCGTGTTCAGCGTGGGTGCCAGTGGATCCTCAATTTTGAAGATGAGGGCGAAGCCGTATGAGATAGATGCCATGGTGATCCCGATCAAAGCGTACAGAAGCAGCGAGAGCGAAAACCCGTAGATATTTACGCTGAGTCCAAACGGGATGGCAACCAGCGTAATTAGGATGCATTGCAGAAGCAGAACGATTGCATCGCGTAAAACCCTACCTAGGAGGATGGCTGGCCGCTTCACTGGGGTGACCAGGAATCGTTCAATTACTCCGCTTCTGATGTCGTCGATGAGCGAGAATCCGACGAAGGCTGTGCCGAAGAGTGCTTGCAGAACCAAAAGTCCCGGTATGAAGACATCAACTGTTTTTCCCGATGGCAAGCCAGGAGCGCCGGAAAGGCCGTTGAGGAGCGGCATAAACAGGATCAAGTACATAAGCGGCTGGAACATGCTTACAAAAACGAAAACTGGGCTCCGCAGCGTGTGCTGCATGTTGCGGATAAACATCAGTTTCGTGTCGCGCAGAAGAGTCATTTTATAGTGTCCTCCCGAAGCGAACGGCCAGTGTACTTAAGAAAAACATCATCCAAACTCGGCCTGGATAGCGTGACGCCTTGTGCCTCCAAACCACTTGCGTCGAGCGAGCGCAAAAGGTCAGGCATAATCCTCTCCCCATCCTTCACGGTAAGATGCACAGCCATGTTCTTGGTTTGAATTTTCTCCACCTTAACCTTCTCAGTTAACAGCGTTTCAGCCTTGTGAGCAATTTCTTCCGACATAAAACTAAACACGATGTGGTCGCCGCCGACACTGCTCTTCAAGTCGCCCGGCGTTCCCGTCACTATGATTTTTCCATCGTCTATGATCGCTATTACGTCACAGAGTTTATCAGCTTCATCCATGTACTGCGTCGTCAAAAAGATGGTGACCCCCGCGTCCTTGAGTTTTCTTATTTCTCCCCAAAGATAAGCTCTGCTTTGAGGGTCAAGTCCCGTTGTCGGCTCATCGAGAAGAAGCAGCTGCGGATGATGAATCATTCCAAGCGCAATGTCCAATCTACGCTTCTGACCGCCAGAATAGGATTGGGCAGGCCTCTCAATGAAAGAGCTCATCTGGAAACGCTCTACGAATTCGGAGGCATATTTCTTTGAGGTCAAATCGTCTAAACCATAAAGTTGAGCTTGCAAGACCAAGTTCTCAAGCCCTGTGGAAGACAGGTCTGCTCCGCCCGCTTGACTCACGCAGCCAATGTTCTGCCTGATCTGCTCCTGCTGCTTAGCTAAGTCGTATCCGAGAACTTTGGCTTCCCCACCTGTCGGACACAACAAGGTAGAAAGCATCTTCTGAGTGGTGGATTTGCCAGCGCCGTTTGGACCTAGAAAACCAAAGATCTCCCCCTTTTTAACACTAAGATCTATGCCCTTAACTGCCTCCACATCTTTCTTTCCACCTCTCCCACCAGAAGTGAAAGTCTTCCGAAGCCCACTAGTCTGAATCACCAAATCTTCAACCGTCTCAAGTCACCTGCTTAATAATCCCTAACCAAGCCTTCCTCTGCCCCTTACAAAAAAGGTCTATTTAAGAATTCGCTGCATGCACTTTTTGAGGAATGACATAAATACCGAAACTGACCACATGCCATAGTGGGCTGATAGGACGTGGCTTTCATTTCGACAATAGTGACTCAAGTCGTTTTCTACGTCGCCTTCACCGTATGGCTCGTTTTAACATTACTAATCGAACCCGTCATAATCAGGAGCAAAGGTACAAAGACGGCGAAGACACGAGAAGACAAAGGGTCGGGTTTACTGATTTACCTCAGCCTGTTCGTATCCATAATTGTGGCTTTCCAGTTCGCAGGCGCCAACATTATGCCCCTTCCAGATTGGGTCTTCATCGTAGGTATCTGTCTTATGATGCTGGGCATCTTCGTGAGAGAATGGGCCGTCACCACACTCAGAGGATTCTTCCTGTTCACAGTGGGTGTTCGGCAAAACCACAAAGTCATCGAAAACGGACCATACCGCCTCGTACGGCACCCTGCTTACAGCGGAAGCATCCTCACGATGATCGGCTTAGGACTCGCCACGCAATCGGCGGTCGCCGTGCTGATTCTAGCCGTGGTTTGCGGAATCGCCTACGGCTACAGGATACACGTGGAGGAACCCGCTTTGGTGAAAGAGCTTGGCGGAGAATACGTGCAGTACATGAGCAGAACGAAGCGGCTGATTCCCTTCGTCTTCTAGGCAGAAATACAAAATTGGCCGCGTTTCTCCTCGCACGCGCTTAAGTATCGGTCATAATAGGCAGAAAACAGTGAAGGCTTTTGATCCCTCGCCCCACAACTTAGGAGGCTGGTGCCCTAATGACGCAACTATTTTGTAATCGCAAAATTCGGCTAACTAATTCGTCTGAGGTATGCATTAGAGAAATTGGCGTTATTGGTTTTCCAATAGTTTGATGAATTCTTCTTTAGGCAGCCCAGTATCTTTGATAATTTTGTTAAGTAATCCTCTGCCTATTTCTTCACCTGAATGAACTTGGACAACCGTAAGTCGGCCATCCGCATGCTTAAGAACAACATGACTGCCTTGTTTTCTAACAATCTTGAAACCTAATTTTGAAAGAACTTTGATTATTTTTTTGGCTGGTTGTGGCTTCAAGCTCATTCTGCTTGAACCTCTACGAACTGAACTCCAACGAGTTCGGTACGTCCGTGAGCTTTCGTTCCCTCAACTTCTAAACAAACCTGAATAGCTTCCTTGATTCTTCTTATGACTTCCTCAAATGTCTTAGCTTGAGTGTGGCAACCAGGTAACTCTGGCACAGAAGCAACATAGTAGCCGTCTTCATCTTTTTCAACCACTACACCGAATTTCATTTTATCACGCAACATTACTTTGAAGGTAGACTCTTACTAAAGCCTTCTTACCAGAGCTACAATCAATCGGAAATTTCCAAAACCAAGCCTAAGTCATTGCAAAAGGTGCAATGGAACAAACGTATTTTCTTGGCAAAAACAATGATAGTATGAAAGTAAAATATTCTTACTGATGAAAAATGTCTGAAGAGCCTGAAGTAACCACCATCAGTGAAAAGGGGCAAGTAGTTATCCCTCAATCTATACGACGGGAGCTTGGGATAAAGCCTAAAACAAAGTTTCTAGTATACGGCAGAGGCGATACAGTTATAATGAAAAAGCTTGAGCTTCCCGACTTGAAGAAAGAGTGGGAAGACATCTTCAAGATGATGGACAAAAAGCAACTGAAGATTTCGGACAAAGAAACCGCAAAAGAAATTGCAGACAGCAGAAAGTAACGGATGATTAGATGCTTCGAGTTGTGCTTAATACCACTGCTTTGGTAAGTGCGATAATTTCTGACGGCAAACCAAGTGAACTTTTGAGAAAGGAATCGTCCATTATTGCTTGTTATTTTTGCTATAACCGTTACTCTCATTTAGTTTGTTTTTTTTGAAATACCTTTCAATGACCAGCTCTAGGTTATAGAGATAATCCTCTTCACGGCCGGCATATGTTGCAATCACTAGTGCTGCTCTGGTCCTTATTTTAGCCTCTGAAACGTTACCTTTCCTTATGCAATCGCCTATATCTTGGATATCTCTCTCGTAAAGTCTGCCAATTTTAGTGACAATTATGTCTGCTGGTTGGATAGCCCTCAAAGATATGTGGCTGAACTCTCTTATTCTAGCACTTTTTTCTAGATAGTCGTCCGGCAAGTATTGGCAAAAAACGTATCCGTCGGGTCATCGATCGACTCTAAAACCTGGTGGATTGTTTTTAAGGACGCGATTAAATTCGGTCGGGTCATCGCTGGGGATTGTTAAATCGATATCTATTGTCGAAGGTTTTAGATCCTGCAGTGTCATTGCTGTGCCACCTACCGCTATGAGTGTTATCTTTTTGGTTAGGTCCTCGTTCAAAACTTCTAACAGTTCAAACAGTGCACTCTTATCACAGGACATTGTATAGCTCCAACTTCTGCTTTATGCTGGCTTTGTCAGCAGGCAATTCTTCTTCATTGAATGTTTGTAGAATCTGTATGGTCTTCTCAATTTCTGGTTTTGCCTTCAGTTGCTGTAATATTTTTAGTATACCCCTCAGCCTTGGGGCTATCGGATATTTTTGGCTTAAGAATGCCATTAAGTTACTTTTAAAATTGTTTTTTGTTAGGATGACAGCTAAGGCTTCCATTCTTCGTGCATCCTCTTCCAGAAGTATTTTGGTTGCTATATACTCAATACAGAATTTTTTGCCTTGAGCTAAATAGGAACCAAATTCCTTGTATCCAAACCGATTAAGATTAAACAGTAAGTCTAGATCCGATATGTTTAGGGGTTTTGTCTCTGGTTTAATTGTGCGAATTCGATTCTTCTCAGCGATTTCTTTAATCTCGCTCCAGAATGCTTGAGGACAGAAGAGGGCAATTTTTTCGCCGAGAGCTTCTCTAACTGGATTAATTTCATCAGATGTTATTAGATCAAAAAAATCATGCTTATCTAGTATCAGATTATTAATTTTCAAATTATGTTTTTTTTCGAGGTTCAGCATATCTTCGTATAAGTCGATTGTCTCACTGAGATAATCTGAGGTTTCTCTTAGCAGAAAAAGTAATTCAATTTTGTTAAGTTTTATGTTCTTTGATGGATTAATCGAACTGATTGACTTTATCGAACACTTATCTTTCAAGGATTTATCCATTTCAACAAAAAACGAGAATAAGTTGTTTCTCTCGGATAGGAAGTCAATCTTTTTCTCAATTTCAATTTCTGCCAACTTGTCAATTAAAAGATAATTTTCAAAGTTTAACTTAATAATAGAGGATCTACCCACAGATTCTAGACTGAGTAATCCTTCACTTTTTAAGTCCTGCAATTTCTGATAAATATTTGCATAGTAAGCAGACCCGTAAGTTTCCTTAATTCGGTCTGTGAGTTGGTAAATTGATAGAGAATCGCCTATGTTGGACGATATTGTTTCTAGTATTCGAAGTGTCGGAGTATCCATATCTATTTCCTCAATTTTGTCTTATAGCCAATTAGATATATATAAAAATTGCTATAATATTATAGTAAAAATGCTATAGAAAAATGAAAATTGCCTGGCTACAACTTTACTTTGTTCTAAAAATTGCCCTATTGTAGCTTGTAGTAAAATTAAAAAGAACTGATGACCTTAGTATATAGAGAATCGCATGGTGGAGCCTTAACTTTAAGTTGAGGTGAAAAGAATGAGCCATGAAAATAAGAAGTATTATTGTGAAGTTTGTGGCAAGGAAATCACCAAAGAAGATAACGATAATTTTGAGGGCATGTGCTGGGAATGCTGGGATGACCAGGTAACCGAGGAATCAGACAGCATGTTCGGAGACTTAAGGTAAATCGAGGAAAGGAGGCGATCGTTTGTGGCCTTGTAAGAACTGCGGCTACGAAAACAAGGAAGATTCGGTAGCGTGCGAATTCTGCGGTGCGCTGAGATTTAATGAAGTGGGCGATTCTGGTGATAATCAGGATTCCGAGGACGTGTTCTTTGACGAAACAATGATGTAGAAAAAGTGGAAGCTGCCGGTTATCAGTCGCATAGGCAGCTATAATCGCATTGGGTGCATTCCCAGCTTCCTTTCTTGGGTTCAAACGCTGCTGCCTTGATCTTTGACGCCATCTCCACGATCTCTGCTCGCATCGCCTCGATAGCTTGGTTTTCCGGTTCAAAAAACACCTTTTCGTTAGTTCGTAAGAACCAGTTCCCCACCTTCAACGGGCCGCCGCCATACATCTCCTTAACCGCAAGCGCGTAAACCAAGAGCTGCATATCCTTCTTTAGCTCATTCAGAGATGGTGCTTTTTTGCTTGTCTTATAGTCCACAACCGTGTAGCTGGATCCTTCCCGGTCGATGCGGTCGATTCGCCCTCTCAGCTGAATGTCGCCGATAGAGGTTTCAAACCACCGTTCAATGTCAACGATTTCCGTCTTGCTCTGGGCCTGCTCTTTCAGGAAAACCCTAAGGATTACCTTCGCATCTTTGTAATCCCTTCGTTCATCAAGCTTTGACTTGTAGCCTTTGGGATCCCAGAACTTCGAGAGAAGCTCAAATGCGACATCTTCGTTGATGGCTTTGCCGTCTTTCTGCAGCCGGGTCAATTGCTCCGCGATGCTGTGCAGTGAGGAGCCGAAGTCAAAGTAGTAGCGGGGCTTCTCCGGAATCTTCATGACATGACGGTACTGGTAGAGGCGGGGGCATTTTTTGTAGCCGACAAATTGGGAGACGCTGAAAACGTGGTTTTCGGCGACTGTAACCGGCTCCTCCTCACGCTGTTCCAGCGCCCTGTAATCGGGTTCTTTTATCTTGCCTATTAACTCGGTTTTGACGTCTAAGTCTTTGTTTGTTGATTTGGCGTATAGGAGCACGTTTTCAATGGCTTCGTTGAATTTTCCAGTTGTTAGGTTTGATATTACTTGTTTCATGAGGCGTGCTTGTGTTTGGTTCTCTTTTGTTGTGGCTTCGGGTGGCAGTTCTTGGGGGTCTGCTTGTTGGAAGTTTATGTTTTCGTTTTGTTGGTAGTTTATTTCTTTTAGGAATCGTGAGGGTTTGGAGTCGGTTTTGTTTTCGCCGTACCGCTTGGCATAGGTGATGATTAGCTTCTCTTTGGCTCGGGTTATGGCTACGTAGAGGAGTCTTCGTTCTTCTTGGAAGTGTAATTCTTTTTCGTCGAATTTGGATTTGACTCCCTTGAGCAGGTCCTGGGGAATTTGGAATTTGTCTTCTTGGTAGATTGTTGGCAGCCTGCGTTCGATAACGTCTGGAATTATGACTACGGGGTACTGCATGCCTTTGACTCCGTGGATGGTTGAGATGGTTATTGCTTGTTCGTCGAGGTTTCGCTCTTCGATTTCGAAGTTGGAGGCAAAGGACAGGTAATCTGTGAAGTCTTCAACGTCGTTGTCGGGGTAGATTCCGTTGAATTCCTCGGCGAACTCGTAAAACTGGTTCAGGAGCTGTATGTTCCTGCTGTTTTGGAGTGCTATCTCGTACTTGTAGAATTCCCGTTCAAAAAGCAGGTCATGGATAAGGTCCAGTGTTCGGAGCCTTTTTTTAGCGCGCATTATGCCGGAAAGGATCTGTTTGACTTGCAGGAACTTGAATTTATCCACATCTATCTCGCTTAAGTGGTCAAATGCCTCGTATAGTGAAAGGTTATTTTGATCGGCAAAGCAGCAGAACCTGCATATATCAATCTGCTTAATGTCGTAGTTATGTCGGTTCAGAACCCTGACGAGTTCTGGATTGCTTTCAAGCGGGTCACTTATGACTTTGAGGTAAGCCGTAATGTCTTTGACTATTGGCTCTTGGAAGAAGCCGGTCTCGCCGACGAAGTTGAAGCGTATAGCGTGTTTTCTGAATGCTTTGATTATTGGTTCAGCAGTTGATCTTCGCCTGCACAGTACCGCTATGTCATTTGCAGGGTATTTTTTTAGGAGTTCTTTGACTGTTTCAAGAATGTAGTTTGCTTGTGAAGAGTCGCATGGGGTTTCGATGATGGCTATTTTTTCTCCGTCTGGGTTGTTTGTGAAGAGTTTCTTTTTTGTTCTTTCGGGGCTGTTTTCGATTAGTGTGTTGGCGACTTCTACGATTTTTTTGGTGCTGCGGTAGTTGTGTTCCAGGGCTTTTTCCACGTGGTTAGGGAACATTTTTTTGAATTCCGCTATGTTGGTTAGGTAGGCTCCCCGGAATCGGTAGATGCTTTGGTCGTCATCTCCTACCACCGTGATGTGGCCGTGCTTACACGCTATCAGATGGACTATGTGCAGTTGTATGTAATTGGTGTCTTGAAATTCATCAACGATAACATACTGAAACCTCTGTTGGTAGCCCTTCAAAATTGACGGGTGGTTTTTGAGTAGGATGTACACATTGCAGAGCATGTCTCCAAAATCGAGCATGTTATTTTTTGTCTTGTAATCTTCGTAGGACCGGTAAATTTTTAGAATGTCCTTAAGATTGTTTAGGTCACCTTGAGCTTCCTCATCAAGCGCGGTCTTTTCCTGTTTTTCAATGTAATGTTGAATGTCATCGGGTGAGATGGATTCGTCTTTGCATCTTGAAATGAACTTCCTCATTTCTTCCGCTAACGTGTATGGTTCATGGTTGAATTCAAGATGCTCAATCCCGAAACGGTTGATGTTCTTCGTTAAGTAAACCAGTTGCGCAGTGTCAGTGATCACTTTAAAGTTAGCGTTAAGTTTAGTGTTCAAAATATTATCCTGAATAACCTGGTTACAGAACGAGTGAAACGTCGATATGCTCAAATCCTCCGAATTCCCCAGCATACCGATAACTCTATCCTTCAGTTCTTCAGCCGCTTTCTGGTTAAACGCCAACGCCAGAATATTCTCAGGCTTGAAACCTTTCTCAATTAAATAGGCGATTTTGCTTGCCACAGTCAGGGTTTTTCCGGAACCTGCACCAGCAATAATTAGAAGTGGGCGCTCAATCTCTTCAACCGCCTGTTTTTGCTGGTTATCTAACTTACCAAAAAGCTCCGCCCGAAGCATGTTCCCACCTGCAACTCTCCCTTTTCAAGATAAGAGCGTAATTGTGTTAATCAACATTTATAATTTCTTGATTTACTCTTCACGATGAAAGTGTCATTAGCTTTAGCAAATTTGTTATTTGTGTTTTGAGTTGCTTCTTTGGAACAGGGCTTGGATTGGCTGCAGGTTGCGTCAACTAAAGTCAACTATCGTCTGCTAAAGTCAACTAAAGTCTACTAACGTCAACAAAAGTCAATAGAAGTCTGGAAAAGTCAATAAACGTCTTAAAAAGTCAAAAATAGTGAGAGAATTAACGATATGAGACGGTGGAAAATCTTCAAAATTCTCCCTAAATCTCCTCAGTCTCCCGATTGCCCGGTGATATGCAGGTAACACAAGGGTTAACTTTCAAAGCGCAACTAGCAAGAATAGCCTCGATATCCACTCTTTGAGAAGAAGCAGTTTTTTTCAAATTTATAAGACGCTTCTCGCATTCATATCCCGTAGTGATCTTTGATGGCTAAGACTGTACATTTGGATGAGGAAGATCGTAAACTTCTCGCTGAAACCAAGCAAAAACTTGATGAAGCAACCAAGCTTATGGGGGAACTGGTTGAAACCTTTGAAATTTTAAGAGACCCCGAAATGATGAAAGCCATAGAGGAAGGGCAAGCGGACATTAAAGCGGGAAGAGTACAAGAGTTGAGGACGCTTCTGAAGGAAGACGCCTGTTGAAACCCAAATGCACGGTTATTTTGTCCAGACAAGCAGAGCATTTCTATAGGAAGTCAGAGGAAAAGTTGCATACCCAATTATGGTCTTGTCTAAGGCCTTGATTTTATCGGTCATAACGCTGTCGCTTAGATCCATCTTGTTTTTGTTTCTTTTATTTGTTTGATGTGTTTGTCGTCGGTTAAGATATAGTCGCAGGACATTGCAATTGCAGTTGCTGCAATTATAGCGTCGGCTGTTGGCAACTCGGCGTATTTGCATCGTAGTTTTGCCGCCTGTATTGCAATAGGTATGTCCAGATTTACAATTTTAAGATTTAATTTGAGAAGGGAGTTAACTCTTAATTCAGCAACATCTTTTCCAAGGTTTTCTAGTTGAAACTTATAAAACTCATGTATTACTATTGATGGGACTATACCCAAATTTTCACTTGTCTGAATAGTTTGAAGAGTGGATTTTGCCCATTTTTTGAATTGTTCGTCTTCTCTTGTCAAGCTATCGATAAAGAGTCGCGTATCTATTACGGCTTTCATTAGTATCTGTCTTCGGATCGCATTTTATCCAGCATTTCTATTACTTTTTTCGGGTCTATTTTTCCAGCATCTATTCCAATAAGGTCTTCAAATCTGGGAATAACTTGTAGAACTATGCCTTCGCCTGAGTCCTGCACTATCATTTTCATTCCCTGTTTTATTCCGTACTTGCGCCTAAGGGCGATAGGAACTGTGATTTGCCCTTTGCGGGTTACAAGCACTTCATACACAGTTCAACTTCAACCTTCAAGTAGTACATTGCAGCAGGTACAACTTAACTATTACTTTCTCCCCAAACCAATTTAAAAACAAAAGGCGCGTCCTAGGAGACCGCGCCATACCAACCTTCTTAAAACCCTTCGGATAGTAAACCTTAACTTTTCACCGGCAAACTATACAGTGAAAATCAATGATAACAATTGACCAAATAAAAAAAATATTGAGCGAACACAAAGAAGAGCTAAAGCAGAATTATCAAGTAAAAGACATCGGAATTTTTGGTTCCTACGTAAGAGGGGAACAAAAGAAAAAAAGCGATGTCGATATCTTAGTCGATTTTGAAGAGTCTTCCGAACTAAGCTTGTTGGATTTTATTGGATTAGAGAACTATCTTACGGATATGTTAGGTGTCAAAGTCGACTTGGTAGAAAAGGGAACTCTGAAGCCTAGAATTGGAAAGCATGTTTTAGAAGAAGTTGTAAACGTATGACAAAGGAATTCATTGATTACATTGAAGACATAATCAAGGCTATAGATGACGCCTTAAGCTTTGTCAAAAACATGGATTATGAGGTATTTGTTAAAGACAGTAGAACTACATACGCAGTTATCAGAGCTTTAGAGATTATTGGAGAAGCGACCAAAAATGTGCCCTCCTCAATCAAAGCGGAATATAGCCAAATACCATGGAAGAAGATGGCTGGTATGAGAGACAAAGTAATTCACGAGTACTTTGGAGTCGACCTAAAAAGGGTCTGGAACACGGTTAACAATGATTTACCCGCTCTAAAGCCGCAGTTTGAAAAAATACTAGAGAAAAACAAGGAAAAATAGGGTCGTAGTCTAGCTTGGTCTAGTACATCAGCTTGCCCCGCTGAATACCCGGGTTCAAATCTCGGCGACCGCACCAAAATTAACTTCACAGGGTGAACTATCAGTATTCTTTCTGTTTTCTCTCATTTGCTTTTTGAAAAAGAAAATTAAGGGTACTAAAAGACTCGTTCTATTTGCCCGTTTTTTGATTTATTTTGCTTAATAGCCTTTTTAGGATTACACTTGCTGCTTTTTTGTCTAAGGGTTTGTTTTCGTTCCCACATTTGGGCGAGTAGATGCATGAGGGGCAACCGTCTTTGCACTCGCAATTCTCAATCAGCTCTAAGGTTTTTTCGAGTAGGGGTTTTATGTTTTGGTAGAGGTTTTCTGAAATTCCGATCCCGCCTTCGAAGCCGTCATAAATGAAAATCGTTGGGTTCCCCGTGTCCGGATGCAGAGGAGTTGATAAGCCTCCAATGTCCCATCTGTCGCACATAGCAAAAATCGGCGCCATAGCAATCATCGCATGTTCCACCGCATGTATTCCCCCGTCAAAATCGAGCCCGCTATCTTCGATTTCTTTCTTGATCGCCTCTGGAATAATAAACCACATGCCGACAGTTGAAAAGGATAACGGCGGGAGATTAAGCGGTTTCCTCTCAACAACCTCATCATACGATTTGGTGACGTAAGTGTGGTAAAATTCCGTTGTAATTAATTCGCATAACCCAACTTGGATTCCGATTTGTTTTTCTTCAAGGTTTTTCTTTATGGCGACATCCACTGTTTTCAATGCTTCTGTGTAGTAGTTGACGTTTTCTTGTGTGACTTTAGCCGTTAACTGATTGAGGTCTAATTCTTCAGAGATGTATGCTTCGCCTTGATGAAGTAAGACCGCTCCCGCGTGTGCTTCTTCGTAGGCCTTGTTTAAGGAGAGGGTTTCGAGTACGGTTCCGTTGCAGATTACAGTGACGGTTTTGTCGGAGATGCTCTCCAACGTTACAACCTCGACAGGTCTTGCCGTGCCCGAATAAACATATCCTCTTGGCGTTTTGCGAACCAGGTTTTGTTGTTCAAGAGCTTGAACGCTCTCTTGGAATAGTTCTGGAAAATATTTTTTGTCTACCTCTGTCAGGGGGAGTTCGCTTGCTGCACACATAATGTGCCCCAAAGAAATGTAGCGGTTATGCAAATCAATGATGGCTTGTTCATGCGGCATTCCAAAGAAATCTTGAGGATGCTTCATGAAGTATTGGTCAAGCGGGTTTTGAAAAGCAACCAGTGTTACAAGTGAATCTGCGTTGGTTCTGCCGGCTCTTCCCGCTTGCTGCCAAGTCGATATGACAGTTCCCGGGTAACCAGAGATAATCACTGAATCCAAAGAACCAATATCGATTCCCAACTCGAGCGCGTTGGTTGAGACGACTCCGATTAAGCTTTTTGTTTTTAGTCGGTTTTCTATTTCACGTCGTTCTTGAGGCAGATAGCCAGCTCTGTAAGCGGTAACGGCGTTGGCTAGTTTTGGCGATCTTTTTTTGAGGTCTTCTTTAGTCCATCTTGTTATAAGCTCAGCCATTTGGCGGGATGTTGTAAAGCAGAGGGTTTGCAAGTTTTTTGTGATGTTGAGGGTTAGGAGGTCTTTGGTTTCTTGATGAGTAGATCTGCGAGTTGTGTTGGCGTCGTCGATGAATGGTGGGTTCCAGAACAGGAATGATTTCTTTCCTCTGGGTGCACCGTCGTTTGAGACGATTTCGAGGTCTTTTCCCGTCAGTTTCTTTGCGTGCTCTTGGGGGTTTGCGATGGTGGCTGACGAAAGAATGATTTGTGGGTCTGCATGGTAATAATTGCATACCCTCATGAGCCGCCTCAGAAGCATAGCTACGTTTGAGCCAAATACGCCGCGGTAAACGTGGGCTTCATCGATTATTACGAATTTGAGGTTTCCAAGGAAGCTTCGCCACTTATAGTGCCATGGAAGGTACTGGTGGAGCCCATAGGGGTTGCTTAAGATTATTTTACTGTTTTCTCTTATGCTTGCCCTTTGACTTTGAGGGGTATCACCGTCGTAAACGTTGGGGTAAGCTTGGATTCCTGTTTCTTTTTCTAGTTCTCTTAGAACTTTTAGCTGATCGTTTGTCAGCGCCTTTGTCGGGTAAAGGTACAGCGCAGTTGCTTCGGAGTCTTTTGTGAGAGCTTCAAGAACAGGAATGTTGAAAGCTAAGGTTTTTCCTGAAGCGGTCGGAGTAACAATCGCCACGTTTTTGCCTGCTCTCGCTTTGTTTATTGCTTCAGCCTGGTGCGAATAAAGATGGATGTCCCGGGTCAATAAGCAATTTTGAATGTTTTGCGGCAGGGATTTTTCCAGTTCACCAAAACATGCTTCTTGCGGAGGAATTTCTTGTATGTGCACAATCTGTTTTTTGTAGCCTTGCATGTGCTTTATGCTTTGAATAAAGTCGTCTATCAAAGGTCCCACTCCTCATAAAGCTTGGAAAATAATGTTCCAAGCGTTAGCAGGTCTTGCCTGTTGTGCTCAACTATTGCGACGAGCGGTCCTACATTTTTGGTTCTCAAGTAAGTTTCGTAGAAGTGGGGAACTAAGGCGCCTGGAATGTTGATGTCTCTTTTTATTCCGATGTATTTTTCCACGGTTTCCAGTTTGCAATCTGACAGTTTGTGGCGCAGTGCCCTTCTGGTGAAGTGGAGAACATCAAAATGCGGGTTATCCAGCGGCGCATCTAATCCGTAGTAGGCTAATCTTTGCTTAATGTATGGAATGTCAAAGCTTCTGCCGTTATAAGTTATGAGTGATAAGTTGGGTTCAAGCTGGGAAATAAGAGCCCAGATGGCACTGGGTTCGTCTTGAATGTCTCTTAGCAAAAACTGGCTTGTAGAAACATGAGTTTTGGTTGGTTTAGCTACGCCAAGCAGAATTATGGGGCGCTCTGACAGCCCCAAAGTTTCGATGTCTACGATGGCGAAGTCTTGATCTTGGCAGAAACCAGCTAAATAATGAAGCAGCGGATGCGATTTTGGAAAGCGTTGCCAAAGCCAGTTTTGAATCAGGGGGATTTCTTTTTTATCTATTATTTTCATGAAGGCATGGGCTTGTTTTTTCCAAAGGGGGTGATTTTCAAGGTCTTCTATTGTCGTATAGCCCTGCTGCTTTAGGGTTTGTTCGCGTGCGGGTCCTATTCCAGGAAGAGCTTTCAGGTCTGAAATAATTAGTTGTCTGCTTTCCTGATAAGTTGCCTTTTTGAAAGTAGAAGTGCAAGAAGCTGAGATTTGTTAGCACTCGCCTTGCTGATTTGAAACAACCTCTCCAGTTACTGCATCTTGGAGGTTTTTGCCTTCGTATTGTTTGATAAGTTTCTTTTCAAGTTTGAGTGCCTCATCGTACTCGCTGATCCAAATCCAGCTCTCAACCGCCGACCCAGCAGGTTGCTCTATTGCTTTTTCTGTTTCAGAAATTACCTCATATTCTTTTGAACGAGCTACTCTTTCGCTTAGACTTTCAGCTGCCCGTGTCAACGCGATTTTTTCTTTGAAAGAACCATTCCCACCAACTGCGGAAGCTTGATTGCCAAAGCTTTTTTGAGCCAACATCTGAGCATAACGATCATCCCTAAAATTCCGCAAAAGAAAAGAACCACAAACCCTGCAAAACCTGCTCTGCTCACACTCTTGGTTCGAATAAATTTTTTTGCATTTTCTGCAAACGTATTCTATTGGCAACTTATGTTCTGCCATAAATCAACTCAATGATTATAAAAGCCACTCTTTAATTTGACCAAAAGCCAGCAACAATTGGATTTAGCTGTTGATGTTTGACTTGATGTTGCGTTCTTTTTTCAGGAAAATCCTTGTCCCACAAGTTGATTTATTTTGGGGGTCTTAGTTGTTGTGTTGGAGAAAAGTTAAGTAGTACTTTTGGTTAAGTTGTACTGTGGTTAAAGTATGACTGAAGTTGTTGTTACAAGGAAGGGGCAAGTCACTATTCCAGTAGAACTTAGAAGAAAGTTTGGCATAGAAGAAAGCTCCAAAGTAAAGATTGTGGAGCAAGACGGCATGATAGTGATAAAGAAGACCCCAAGCATTTTCGATCTCGCCGGAAGCGGCGCTGGAAAGGGCAACGTTAACGAGTTAAAGAAAATGCTCGACCAGATGAGGGATGAGGATGCCTGAAAGGCGCTTATATGACACTCGTTTTTTCGTAGAGTATTTCTATTCAGAAGACACTGAGCTTCTAAGAAAACTCAAAGAAGATTTAAGGACAGTTAAGGAAAGGATGGTTTCTTCATTGACAATTCACGAGATACACCGCATCAATTTGAAAAGAGAAGGAAAGGATGTTGCAGCCCTAAGAAGCAACACTATACGCCGAGACTTTCAAATTATTGACGTGGACTATGAGACAGCAGTGAAAAGTGCGGAACTTAGAAGCGGACATTCAATACCGATGGCTGACAGCATAATCGCTGCATCCGCTCAAATTAAGGAGTGCACCCTGTTTTCCGATGACGCACACTTCAAGGAAATACAAAATCTAAAAACAAAATGGTGCACTACAACTTAATTTTTTTTATGTCTTCTTTCTAATAAAATATCCAAGCTCTAAAGTAATGTCCCGGTTATTGTATTCTATTGGCAATTTATATTCTGCCTTAAGTCTGTGCAATGATTATAAAAGCCATTCTTTAATTTGGGCAAAAGCCAAGGGCGACTATGTTTAGCTGTTCATGTTTTGAGTGCCTGAGTTCTGTTCTTGTTGTTTTGGGTTGGTTTTTTGGTTTGGGGTTTGGTTTGTTTGCAGGTTGCGTCTTAAAAAGTCTAAATTCGTCGTAAAAAGTCAATAGAAGTCTGCTAAAGTCTATAGTCGTCTGTAAAAGTCAATAGTCGTCTAAAAAAGTCTAAGAAAGTCAACGCTGATGAGGGAATTAGCGAGGTAAGGCGATGGAAAATTTTCAAATTCTCCCTAAAACTCCTTAAATCTCCCGATTACCCGATTAATCTCAAATAATCTGGAATAGTCAAGGCGGAAAAATTAAGAATAACCGCTAACACAAGGGTTAACTTTCAAAGCGCAATTAGCAAGAATAGCCCATTCGGAACAAGAGACCTGCCAACTCACAGAATCCGGTTTTAAGTTCGTCTGCGACTTTAACGGTAAGAAAACTCGAGAAAACGCAAGCGATAATCCCCAAACCCAAAATAGGGAAAAACGGGCGGAAACCAGCTTTGGCGGGGGAGGCGGGATTTAGAGAGTATAGAGGAAGGTTAAGGCGGAAAGTAGTTAGTTATAAAATTGCAGAGAAAGATTGAAATTTTATTGCATATTTTACTAAGTAAATGCAAAAATTTTTATTTTTGTTGTTTCTTAGTAGATGCCATGAAATGGACGAGCACAGCGTTAGACCATCTTAAGGCCGTGTTTGGACAAGAGTCTTTCACAACAAAACAAGCAACGGCCGCACTGAAGAGAGAAATGGGCTACTCACATAACGCATCCTATCAAATTCTTCATGGGCTTGTTAGAGAAGGTTTATTGACAAAATTTGGGAGAGGCCTTTACAGCATCGCCGAGAAGAAAGCAGTTCAGACGGAAGCAATTACGATTTCAGACAAGTTGATTGTTACCTTGACTTCAGGGGTTTTGATTAGAGCAGAACAGGTCTTGAAGGAGAAAGGCGTTGAATTCATGATTACTGGGCCTTCAGCGTTAGCAGGATACTATCATCTTTTGCCAAGAAGGTTAATACATCTAATTTACGTCATTGACGGGGCTGGGGAATTTGCGAGTACAATCCTTAAGAAAGAAAACTTTCTAACTCTCCTAAATCCGAGAAGAGGAGAGGTAGAAATGGGTCTTGAAACTTTTGGGGATAGGGATGTTTTCGTAATCCGAGAGTTTGCAGAGTTGCCGGGTAACATTAATGGTAGGGCCGTCTTGGAAAAAGCTCTTGTGGATGTATACTTTGAAGCAACTCGGCGTCGGATCCCTTTTCCGGAACTGGAAGTGGGACGAATCATGGCAAATGCGTTTAGGACTGAGAAGATTGAAATTGCAAGGTTGCTAAGTTTGGCTGCACGACGTGGAGTGAAGGGTGAAATCCAATCAATTGTTAAGGTTCTGGTTCCGGTTGTTCCGCTGCCTGCTGGCGTGAAAAATGAGAAAGTAATGCAAGTTCTCAGAGGAGCTATGGAGTGAAAGGATGCCGTTTATTCATGATGAGGCTAACTTTTCGCAAGAGAAAATTCGTGAGAGAGCAAGACTTCATGGATTTTCGGATCCGATACCGGTGGAGTTTTTTCTGTGGGACTGCGAGATTGCGGCTCAGCTCCAAAACGAGTCCGAGGCGTTCATCTTGAAAGGAGGGACCGCGGTTCAGCTTCATTTGCCAATTGAGTCCCAAAGAGCCAGTATAGACATTGACGTTGTTTGTCCATTCAAAGAGGGGGATATTGCAGAGGTTTTATCTCATATTCATGAAAGAAATCCAACCTTTGAATTTGAGAAGTACATGCCAAAACGTCCGAAGAAGGACATCAAAATGATAACCTATCTTGCTAAAATGCCGGCATTGATACCCTCTGAAAGCGGAACACGTGCGGTGAAAATTGATTTTTTGCTTGAAGACCTCAAGCTCCCTGTTGAGGCCGTTGCGAACGTGGAAACTTTTGCATTGAAGGTTAAGAAACTTGATTGCTATTCAGTCTCTTCTCTTGTGGGTGACAAACTTTTGACCCTTGCGGAGAACACTGTGGGCATAATTGAACCAGCTGACATTCCCAAACAGATCTACGATGTGTCAGTTTTGACTGAAGAGACCAAACTTACTGAAAAGCAGCTTTCCGAGATAATAGCTGTTATCGATCTTCTGACGCCACTTGAGGCTGGATACAGAGGATTGAAATTAACGGCAATTGACGCTCTCAATGACGTTGAGAAGACGATAGAAAAGTATTGTTTACTGGACACGCCTGTAGCTGACAGTAGCATTAAGAATAATATTGTAATCTTCCAACAGACCTACGTGAGATCGTCTCAGAAAAAGCCCTGGTTTGAATGGAGCATCCGAGCGCTTAGAATTAAGCTTCTGTGCCAATACATTAGAGCAGTGGTCGGGAAGCAATTAGCGTTAGAAGAAGCTTCGAAAAGCTATGACTTAGCTGCGCAAATGGCAAGAGTTCTGGAAAATATGACGGGGGAAGAAGTGAAGCTCATAAGGAGCAAACTAATGGGCTTTATAAGAACTGATCTTCCATATCGTAAACATCTGAAAGGGAAACCTATACACCGATTGTTCTGGCAAGCTGTCAATCTGGAAAACCTGGCTGCCCTGCTGGATTCGATCAAAATTTAGACTGTCTATCTGTCGCGGTCTTCGTCTAGGTCCCCTTCGATTGCTTCAAAATCTTTTGCTATGGCTAGGTCTTCTTCAGCGTTTTCTTCGTATCCTTTAGCTAGCAATCCGGTTGTTTCAAGGTCCTTTAATCTGATCCCGGAGTGTCTTTTTGTGTATCGAGGAAGATATTCTTTCAACCTGTGTATCGCTTCAGCACAGTTTGCAACCTTAAAGATTTTATCTTCGGTAATTTCTGGATATCTGATTCTTTCATCTAATGTTTTGTCTGCTAGTAGACCGCTCCATCCAGGCATACCAAAGGCTATGATGGGTCGTTTTAAAGACCATGCGTAGGCAATTTCTGAGAGTGTGCCGGCGCCGCCGCCGATTGCTATAATGGCGTCGCTGTTAGCTATGATTAGGTTTCTTGCTTGGTCTAATCCTGTAGCGATGACAATGTCGGCGTAGTTTTGGGCAATTGAGGGGTCAAAGCCTGGGAGGATTGCAATTAATGTACCATCTGTGTAGCTGGGTGATTTTCTTGCGCCTTTGGCGATTGCTCTTGGGAGGTCTCCGAGTCCGCCGGTCAGTATGCGGTATCCTGCTGTGGTTAGTTTTTCTCCGAGTTCTTCAGCAGTGTTCCATTTGGCGCCGCCAAGATCCATGTGTGTGTCTCCGATGACCGAGATGATTGGTTTGTTCAATTTAGATTCTCCAAGGATGGCTTATCAATGATTTTAGCGATAAGCCTTTCTCTTTCGTCAACGTTTCTGTTTGGTTTATCTTCTGATGGTTCATAAAAGTATACTTTGTCTTTGATCTGCACGGGTTTTTTGGCTAGTTCGGCTATTGGTATCATGAACGCCCAATCCTCGCCGTGTTTAACCCATCCGCCATCTATTTGGAAATAGTCTTTGGGCACTCTGTCATAGAGGTGTTTACGGTAGGTTCTGAGATGCTGCCAGATGTTTCCCCCTCTGTTCTCTCGCGGGCTTTGGAAGGTAACTTTGTATTCTGTTTGCTTGTCTGTTCGAAGCATTGACCCGACCGTGACGTCAGCTCCCTTCTGGTATGCTTCTTTGACCTTGTTTAAAGCGTCTGTTCCGATAAGGGCGTCATCCAGGTCTAAGTGGACGATGATAGATTGCGGGTTTGTACATATGCTGCTAGTTACGTAGTCTATGTTTTCCATCGGGCTCATTAGAACGTGGTTGTGCACATAGGTTACTTTGTCGCCAAATGTGTTTTTGAGCGTATATTTGAAGAGTTCTTCATGGCCGTTTGAAGAGCTTGCGTCAATTATTACTGCTGACCAATCTTTGAAAGACTGAGCTTGCAACGACTCTACACAGCGGCGTATTTTGGATAGAGGAACATTTCTTCCGCGCATGAGTATTATCATTTCCTCGTTTCTTTTGCCCAGCCAGTCTGCCGCTTCTCCAACTATCTGTATATTGTTTAATTGCTGTGGAATCATCGACCCTGCTTCTGCTGCGTCGATTATGCTCATCCAATCGTTGGTGTCGGTTTTTCTAAAGTTTGGAACGTGAACGAAGCATGTTTGAGGGTTTCCTACTCGATAAGAACTAGCTTTTCCTTCCTGAATAGCTAGGTCCAAGATTCGATGCCAGGGCAGTTTTAGTTGGTTGTTTTGTGTTTCATTTTTCAACGGCAGCATTGACTTCAGCTTTGCCATGTTTAGTAGGCAGCATCTGACTTCGACTCGGAAGGGTTTGTTTTCGTTTTCTTTTTTGTAAGGTTGAGTTTCTTTGTACGAAATTGGCAAAGCTACGGTTACAGCCGTGGGGTCGCTTTCAAAGAGATGGACCATTTCTCTAAGGTAATCGTTTGAACGTTCACATCGGAAGAAAATGCAGTCGCAGTCAGTTTGTAGCACGTAGTCGCCTTTGCATTGGTCGAGTCCGTAGAGTGTCATGTAGGTAGGTTGTCCGTTGATTGCTCTGGGCTTGGAGCACTCTACTCCGAACCATTTGACGTAAATTTGCTTGATCTCATTCTCATCTGTCGGAGCTGATATTACTCGATCAATTAGATGATCATTTACGAGTTTTTGAAGAGCTTGTTGGAACTTCTCCAAGTTCACGGTTGAATATTGCCTTGCGAACCCTACTGTTGCGTTATCTGTGACGAGAATTTTTTCGAAGAATTCTTGTGGTCCCTCAAGTTGCGAGACGATGTGCTTAACTTGTTTTTCTATGGTTTGCCATTCCATTCCGCTGGCTTTAATCATGAGTGAGACGGTTTTGGTTTGTTTGGGTCTTTGTATGGGTTGAAGTACCAGCAGGATTTGGTCACTACTGGGCGAAAGTCTTTCGATGTCTACGCTGGGCACTTCGATTGTTTCTTTTATTTCGAGGCCTGCTTTGTGGGCAAGGTGGACGTACCAGCTTATGGGTCGGTGCCAATCTGTTCTCTGTTTCCCTTTAGGGGTAATTTCAGTAATCGGATAATGCATGTGGTATTTGTTTTCTGATGAGATGGTTCTTGATTGGCTCGGGCTAGTTTTCACTTCATCTGAGAGCGGGTTGCATATCCCAATTATGACACTGCCGCTTTGAGAGGTTAAAGCTCTAAGCTTGTGCATTGTCCGTTGGACTTCATTCTCAGATTCTATTGAGCAGAGCACTAAATTACATAAAACCAAGTCGTAGTTTTGATGTGCCTCGATTCGACTTTTCAAGTCTTCTTCCGATAGCAAGGTCACAGTTTGTTTATGTGGCCGGATGGTGAACCTTGTAGGATCTGGGTCATAGCAGTCGACATCAGAGCCGTTTTCTGCGAGCTTGTCCGCAATTGCTCCTGTTCCGCAGCCAAAGTCTAGCACTCTCTTGGGTTTTGATTTGAGGCACGCTTTGATCAAGTACTTATCCATTTGAGTGTGGACGTCAATTTGTTTGATTGCTTTTTTAAACTCTTCAAATCCGAAAAGTTCCGGCATGTTTGTTTCGTAGAGGCTTTTTGTTAGCAGTTCTTTCAGGTCAGGTCTGAAATGCCATCGGTAAGTAAGAAAAGCTCTTTTGCACATCTCGTTGAAGAGGTTTTCCTGATAAGGAGCAATGCTTCTGCCGATGTCTACGTAAACCAAACCGTTTTTGCCAACGATTAGGTTTTCTGGCCAAATGTTCGTAGTAACTATACCAGTTTCCTTGCATTCTCTCAGAAATTCAAGGATTTCGTTTATCCTGCCGCCTGAGTAATGGTTACCTTCTATCAAGGGCATTCTCAGCAACACCTGATTTCCTTCCACAATGATGTTTTCTATCGTTACGATGCGCCTAAGATGTGCAGACGCGTTCAGCTTATTCTTAATAAGATCAAGCAATCCGACTTTCCTTTGGAATCTGTTGCTGATGAAGTACTTGTATGCCTTGCTGCCATCGCTGTACACTAACCCTTCTTGTCCTTGACCGATCAACTCAACTGAGGTAACGCCGAAGTGCTTTTGAATGAGTTTTTGAGCGATTTTGTCTTGTACTTTGGTCGGTTCGAGGTTGAGGTCGCTTGAGAATTGCTGTCTGTTTCTTTTGTATTCGAGGAGATATTGGCTTATGCCTTCATTCAACCCGTTTTTCAATTTTTGGCAGAACTCGGTTACATCTCTAACTGATATCTCTTGTTGGATCCAATCAAGAACTGCCTCTAGTTGGTTCACCTCATTTTGGTTCAATGTGGTTGCGGCGAAGTTGTCGCTGTTGATTTGGTGCTCGATTGTTTGAATAAGACCGCTTATTCTCCATGCGCTCATTATTAGAATGGCTTTTCGTCGTTCGAGATTTTGGGTGGTTTCAGCAATTACTCTTTGGCAGTCTTCTTTGGAGAAAGCAAGGGCGTCGCCGATGTCCATTGCCTCTTTGCCGATTTCGTTTTTCGTTTTTATCAGGTCAGTTAATGCTCTGACAAAGGCTCCGCCTAGAAGGTCGGCTGCTAGTGAATTGCTTAGCAGTTTTGGTTTGAATGTTGGCGCTCGTTCTTGTTTAAGAAATAAGGGGAGGCTGATGACTTGTTTGTTTTCTTTGCCAACCATTTCCCCTCCGAGGTATCGGTTCAGTTCTACCCAGATGGTGTCGCCCCTCCTTGTTTCAATCCCGTTTATTCTGGGGGAACAGTTAGGGTAGGTTCGAAGGCATTCAATGTCTGTCACGATTGTGTTGCCTCCTCGCATCTTGTTCTCACCTTTGCAGGGCAACGATGGTCTAAGCAGGTTTTTGCCTTCCAGAAGTGCATCGATACCTTGAGAGATAGTAAAATCCCTATTCCGGCGATTTAGAAAAGATTTGACTGGAGTTTCCAAATGGTTGTAGTAATTAATTGATAGATCGTAATATTGGTCGGGGAACTTTTGTGCAATCGCGTCTGTGTTTGCTTCTTTCTCAGGAGTCTTGTTTGAACGGTAGCTTCTAAGGTAGTTGTTAAGTTCAAGTAATTGCCCGCGGGTTGAACAGGCTATTGGCAAAGGAGGGTCTCCCATTATACCCCCGACAGAAATAGCGATTTTCTTTTCAAGCAAGTACCCTAAGATTTGTGCAAATTGGGCTGGAGTAATTGTTTGACAATTAGAAGCGTAGTATATTCTGTCTATTCTAACATCGTCGTCGAGTATCCAGAAGACGGGTTTTTCAAGTTCCATGCCTGTCAGGTACAGATACCGGTGAAGTGCTGTTCTCCCGAAGCTTGGTCCTTTCCTCCGTTCTTTACTTATGTAAAATGTCCCTAGTTTGCCTGCTTGAGCGTCTTTCTCAACTTCACCTTCAGGAATAATTCTGATTGTGTAGAAGCTCGATTTGTTTGCTTGGATTATTTGTTGTAGCAGTTTTGGCGTTCCGGTGTTGTCTAAAATCACCAGTGAGATAGGTTGTGGGAAGTTTTTCTGAAAGCTTTCGAGGTCTTGCATAAGTTTGCTAGCGCATGATAGGTGGGAAACAGTAAAGCCGATGGTTAAATGAAATTTGTGCGTGGTTTTCCCTATTGTTGGGGTTGGAATGTTTAAGGGAGTCGTTTCTTTTTCGGCTGCTGTTTCTGTCCATCCGAAGAGGTTTGTTGCTCTTTGCTTGAATTGCAGTATTTCTTCGTTTGTCATTCTATCTTTATACTTCTGGAAAAAGCGAGTTAGCCCTGTGATTTTGGCTTCGGAACCGTAGGTTGAAAGGCGATTTGGTAGGTCGGCGTAATGATGAACTAGATGCTTGCCAGTACTTGCATAAGTTATATCTCCTAAGTCCAGCGCACGGGTCATGAAATCTCGATCTGTGGTGCTTGGCAGGTTTTCATCAAATCCTCCTGCTCTGAGGAAAGTGCTCATTTTCACAAAGAGATTTGACCCTTGAATGTGGGGGTTGCCCGTTAGAAACATCTTTTGGTCGATATAGTTGGGTATAGTTTGCTTGATTCCTACGTCGTTTCTTGTATTATGGCGGATAATCCCTGAGATGACCAGATCCTTGTTCCCTTTGATGAGTTGTTCATACGCCGTTTGGAGGTATCCTGACTCCCATAAGTCATCGTCATCTAATAACGCAAGGTACGTCGAATACGGGTTTATTCCTTCGCTAATGAGGAATTGTACTGCCGTGTTTATTGAGCCAGAAAGGTTTTTTGTTCTTGCATTTAGAAGCCAGTGAATTTTTGTATCAATGAGTTTTTTTTCTATAATTCTTTTGTTCGAAGGAAAATCTGTTGCTTGTTCTCCAACAATTATTAGTTCGTTAGGGGGTCGAGTTTGCTCTGCAACGCTCATGAGTGCCTTCTCTAGGAGTGCAGGTCTAGACTTTGTTGGAACAACTGTTATGATTCCGAGTTCTTCGTTTTTTGATTGCTCAATATTTTCGATTTTCTGATTATTGTTGTGTCGCTGTTTGGCCCTAACGGAGCCAATTCCAGCTATTCCTCTTCTAGTTTCGCTTTTTTCTTTCATTCGTTACCACTCCGGACTAAAGGCAATTTGCCTTCATCACGTCAAGCGATCTAAGTCTCTATCTGAGACCCAGGGAAACATCCAGAGATGTTTCCTACGATAGCTCCACGCTGTGAATGAAATTCGCCGTTTAAGCCTTAAAAGGTTTGTCCAAATCCCCTGCTGCCCCTTCTCTATGTTTTGAATATAGTCGGTAGTTAGTGACAAATAATAGAAAAAGCTCTCATCTTGACCGAAGGGGGTTCGCGTGTTAAGCGAACTTCTAATGAGTTACGTTTTCAATCGGTTAGACAAACGAATCATTAGACCAGTCCCATATTGCTTGCTTTTTTCTACATTGTGCTGTATCATTAAGGCCTCCCATAAAAGGTCACTTTAGTGGCCTGCAAGCAACTCCAAAAGCGCTCTGTGCACTTCGTTGCTTTAACAATCAAGTTTTGGTCGATCCATCACTAGGTTACTGATAACTTTTGGCAGATTTCGTTAAGAGGCATTGTTTACCATAAATCGTCTTCTTCGTCTAGTAGTGCCAGGTCCTCTTCCATGTCGTCTTCTTGGGTGGCTTCGGGGTTGTCCGGTTCGTAAACGCTTTGATCCGAGTTCTCTTCCTGCCCCTCTTCGCCCTCAGCACTCGCCGATTCAGTCGGCTTCTGCTTATTCTTCTCAAGCCACTCCCGATATTTCTCGTCAGCCTCCCGCTGGTCATTCCCGCGCTTTTTTCTTTTGCCCGACCGATTTCTAAAGCGGTTGCGCAATCGTTCGCCTAGAGGTAACTCCTTGGCAGGTGCTTCCTGTTTCGACATGGCAATCGCTTTTGCTTATCCTCCGTTTGCTTGATAAGTTTTTTTGTATTCCTTTTTGGTTGTGGTTGGATTTTAGAAATTCATGGCAGGGAAAGACTATAACTGGTTTAGCAACGAGCATGAATGTGAAGTCTGTGGCGCCGGAGAGTAACCTTAAATGCCGCGTTTCTCTGCGCAATTTTTTTCTTTGTGGTTTGGGTTGCTTTCTTGAAATGTTGCTTGGATTGGCTGCAGGTTAAGTCTTTAAATCTCTTAAAATCTCCCGAAACCCGCGGTTGGCAGCTGACCGGTCGATCTCTCACGATACCCGCATTTTCCAGCCATCATCCTCTGCGTAGACTCGTGCCGCAAAGGAAGCTTTTACTAGCAGTCAACTTGTGATTATTTAGTGTGAGAAAATGAATGAGAATGATCTGTACGAAGCGATTTTCAAGAGAAAATCAATTCGAAATTATGATTCCGCTCAACTTGACCAAAATCGCCTAGAAGAGATTTCCAAGAACCTGGGCTCTCTAAAGCCAATGTCCACGGGAATTAAGACAGAGTTCAAGATTATTTCGCCGGATCAAGTAACCCGAAAGGGCATGAACAAAGCACCCCATTACATAGCAGCATTCTCCGAAGCAAAGGACACATACAAAGCCAACATGGGTTTCATGCTGCAGCAAATGGATCTTTATTTTTCAGCGACCGGCACAGGCAGTTGCTGGCTAGGCATTCCTCAACCCACCAAGGAAGTAAGGGAGTCTTCAAGCCTAGAATTCATCATTTTGATGTCGTTTGGAAATCCAAAGGAAACACTGCACAGAACCGGCATTTCACAGTTTAAAAGAAAACCTCTCTCAGAGATAAGCAACATCCAGGGCGCTGATGAATTGTTGGAACCCGCCCGCCTAGCCCCATCAGCAATCAACCTGCAGAATTGGTACTTCACCGGCGACAAGAGTTTGATCCATGCCTATTCAGCCAAACCCGGCTTTCTCAGAAGCATCGTCGGCGGCAGCTATTTCTCTCTCAATGTGGGTATTGCTATTTGTCACTTGCAACTCGCGGCCGAACACTTAGGTTGGAAAACCAAAATCGTGTTTGAAAAAGAGAGAGACAAGAATCCGCCAAAAGACCGCGAGTACATTGCTAGTTTAGAGATTGAAAAGGCATCAGCCCCATTACTATTCAATACATAATTGCTTTCTCGACAAACAGCTTTTGAGTCTTTTTCTCATTTCTAGCCAAGCCGACGCGTGCACACCCATAAATTATTAAGTAGAGAACGCCTCGGCGTAACATACCTTTTCACGCATGATCAAGAATTAGTTGAGTTTGCAACATTATCTATTGCAGACTTGAAAAGAGAAAAAATGGAAGCCAAGCATAGACCTCACCAAAAAATGTGAGCTTACAGTTTTCCGGATTCGCATGATCGTTTTAAGGGAATAGCAACGGTTTCTCTTCTTTATGTAGAAGAGGCTGTTGACGAAGTTGAAAGATCAGTAAGAGACCTCGGATTGCTCTGTGTCCAAGTGCTCTCAAACGTGCGAGGAAAACCGCTTGACTTGTCAGAGTTTGAGCCACTATACACCAAGATCGGTCACCTTGGTTGACAAAGAGATTCTCACAGCAACCGTCAATGGCGACTACTGTGCTATCGGTAACAATGACTGCTCTGCTGACTTCTTGAAATTCCAATAAAAGAAAGGGTTTTGTGAAGGTCATTGACGTCTATTTCTTGGTCTTGGCAAGTCAGTTTTTCTTTTTTGCTTTCGCCGCTGAAGCCACAATTTACGATGTTATTGTTCCTTTGCTTGCGATGGGGTAAGCGACTTTTTTCTGTTTTGTCGCGAGGTTACTTAGAGAGGAATCTCCAGGAGAGAACTATCCCGATCGCAGATAATATTATCGCGAATCCTGTCACAACCGCGAAGTCAAGCAAGAGACTATTCATGCCTGTCGCTCCAATCAACACTTGTCTTATTCCGTCAACTGCGTAGCTTACTGGGTTAACTTTTACGACGTCTTGAAGCCAAGCTGGCATTATTTTTACTGGAAACAATGCATTACTTGCAAATAGTAGTGGGAGGTTGAGTAGGTTTATGACTGCCATTTGTGTTTGCCAATCACCTGATCTTAGCGCGAGCACAGTGAACAAAGCAGATAACCCGACGGCCATAAGGAAGATGACGACGAATGCACCGGCGATTCCTTGAGGGGTGAAATGCGCCGTATCCATCCCGAGAGCTACTGCAATCACTAGAACTACGGCTGCTTGTATCAGAGATCTACCGACGCTCTGTAGGATTTTGCCCATCACAATTGATCCGCGTGCAACTGGTGTGCTCAGTGCTTTGTTTAGGAAACCGAATCTACGGTCGAAGACTACTGACATTCCGCTGAACGCGGAAGTGAAGAGGACGATGAAAGCAAGCATTCCGCATGACAAGAATGAGAAGTAGCTTGTTGTTCC